>JBMDXB010000001.1:0-55235 GCA_048594885.1 Vicinamibacterales bacterium
CGAAACCAAGGACATCGTGCTCGAGGGATACCAGGAACATCACGTCGCCGACGTCATCGTCAAGGAGCTCGAGGCCGTGGCCGCCGACGATGAGCAGTGGGGCGCCAAGTTCAAGGTCTTGAAGGAGAACATCGAGCACCATATCCAGGAGGAGGAGGGTGGTGACTTCGGCCGTGAGCGTTCGGTTGAATGAGATCCTCGCCGCCCTTTCACTCGCGTGCGACGCCGGCAACGACTTCCCGCTCGAAAAGGGGCTGCGGAACACGCTCCTCGCCAAGTGGCTTGCCTCGGAGCTCGGGATCAGAGGAGAGGCTCTCTCGGCCGTCTATTACGTCGGACTGCTTCGGTTCATCGGCTGCAGCGGATACGCAGACGAAACCTCGGAGATCTTCGGCGACGACAATGCCATGCGCGGCGCCATGGCGCCGGTCGACTTCGGCTACCCGCTCGAAGGCCTTCGCCAGGCTGCCACGCTTGGACGCGGCGCGCTCGGGCGCGTGCGCGCCGTCGCGTCGATGGCGGTACGCGGCAAACGGCTTGGCGAGGAGCTGCAGCGCGCCGACTGTGAAGTCATGATCCTTGGCGCGCAGCGGCTCGGGCTGCCGGCGGCGGTCGAAAAGGGCCTCGGCGACGTGTACGAAAGGTGGGACGGCAAGGGTGGGCCGCGCGGCGTCCGTGGCGACGCACTCGACATGTCGGCCCGGATCCTCGCAGTCGCGCACCAGGCGGAGATTCATTTTCGGCTCGGCGGATTGCCGGCCGCACGCGCCATGATTCGACGCGGCGCAGGTGGATGGTTCGATCCGCAGATCTCCGAGACGCTGCTGACGCATGCCGATCGCCTCCTCCCGCCGCTCTTCTCATCGTCAGTGTGGGATGCCGCGCTCGCTGAAGAACCCTTCCCGCACGTTCACGTGGCGGCGTCGCGGCTCAGCGACATCGCGCGGCTCTTCGGAGAAATCGCGGATCTGAAATGCAGGTATACGCTCGGACACTCGACGGGCGTCGCCGATCTCGCGGCCGGTGCGGCTGCCGGGCTCGCGCTCGCGGCTGACGAGGTCGAGCGGATTCGTACGGCGGGTCTCCTCCACGACATCGGTCGCCTGAGCGTGCCCACCGGTATCTGGAACAAGCCCGGTCCGCTTTCGCCATCCGAGTGGAATCGGGTCCGCCTGCACCCCTACTACACGGAACGGACCCTGTCGCAGTCTCCGCTGCTCGAGTCAGCCGCACGCATCGCATCCCTCCACCACGAACGCCTCGACGGCTCCGGCTATCATCGCGGCGCGCCTGCATCGGTGCTGTCGCTGCCCGCAAGGATCCTGGCCGCTGCCGACGTCTATCGCGCCATGACTGAACATCGACCGCACCGCTCCGCGATGGATCCGCTGGCTGCAGCCAGCGAACTCCAGCACGCGGCCGCGCGAGGCGCGCTCGATCGCCAGGCGGCCAGAGCGGTGTGCGAAGCCGCCGGCCATCGCCTCAAGAAGCGCGTCGGCGGCTGGCCTGCCGGACTGTCCGACCGCGAGGTGGAGGTCCTTCGCCACCTGGCGCGCGGATCTTCTGAGAAGAAGATCGGCGAGCTGCTGCATATCTCGCCCGGCACCGTCCACACGCACGCGGTCCATGTGTACGAGAAGATCGGCGTCTCGACGCGTGCCGCCGCGGCGCTCTTCGCGATGGAACACAACCTGTTGACGGAATGACCGGAAAATACACCGTTCGGTAGATACCGCTCCGCCGCCGAGCGTCCTACTATCGGCCTCCGAAGGAGGGCGATATGGGTCGACTGGTGCAAAAACGAACCGGCACTGCGTCCGTTGCCGGCGCGGAGCTCTACTACGAGGTGCGTGGCCACGGGCCTGCGGTATTGCTCATCTCAGGCGCAACGGGCGACGCCGGCCATTTCGAGCGGGCGGCCGATCTCGTCGCGTCGGAGCATACCGTCATCACTTACGATCGGCGCGGAAACTCGCGGAGTCGACCGGCCGATCCAAGTACCCTCGATCAGCAAGCCGACGATGCGGCGGCGCTGCTGGGGCATGTCGGCGCGGCACCAGCCGTCGTGTTCGGCACGAGCGGCGGCGCGATCATCGCGTTGACGCTTGCGATCCGCGCGCCAGAAGCCGCTCACCATGTCATCGTGCACGAGCCGCCGTTCATGCAGGTGCTGCCCGACGCGGCGGAGCTCGGCCGGGCGTTTCAGGCGAAGGTCGACGAGGCGCTGGCGGCGCGCGGGGCCTGTGGAGCGATGGAGCTGTTCCTGCGCGAAAACGCGGGCAGCGACGTGATTGACCGCCTCGATCCGACGTTACGCGAACGGATGATCGCGAACGGGCCGGTGTTCTTCGGCCACGAGCTCGCGATGTTCATGTCGTGGGTCCCGACGGACACGGAGCTCGCAGAACTGCGAGTCGAGGTACGCCCTCTCGCAGGCCGGGATAGCCGCGGCAATTACTACTATCGCGCGTCGAACTGGCTCGCGAAGTCTCTTGGCGCCGATCTGGTGGAAATCCCGGGTGCCCACGCACCCTACCTCGCGGATCCCCACGAGTTTGCGACTGCGCTGCTGCCGCTGCTGCACCGTGAGGCCGAACGCGTGCCCGGGTAGCGGCGCGACCTACGTGGCGGTGACAACGACGGCGCGGCACCGCCGACCGGCGCTGCGGCGATACGCGTGGGGAATGGAGGCGTCGAAGTAGATGGAGTCGCCCGCCTCGAGCGCATGCTCCTCGCCGCTCATGTGTACGCTCAACGTGCCGTCGATGACGTAGATGAACTCCACGCCCGCATGATCGTGCGGACGGAGCTTCTCCGGCGCGACCGGCAGAAACTCGGCGTGATAGCAGTTGAACCGGCGCTCCGTGGCCGGATAGTCGAGCGACGCGAACTGGTAGGCGGCGTCGCGCGCGCCGGGCCGCTCGGGTAATTCGACGCGTTGCTTCTTCCTCGTGACCGCCACGAGCGGCTTCTCGCGCGCGCCGGCGAAGAAGAACTCGAGGCCGACGCCAAAGACCAGCGCGATGCGCAGCAGGGTCGGCAGTGTGGGAAACAGCCGGCCACGCTCGACTTTCGACAGCAGCGCCGGTGACAGACCCGTGTGCCGTCCGAGCTCGACGAGCCCGAGCTTCTTCTTCAGCCGGAGCGCGCGGATCTTCGGCCCGATCGCGTAGTCGTTCAGTCCGTTCTGCAGCGTCTTCGACAGCATCGGCTCCTCGTTTTGACTCTGGTTCACATTCCAGGGCGTTTCGTAGCCTGACAGTCAAGCCATCTTCGGGTTTTACGTTTGAGAAATGCCATTTGCATTATAGTCAAGACATGTCCATCACGGGCGCCTCACTCGCAGCAATTGTTCTTGCCGCTGCGGTCACGCTGCAGCCCGCGGCCGCCGCCGCACAGACGCCGGCGCCGGTTCGCACGGTGCCGTCCGTCGATCTGAATCGATATGTCGGCGAGTGGTTCGAGATCGCCCGCTACCCGAATCGCTTCCAGCGCCAGTGCGTCGGCGACGTGCGCGCCAGCTACACCCGCCGTCCTGACGGACGCATCGACGTGATCAACAGGTGCCGGACCGCGGACGGCGACACCGAAGCGCGCGGCGTCGCCCGCATCGTCGACGAGAAGAACTTCACACGACTGAAGGTGCGGTTCGCTCCGGCATGGCTGTCGTTCCTGCCGGCCGTCTGGGGGGACTACTGGGTCATCGGACTCGCGTCGGATTATTCGTGGGCAGTGGTTGGCGATCCCGGCCGGAAGTATCTATGGATCCTCGCCCGCACACCGCGCCTGGACGAGAAATCGCTCGCGTCGGCGCACGCCGCCGCGCGCGCGAATGGATTCGACGTCGAGCGGCTCGTGCAGACACGACAGACAGACACTGGCCGGTGATGAAACGAAGGGTCATCGTCAACGACCGCATGCAGAAGGGCTACGTCTACTGGCGGACGGAGCCAGTCGGACGCAACTTCGCGGCGGGCTTCGAGCCGCAGCTCACGCCGAAAGAGATGCTGCGCCTCGGCGTGTTCGGCGGCAAATACATGACCGACTGCCGCGGCGAGTTCCCCGCGAGCTGGTTCACCAACGCCCGACTGTGCGCGGAGCGTCACGACCCGCGCCTCAACTGCTTCGGCGTGAACGCCTCGCAGTCGCTCGCCGAGTGGCGCCGCCGCGGCTGGATCCACCCGCAGGATCCGCGCGGATGGTTTCAGTGGTACTGCCGGTACTACATGGGCCGGAGGACGCGCGACGACGCGCGGCAGATTCGCCGGTGGCGCGCGATCGCGCGGCACGTCGCCGCGATCCGGAAGCACTGCGAGCACGGCGACGTCGAGTGCCGGCGGCGGCAGCGGCAGGCGGTGCTGCACTGGGCGTACGACAGCCGCAACATCTGAGCCGAACTCCGCTCAAGCCAGGTTCATCTTCCGCAGTAACCCGAGATAGCGCGGGTCCTGTCGGATCTTGTCCATGAACGGATAGGTCTTGATCGGCATGATCATGGCCAGGCTGGTCGGTGGCACGTAGACGTTGGACGGCAACGCTTGGAGGCGAGCGAGCAACGCTCGCGCCTCAGCGGCGTCGCCGCTTTCCGCGGCGCCCGGCGGACGAATAAAGGTCAATGGCGGGATCGCTCCGCGAACGCGGAGATTGCCTGCGCCACGTCGTGCGGTTTCTCGACCTCACAGGTGTGTCCAGCATCGGCCTGAAGGAGCAGCCATCCCGCCGAGCGTGCTTCTTCGACGAACTTCTCGAACACGCTTCGCGCAGGGTATTCATGGTTCAGGCCACCGGCGATATATCCTCGGGACTTGTACCGAGCGTGGCCGAACGGGAGGTCAAGCACCTCTTCGAAACAGCGGATGCTGAAATCCGACAAATCCTGCCGGATCTTCGCTCGATGCCCGGGATCCCGGACTCCCCACACATCCAACAGAAATTCGCCGGCCGGCAGTCGCCAGCCGTCCCCCTGCTTTTCAGCCATTGACTGAAACGCTTCGGCAATCGCCTTGGGAAGCAACTGGAATGCGGACTGCCCGCTTTCCGGGACAAAGCCGTCCACGTAAACGACTCCAAGGACTCGATCGGGACGCTGCTCGCACGCACCCGTTACCACCATGCCGCCGTAGCTGTGGCCCACCAGCAGACATGGGCGGTCTGCCGAATCGATGGCATTGACGACATCGTCAATGTGCGTAGACAACCGGGTGTCCTGAGCCAACCGGCGGGTATCGCTCCCCAGTCCCGTCAGCTTCACTGCGACACCATACTTTCCCAGGGCGGCGAGCGTTGAGATGACGTCTTCCCAGCAGACAGTGCTCTGCCACGCGCCGTGCACCAGAAGTATCAACTCAGTCGAATCTCTTGACATCATTGGACCACCTCACCTCAGTCGCCCTGACGGTCGTTCGGACGAGTACTCGAGGCGAAACGTCGCGTGCGGTCGCCCCCTGTTGAGTTTGACGCTCTCCGGGAACAGGTCTATTGTCGCCCCACCCCGGAGGCGTCTAGAGAAGAACTGACGCAATCAAAGACCAAGAACCAGGGACCAAAGGCCAACGTTGGTGGTTTCAGGAGCACGCACTGGACTCCGTCCATGAAAGTCCGCATCCGGTTTCCGCGCACGAGCGCATCGATCTGATCGATGTCGTTCGCGGCTTTGCGCTCTTTGGTGTCCTCCTCGCGAATCTGGTCTGGATCACGACGGACGTCCTCCTGACCGATGCGCGGCTCTCACAGTTGCCCACGGCGCCGCTGGACCGCATCGTCAAGCCACTCGTCGTGTTCTTCGTCGATCACAAGTTCTACACGCTGTTCTCGTTCCTGTTCGGGCTGGGGTTCGCGATTCAGTTGTCACGCGCCAGCGACGGCATCGTCGCCCTTTACGCGCGGCGTGTGTCTATCCTCGCTGCCATCGGGCTTCTGCATATCGGGCTCGTCTGGTACGGCGACATCCTGCTGATTTACGCGGTGGGTGGATTCGGACTCCTGGTCGTCCGGCATTGGAACGCCCGGGGCCTGCTGGTCATGGCGTTCGTCCTCGCGCTCTTCGCGCGCGCGGCGGTCGGTGCTCTTCCGGCGGTCCTGGACACGTCGCCGGGCCCGCAGGCCGACGCAACGGCCGAGAAGGATGCCGACAAGGAGCGCAAGCTCGCGATTTTCGACGGTACCTCCTACCGCGCGATCGCCCGTGAGAACGCCGCGTTCTACTACCGGGACATCGTCGCGCACGGCGTCTCGATGTTTCTGCTGCCGCAGGTATTCGCGCGGTTCATTCTCGGGCTCTATGTCGGCCGTCGAAACTGGGCTCGACGCACCACTGAGCTCCTGCCGGTCCTGCGACGCGTCTTGCCGTGGGCGATTGCCGTTGGCGCCGCCGGCAACGGGACGGCCATGCTGATCGAGCGACTTCAGCATGCGAACGTGCTCGCTCCCGATTCTTACTGGGTGCACGTGAACGCTCCGGTCGAGGAGGCCGGAATTCTCGCTCTCGCGCTCGCCTATCTGATCGGGCTCGTGCTCTTGTTCCATCGCAGCGCGACGTGGCACCGCCGTCTCGGATATCTCGCGCCGGTCGGCCGCATGGCCTTGACGAACTACCTGACACATTCCGTCTGTTATCTCGTGCTGTTTACCGGCATCGGCTTCGGCCTATACGGCGAAGTGGGGCCCACGGTCTGTGTGGGGCTGGCTCTCCTCATCTTCGCCGCACAGATGGCGTTCAGCCGCTGGTGGCTGGCGCGCTATCGCTTCGGCCCGGCGGAATGGGTGTGGCGAACGTTGACGTACGGTCGGATACAGCCGATGGGAGCGCCCGTGCCGGCTCGGTCTGCCTGAACACGCGCTTCTCAGAAGCCTGACGGCACCCTAAGGCCCCTGCAACGCCGCCCTGCGGTCGGATGTCCGGCTACGGAGCGATGCAGGCGCTTACCTCCGGACGCCTGTGCTGCCCGCCTTCAGATGCGTCCGCGTCTTGAGGCCCGATCCCACGAGCGTCTCGTTGTGATTCATCCGCCTCCCGCCCGCCTTGATGTTGGTCTTGGTCTTCATGTCAGTCTCCTTTGCCTCAGAAACGAAGGCCGAAGCGGGGTGCACGCCTCGGCCTCCAGAGAGCGTCCAGTTGCGGCGCAGGTGCCTACCGCCGGACGCCGCTGCCGCCCGCCTTCAGATGCGTCCGCGTCTTGAGACCCGATCCCACGAGCGTCTGGTTGTGATTCGGGAGCCGCCCGCCCGCCTTGATGTTGGTCTTGGTCTTCATGTCAGCCTCCGTTCTGTTCAATGCGCTACTGATTACTGCGGGAAGAGCCGTGAAAAGTTGCGGTGGGAGTCCACAGCCACGGTGCCCGGCAGGCGCAGGAAGCGTGCGGCGTTGTCGTAGAAGATGTCGCGTTTCTCGCTGTCGGTCAGGCCCGGCGCGGATTCAACCGTCGCGATGGCGCGGCCGATCATCTCGGGCCAGACCATCTGATCGGACCCGAACATGATCTGCTTGCCGAGGCCTCGGCGAATGAGTCTCTGCAGGTACTCGTAGAACACCTCCGGCGGGTAGGCCCAGGCCAGGACGCCGATGTCGGCGTAGACGTGGGGATACGTCGTCATGATCGCCACCGTCCCCTCGAACCAGGGCTCGCCGGCATGCATCAGATACACGCGGAGCTTGGGATGACGGACGAGCACCTCCTCCAGCAGGAGCGGGTTTCCAAGCGCCACGCGCGATTTCGGAGTCCCCTCGTACGGCGCACGCGGTGGCCCCGCCCCCGTATGGAGAGCGACCGGGATGTCGAGCCGTTCCGCCAGGGCGAAGTACGGCTCCAGCTTCGGGTCGTTGGGCGTCAAACCCTGATACGCGAGCCCAAGCTCTCCCAGTACAGACACGCGTCCACTTTCGAATTCCCGTCGCAGGATCTCGACATCCGGAAGACCGACGTCCGGCGCGAGCCATATGCCACCGATGACTCGATCGGGTGCGGCGGCTCGCCAGCGATGAACGTCATCGAGCGGTCCGCTCACCACCGCCTTGACGATGTTGAAGTCGGTCATGGCGCGAAGACTGGCGTCCATGATGGCTGCGTTGTCGGTCGCGGCGGAGAGCTCCCCGGTCGCGGGATTGCGCAATGGCCGCGGGCCCCACTCCCTCGGGTACGCCTCGAGCGGCACGGCGTGCATGTGCATGTCGATGATGGGCATCCGGCGCGCAGTGGCGGCCTGGCCTGGCGGCGAGGAGGGCTCGAGCGCAAGGCAGGCCGCCAACAGTGTCAGCATCGAGAGTGCGACGATAGTCTGTTTGACCACGCTTCTGCCGCTACCAGAACCTGATGATCACTTCCTGCTGCTTCGCGTCCGGCGAGCAGCAGACGCCGTCGGGTAGGCCCGTCGCGGCGACGTGGAACAGGAACCGTGCGCCATCCTCGGTATATCCGAGGCCTTCAAGGGCGATGTTGTGCGCGTTCGCCAGTCCGAGCGGATGAAGCGTCTCGGAGAACAGCGTGGCGGTCCCCCGGCGCAGTGACGGCATCGAACCGAGCTCGCCGATCGTGAGCTGGCCATCCTGAACCTCCAGCTGCAGCGCCGGCCAGGACACGAACCAGATCTCCACCGTGTCGATCGCCCTCAGTCGGCTGTGAATCGGCGCGGGATCGGTTGGGGGGCCGTTCTGCCACAGCTCGAATCCCTCGACAGTCATTGCGCAGCCGAACGGACGCAGCCCGTAGACGGCATCCGGCGTCAGATCGACGAACTGCAGCAGGTTGAAGTCAGCCGGGATGCACGCGAGATCGCGATAGAAGGGAATGGCCGCCCACTCGTCATCGTGAAAGATCTCCTGATTGATCCCGATGAGCGGATTTTGAGACAACCTCGCGTAGAACGGCGGCTGCGGATTGTCGATCCGCACCTGAGCGTCAACGGCGACGGCTGTCCCGGTGGCGAGGAGCACAGCGAACAGTACGTTCCTCATGGAACCTCCTTTGCCGTTACTTGCGGAAAGGGAGCGGAAAAGTTGCGGGGCCGGGCTCAGCGGCCGGTGCGGGGCGGGGAGTCAGCGGCGAGACGGCGTCGCCCGCCAGATTCTCACGGTGCCGTCCCGGCTGGACGAGACGAGCGCGTTGCCATGCTCCGCGAAGGCGAGGGACCACACCCACCCGGCGTGTCCCTCGAGCACCGCGACTTCCTGGTCGATGTCCGGGTGCCAGAGACGAATCGTGTGATCCATGTGACCGCTGGCGAGTGTGCGGCCGTCGGGGGCGAACGCCAGCGTGTTCGCCGGCGCGTCGCGGGCGACGAGTTTGCGCAGAGGCAGGCGTCCGCTTGTATCCCACAGCATCACCGAACCGCGTTCGTCGGAATAGGCAACCGTGTCCCCGTCGGGCGAGAACTCGAGCGCGTGCGGGAACCGCACGCGTTCCGGACTGCTGGCCACGAGGCGCCCCGACGCGATGTCCCACACGCGGACGACGTGCTCCGGACTGCCCGTGGCGAGACGACGCCCGTCAGGTGAGATCGCCATCGGCTGCGGCGGGAAGGAACCCTCGACGCCTCTGATTGGTTCGCCCCACGGACTGCGACTCGCCACGTCGGTGAGCTTCACCATCGTTCCAAGGGCTCCACCCGTGGCCAGGAGTCTGCCCTCCAACGCAAAGCCGATGCTCCAGACGTACGCCGCGTGCACGTCGATAGGCGTGCCGACGGGGCTGAGGGTGTCCGCGTCCAGGAACGCGACGGCGCCCGTGCCACTTCCCACCGCAATCGTCCTGCCGTTCGGCGAGAAGGCCGCGACCCCGCCAACTGCGGTGTCCGACCCAAACGACCTCGCAGCTGTCGAGCGAGCCAGCACGCCGCCGGTCGTCAAGTCCAGGAGCGTCACACTGGTGAGCGAAATCGCGGCAATCCGTTGCTGATTCGGGCTCACCGCCACTCTCACGATGACGAGCGGTTCGCTCTCCCGCGCCCCGATCGTCTTAATATCCAGCAGCACTGGCGCCGGCTCGAGCGTGGTGACAACGTCCTGCGGGAGGCGCCACAAACGCGCCGTGCCATCCCGCCCTGCTGAAGCCATGGCGCCGCCTTCAGCCGCTACAGCCAGCCCGTTCACACCGGCGCCGTGGCCCGGCCATTTCTGCTCGGCCGGCGCGCCCGCGATCGACCACGAACGAATGCTCTGCTCCCATCCGGACGCGAAGAGCCTGTCGCCGCCAGGTTCGAATGCCACAGATGTCACGTTGACCAGATCGGTGTCGAATGTCCGGATCGCGGCGCGCCGCTCGGTGTCCCACAGCACAACCCGTTCGTCGCCTCCACCGCTGGCGAGCCGCCGGCCATCGGCGGAGAAGGCCAGTGCCGACACGAGGTCGTCGTGGGCAGGCGCGAACTCCACGGTTCGACCGGTCAGAACATCCACCAGCGCGACGGTCGGAGCATGGCTCTCCCCACCGTTTGCGACCGCGAGCATGCGCTCGTCGGGTGAGAAGGCTGCCGGTCCCTTGTAGGGAAGGCTACGCCGGTGGATCAGCGCCGGCCCGCCGGCACCGGAAGCCGGCCGAAACTCCCACAGGTTCGTCGATTGCGCATCCGCAGCCCTCGTCAGCCACAGCGTGCCGGACGGGCTGAGCGCGAAGTCCACGAACATGCCTTTAGGCCCGCCGGTCGTGAACACGACGTGTTCTTTCGCGACGTCCCACAGCTTGAAGGCGCCATCGTCACCGCTCGTTGTCACCAGCCATCCGTCGTTTCGCGGATAGAACGCCAGACCGTCGATGGCGCCCGGGTGCGCGTTCCAGCGCTTCACACGTGCGCGACTGTGCCTGTCGTAGATCTCCACGAAGCCGTCGGCGGTGCCGTAGGCAACCGTCCGTGCGTCGCTCGAGAAGGCGACCGACTGGTACCCCGCCGCACTCTGGCCGAGGATTTCGCTCCGGTCGCTTTGACACAGGCGATCCAGATAACGCCACTCGAACCCCCGAAAATCCGTGGCGCCATGCGCGGGGATCTGCGCGCGGAGCAGTTCCAGTGCCCCGCCGGTTCTCCCGGCGAGGCAGGCGGCGTGTGCCGCCCGCATCTGCGCCGCGTAGAGACGCCCCTGCGCGATGTCGCGCTGCGTGCGCGCGTCGGCGGCGGCGCGCGCGTGCTGGCGCGATTGCCATGCGATGCCGGCGAATCCGACCACGACGCTCGTCGCCACGGCAGCGACGAGCGCCGCAACCAGGGGCTTGCGCCGGCACCACCGCCGCAGCCTCCCGGCTGCCCCGATCGCGCGAGCGAGGATCGGCTCACCAGCGAGAAAGCGCCGTAGGTCCTCCGCCAATGCCTGCGCCGACGCGTACCGTCTCGGCGGTTCTTTCTCGAGACACTTGAGGCAGATCGTCTCGAGGTCCACAGGCACGGCGGGGTTGAGCAGGCGGATCGACACGGGATCCGCCATCAGCAGCTGGTGCAGCGTCTCCGAGTAATCGCGGCCCATGAATGGAGGCCGGCCGGTCAAGAGGTGATAGAGCGTCGCTCCCAGGCCGTACACGTCACTCTGCGATCCGGTCTTGCCGCGGCTCGGATCTGCCTGCTCCGGAGCCATGTAACCCGGCGAGCCGAGCACCTGCCCGGTGACGGTCAAGCCGATGTCGGCGGTAATCTCTTTTGCGAGACCGAAGTCGGTGATGTGCGGCTGGTCATCGGCATCGATGAGCACGTTCGAGGGCTTGAGGTCCCGGTGCATGATGCCGTGCTGATGGGCGTGTTGTATGGCGATCGCCAGCGTGCGGACGTATTCTGCGGCGCGCCTGGGCGGCAACGGGCCGTCGCGCGCAATGTCGGCGAGCGTCCGGCCGGCCACGTAGTCCATCGAGAAGAAGTGCTGTCCCTCCTCGCAGCCGACTTCGTGGATGGCGACGATGTTCGGGTGACGGAGCATCGCGGCGGCGGAGGCCTCGCCCCGAAACCGCGTGACGAATTCCTCGTTGGCAAAGCGTCCGGCCAGCAGCATCTTGACCGCGACGGTCCGGCCGAGGCTCCTCTGGTGCGCCTTGTAGACGACGCCCATCCCGCCGCGCCCCAGCTCTTCGATGAGTTCGTAGTCACCGATGACGGATCGCTGCTCTGCGAGCACTGCTGTCGCGCCATGCAGTGGCGGTTCGAGCGCGTGCGCGAGGGCGCACCGCACGCACACCGCGCGTTCCAGTCCCGCATGCAGGAGCGCTCCGCATTCGTCGCAGCGACTTTCCATTGAACGGTCGGCCTCGTTCTACCTGCTCACCACGGCGATCAAGCGTCGCAATTCGTCGTCCACGTCCGCTGCATCCGCGACCGTCTGCGCGATGACGTCGCGCACGAGTTCCTGGTGGCGCCTGCGCATCCGGTGAATCAGCGCCTTCACTGCGCTTTCACTCGTACCGAGCTGCTCGGCCGCCTCCCTGTACGACAACGCTCCCTGCTCGCCGGGCTGAAACGCCTGCAGGATCTGATACACGGCACCCTTGCCCGATGCCGCGTACTCGTCCGCCAGCCGCGCCTGTGCCGTCGCCAGGATCGTCTCGGCCCAGCATCGCTCGAAGAGCGTCTCGGGTGTCTCCGCATCGGCCGGCTCCGCCCGGTATCGTCCTTCGGAGACTTCTTCATCGAGCGACAGCAGGTCGAACCCACCGCCACGTTTGAGCGCCGTCGCGTGTTCACGCGTGTCGGAGAGGAAATGCCTGAGCGTGAGCAGGAGGAACGATCGAAAGCGGCCTTTCGCGCGATCGGCCTGACCCGGGTAGTTCTTTTCGAGCAGGCGGGCGAAGAACGCCTGTGTGAGGTCCTGCGCTTCGGCTGCGGCGTAGCCCTCGCGCCGGAGAAACGCGTAGATGGGATACCAGTACGCCTGCGCCAGCGTTTCGAGCGCGGCATCGCCCTGCGGCGACCGCTCGCGGCCGGCGGCAATCACAACGCTCCAGTGGGTCGTCGGGAATGCAGCGCGATTGGCTGAGCCCGGCTTCACGTGCGGCGTGCTCATGCTCCTCCGTCGGAGGCACGGCGGAGCCCGACGTGAGCGCTGGGTTCGGCAACTATACACCCTCAGTCGGCGAGTTGAGTGATCAACGGATGGACGCCGTCGCCGACGCGAGCACTTGCGACGAGCCGCTCGCCATCCCGTCGTACATGTTCACGAAGCGGCGGGTTTCCATCGCGTCGTACGACCGCAGATTCTGCGCCCAACGATACGAGATCGGCTGGTAACGAAGCACCGCAACCACCTGAAACGGGCCCGTTCGTCCGGCTGCGTCAACGAGGTACCGCACGCGGTCCAATTCCGCGGTGAAATCCGGATCCTGCTGCGCAGCCCCTCGCACGGCGACGTCGGGCCCGGCTGTCGCCTTGTCGAAGCCGCGCGGCAACAGACGGTTGTCCTTGATGTAACCGGTCCCGCGCAGGAGGCCGGTCGTGACGTTGCCGCTCGCGTCGTGCATCACGGATTCGTACACCTGCACCTGATCGCCGCTGTGGATCTCCGCGTGATGCGGTTCGAACCGCGTCGCATCGACATCGTTGTCGTTGCCGTGGATCCGGCCCGAGCGTTCGATCGAGCCGGATTCGAAGATCACCCCGCCCTGCCGGTCGCGAACGGCGACGTGCAGCCACGCGCGGCGTGAGGGGTAGGCGGTCGGCAGCTTGTGTCCGGTCAGGTTGCGCACCGTGACGTCGATCGCCAACCGGCCCGAGCCGCCTTTCCCGCCTGCAATCGTGAGCGATGCGGTCTGCCGCTGCAGCTGCGCAATCGTGGCGCCGGCCGCAGCCTCGAGTTCCTGCGGCAACGCGCCAACGCCCAAGTCGCTGCGGTAGCGGTTGAGCATACGGAGCATGAAGAAGTTGCCGCCGAGGAACATGTGCCGGCTGACGCTCTCCCGCTCCTCGCCCAGCACAGAGGTGATGCGCGTCGGGGATGCGATCTCCGGCATGTGGCACGATTGGCAGCTTTGTGTCCGGCGGAAGGCGCTGTGCTGCCACTCGAGATAGGGCACCTGCTCGGGCAGTTCCGCCAGTACGTCGCCGGTTGGGCCGAGGGCGTGCGTATACAGCGTGTGGCAGGTGGCGCAGACTTCGGATTCGCGGAGGTGCTTCGCCTCTGCCGGCGTCATCCCGGTTGCCGACCGCATGATCGTCTGATGGCCACGATCCACTCGGTACGGCCCGAACATCCGCCGTTCGCCGTTCGGCGTCGGACGCGCCAGGACAAATCCGCCATTGAAGCTCTCGCGCGTACCCAGGCGTTCGGGTTCGATCTGATGGCACACCGAGCACGAGACGCCGTCGGCGGCAAGCCGATCGTCTTCCGTGCTCGCGCCGGCGAGCAGATGGGCGAAGATCCGGCCATGCCGGTTGGCGGCGCGCGCGTTCGTGCGCGACATCGGCATGTGACAGATGGCGCACTCGTCCTCGATCTCCTCCGAGGCCTCTGGATGGTCCATCATTTCGCGCCGCACGCCGGCCTGCCAGTACGGGTCGCGCGAGGAATTCGCCATCATCGAGGCGCGCCACGACACGCCCATGGAGACGTCTTCGCCGGTCGGCGCCGTCAGCCCGTTGTGGCAGGCTCCGCATTCGTCGGACGTGACGAACGTGGTGCCGGGATGCCCCGCGGGCAACTCCACCGCAGGACCGGCCACCTGCGGGCTGGCGGCTTCCGGCAGCGTGAAGAACAGCACACCCATCCAGACCACAACCACTGCCGCGAAGCCTCGCGGCCCGCCCATGCTGCACCGCGTGCTCATCGCCATCCATCCAGCAATCCGCCGTCGAACCAGTCCCACAGGAAGTAGGCGATGACTTGCGTACTGCGATCAGTACGTTCGTTCACAGGAACGCGCACGCCGACGTTGATCATGATGTGCTGACGTCGATTCAGCGTCACCTGCATCTGCGGCACGACATCCCACTGCACCGTGGCTCCCTCCTCGAGGTCGCGCGCCGCGAGCCATTCCACCATCGGTGACCACGATCGCCCGAACCGGCCCTGCGTGAACGTCTTGCCAATCGCCACACGCCAGAACGCCTCGCGACCGGCGCGATCCCTGTCGAAGGGCAGCTCGAGTCCGGCCTGCCCCTGCACGAAACTGCCGGCCGGCAGGATCTGACCGAAGGCCACGAAGGGTTCGAAAATCGTGACGCCGCGGCCCAGTCCCTCGCTCTCTTTGCCTGTGGGAAAGATCAGCTCGCCCGCGGCGCTCAGGATGTGACCGCGTGCGAGGTTGTGCGCCAGCACGCGCTTCAGCGCGAGCGCCACGTCGCCGAGCCCGCGATTCCATTCGCCGGCGTCGCCTTCCTGCAGCCGCAACGGGACCACGACTTCATACTGCGTTCGAGCGCCGAGGCGTCGCTCGTACAGCAGTTCGTTGACAACCTCGCCGCCACCCGTGGCGTTCGCGGAGGTCGTCCAGACGGCTTCGTTCTCAGGGAAGGCCTTCTCGGTCACGAGTGGCCTGGGCAGGTTGAGCTCACCCCTCGGCCATGCCCGGTTGCCGCAGAAACCGCGGACGTAGTCGAGCACCCACTGCAGCTCGTCGTCCGTCATGGCATCGCCGAAGGCCGGCATCCGCCGATGGAACCCGCGTGCTGGCCCGCCGTCGTGCGAGACCGCCATCCAGTCTTCGTCGGGCTCAACCGTCGAGAACGAGCAATCGGTGAAGTCCGGAATCGGCGTGTCGAATCCGACCAGCGTCGGTGTGGTCCCGCGACCGTCGGGGCCGTGGCAGGCGGCGCATGCGGCGTGGTACAGCGCCTTGCCGCTTTTGGCTGGCGCTGTCTGCGCAGCAGCCGGTGTGGATCCGGCAGCGAGAGCGAGGATCAGCATCGCCCAGCGCAGGTTGACCTCCAAACAGGCCTTCCGCAGCAGAGTACCATACGGATCGTCGCCATGGGTTCACCTTTGGCGGCGCCCCACGAGAATGTGGGAACGGCGGCGATCAGGTCTGCGGCGATTCCTGTTCCGCCGGCGCCTGGTGCGGGATGCGACCGGTATAGAGGTTTGCCAACAGCCAGGGCTTCTTCTTCAACAGTTCGACGATGGGCGGCAACGGGAGATCTTTGGACACGTTTCTGGCCTGAGCCGGGGATTCCGGCCACACGAACGGCAGCTCCACGTAAGCGTCGGGCCCGGACGCCGAAGCGAGCACTTCCAGCAGCTGGCGCAGAACGGCGCGCTGTCCATCCGCGTCGTGCGGCCGCCCGAGCGGTCTCCCCATCGGATAACTGATGCCCGCCAGCCGCGGCACACCAACGGCGCGCGTGAGTTCCGGGATCATCGACAGCGCCACGGTCGGGATGCCCGACGCTTCGAAGATCCGCTGCACCAGTCCCACGGACCGGCAGCAGTACGGTCACGCAGGTACGAGGGCCGCCGCATCGACGTGGTCGGCGCGCATCCGGGCGGCGATGGCCGGCGCAGTCTCCGCAACGAGCACCGTCGCATCCAGGATGTAACCCATCAGCGAATAATGTGTGCCGGCTGCCTGCCCGACGACACCATCGCGGGCGAGCTCGGTGAGCCGCCGCATCGGCAGAACGACGTCGAGGTCGGCCTCGCCGAAGCGGCGATCGATGTGCAAGTGATAGATCCGCACCTCCTGCTCGGTCGTACCGAGCGGGATGAGGCGAAACGTCGGATCGCCCCACCATGGGTCGCGTCGCTCGCGTTCCTGATCGAATGGCCTATCGTCGTTGCGGGCGATACCCGCCGTCGAAACCAGTGCGATGGTGCACTCGCGCAGCGGTTTTGCGAGCGGCGTGAACGGGATCACGCCCGGCTCCTGTCGAGCGGCCCAGGCCTTCATCACCTGCCGGCTGGCGAAATCGAGGAAGCGGTAGGAGTCAATGCTCATGGCGTGGCATTGCGACAACTTTATACACCCGTCGACCACGCGAATGAGCAGGCATCGGCCCGCGACTCACGAGTTACGTTAGATGTAGCCGATGACAGCCTCACCCTTGCCCGATGCCGCATACTCGTCCACCAGCCGCGCCTGTGCCGTCGCCAGGATCGTCTCGGCCGCAGCGGTCACGCTCATCGGAAGTTGTCGAGCCGCATGAGGTCAGAATCGACCCGAACCATCTTGGTTGCGAGTGACCATCGCCCGTCGAGCGACACCGTCATGTGCGCGAAGCTCCCCGGTATCGGAAATCCAAGCCGCCCCATTCGGGCGACGCGCTGATCGCTGAAGCGATACACGTCAATCGCGTCGAAGTTCTGCTCGCGTGTCACGAAGACGATCCCGGGCTCCGCGACCGACCACAGAAACGGCCGAACGCGCTCGAGCACCAGTTCCTCGTGTCCGCCGGCGACGGGTGAGCGCATCAGCCTGGCAGTACCGTCGATCGGCACGCCCCCCGGATATCGGTCGGGTAAAACAGGAAGCGGCCGTCCGGCGATTCTCTCGGGTCAAAGCCACCGTTCTGCGTCAGTCGCGTCGCCTGGCCTCCGTCGGAAGAGACGCGCCAAACGTCCGGAATCATCCCTGCGCGTGTCGACGAGAAATAGATCCAGCGGCCATCGGCGGACCACGACGGCACTCCCTCGATGGAGGGCTCGGACGTCAGTTGGCGCAGGTGCCCGCCCTCCGCGCCGATAACGTAGACATCGGTGTTGCCGGCGATCGCTGCCTCGAACACGATGCGTGTGCCGTCCGGTGACCATCCACTCACGAGAAGTTGGCGAGCGCCGAGCGACGTGATCTGCTGCAGTCCGTTCCCATCGCGTCCAGCGACCCACATCTCCGGGCCGCCGGAACGGTGCGACACGAACGCAATCCGGCTGCCGTCTGGCGAGAATCGCGCCGAAGCCTCGATGCGTGTCGAATTCAAGAAGGGCTTCGACTCGATGATGTGATCCACGAGGGGCGCCTCGAAGTCCATCAACTGAAGGTCGGCGTCGCGCGTGATCGTTTGAAACGCCAGGCGTGCCGGCTGCCCGGGCTTCGGCCTCGAGATCGACGGATTCGCAGCGGCCGTAGGGATGTCTGGGATGGGCGACCCTCGATCGGGCCGGGTGCCGTTCGCGTAGATTCGCCACAGACGACCCGCGGCCGGCTCCTCGACCGAGTAGACGATCTCCCGGCCATCGGGAGTCCACGATAACCCGGTAAGGGTTGCGTTCCAGTTCGAGAGCCGCCGCGGTTCGCCCCCTGACATGGGCACGACGTAGAGGTCCGCGATTCCCGCGCGCTCATATCGTATGAAGGCCAGGATCCTTCCGTCCGGTGAAACTTCAAACCTCCAATCGCCGGCGCCGACGGGGGCCTTCGTGAGCCGGCGGCGCTCCAGCGTGTCGAGGAACACCTGGTGGATGCCAAAGGGACCAGCATCCGTTTCGCGGTCGCGGATGAGAACCGATTTGGAGTCACCAGCCCAGGCGACGTGCGTGCCTGACGTCGTTACCTGGCGTGCGGCGCCGCCGAGCTGCGACATCGTGAATACACCGTGTCCGTCCCGTACGAACGCGATGCTGTGTCCGTCAGGAGACCACGCCGGACTCGTTTCGGAACCCGGCGTCTCTGTCAATCGTCGAAGCGCTTCGCTCCCGATGGCCTTCACGTAGATGTCAGTCGGGCCAGCATCGATGTGACCGGACCAGGCGAAGGCGACGAGATCGCCGTTCGGCGACAACGCTGGCGATTCCTCGATACCGGGGTACGAGGCCAGGGGAATCAACGTTGGAGCCTCTAACGGCCTGCGGAATGCGCGCCACGCGATCACGGCAGTGACGACGGCCGCGACGAGCGCGAGAATGCCGAACCACGTTCTCGTCCGCCTCACATGGAAGACCGGACGCCGTGCTCGAGACCCTGGGAGCGCAACCGGAGCCGCCTCGGTCCGAGCGTCCGACGTCCATTCGAAGACGGGCACGTAAGTGCCCTTCGGCAGCGAGATGACGACGGGGTCCGAACTGTCCTCGTAGAACTCCCGCAGTTTGTCGCGCAGCCGGCGGGCGTCGACCCGGACGACCGGATCGGCGCCGCCATCGAAATCCGTGCCCTTCCCGTACAGCTCGTGGGCCAGCACCGCTTCTTTGAGCGTGTGTCCTTGTCCGGCGAGGGTGCGATCGACGATGAACGAGAGGAACCGTCGCAGCTGCTGGGATCGCGAAAAAATCGTGCTCGCGAGGATTCTGCCGAGCTGGGCCCGTACTGCGGAATCCGACAGCTCGCGTCGCGCTGGGCGGCTTGCACCGGCGTCGGAGGGCATGGGCGTTCCGGGCGAAAGAACGGGAGTGTACTCCCGTTTCCGGAGGTAGAACACCGTAGAGATCTGGCGCCGCGCGGCGATGTCGCCCAGTGTGGGTCCGCTCAGGAGGCCCTATGGCTGGAACCACACCTCAGTTTGTCGCGTTGGCCGTGATCGTCGCGTCCGCCACTGTCGGCACCACATTATCTGTTTCCAACGGGTTCGAGGAGCTCAACGGCAAAAAGCTCTTCGAGCGGGAGACATTCGGTGGCAACGGGCGGACGTGCCAAACCTGCCACAGCAAGCTCACGGGTACCCTCGGCGTCGCCGACGTGCAGCAGATCATCGAACGGGCGGACCCCGACGACAGATTCCTGATTCACGACGCATTGGACGCCGACGGTGTCGGCACGACGCGGGTCCAAGCGCACGGAACGATCCGTGTCACCATCCCCCTGCCGCCGTGGGTCACGATGGCAGATGACCCCGGCGCCACGCATGTCACCGTCTTTCGCGGGATCCCATCGACCCGCAACACGCCAGCGCTGGATCCGATTCTGAACCACGACGGACGCCCGGCCACGGTGCAGGAGCAAGCACGTGGAGCGATCCAGGACCATTATCAGAACACCGTCGAACCGACGTCAGCCGAGCTCGATGCCATCGCCGAATTCCAGCGGACCAACGCGCATTTCTTCTCCTCGAATGCGCTCAAGGCGTTCGCGGCTGGCGGACCGCCGCCTGAGTTGCCGCCGGGGATCACACCGGCCGAGCAACGAGGACGGACGTTTCTTGTCGACGCGCCCTTCGAGCCGCCGTCCAAGAACGGCATCTGCGCGCTCTGCCATAGCGGTCCGATGCTGAACCGGTCCAACATCCACCATAGGAACTTCCGAAGCGGCGGACCACCGCCGGGGGTTCGTTTCTTCAGGCGTGAACATCGTGAATGCGCCCAACAACCCACTCCGAACCTGGATCGTCAACGACGGTGTGAACCCGGTGGTGACGGTCCGGTCGCCCGATGTCGGGCTCCTCTTGCACCCCACGCTCGTCCTGCACCCCAGTCATCCTCCGTTGCCTCCAGTATCCGCGGTGCCGCGCGCCTTTTTTGCGAACCAGTTCAAGATCCCGACGCTCTGGGGCGTCGCCGACACTGCGCCCTACTTCCACGACAACGGCGCCAAGACGTTGCGCGACGCGGTCGCACACTACCAGCGGTTCTTCAACTTCACCGAGGCGCAGGACCCTGTAGGGTCGCGCTCCCTGGGCGGCTTTATCGTGCTCACCGACAACGACGTCGACGACATCGTCGCCTACCTGAAGTTATTGGGTGGCTCGGGACCGGGCATACGGCCCGGGAACCACCGTCCACCGGCCGGGATCATTCCATGAGCTCCTTTTACCGCGGCTGCGGCTTCTACACTCAGAACGCACCGCGCCACAAAGGGGGCATCTGTGAAGGCCATCGCACGCACACCACGCCTGTCATTGGCTGCACTGTCACTGGCACTTGCGCTCGCTCACAGCGCGGTGAGCCAGGGACGCACCACATCCACGGTTGGTCAGCACGCAGACCACGGCGAACAGCGATGGCAGGAACGCTTTCTCTACGTCGCGACGCTGTCCAAGAGCACCGCCGATCCCGACTTCGTCAGCGTCGTCGGTGCCGACCCTCGCCGCGCCGATTTCGGAACGATCGTCAACCGGATTGACATGCCGGACATCGGAGACGAGCTGCATCACTTCGGATACTCGTGGGATCAGGAGCGCCTGATCGTGCCCGGGCTCTTCTCGAACCGGCTGCATGTGTTCGACGTGGAACCGCGCAGCAGCAACATGCGGCTTCGCGGCGTCAACGAACACCTGGCGAGCGCCAGCGGGTACATCATTCCTCACAGCGTGATCGCCTCTTCGCCGGGTCAGTTGCTAGTCACGATGATCGGCGCGGCCACGGCGACGACGGAGCCCGGTGGACTCGTCGTCGTCGACGACAAGACTGGTGCGTTCCTCCGTTATTTCGGCCCTGGCCCGCTTCGCACTGCCGACGATCTCGGCCCGCAGTACATGTATGATTTCGACGCGCTGCCGGAAGCCAACCGCGGCATCAGCACCAGCTTCGGGCCTCCGGCGCTCTGCGGAGGAGGCATCAGTCCTGCGTGCCTCGGGAATGAAGTCGCGGTGTGGGATCTTCGCGCCCGAAAAGTCATTCAGGTTGCGAGTCTGGGCGATCACAGCGGCGCCCTCGAAGTACGCTTCATCGACGAGCCCGGGGTTCGCCGCGCGTTCATCAACACACCCGGCACGAGCGCCGTGTGGCTGGCCGACGACGACGACAACGATGGCGTGTATGACTTTCAACAAATCCTGGGTCCCGAGGCCGGCCTTTTCCTGCCGGTGGACATGCTGCTGTCATACGACCACAAGTTCCTCTACGTCACGAACTGGTTCGGCAACACCGTGCAGCAGTTTGACGTGACCGACCCGTTCCATCCCGTCCTTGCCGCCACGGTGCCGGTGCCGCATCCGAACATGCTGCGCCTGAGCCGCGACAACCGCCGCTTGTATGTGTCGAATTCGTTGTTGACGACGTGGGACGACGATCCTGGATTCGGACCGGCACGAAACGATCGGTACGGCATCTGGCTGTTCAGCGTGGACCGCGGTGCCGGCGGCCTGCAATCAGCAACGCCGGACGGGTCCGCCTGGGTCAGTTTCGAACGCGTCGCCAGGAAGAGCACCATCGGACCGGCCGGGCCGCACATGATGCTGTTCGACCCGAGCATTCCGCTCGCCCCCGGAGAGCACTGATCCGGCGCGTGAGCCAGTATGCCTGTCGTGTTCAGCGTGTAAGGACGTGCACACGCACGACGCCAGAAAGAGGACATCAAATGGTCGATGCCGTCGCCTCCACCACCGATTCGCTCATCCCCGATGAACTGCTCACGCAATTCGCCGCACGGGCTGCGGGCTACGACATCGAGCACAAGTTCTTCAGTGAGGACTTCGAGGATCTCCGCCGCGTAGGCTACCTTCGCGGTCCCGTGCCTCGGGAACTTGGCGGGGCCGGCTGGACGTTCGCAGAAGCGATGCGTCAGCAGCGGCGGCTGGCGTACTCGGCCGCGCCGACGGCTCTCGCCGTCAACATGCATCTGTACTGGGTTGGCATCGCAGCCGATCTCTGGCGCGCGGGCGATCGCTCGCTGGAGTGGCTGCTGGCTGCGGCGACGGCCGGCGAGGTGTTCGCCGCGGGGCACGCCGAGTCGGGCAATGACGTCCCGGTACTGCTCTCGACGACACGCGCGGAACGCGTCGAGGGCGGCTACCGCTTCACCGGCCGGAAGTCGTTCGGCAGTCTGTCGCCGGTGTGGAGTTATCTCGGCATCCACGGCATCGATACCAGCGCACCAGAAGCTCCCAGGATCGTCCATGGCTTCATGCCGCGCGACACCGAGGGCTATCACGTCGAAGAAACCTGGGACGTGCTGGGGATGCGCGCCACGCGCAGCGAAGACACCGTCCTCGATGGGGTGTTCGTGCCCGATCGCTTCATCGGGCGCGTCGTTCCAGCGGGTGCGGCCGGCATCGATCCGTTCGTGCTGGCGTTGTTTGCGTGGGCGCTGGTCGGGTTCGGAAACGTGTATTACGGTCTGGCACGACGGGCCCTTGACCTCACGCTCGCGTCGGTCCCGAAGAAGAGTTCCGTCGCGCTCACTCGATCGATGGCCTACCACCCCGGCGTCCAGCACCAGATCGCTGAAATGGGACTGGCGCTCGAAGCGGTGGAGCCGCACCTCGATCGCATCGCGGATGACTGGACCAGCGGTGTCAACCACGGAGCCATGTGGCCGGCGAAGATCTTCGCCGCCAAGTACCACGCGGTCGAGAACAGCTGGCGGGCCGTCGACACCGCGCTCGATGTCGCCGGCGGCTTCGGCATCTTCCGCCGCAGCGGCATCGAGCGGCTGTTCCGCGATGCGCGGCTCGGGCGCATGCACCCTGCCAACTGGATGCTCACGCACGAGATCGTCGGCAAATCGCTGCTCGGCATCAGCCCCGACGAGTCGCCGCGCTGGGGCTGATCACCGGAACATCGCGGGACTGATTTCCAGAGCCACTTCGGAGATCTTGTCGGCGGGAATGCCCGTCCGCCGGGCGTGCTCGAGGATCGCCTCGATGTTCGGTGCGTCGTACTCACAGTAGATCTTGCCTTCTGCGTGCGAGACATAACTTCGAATCCAGCGGACGTCCGGCATCTCGTCGAGCACGGCGTTGGATTTGCGGCCGACGGCCTGTAATTCCTCTGGCGATACGGCGCCGACATTACGTTCGATGATGTAGCGCGGCATACGTCTCCTCTGTCAACTCGCGGCTTCGTCCGCGGGCGCGACTGGCCCGCGGCGGCCGTCAACCAGTTCGCGCAGTCGGCGGAGGACGTCCGCGCTGCCGGGTTCGTCGCCAAGGTCGCGCCGTAGGGTGAGCGCGCCTTCGAGACATTCGATCGCACTGTCGTGACGCCCGAGCGCCACGGAGACGTCGGCGAGCGCCGCGAGCGCGTGCGCTTCGAGCAGGCGCTCGGGCGTCCGACGGTTCAGTGTCACACTCTCCTCCAGCACGATACGTGCTTCATCGTATCGCTGCAGCCGTATCAGCGCGACGCCCATGCTGTTCAGCATGAGTCCTTCGTGCACGCGATCACCGCGCTCACGACACAGCGCCAGTCCCGCCTCGTACTGCCGCAGCGCGTCCGCATACGACCCGCGGTCCCACTGCAGAATCCCGAGCGTGTTACGCAGTGCCAGCTGCCGGCTTCCGTGCCCGAGCACGGTGGCCAGCGCCAGGGCGTGCTCGAACGCCGCGATCGCATCGGCCGGCGACACGCGCCGGATCGCACGGGCGAGACCCTCGCGCGCGTCGAGCTCGCCAGCCGGATCGCCGAGCGAGCGTCGCAGCTCGAGCACGGTCGCCCACGCGCGGCGTGCGGCATCCCATTCGGCGAGGCGCTCGCGCGCAATCGCCACTTTCGTCCACATGTCGGCTTGCGCGTTCCGATCTTCGAGCTGTGCGAAAAGCGTCGCCGCTTCGGACAGGTTGGCGGCCGCAACGGTGTCCCGTCCCAACCCGAACTGCACGTCCCCGAGCAGCCGCAGTGCTTGCGCGAGCCCTTCGGCGTGCCGGGCGCGACGCGACAGATCGACGGCTTGTTGATAGGTCTGAACGGCGGCGACGACGTCGCCCTGTTGCAGCCGGATATGCGCAATGGTCGTCAGGTGAAATGACCGTTGTACCGGCAACATGTGCACGCGCATGGCATCGTCGGCCCGCAACAGGCACTCGAGGGCCGCGTCGAGATCGCCGCAGGCGCGGTGCACGTTGGCAAGATTGTGGAGCACGCTCGCGATCGCCGACGGTTCGCGTTCCGCTGCCGGCATCGCCAGCGCTTCTTCCAGCACCGCGCGGGCCCGGTCGTACTGGCCCAGCGCGCGCAGAATGTTGCCGACGTTGGCGAGGTCGCCGATGAGGCTGCCGTCGTCACCGGCCGCGCGATCGAAGGCGAGCGCTTTCTCGGCCATGGCCAGTGCTTCGCCGTGGCGGTCCTGGTGCCAGCGGAGGAGGCCGACGCTGCGAAGCGCCCGCCGCTCGAGGCGGCGGTCGGCACGGTCGCGGCTCAGACGCAATGCGGTATTGAGCGCGCGCTCGGCCGCATCGAACTGTTTCAGCAACGTCAGCAAGTCGCCCTGGCGCAAATACGCTTCCGCGAGTTTCGATGAAGCGCCGTGCGGCGCGAGCAGCGAGATGAGCTCCGTGATGATGAGTTGCTGACGTCGCCGCTGCCCCAGGGTCTCGCACAAGCGCTCCTGTTCGAGCAGGACGTCGGTCAACGAATCGCGGCGCGCGTGGTCATCCGGCAGATGTGCCATCCACCGCTGCACGCGCTCGAACATCGCCAGGCTGTTCGTGTACTGACTGAGCGCGCGCAGGCGTTCCGCGGCGCGGCGTCCGTAATGGACCGCTTCGGGCCATGATTCCGCTTCGCTGTAATGATGCGCGAGCGCTTCCGCATGATCGTCCGTGCGGCCGCCAGCGTCGCGCTCGAGCGCACGCCCGATCGCGCTGTGGGCGGTCTTGCGCTGATGTTCGAGCAGGCTGTCGTAGGCGACGTCCTGGGTGAGCACGTGTTTGAAACGGTACACCGGCTCCGGGACGACACGGATCTGCTGGATGAGCGCAGCGGCGCGCAGCCGATCGAGCGCACGCGGTGTATCGATGTGCGGGGGCACCGCCGCAAGCAGCACGCTTCGCCCAAACTCGCGGCCGATCACCGATGCGACACGCAGCACTTCACGCGCATCGCCGTCGAGGCGATCCAACCGCGCGCGAATCACGGCTTGCACGGTTGCCGGGAGCCTGAGACTTTCGACATCTCGCGCCAGCATCATCTCGCCGCGGGTCGTCGTCAATGCGTTTTGCTCCCGCAGCGTAAGGGCGATCTGCTCGAGAAAAAACGGATTGCCGCCGGGGCGCTCCTGCACGTGCGTGAGGAGATCGTCGCTGATGCGCTCGGCGCCGAGCAGCGCCTGCAACAGCACGCTGGCGGCCGACCGCTCCAGCGGATCGAGCTGCACGACTGTGCCTGTGCTCGCGAGCTCCGCCAGCAGCGCAGGTTCGGGCCGCGTCGAGACAACGACCGCGAGCGGGTGGGAATCGACGATCTCGGCGATGCGGTGCAGGACTTCGCGTGACGCGTCGTCGGCCCAGTGCCAATCTTCGAGCATCAACAGCAGCGGCGTGCGTTGTGCCACCACCATCAGCAACGCGGCGATGGCGTCGACGACGGCGGCATGGAAGTGTTCGCCCTCGAGGTGCCGCGGCACCGCGAATTCCTCCGATCGCACCGACAGCAAGTGCAGATAGAACGGGATAAAAGGCTCGAGCGAGCTGTCGGTGTCTCGCACCTTCTCCACGAGCGCGGCTGCGCCGTCGTGTGACGGGCCGAGGAGGTCGCCCAGGATGTCCACAACCGGCCCGTACGTGGCCATGCCGCCGTAGGACCGGCAGCGGCCGAGCAGCGGGCGGATGTCCAGGGCTCGCACACGCTCGCGCAGCTCGTGCATGATGCGGCTCTTGCCGATACCCGCGTCACCCACGACCACGACGATCCGTCCGCGACCGGCTTGTGCTTCGAGCACAGCCTTCTCGAGCGCCGCCAGTTCTGCGTCACGACCGGTAAACGGGGTCAGTGCCGAAGGGTCCGCGGCTTCCAGTCGCGTGTGCACGCCCGAGTCGCCGAGCACGCGGTACGGCACCATCGCCGATGCATCGGGCGCGAGCGCCACGGCGGCCGACGGCTCGGTGGTGACGAACGGATGCACGATCCGCTGACAGTCCGGACTGATCAGGATCGCGTCGGCGCCGGCGAGCGCCGCGAGTCGCGCCGCGGTCTGTGCCGGGCGACCCGAAAGACTGTATCGGCGCGGACCCTCGCGCAATCGTTGGGCGACCACCGAGCCTGAGTCGATCCCGGAACGACACGACAGCCGCAGGCCACGCCGCTCCAGTGCCGATGTCGTCACCGCACGCACGGTCGTATGCAGTTCCATCGCGGCACGAACCGCTCGGATGTCGTCGTCCTCGTGGCCCGCTGGAATGCCGAACAGCGAAACGATTTCATCCTCCAGCGCCTGGTTGACGAGGCCGCCGTTCCGCCGCGCCACGTCCACGGCGGCGGCACGGACCAGCGTCATCGCCTCCTCGCAGTCCGCCGGATCGAGCTGCTCCACCATCGCGTCGTATTCACCGATCGTGGTGACAACGACGGTTGCCCGGCGGCGCTCGGCCGCGGGTGTGTCGGCCGTCATCGGCACCGCGGCCGGGAGCGTTCTCTCGATGCTCTTCGCACGGCGCGAGGCTGGCTTGTCGAGCGCAGTCATGAGGTCGGCCATCGACGCAAACCGCCGCTCCGGTGCCTTCGCGAGCGCCATCGCGACCAGATCATCGATATGTTCCGGGACGTCTTCGCGGAAGGTGGACGGTGGCGAATGGGCGCGCGTCCGAATGGCATGCGCGAGCGCGGCAGGCGTGTCGCCGTCGAACGGCAGCCTGCCGGTGAGCATTTCGTAGAGGACCACGGCCAGCGCCCAGACGTCGGCGCGGTGGTCGATGGCCTCGCTTGCGACCTGCTCGGGGCTCATATACGCAACTGTGCCAACCGGCGCACCGCTGGCCGTGAGGGATACACCTTTGACCTTCGCGATCCCGAAGTCGAGGATCTTCACACGTGCATCCGGCAGCAGCATGACGTTCGACGGCTTGACGTCCCGGTGGATGATGCCGTGCTGGTGGGCAGCCGCAAGACCGGCAGCGATGTCCCGAGTGATGCTGATGGCGCGCTCGATGGACAACGGCCCACGTGCGAGCAGCGTCTGCAGCGTGTCGCCGTCGTACAGCGGCATCGCAATGTAGAGCTGCCCCTCAGATGTTTCGCCGATCTCGTAAATCGTGCACACGTTGGGATGATCGAGCCCGGCGACGGCACGCGCCTCGCTCATGAACCGGCGCTTGGCGGCGAGGTCAGCGACGCGATGGGGCGTCAGGAACTTGAGCGCGCTCAGACGATGCAGACGCTCGTCTCGCGCGCGGTAGACGACGCCCATGCCGCCGGCGCCGACCTGGTCGAGGATGACGTAGTGCGAGACGACGCGCCCCGGCTCCGGTCCGGCAGGCCCACGCACCTGCGCGACGGCCGGCGACAGAGCGTCGGCGAGCCGATCGACCGCACCGGTATGCTCGTGAGCCAGCAGCAGCGACGCGACTTCGCGCCGCAGCGTTTCGTCGCCGTCGCATTCACGCTGCAGCAGCGCGGCGCGGTCGTCCGGCGCCAGCTCCAGGGCGGCGTCAAACAGCTCCTGCACGCGACGCCAGCGGGATCGATCGACACTCATCCCGAAAGCTCCCGGTTGAGCCAGGCGCGCGCGAGTGCCCAATCGCGCTTCACGGTCGCCGGCGAGATCTCGAGCGCCTGCGCGGTCTCCTCGATGCTCATGCCGCCGAAGAAGCGGCATTCGACGACGCGAACCTGCCGCTCGTCAATCGCCGCGAGGCGCTGCAGCGCGCGATCCAGATCCAACAACTCCGCGGCGCGTCCATCGACCAGCAGCACCGCATCGTCGGCAAGAGTGACCGGGGATTTGCCGCCGCCCCGTTTTTGCGCGCGCCGCGCCACGGCATGGTCGATGAGCACGCGGCGCATCGCTTGTGCCGCGAGCGCGAGGTAGTGGCTGCGGTTCTGCCACCGGATGCGATCCAGATGCGACAGCTCGACCCACGCTTCGTGCACGAGCGCGGTCGTGCAGAGCGTGTGCCCCGGGCGTTCATTGCGGAGCTGGCGCGCGGCGATCTTCTTCAGCTCGCCGTATACGAGCGAAAGCAGGTCGTCCATCGAAGAAGCGGAATCATACCTCCCAATAAAGCCAAATCGGCGGACGAAGAGGTCCACCGCATCAGTTCGGGCTGAACCTGACCGCCCGGCAAACGCGGAGGAGTTACGTTAGATTTGGCCTATGACAGCCCCAGGCGACGAGCGCATGGAGTGGCTCAACTACCACCACCTGCTCTACTTCTGGACCGTCGCCCGGGAGGGTGGCATTTCGAAGGCCGCGGCGAAGCTGCGGCTGTCGCAGCCGACGATCAGCGCGCAGGTGCGCATGCTCGAGGACGCGATCGGCGAGCGCTTGTTCCATCGCCAGGCGCGGACGCTGGTGCTGACCGACGTCGGCAGGCTCGTCTACCGGTACGCCGACGAGATCTTCGGCATTGGCCGCGAGCTGATGGAGACGCTGCGTGGACGGCCGACGGGGCGTCCGGTGCAGCTGGTGGTGGGAGTGGCGAATGCCGTGCCGAAGCTGGTGGTCCATCGCCTCCTCCGGCCGGCGACCGAAGGGACGGAGCCTGTCCACCTCGTGTGCCGTGAAGACAATGCCGAGCAGCTCGTCGCGCAACTCGCGACGCATGCGCTCGATGTGGTGATCGCCGACACGCCGGCGCCTCCACAGCTTCGCGTCAAGGTCTTCAACCATCTCCTGGGGGAATCGGAGACGGCGTTCTTCGCTCCCGCCAGGCAGGCCGCCCGGTTGAAGCGCGGCTTTCCGCGGTCGCTGCACCAGGCCGCGATGCTGTTGCCGACGGTCAACACGGCCCTCCGACGCAGCCTCGACGAGTGGTTTGACAAGGAACACCTGCGGCCTCGGGTGGTTGGTGAGTTCGAGGACTCGGCGCTGATGAAAGTCTTCGGCCACGGCGCCAACGTGGCATTCCCGGCCCCGGCCGTCATCGAGCGCGACGTGTGCCGCTTCTATGGCGTGCGCATGATCGGCAGGACCGACGCCGTGCGCGAGCGGTATTACGCGATCTCGGCAGAACGCCGCTTGAAGCATCCCGGGGTCCTCGCCATCACCAGCGCAGCGCGGGAAAAGCTGTTCACATAGGCTGCGCGAACAAATAGATTAATCCACACGATCTCTGCGTAACTTTCTATTTGTCTATTTATCTGGAGACCGCTATCGTCTTCGGCAGGAGGACGTGCAGTTCGTTGGACTGCGCTGATGGTCGCTGATGATCTGGATCTGGGCAGGTTTCATTCTGTTCGTGCTGCTGATGCTGGCGCTGGACCTCGGGGTGTTTCATCGGAACGCCCACGTCGTCTCGATCCGCGAGGCACTCGGGTGGTCCGCTGTCTGGGTCAGCCTCGGACTGGCATTCGCCGTATTCGTGTATTTCGGCTACGAGCATCACTGGATGGGCCTCGGTCTGGCCGTGGATGCCGTCGACGGGCGAGTCAACGACGGCGCGAGCGCCACCATCAAGTACCTGACGGGCTACGTCATCGAGAAGTCGCTGAGCGTCGACAACGTCTTCGTCATCGCCATGATTTTCGCTTTCATGGCGGTGCCACGCATCTATCAGCACCGAGTGCTGTTCTGGGGGATTCTCGGTGCGCTCGTCATGCGTGGCGTCATGATTGCCGTCGGCACGGAGCTCATCGCCCGCTACCACTGGATCCTCTACGTGTTTGGTGCGTTTCTGGTCGTGACCGCGGTGAAGATGCTCGTCATCCGGGAGCACAGCGATCCCGCACAGAACATCGTCGTGCGATGGACGAGGCGGTGGTTGCCCGTCACGGATCGGTTCCACGGCGAGCATTTCGTCGTGCGAGCCGGCTCGGCCCGATCGCGGAAGGCCGCGGCGCCCGGCCTGGCGCCTCTTCCCGACGCGGCGGTCGAGCGGGCGGTGCCCGGCACGCTGATGCTCACCCCGCTGGCACTGGCGCTCATCCTGGTGGAGACCACCGACCTGATCTTCGCCGTGGACTCGATCCCCGCGATCTTCGCGATCACCGCGGATCCGTTTCTGGTCTTCACGAGCAACGTGTTCGCGATCCTGGGTCTGCGAAGTCTCTACTTCGCGCTGGCGGACATGATCGACCGATTCCGGTTCCTCAAGGTGTCCCTGGCGATGGTCCTGGCGATCGTCGGACTGAAGATGCTGCTGGCCGCGCCGCTGAAAGAGGCGCTCGGGCCCGGCTTCAACATCTATTTATTGGTCGTCGTCCTTGCCGTGCTGGGCGTCGGCATCATGGCGTCCCTGTGGACAGGGCCAGCGATTGAGCCTGAGCAGCGGCTCGAGAAGTCGCCGGGGCAGACGAAGGAGCCGCCTGCCGCCTGACGGCCGCGTGCGATCGTCGGCTAAGATCGCGATTTCCGGATCGCGAAGGAGCGGGACGATGCGCATATCAGCGGTGTGCACGGCGACCCTGGCCTACGTCGTTATCGGCCACGCGACTCCAGCGATGGCCCAGGTCGATCAACAGCGCGCACAAGAGTTCTTCAAGGAAGCGCAGGCGCTCTGCGAGCGCGACGGCGGTCGCCTCTGGGGCATGTCCATCTGCATGCCGATGGTCATCGGCGACGCGCGGACGCAGACGTTCGCCACCAGCCAGCCGCCACCGGACGCGCCTCGCCCGAAGCTCATCGGGCTGGTGAACGGCCCCATCCAGTGGGGCGACACGATGTGGGCCGCGCTCACCTGGGACACGATCGCGAACTGGCCTGCTCGCACACGCGGCGAGGCCTTCCTCCACGAGTCGTTCCACATCGTCCAGATGCGGCTCGGACTGGGCGTCGGGAGAGTTGAGAGCGAGCATCTGGATGTCCTCGAGGGACGGTATTGGCTGCGGCTCGAATGGCGAGCGCTCGCGCGGGCGCTCAGGGAATCGGGAGAGCCGCGCATCCTGGCCGTGCGCGAGGCACTGGCGTTCCGCCAGGCGCGTCACACTCGATTTCCAGACAGGGTCGAAAGCGAGCGCGCCCTCGACATCAACGAAGGCCTTGCCTCGTACACCCAGACCGTGCTGGCGGCGCCATCCGCGGCTGACGCGGTGGCACGGGCTGTCGAGCTCCTGGCCGGCGCGGAAGACGGAGAGAGTTTCGTGCGCACGTTCGCCTACGCGTCCGGGCCCGCCTACGGCCTCCTGCTCGACGCCGCATCTCCCGGTTGGCCACGAAAGGTCCGCGCCACCGACGATGTGGCCGTGCTGTTGATGCGTGCGCTCGGTGTTCAACCTGTCGCGGACGCCGCGGCGGCCGCGGCTCGATATGAAGGCGCCGAGCTTCGAACGGCCGAAGAGCGACGCGAGCAGCAGCGGCAAGCACGGATCGCGGAGTTGCGGCGGCGGTTCGTCGATGGCCCGGTATTCGTGATGCCGGGAGGAGGCGGAGGCATGTCGGATTCTCGAGGCGCCGTGGTCATTCCAGACGTTGGAACCGTCTATTTCGGCACCTACCGCCAGACCGGAGAGTGGGGCGTCCTCGAGGCGGACAAAGGCGTGCTCGTGTCGAGCGATGGACGCATGCGGCGGCTGCCGGTGCCGGTGCGGCGCGACCAGACGACGATCTCTGGTGACGGGTGGACGTTCAAGGCCGCGGCGGGATGGGTGATTCGCGAAGGCGCACGGCGGGGAGACTACGAAGTCGTCCGGCAGCAGTGATGCGATGGCTCCGATTTTACAACCGGATACTTTGTGTTGTAAAGTCATCCCGTGGGGCTGACCGCCTTCTCGTGGCTCGACTGGAAACTGGGCGCGCGTCTGCTGCTCAAGTATCCGGCACTGACGATCATCGGGGGTCTGTCGCTGGCCGGCGCCATCGCGATTGGGGCGGTCGGCATCGAAATCGCTGACGAACTGCTCTACAAACGTTTGCCGTTCGAGGAAGGCGGCCGAGTCGTGCGCCTCGAGACGCAGGACACCGCAGCCTCACGCGTGGAGCCGAGGGTGCTCCACGATTTCTCGATCTGGCGGCGATCGCTGAAGACGGTCGTGGAGCTCGGCGCCGCCCGCGTCAGCGAGCGCAATGTGCTCACGGGCGAAGGCCGCATCGAATCGCTGCGCGTGGCGGAGATCACGGCGTCGGCGTTTCCGCTCACCCGCGTGCCACCGCTGCTCGGCCGGCCGTTGCAGCCGACCGACGAAATTGAGGGTGCGCCGCCCGTCGTGGTCCTGGGTTACGACGTCTGGCAAAGAGAGTTCCTGCGCGACCCCGCGATCATCGGCCGCGTCGTGATGGTGGGCCGCACGGCTCGCACCGAGCTGCGCTTGAAGCCGCCGCGCATCGGCGTCCCGCGCAATCAGCAGAGCTGGGTGCCAATGCCCGACCAGGACGCGGCGCCGCGCGAAGGGCCGGCCGTGCAGGTGTTTGGCCGTCTCGCCGGCGGAGCGAGCTGGCAGGACGCCGCGGCCGAGCTCGACGTCGTCTCGGCGCGCGCTGCCGCCGACCAGCCGGCAACCCACGCGCTGTTGCGGACTCGGGTTCGCGCATTCGCCGGGCGCACGCCGGGCGATCCGCTGCGGCTGGAAGATTTCGCGGTACACGCGATCGTCCTGCTGCTGCTCGGGGCGATCTCCGCGAACGTCGCGACGCTGATCTTCGCGCGCACGGCGATGCGCGAGTCGGAGATGGTGGTCCGTCACGCGCTGGGAGCGAGCCGAGGCCGCGTGATCGCGCAGATCGTCACCGAAGCGCTCGTCCTGACACTCGCCGCTGCCCTGCTCGGGCTCGTCGTCGCCCAGACGACGGTGCGCTATGCCTGGTCCAGAGCGACTCAGATCATTGGAGATGGTTTGCCGTTCTGGGTGGATTTGACGCTCGAGCCTGCCACCGTTGCGTATGCGCTGCTGCTCGCGATCGTCGCCGCGGCGCTGATCGGCCTGCTGCCCGCCGTGAAAGCGACGCGCGCATCCGTCCAGCAGGGACTGCAGGGGATCACGAGCACCGGCGGGACGATGAAGTTCGGCGGCATCTGGTCGTTCATCATCGGCACGCAGGTGGCGTGCACGCTGATATTCGTGCCCGCGGCGGTCGGCATCTTCACCAACACCCTCAACGCAGAGTCGAAGTGGGCGCCGTTTCCGACGGAGCGTTACCTGACTTTCCGTCTGAGAATGGATAACGAAGCGCTCGCCGGTGAGCAGAGCGTGCCTGACGATCGGCAGATCGCGGCGCGTCGCGCGCTCGCCTACGAAGAGCTCGCCCGCCGGTTGCGTCAGGAACCGGGTGTGACCGACGTGACGCTCGGCGATCGCCTGCCGACGACGGCACCGGAGTGGGTGGCGGTGGAAATGGAGCAGGACGGCGCACCTCCGGCTCGCCTGCAGGGAAATTATGAAGGCGGGTTCGCGATGGCGGCTGTCGGTGCCGGCTATCACGAGACGTTCGGCGCTCGAATCGTGGCCGGCCGCGGCCTCGGTGCGGCTGACGCTGGGGCGGCGACTCGGCCCGTCGTGGTCAACGAGACATTCATGCGCGCGCTGGGCAGCAATCCCGTGGGCGTCCGCGTTCGCACCCTCCAGCGAGGCGGCGCGCGTGAGCTCGGACCGTGGCACGAGATCGTCGGCGTGGTCACCGATCTCTGGACGTTCCCCGCCGATTGGAGCGGAGCGTCGTACATCTATCGCGCAGCCTCGGCGGCGGAGCTCGATCCCGTCGTGGTCGCGGTACGCGCCGCCGGCGACGCCTCGCCGCTCGCGCCTCGCGTCGCGGCGCTGGCGCGACAGGCGGACACAGGCCTGCAGCTCCGGGACATCGTGACGCTCGACGAAATCGCCGCACGCGAACACATGCGGATGGTGGGCGGCACCGTCGCCTTTGGCAGCGTGCTGCTCGTGGCGGTGATCTTCTCTGCTGCCGGCCTCTACGCGCTCATGTCCGTCGCCGTGGCGCGCCGCACGCGAGAGATCGGCATCCGCATCGCCCTCGGGGCCAGTCGGCGGCGCGTGCTGCGCACGGTGTTCGCCCGCGCCGCTCGTCAGCTCGGCGGCGGCATCCTCGCGGGTAACGGCATCATCCTGCTCGTCGCGTGGCGAGCCAGCAGCCTGACCGCGGAGCTCCTGGCACTGTCGGTGATCACCTCCGTCATCATGGCGGCGGTAGGAGTGCTCGCGTGCGCCGCACCGGCGCGCCGGGCGCTGCGCGTGCAACCGACCGAGGCGCTGCGGCAGATTTGATAGCGGTCACTTGGCTTCAGAGATCGCGCTGCGTCCTCGTTGGCGCGGATCGAGCGGCACGGCTCTCCGTTATGTCGGCAGATCGAGTGTGATTGCCAGCGCCTCGTCGATCCGCGTCATCTCTTCGGGCGTCAGCCGACCCGCCCGAGCCTTCAATCGAGTCTTATCAATCGAACGGATCTGATCACCAAGCGCGCGCCCTCGTTTTCCCTTCACCTCCACTATCGCCTCTCCCGGGTAGAGCGAGCCAACGTTGCTGGTGATGGGAAGCACGACGACCCGTGTGCCGTATCGATTACACGAGTCGTTGGAAACGACGACGGCCGGGCGCGTCTTTCGAATCTCACTGCCGACGACCGGATCGAGGTTGACCCAATACACATCTCCGCGACGAGGCGCTCGGGTCATTCGGGCCAGTCCTCGATGTCTGTCACCGACCAATCTCGGCTCTCGGCCTTCCGCCAACGTTCGCGAGTTGCAGCTTTGTACGCGTCGTCGAGCGCGGACCGCGACGGCCGAAGACGAGCCCGGATCGCATCGTTGATGAAGCGACTGATTCCTTTGGGAGGCAGTTCCTGCTTGAGACGCGCGTGAACGTCTTCGTCAATCGTGATGTTGAGACGAACGGGCATGGGAGAATCCTGTAGTCAATACAGTATTATACCGCGGCGGCGCAGCGAGCGCCTTCGTCAGCGCACAGGATGTGACGCTGCCGACGTTTGCGGGAGTGTGGCGGCTCCACGAAGACGACGGGCGAGTTGCCGGAGCAAGCCGCCCGCGTGCTTGGGAAGACGACCGCTGGCGCCAGCGTCACGATCGCACCGGCGCGCCGGGCGCTGCGCGTGCAACCGACCGAGGCGCTGCGGCAGATTTGAGGCACCGCCCGACGTGAAGGCCAGTGCCTCATCAGGTATCCGGAGAGCCAAGCTCCTTGAGCAGTTCCGCCACATAGGCGGACCGATTCGTCACAGCGACACGTCGACCTGCCATCTCTCTGAACAGTTCCACGCCCGCTGCATCGATCGATGAGACGTTGGCAAGATCCACAACGACCTCCCTGCCCGTGTCACCAGACAACGTGCGGTGCCACTCGTTGCGCAACTCCTCGACCCATCGGCCATTGACCTCACCTTCGAGCTTGAGGATAATCCGTCCTCCTGACGACGAGCGCGAGATCCTCAGCACGATTCCGTTCCCTACCGTGCGGCAAGTCCATTTGCCCCGACCGGAAGCCCGCCGAGCGTCGACAGGGACGTCAGGGTGCCGTCGCCATTGACGCTGAATGCACTGATAGTCCCGTTCCCGCCGTTGCGCGTGTACAGGAACCGGCCGCCTGTGCTCAGCGCGGCATCCGCCGGTGCGCTGCCGGCGCCCGTGCGCGCCGCCACGCCGTCGTCATCGCGGAGGGCAAGCGCGCCGTCAGAATCGACCGAAAGAGCCGACACCGTCCCGCTGCCCGTATTCGTCGTAAAGACCACGTGACCATCCCCGGTGATGACCAGCCAGCAGGCTGCCGTTTCCGTCGTTGGCACCGCGGCGGAAATGACTTCGAGTCCGCCGTCGTGCGTCACCTGATACGAAGAAACGCTGCTCGCGTCCGTCGCGCCGCCTGACGCGTCCGCGACATACAGACGGCCCCGCCGATCGAAGGCGAAGCCGAACGGCGTGAGACCAGCCGACGGATGGAACTCGGCCGGGCGCGCGACGCCGTCGTTCCCGTCGTGTTCATCCCCGGTGAGGCTGAACACCGCAATCAGGTTCGTTGCGCGCTCGGTGGCGACGAGAAACTCGCCATCCGGGGTGAAACCAATCTGGGCTGGCGCTGTATTGGGCCCGCTCAGTGGCTGGACCGCGCCCGGAATGGCGAGCAGATGCCCGCGTCGGTCGAGACGGAAACCCGCGATGTTGTCCGCCCCGCCGACCGCGCCGCCTGCGTTCAGCACGTACACGAGATCACGGTCGACCGTCACACTGACCGGCCGTTGGCCGCCAGAGGGTGTCCGGCTGGTGAGTGTGAGGTCGCTGCCGTTCACGCGAAACACGGACACGTCGTCGCTCCCCGCGTTGACGACGACCAGCCACCGTTCATCGGCCATCAGGACGAGGCCGCCCTGGTTTCCCAGTCCGCCACCCGTACCGAGGCCGCCGCTGGGCACGGCACGCGCAAACGAGAGGTTGCCGCGTTCGTTCCGGTCGAACACGAGGATTTCATTGGCGGCGGCGCCATTCGACGCAATGTAGACGACGCCATCTGTGTCTTCAATGCTGCTCTGACCTGCATGGCTGGCGAAGCTGCTCGACGTGATCACCAAAGTCAAGGCGACGAGAAATCTACGCATCCTGTCCTCCTGTGTGTCCTGTGCATTCCGCGCTCAGGGTTGTGGATCGCCTGGCGCAATGGAGATGCCACGCCGTTCGATCCCGGATGCGTGACTTATCTGGCGAGGGAAGAAGGTGTTAAATCCCAAATGTCGTCGGCTCGCGCCGATATCTCGTGCCGCGCCGAGATCGCGTGTCAGCGCAGACGCGCCGAGATGCCGAGCTTCTTCATGCGGCTTCTCAACGTATTCGGATGCAGTCCCAGAATTGCCGCCGCGCCCTTTCCTCCACCGACGACGCCGCCGGTGGTCCGCAACACCGAGAGGATGTGTGATCGCTCGACCTCTTGCAGTCGCTCTTGAGCGCCGAGTGCGGCCGAAGCGATCGGCGAGTGCTGCGAGTGACCTTCTGCCGCCGGGGACTGACCGAGCAGCGATCCTTCGACGTCGAGCACCGGTCCCGGCGACAAAATCGCCGCTCGCTCGACAACGTTCTGCAGCTCCCGGATGTTGCCGGGCCACGAGTACTCGAGCAGGCGGCCCATGCTGCGCGTGTTGAATCCCCTGATCGGTTTGCCCAGTTTGCGCGCGAGATGTGCGGTGAAGAATGCCACGAGCAGGCTGATGTCCGGCCGCCGCTCGCGCAGCGACGGAACGTGAATCGGGAAGACGTTGAGACGGTACAGCAGGTCGTCCCTGAACTTCCCGTCGCGAACGGCCTGATCGAGGTCCCGATTCGTGGCGGCGATCACCCGGACGTTCACCTTGATCGTCCGGCTGCTGCCGACCGGCTCGAATTCCTGTTCCTGCAGGACGCGCAACAGCTTCACCTGCGCCTCGAGCGGCAGCTCGCTGATCTCGTCGAGGAAGATGGTGCCGCCATTGGCCAGCTCGAACCGGCCGATTCGCTTCTCCACCGCCCCCGTGAAGGCGCCCTTGACGTGTCCGAACAGTTCGCTCTCGACCAGGCCCGGCGCTATCGCGCCGCAGTTGACTTTGACCAGCGGTCGTCCGCTCCGCCTGCTGCGACCGTGCACCGCCCGGGCGAACAGCTCCTTGCCGCATCCGGTCTCGCCGACGATGAGGACGGTCGAGTCCGTAGGACCGACAAGCGCCACCTTGTGCAGCGCCGCCATCAGCGCCGGACTCTGTCCAACGATCTCATCGAAGCGGTGCTCGGTCCTGATCTCCTCCTGGAGATACACGTTTTCGGCCTCGAGCTGGTTCTTGAGCGCCTCCACTTCGGCCAGCGCCGCACGGAGTTTCTCCTCCGCGTGCTCGCGCTCGAGCTCCACGGCGGCGCGGGTTGCGAAAGTCCGGAGAACAGAAATCCAGAGAGGATCTTTCTCAATCGGCTTGATGTCGAGCACGACCAGGTGACCGACGATCCGCCCGGAGGAACTCACGGCCGGGACGCCGAGATAGCTGTCAACTCTCAACTCGACAAGGACGTGGTTGGTCGGAAACAGCTCTCGCACCTTCTCGGTATACAGGCGTTCCTGCCCGTGCGCGACGTCCAGGCACGGCTTCTCCAGCTCGTACTCGAACGTCTCGCCGAACCGCCCGTCGTGCCAGAAGGCGCGCACGCGTGCCCGGTTGTCCTCGTGGCATTCGGTAATGAACGCGTGGCTGACGTCCAGCGAGGTCGCCAGATGCTGGACGAGTGATTCGTAGAACGCCCGACCGCTGACTGCGGCGGTGCCTTCGGTGACGGCGCGGAGAAGGTTCTCGGTCTTTCTGCTCTCGGTGATGTCGCGCGAGATGGCGAGCAGCGCCTTGGGCCGGCCGTCCTTGTCCAGGATCGCCTTCACGGCCACGTCCCACCACTTCGGCGTTCCGTCCACCGTGGGGTAACAACCAATGAAGCGGCCGAGCCCGCCGGCGCGTGCGGTTTCCACGGCTTCCCGCACGGCCTGCTGGAAGTCACGCGGCCACAGCCCGCACCACAGCGCGCCGCGGTACGGCGCGAAATCTTCGATGCGAAGCGCCTGCAATCCGCCGGAGTTCACCGATATCAGCCGGCCTTCCAGATCGATGATCTTGAAGCAGTCCTGACTGCTCTCGATCATGCGCGCCACGAACTCTTCGCGATCGCGCAAGGCCTCTTGCAGCGTGGCGACGCCGTTGAATCCGCGTTCCACCGCGTTCACGGCGGCGGATGCTGCGTTGAGGAGTTCGGGCGGTTCGTTCATCGTCGCGACCTCGAAGAGTTGTCGAGCCGCGAAACTGGAGATTCGAGGCCGAGCAGCACTTGTGCCCGGCCATCTCGTGACGCCAGTCAGGAGGGCCGAATCGTAGCACAGCGCGTTGGCCAGGTGACGCCGGTTCGAGAGCTTGCAGCTCAGGTGCGCTCGAATAGCTGCAACGACACTTCGTGCCGACACGAAATATCGTGACATCCAGCACGTCGCACCGAACGCCGCAATCCACTGACAGCACTGGTGATCCGGAAAGCGGACGTCATGGCACCGCCAGTGCAGTCTCGTGATGCGGACGGGCGGTGTAGCGCGGCGTCGCGAAGCCGACACGAGACAGAGATCGGGAGAGGAATGAAGCCATGTGTTCAAGCAAGGTCATGTCCGTCGTTGAAGAACAAACCGGTCGCAGGGAATTCCTGCGGTCCATGGGCGCTGCGGCGGTCGGTGTGGGTGCTGCGGCGATGGGGGTGCGTGCCCAATCACCAGCGACCGGCGCGTCGTGGCCGGGCGTGGTGCGTTTCGAGAAGGTCGTCGACCTCACGCACGTGCTGGAACCAGATATCCCCAACTACTTTCGCCTCAACATGGAAATTACACCGGTGCTCACGCACGCTGAGCACGGCGTCTACGTGAACCGCCTGAGCGTCCCGGAGCACTACGGGACGCACTTTGACACTCCGTCGCATTTCGTTCGCGGAGGCGCCACTGGCGAACGCATCGCCCCGGAGCAACTGGTGGGGCCCCTGGTCGTCATCGACATTTCCCGCCGCGCGTCGTCGGACTCGAACACAGAGGTCACGGTTGGGGATCTCGAGCAGTGGGAAGGTCGGAACGGTCGAATCCCGCCGGGCGCTTTCGTAGCGATGTATTCGGACTGGGCGAAACGCTGGCCCACGCCGGCATACCTCAACGAGGACGCCACGCGTACCTACAACTTTCCAGGGTTCGGTGCCGAGTCTGCCCGCTTCCTCGTCGAGGAGCGCGACATCATTGGCATCGGTTGCGATTCTCACAGCCTCGATGTCGGGCCGAGCACGACCTATCCGGCTCACTTTGCCGTGCTCGGCGCCGGAAAGATCGGAGTCGAGAATCTGGCCGGACTCGACGAAGTGCTGCGCCGGACGGAGCGGCGCAAGCAGATCGCAACCGAGGGCCATCCTCTGATCTTCATCGGTGGATTGAAGACGCTCGGCGGGTCGGGCAGCCCGGTCCGCGCGGTGGCCCTCGTATAACGGAAGACCAAACGTGAGGTTGTCATGATTCAGGAAATTCCCGTTGTCTTTCACAGCCACGGCGTTCCACTCTCGGCACGCTTCCTGCGAAATGACCGTTCCCTGCAGGATCGCGAGCCGGCGATCATCGTGATCGGCTCGTGGCTCACCGTGAAAGAACAGATGGCCGCGACATACGCCCGGAAGCTCGCCGAAGCCGGATACACCGCATTCACGTTCGACTTCGCCGGGTTCGGTGAGAGCCAGGGCGAGCCGCGGCAGGCCGAAATTCCTTCGCGCAAGATCGGCGACATCCACGCGGCCGCCGACTTCCTCCGCAGCATGGCCTTCGTGGACCCCGATCGGATCGGATGCGTCGCGATCTGTGCGAGCGCCCAGTACGCGCTGGCGGCAATCGCAGGTGGCGCGCCGATCCACTCGTTCGCGAGCGTTGCGGGCTGGTACCACGATCGAGGCTCCGTCGCTGCGTTCTATGGCGGCGAGGCGGGCGTCGAACGTCGGCTCGCGCGTGCGCATACGGCGTTGCAGAAGTACACGCGGAACGGCGAAGTCGTGCTGGCGCCGGCATATGCCGACGGTGACGAACGCGCCGGCATGCACTTTCGTCTGGACTACTACGCGCGTCCCGACCGGGGCGCCGTCCCCGCGTGGAAGAACGAGATGGCGGAGATGACCTGGTTCTACTGGTTCGCCTTTGACGGACTCTCCGCGGCCGATCGGGTCAGCATTCCGTCGCTGTTCGTGCACGCGGACGGCTGTGTGTTTCCCGAACACGTGCGCGAGGTGCACGGACGGATGAAAGGGCCGAAAGAGTTGGTCTGGGCCCGGGGCGACCAGACTGACTTCTATGACCAACCGGAGCAAGTGGACGCATCGATCGCGGCGGTAGCGCGGTGGTTCGCTGACACGCTTGCGGCTGGGCGCCGAACGGATCGCCTGTCGTGACCGAACGTCTCAGGGATCAGTGCGCGACTCGCACTTTCAATTGCGCTGCGCGCTAATCGGCGCAGTCGTCAGGCACTCGCGAGCAGGTCAATCCACCACTGTGGCAACCGCGCCAGCACCAGAGACTCGACGACCTTGTCGACACCCGACGCCGCAGACGCGCCCACCAGCAGGAGCACGATGCCGAACACGAGCCGTCCTCTCGCACCCGCCTGCAGAAGGAGCAGCCGCTGACCGATGACAGCGCGCGACGCGTACCCCGCAGCAAGCAGCAGCGTCGCGGAGCCGAGCCCGAACGCGGCCATGATCGCGGTCGCCTGTGCCAGCGTCTCGGTCCTGGTGGCCAAGCCCAACGCTGCGCCGAGTGTCGGTCCGACGCAAGGGCTCCAGACTCCACCGAGCAGAGCGCCGACGAAGAACTGCGAGCCAATTCCCTGATCCGTACGAGACGAAAGCCTCGTGCTCGCAGACGCGAGCGGTGACAGCCATCGGCCCACCAGATCCTGTAGTCGATGGCTCATCATCAGCACGCCAGCCGCCATCAGCAGCGCCGCGGATAGGCTCCGGACGATCGTGTCGCTCAGCCCCAATGCCGTTCCCAGGGAAGCCAGCAACATGCCGATCACCGTGAATGTCGTGACGAAGCCCGCCGCGAGCGCCGTCGGACCGTAGCGGTTGCGCGCCGCGCTCCCCATGACGAGCGGCAGCAACGGCAGCACGCACGGGGAGAGCGCCGTCAGCAATCCAGCCACGAACGCTAGAGCGAGCGCGACGAGCCCCATCGGTCACCGCGCTCCGGACATCGCCATCTTCGCGTGGCTGAAGAACTGCGCGATTGACTCGTCGTCGCTCTTGTAGCTCAGTCGGGCAACTTCCTTCATTCCCTGGTACAGAATGAGCGTGGACTGCTTGTCGACTTTGAGCTCCTTACGGAGCGCCGTGTTGGAGTCGTAGTCCACCTTGAAGGCCACGACGTTCTGGTGTGCCCCGTTCAGGTGCGCCTGCACCTTCGGTTCCTGCGCCTTGCAGACCGGGCACCACGGTGCGTGGAAGAACAGAAGTGTAGTCTTCCCCGCTCCCATAGCCGCCTTGACCCCCTCGGCTGTGTATGGCTTGAAGTCATTCATCTGACTCATTTGATCCATGCGCCCAGCCTGGCTGGCGCCAATGGTCGCACCAGCGACCACCGTAAGGATGCTGGCGATCGCCAGCGCGAGACGAAACGCACGCGTCATGAAAGGCCTCCTCTGATTGCCACCAGCCGGTGACATGGTCCGGTCTGTGTGAGCCCACTGATGAAATCTTTCGTTGAACGCGGACGAACGGTTACCGAAGTAAGGCCTGTAACCTGACGGCCTTGTGAGACGAAGTGACGTCTGTGGGCATCTAACGAAGGTGACGCGCAGACAGGAGATACAGGCAGCGGGCCTCATGCGGCGCGCTCAGGAGGGCGAGGAGGAGGCGTACGCAGAGCTGCTCGTTCTGCTGACGGCAGCCACCCGGAGTTACGTACGGTTACGTGTCGGAGCGCCGGTGCCCTGGATCGATGACGTCGTCCAAGAAACGCTGATCGCGGTGCATCATGCGCGGCACACCTTCGACGGCCGCAGACCGTTCGCGCCGTGGTTTTATGCCATCGCCCGTCACCGCTTCGTTGATGTCCTTCGGCGCGAGCAACGTGTGAAACGGCATGAATTCGCCGGAGACGCGTGGCCTGAGTTGGCGTGTGCCGCAAACGATGCGACCTCCCGAGTCGATATGGACGCGGTTCAACAGGCGCTCGCGTCGCTGCCGCCGCGCCAGCGCGAGATTGTCGAGGCGATCAAGCTCCGCGACGAAAGTGTCCGCGACATCGCGGCTCGATTGGACATGACGATGACGTCGGTCAAGGTGACAGCGCATCGTGGGTATCGGACGCTCAGACGTCTGCTTGGAGTCGACCTCCGTGAAGAGTGAACGCCCGGATCTTTCCTTGACTATCGCGAGGCTCGTGCGGAGCGCAACGCCCGTCACGCCTCTGGAGACGCCATCGGTTCGCTTGGCTCGATGGGTCATCGCGTCCACGGCCCTCGCGTTTCTGAGCGTTGTCATCCTCGGGATGCGAGCCGATGTCGCGGCGCAGGTGGCGAATGGCTGGTTCGTTGCGCGCGCGACGGCAACACTAGCCATCGTGGTCGGCGCTGCGATCGTCGCCTTCTTCATGAGCGTGCCGGGAGTCGAGCCATCGCGCCTGCTACGGGCCCTGCCGTGGGCGGCGTGCTTCGGTTGGGCCGTCATGCTGGTCGGCACGCTCGCGGCGACCCGGTCACCGCTCGACGTCCTGCTGCAGGTAACGCCTCATCCGTCCTGCGTTTTGCTCATCGCCGCGACGGCGTTGACGCCCGGAGTCATGCTCGTGCGCATGCTGCGGCACGCTGCCCCATTACAGACGCGGTTGACAGGCGGGTTTGCAGGACTCGCAAGCCTGGCCCTGGGCGCCCTCGGGACACAGTTCGTGTGCACCAACGATGCGGGAGCGCATCACCTGCTGTGGCACTTCACTCCGGTGGTCCTGCTCGCGCTGGCCAGCGTCGCGGTCGGCCCGTCGTTGCTTGGCTGGGCGCACCGCCAAGAACGCCGCTCCCCATAATCGCGGAGGACGGCCGACGGTGATTACTGTTCACGATCGTACGGTAGGGGTGTGACGCGTGACGCGGACAATGGAAGATAACCTCGGGCGATGCGTTCACATGCATTCAGCTGGTGAAGTGAGAATTCTCGGCGTGTGCGGTAGCCTGCAAGCGAGGTCGAAGAACCTGGCCCTCCTGAACGTCGCCGCAACCTCGATGCCGCCAGGTGCACGACTGGTGCTCTTTGACGGCCTCCGGCATTTGCCTCACTTCAACCCCGACATGGAGTTGAGCGGGGTTCCGGACAGCGTGCGGCTGTGGAGGCAGGCCCTGGCCGAGAGTGACGCCGTCCTCGTCGCGTCGCCAGAGTACGGATTCAGCATTCCCGGTGCGCTGAAGATTGGCATCGACTGGGTGATCGGGTCTGGCGAGCTCGAACAGAAGGTCGTCGCCATTACCGCGGCCGTGCCCGTGCCAGAGCGAGGACGACGCGGACTGCAGGCGCTGCGCGACACTCTCGCCGCCGTGCGCGCCACACTTGTGGGCGGAAAGCCAATTCCCCTAGGGCCAGAGTTCGAGTGTCAGATCGCAGCGCTCGTTCGGACCTTGACTGAGGCGGCGGTGGCAGCCCGGCGAGAACGTTAACGATCCACCGACTTTTTCGGTGCGCTACGAGCTCCGGCCCGCAGCGGAAAGCAGGATGTTGGATGATTGAAGCGCGCGATCTGTTCGAAGTGCACCTCACGGTCCGCGACTTGGACGCGGCCATAGGTTTCTATAGCGACATCGTTGGCCTCACCTTGGCGCATGTCACCAGGGAACGTGAGGCCGCGTTCCTCTGGATCGGCTCCGGCCGCAACGCGATGCTCGGGCTCTGGGCAGCCGGAGCCGCACCGCAGGCCGTCACGTTGCACACGGCTTTTCGCGTGAGTGTGGCAGATGCCTTGGCGGCTCCGCGCCTGTTGCTGGACGCGGGCGTCACCCCGCTCGATTTCGACGGCAGACCGACGGATCTACCGGTAGTTCTTGCGTGGATACCTGCCGCGGCCGTCTACTTTCGCGACCTCGACGGCCACTTGCTGGAGTACATCGCTATGCTCCCACACGAACCGCGACCTGACTGCGGGGTTGTGCCCTGGCGGGCGTGGGAGCTGATGCAGAGCGGGCCAACGAAGGCTCAGCACACCGTCACCATGAGCCGGGTTAGCTGACTGCCTCGAGGCGCTTGCGCAGGAGCATGTTCTGGTGACCGTGCGGGTGGTCGTCCACCACCGCGACGACTTCAAATCCGTGCTTGGCATAGAAGGCCGGAGCCTGGAAACTGAAGGTCATGAGAAGCATTTGCCGGCAGCCACGCCGGCAGGCCTCTCGCTCTGCTGCTGCAAGCAGTCTCGTCCCCAATCCCTGCCGGCGCCGCGCCTCCTCCACCCAGAACTGGCGAATCTCCGCCCAACCGCCCCACGTATTCCCGCAGATCCCGGCGACGATCCGATGGTCCTCGTCCCTCACGAAGATCGCCAGCCACTCACCGTCCGTGATGCCTGTCGCGGCGGAGTTGAACTCATAGAGCCGATCCTCCAAGAACTGAACATCGCCTGGCGTAGGCTCGGTGGTGACGAGAAGTTCACGAGCGCGCATGACCTGATACCTCCCGGCTAACGCCCCTCCACCTCCGAAGCTGCTTTGCTCAAAGGCTCGAGCGAGGGCCGAGCGTAATACAGAAGGATGTCGAAGTTCCCTGGAACGTGGCCGAGCGTCCTCAGGAGCAACGCGACCTGTCCCCGATGGTGAACGCCGTGAACGGCCGCATGATGCAGCAAGTGCCCCAGAACCATCGACTGCCTGGGGCCACTGCCGATCGCGAACTCCACCACGCGCCCGAGATCCTCATCCTGGAGAGTGGACAGAAATTCGCGGACGCGCGCTTCGACGTGGCGCCACAGGTCGAATAGCGCAGTGACCGTTGGATAGTCCTGCGCATTGAGCGCCGGGCCGCGCGCTGCACCGCCGCAGCGCTCGAGCCAACCCCACTCGGCGCTCAACATGTGGACCATCGTGTTGCGGATTGAGCCGTAGCTGCCGGCTACGGGCTGCGTGAACTGCCCTGTCGTCAGCTGCGACAGCACGCCACACAGCCTGTCGTTTGCCCAGTAACTGTAGTCGAACAGGGTCTTGAGATGCTCAACCGTCACGCTCTCACCTCACCTCGCCAACCGGGAGCGGCGCCGGTTCTCACAAACGCCACAAGAAAGAGCAGGCCAAGAAGGCCGTCAGGGACGGCCGCGAATGCATCGACTGAGGCAATGCGTCCCTGTCCGAACAAGACTCCGAGCGTCGCCACATAGCCAAACTTTTCGAGCATGGCGGGGATCATGAGCGCCCGAAATCGAGTCGGATTGGACCCGATCATCAGAAACGCGATCTGCCAGGCAAGCGCGACTGCGAAAAAGCCGTAGAAGAAGTGCGGATATGCAGTCGGTGAGTCGTATCGACGTCCAGTTACGTCAACGAGCCAGTAGAACGGCGTCAGTACGACGATGCCCCAGATGCCGGCGACGACAAAAACGATTCTGGCAAATCTCACAATGCGTGCTCCGCATGCCCATCTGCTGGCGCTTTGAATCCGCAGGGTCGGCGCATCGCCGCCCGACGACGGGGATCCAGACCTCGTCGGGTCTCATCGTCGATGACGGACAGCAACGCCGGGCTGAGCTCCTCCCACGGAATCTCCTCGAACCCTAGTCGCGCGTAGAACGGCATGTTCCAAGGTACGTCCCGGAACGTCGAGAGAGTGACCCATGAGTACCCGTTGGCTGCCGCCCAGCGGCAGACCGCGCTGACGAGTCGCCTCCCGAGTCCGCGACGGCCGTGTTCAGGATGGACATCGATCTCCTCCAGGTGTGCGATGCCAGGCTCGAGCACTTCGATGTGCGCGAATCCAACGGGGACACCGTCTGCCCGCGCAACCCACAGATGGCCGCGCTGCTGTGCGTCCTCCAGGTCCGCTTGGCTGGTCGTCTCGGCCAGCACAGACGCAGGTGCGTGGCCAGCGAGGAGCGTGGCGGCGGCGAGCTCGATGGCTGGCAACAGCGGAAGGTCACTCGGTCGTGCCCTGGCGATCCTGTACATCGGCTCACACGTCAGCGGCGGCGCGGCGGCGCGCCGCTCAGGACGAACTCGAGAAGACCCTTCAGATCTGTGAAACTCTCGTCCGGACGAACCCCGAGCTGCTCGAGCGGCTGATTGAAGCGGTTCACCCACACGGTCGGATAGCCGAACGCCTTTGCGCCAACGGCATCCCATCCTCCAAAGGCCGCGAACAGAATCTCGTGCCTTGCCAGGCGCAGGCGCTCCATGCCCAACCGATAGGCGCGTGGGTCTGGCTTGTACGTGCCGTTCGCGTCCGTGCTGACCAGAGCGTCGAACAATTCAGTCAGCCCGGCGTTCTCTGTGTTCGCTTGGAGCATCTTCGGGCTGAAATTCGCGAGCGCGATCACGCGAACGCCGGATGCGCGCAACTGGCGCAGCGTATCGGCGGTATCCGGCCAGGGTGTGAGGTGCAGGTACGCATCCAGAAGCCGCTGCTTCCGCTCGGCCGTCAGCTCCAGCTTCATCGCGTTGGCGGCATACGCCAGCGCATCCTCGGTGACCGAGAAGAAGTCGACATATGTGTCGGTGATTGATCGCAACCAGGTGTACTCGAATTGGCGTGTCCGCCAGAGTTGGGTCAACTCCCGTCCCTTTCCGGGGAAGGTCTGCTCCACGACGGGCACAACCGAATTTGGATCGAATAGCACAAGGTAGTCGAAGGCGACAGCCCTGAAGCGAGGCCGGGCAGCAGCATCGACAGGCCGCGGCAGCGTCTGGCCCACCAATGCAGCCGCGAGACCGATGCAGGCGGTCAGATGCATGTCAACCACCTCGAAGTCGATCTAGTCGCCACGACGGCCCGGTTGTCGACGGGACGTGCGAACGCCGTCGATCGAGAGCGGGCCGGTCCCGCCCAGAACGAGGGCCGCGAGAGATGCGAGATACAGCAGGGCGACCTCATACCCGGGCGGTCCGAACTGCGGGCCGGCACTGGTAACCGCGGCCAACTTGATCGAACTGAACCCGTACGGCAGATGGACGGTGAACATGGCCACGAGAAGGACCACGGCCAACGGGATGCTGGCGATCGACACGAAGGCGCCAATCAGGACGGCAAACCCGCCGATCAACTCGACAAGGATGGTTGCCCAGGCCATGACATCTGGAGCGGGCACGCCCAGAGCGTTCAAGGTGTTGGAGAAGCCACTCGGCCCCCTCGAAAGTTTGGCAAGTCCATGGGCGACGAACCCGTACCCGACGATTACACGCAACGGAACGGTCCACCAGCCAGCGATCGGCCGCTGGAACGGACGCAAGCGAGAGTGGCGTACTTCATTCATCGTTTGCACCTTCAGTCCCGAGGACTCCTGTCGGAAGAAGGGCGTCAGCCGCATGCGGGAGCTTCGACGCGAACGTGTCCAAATGCTCGATGTCCGGAGGCGCAGCCAGCAGATCCCCTGCCCGTGCCATGAGGGCTGCCGCAACGCCGCCGGCCAGGTGCGCCTGGCGAGCGGTGTCATCCGGAAATGCATCGAAGATTCCGAAACTGTAGGGACCGAATTTCAACGCGAACCAGGCGGGGGTACCGGGCTCGTTCTCGACGAGTGGACGGGCAGAACGAAGGAACTGCTCGAGTTCCAACTCCTTGCCTGGTTTTGCCGCCAGGCGAACCAATAATCCAACTGTAACCATCTCGACACCGCCTTCACTGCACATACGACGTGGACGTCCGTCTGATTGCGTGCCGGCTCCTTGCGGGACGACGGAAGAAGAGAGCCGCCGTCCCGCATATCGAAACCGATCACAGCAAGCGAAACACCACCGGACAATTGACGATGAAGCCCGACGAGCCGAATTCCACGCCCTGCAATCCCTTGGCGAAGCCGCGCTCGACAATGCCGAGGATCTGGAATTCTTCTCGGAGCTGCGAGCGATAGCCGGCGTTGATTGCCTCCTGCGTCCACTCGTAGAGATTGGCGTCCCACATCGGGCTGTAGTCGAGCGCGATCGTCGGAATGCCGCCGAATACGTTGTTCGGACGGAAACCGTCGGTCAGCGCAGCGAACAGGCCCTGCCGCTGCGGGTTGCCGCAGCCGTCCTGTGACGGTCCATTGACCGCGATGAACAGACGCTCGACGGGGCTGGCGAAGCTGTCATCGCCGCCAATCGGCAGGCTGGCCATCTTCGGCGCGTACGTGCCGCCCTCGATCGCTGCCGCCAGCGGAATGCTGGCGTCCAGCGATACGTAGAGCAGCGGCCGGCCGAAACTGAAGCCGCTGACGAGGTTCAGCGTGACGGTGCCGGCCTGCGGATCGATCTTCTTCACCTGGTCGTGAACGATTCGATAGTCGGGATTTCCGGCCGGAAAGTTGATCGCCGATTCATCCACGTCGAACGCGATGATCGGGGCGTTGTAGATTGCGCCGCCCGCGTTGAGGAGTCGCACGAGCGGGCTGTAGTCGCGATCGCCGACGGAGCCAGGCTGTGCGCTCGCGGGCGGAAACGGGGCGGCGCCGGGACCGGGAACGATCGATCGCTCAGGAGCGAAATTCACGGTGCCGCTGTCAAAGGTAATCGTGCCGTCGCCGTTGATATTGCCGGTGCGAGCTCCGACAGCCGAGAACGACAGCTTCTGGGAGAAGTTCAGGCCGAGCGAAAGCGCAGCCTGCTGGTCGTTGGTATCCGTGAGAATATACCAGACGGTTTTGCCGCCTCGCTTCAAGGAACCCTTGTAGAGCGGGAGTGTGATGGTACCGTCCTCGAAGTTCACCGGTCCCGATCGCAGAAGCTGCACCGGGCCAACCAGGCTCTGATTCGTTTCGGAGGGCGGCGGCCCAAAGTACGACGGATCGACGCCAGTTCCCAGTGCCGCACTCGGCGGAAACACGTTGCAGCCAGGCCCGCTGGACTCGAATGGCCCGGGACCGGGCCCCGACTGTGCCTGAGCGAAGATCGTCAGTGGTGCAGCCGCCACGACGGCGGCGATGACGAACGGCGTCGCTCGCTGCGTGAAGGTTTTACGCTGGCCCCATTGTGCTCTCATTGATCCTCCATCAAGACGTTGGTGTGATCCCGGAACTAACGATGACCCTGGTTCCACGGAGCAGGACTCGACTGCTCTGTTTTTTATTCCGGCTTGCGTACAGCGGCTGCGGGGTGAGAGAGCGGCGAACGGAGAGAGCCAGGTCCCGGCGATCATTTCTGCGTCGCGAGAACGATCAACTTGCCTTTCATCGCCCGATGACCGGTTCCACAGTATTCGGAGCAGGTGATGTCGAACGTACCCGCTCGGTCGGCTACGAACTCCACGGTGACCGTCTCGCTGGCCTTCGGGATCAACGCTTTCACGCGAAACGCTTTGATCCCGATGCCGTGCGTCCGGTCGGCGGACCGGAGGCGAAGTCGGACTGTGTCTCCCTCCGCAACCGAGATGGTTGCCGGTTCAAACTTGAACTGGGATGCAGTGACGTCAATCGTTTTGACCGGATCGATGTGGTCCTTCACCTGGGTCGTCCACGCTCCGGCCGCCGTCGCGCTGACGGTCAACAAAAGAATGATCACGTTACGGGTCATTTCAGCTGGCCCTTTCGCTTTCGCATCTGCACCTCTCGACCACCGTCCGCAAACACGACGTGATCCATGAAGGCGCGCATGAGGAATATCCCGCGACCGCTCGGTTTGAATGTGTTGACCGGATCGAGCGGATCAGGGACGCCGTCCGGATTGAAGCCGTCGCCAGCATCTCGAACAATGATCACGACTTCGTCAGGTCCACCACAGCCAACGGAGCATTGAACGCGTTTCGTGACGTCACCGCGGCAGCCGTGGCGGATGGCGTTCGCCAATGCCTCGATAAGCGCCAGTTGGACGGCTGAGACATCGTCTTGTCTCCAGTTCCGCTCCTCCAGTTCCCGAACGACGCGATCCACGACCACGGACATCCCTCCAGGCTCCGCGGGAATCGTCATCGTGACTCGGCATGCGGGTTGGTGTTCACTCACCTTCGGCGCGCCGTCGAGACCGTCGCTGTCAGGCGCCTTGGGCTGAGACATTCGAACGTCCGTAACTCAGTTCTGCCTTCCTTGAGTCCGCTCAAAAGAATTTCCGTGCGAGATTGAATCCGAGATAGAGACTGTCGGCGAAGCCGCCACGCGCCAGTTGCCCAAAGGTCGTCCCCTGGCCGTTGTTGAAATTGAGCTGGAACAGGTGGCCGCCGGCCCGCTTCTCAATAGCGAATCCGAAGGCAGGCTGGTCGGGACTGTAGCCGCCGACGCGAGGAGCGACCTCTCCGACGAGATATACGGTCGCGCTCACTCGCACGCGGCCGCCGATGCCCACGAAAAACGTGTCGCGGTCGATGTTCAGATTGTCCGCGGTGTTGTGAACCCAGACTGGCGTGGCGTACACGGCGAGCCGATCCGCGACCATTCGCGACACAGCGGCGCCGAGCGCGGGCGAATACCGCTCCTGGAAGTTGTCTGCGCCTTCCACCGAGACGAGCGCCGAGAGTGACACTGGCATGGAATCGCCCTGGCGCATGGCGTCGTACTTGCCGTAGAACTGAAACGTCTTGTCCAACCCGGTGCGGTAGGCAATGGCTTGCAGATGCCGTGCAACACCGAAGCGGTACTCGAACCCGACCACCGCCCCTTGATCGAGACCGAACAGGTTGCTGGCATTGTCGTCAAAGCTTCCTTCCCGAAGATTGCCGTTGAACCGGTGAGTGAGCTGGAAGTTCGATCCACGGACGGGGAGCCTCAGCGTGGACGGCAGGTTGAGAACGCGGAAGTCCGGCTCGGCGAGCACCAGATCCGCATCCTGATTCTCGCCAGCCGTCACGGCCGGCGGGTTTGCGGGCTGACGTGTCGCGGCGTCAGAGGCAGGCTGCGCTCCCTGTGCGAAGGCAGTCGACCACGACACAGTGAGCAGCGTGGCGATTGTGAAGGCGATCGAGCGAAGCGTGATCGCAAACATCAGCTGTGAGTCCCCTCTCTAAATGCGGTGGAGCCTGGTCGCTGCACTCGCCGGCTCACCGAGAGCGGCTCGGCGCGTCAGGACCTGGTTCCTTGGAGCAGGACTCGACGGGTGGGGTTTTTATTCCGGTCCGAGATCCGGGTCGCTCAGCCGTCGGCGCGCAAATCGAGCAGGCTTCGTGCTTCGCGCAAATCGAGCGTGTCGAATCCCTCGTCGAACCGCTCATAGACAGGGAGGATGAGATCACGTGGCAGTGGAGAGCGGGAGGGGCCATGACGCAGGCGAGCGAGGCTCATGGCGACGCGCAACTCGAGCGAATGAGCCTCCTGTTGTCTGGCGATCGCGAGCGACTGCTCGAAGCACGTGACGGCCGCCTGGCTGCCGTGTTCGCGCGCGCGTGTCAGAAGCCGCTCTCCCTTGAGTCGATAGAGTTCCGATTGGTAGTAGCGCTCGCCGGTCGATTCGGACACCGCCAGCGCCTCGTCGATCAGACGGAGCCCCGAATCCTCCCGCTCGGTCGGTGCACAGCCTTCGGCCAGCAGCGCCAGGAAGTGCGGCCGCATCAACTGCGCGCCGGTGCCTTGCCAGCCAGCCAGCCCTTGGCGTATTTCCTCGGTGGCCTCTTCATTGTTCCCGTGGCCAATTCGAGCCCAACCGCGGACGACCCGCGCCATGGCCTCATAGAGCGGCAGACCATGCGCTGACGACAGCGCGATTGCTTCATCGGCATACTGCTGCGCCGTCGGTCGCTCGCGGCGAAGCTGATGAAACACCGCAGCAAACGCAAGCGCGTGCGCCAGACTGTGCGGTTCCGAACGACGTCGCGCAAGCGCTACGGCTTCCTGAATAGGCACGAGTGCCCGATCCGGCTGGCCGATGAACCAACGCGACCAGCCCACAAAGCCTCGCATGGCGATGCCGGCGTCCAGCGCTTCGACCGACACATCGCTGCGCTCTCGATCGCGCTCGGGTAGGGACAACGCCGTCTCGAAGTGCTCGAGCGCAACACGAAAACGCCCTTGATGTGTGCACGTTATCCCCATCGTCCAGTGGCCTCGTAGCGAAAGGCCGGGGTCCGGATCGTTCTCGGCGAGCCGCAGGAATTCGCGTGCGATCTCCGCGGCGGTCGATAGTTCGCCCCTCAGCATATGAAACGTCCACAGGCCCCATAGAATCTGTGACAGCTCGCGTGTCGACCCGAGTCGTTGGCAGAGCTCCCGTGCCTTCAGATACACGCCGCCCACCTCGGGTGCGGCGTATCCCTCGGTCGCAATCAGAGGCACACCGAGCGTCATGTGCAGGCGAAGCCGCTGTCGGTCATGTTCGTCCGTCTCGGGCAACCTTTCGAGTAGCTCCAGCCCTCGGCGCGAGAGTGCGATCGCCTCGCGATACGCCGACCGGTACAGAGCATTGAGCGCGGCTTGGTGAAGATACTTCGCTGCACGGCGATCATCGGTGCCGTGCTCGAAGTGCATCGCCAATTCGGCGGCGATTTCATTCGTCCGCTCGCCGTACACTTCTTCTCCGCGTTGTCCGATCAGTCGGTGAGCCTGAACGCGCCTTGATGGCAACAGCCGCTCGTACAGGACCTGTTGATACATCGCGTGCACGAACGCGAAGCGGCTTACGGTTCGTCCGTTCGGAAGGAGCTCGGTGCCACTGTACTTGATGAATTGGTGACGGCTGTTCAGCTCGTCGCACCGAATCTCCACGTCCCCAAGGTCATCCTCCAATACGGCAGCTACCGCGGCGACTGAAAATTCCATGCCGGCGACGCTTGCGGCTTCGAGGATGCGTTGATCTCGCGTGTCGAGGCGAGCGAAGTGATTCTCGATGAGTTCTCTGATGGATTCGGGAACTCCGACTCTCACGGTGTCGATTGGCGCCGTTAACTGCCAGCCCTGCTCGTGCGGTCCAATCAAGCGTTCGGCTATCAAGTGCTCGATGGTATTGACCATGAAGAGCGGATTACCCTCAGTCCGCTCGTGAATGACCGCGCCGAGCGCGGCAGGAAAGCGGTTTCCTGGAAATCTCGCGGCGAGGTGCTGCCTCACGGTCGTCTCGGTCAGGTATTCGAGCTGTAGCTCCTCACACTCGTGCTTTGCCACAAGCTCCCGCTTCACTGCCTGGAGCGGGTGTCGGCTGTCGATCAACTCCGCCGGCCGATAGGTGCCGACCAACATTAAGTGAGCGGCCCTGCGACGACGGGCGACAGACGAAATCAAATCCACCGTTGAGAAATCGCTCCAATGCAGGTCTTCCAGGATGAGCACCAGCGTCGCATTCGCCGTCAGCGCATCCAGAGCGTCGCCCATTTCCCTGAGCATCCGTTCGCGCGTGGTGCTCGCCGCTTCGCGGCCAAAGAGTTCGCGATCCGAGGGCGTCACGATCGAGGGTAATTGCAGTAGCCACATCGGCGCGTGGACGCGCAGCACGTCGGCAACCCAGGGGTCCTGTCTGCAGAGTTGGCTGATCGCGTCCAGAATCGGCAGATACGCTTCGCCCATCCCGTACTGCGCCAGACATTGGCCGTTGCCGATCCGCACGTTCGGTTCGGTGGCAAGGCTCCGTGCGAACGCTTCGATCAGCGTGGTCTTGCCGATACCCGCCTCTCCCTTCACGAACACCACCTGGCACTCGCCGTCACGCGCCCGGTCGAACCACTTGTGCATTCGCGACAACGCATCCTCGCGGCCGACAAAGCCTGCCGGCACGTCCGTCAGGCGTGCGCGTGCGGCTGTCGCGTCGACACCGGACGCCTTCTCCGTACTTGCGCGCTCGATGTCGTTCAGCAGGGACTCGATCGAGGCGATGCGTCCCGAGGCATACGCGCGGGCCCATCGATCCGGCCCAAGCCCGGTGCGACCTTCTCGATCCACCATCTTGAGAAGATCCCGCGCCAAGCCGTCGACGACCCTCGCGCTCGTACGTTCAGCAACCGCGTCCCGGGCCCCCAGGATGCGCGCAGCCCACGCCGCATCGCGCCTCAGGATCGCGGCCGCTGCGAGGGGCACCAGGATGTGCACGAACGCATACTTGTCGTGAACGCGCCTGATGAGCGCCAGGCTCTCGCGGACGTATGCGATCGCCGCCTCCGCGTTTCGATGCCGCACGGCAAGGATCGCGCGAATATAGAGACCAAGCAG
>JBMDXB010000010.1:0-2191 GCA_048594885.1 Vicinamibacterales bacterium
GCTGCCGTGCAACCTCGCCGACAAGGACGAGGTGGAGCTCCTGGTGCCGAAGTCCGAGCAAGCCATGGGCAGGCTAGACATTCTCGTGGCCAATGCGGGGATCACGAAGGACAACCTGCTGGTCCAGTTGCGCGACGAGGACTGGGACGAGGTCGTCGCGGTGAATTTGACGGCGGCGTTCCGTCTGGCGCGGGCGGCCGTGCGCGGGATGATGCGGCGCCGATTCGGCCGGATCATCGGCGTGACATCGGTGGTCGGCGTCACCGGCAATCCGGGTCAGAGCAACTACACCGCCACCAAGGCCGGCCTGATCGGCATGCTCAAGTCGATCGCCGGCGAATACGCCAGACGCGGCGTAACGGCGAATGCGATCGCGCCCGGCTTCATCGCCACGGCGATGACCGACAAGCTCAACGACAAGCAGCGGGAGGCGATCCTCGCCCGCGTGCCGGCGGGCCGGCTCGGCGTCGGGGCGGAGGTGGCGGCAGCCGCGGTCTTTCTCGCCTCCGACGAGGCCGCTTACGTCACCGGCCAGACGCTCCACGTGAACGGTGGAATGGCAATGATTTGAGCCCCGTCATCTGACGACCAGCGGGGCTCTCGGATGCGGCGCGGCCACGCTGGCCAAGGCTTTTGAAGTATGGTAACCGAGCTTCGGTTTGGCTGGGGCGGCACAAGGTTCCAATCATCACAGGGGTCCGCTCGCGACCCGATGATCCGACGCCGGACACCACGCAAGCCCATACCGCAATGGCTCGGGGGCGCCGACCGATCGGGCGCAATTCAAAGGGACACGAGGTTGCAGCGATGAGTGACATTGGCGAGCGGGTGAAAAAGATCGTCGTGGAGCATTTGGGCGTCGAAGCCGAGAAGGTGACCGAGAACGCCAGCTTCATCGACGACCTCGGTGCTGACAGCCTCGACACCGTCGAACTCGTCATGGCGTTCGAGGAGGAATTCGGTTGCGAGATCCCCGACGATGCCGCCGAGACCATCCTGACGGTCGGCGACGCCATCAAATTTCTTGAGAAAAACGCAAAGAGCTGACAACCGCCGTTTTGGCGGATCTTCGCGAATTGTGCGATCGGACCTCGCCCCTGGGCGCTCAGCGGCACCGGGAGAGTATGAGATTGGCAACGAGGCGTGCGCCGGCTGGCCGGGTGGAGATCGATCAGCCCGACGACAGCCTGCCCGATCTGAGCGCGTTCGGACGCGAACCGGCTTCCACTCTTGCTGAACGCGTCCTATGGAGTCGAAGATGAGACGCGTCGTCGTCACAGGACTCGGCATGGTGACGCCGCTCGCTTGCGGCGTCGAGCCGACCTGGCAACGTCTCGTCGCTGGCGAGAGCGGTGCAAGGCGGATCGAGACGTTCGACGTCTCCGATTTGGCGGCGAAGATCGCGTGCCAGGTTCCACGCGGCGACGGCTCGAGCGGCAGCTTCAATCCCGACCACTGGATGGAGCCGAAGGAACAGCGAAAGGTGGACGATTTCATCGTCTTCGCCATGTGCGCCGCGCGCCAGGCGCTCGACGACGCGGGCTGGAAGCCCACCACCCGCGAAGAGCAGATCAGCACCGGCGTGATGATCGGCTCCGGGATTGGCGGTCTCACCGGCATCGCCGAGACCGCGGTGGTGCTGAAGGAGCGGGGGCCGCGGCGCGTGTCGCCGTTCTTCATTCCGGGCCGGCTCATCAATCTTGCGTCGGGATACGTGTCGATCGCGCACGGCCTCAAGGGGCCCAATCATGCGGTGGTGACCGCCTGTTCGACCGGGGCGCATGCCATCGGGGATGCTGCGCGGCTGGTGGCGCTCGGCGATGCGGAGGTCATGGTGGCGGGAGGGGCAGAATCGCCGATCTCGCGGATCGGGATGGCAGGGTTCATCGCGTGTCGCGCGCTGTCGACGTCGTTCAACGACACGCCGGAACGTGCGTCTCGTCCGTACGACCGTGACCGTGACGGCTTCGTGATGGGCGAGGGTGCGGGCATCGTCGTGCTGGAGACCTATGAGCACGCAAAGCGTCGCGGCGCGAAGGTTTACGCCGAACTGATCGGCTATGGACTCTCAGGCGATGCCTATCACATCACGGCACCGGCCGACGACGGCGATGGCGCTCTGCGCTGCATGAATGCGGCGATCAAGCGCGCGGGGATCTCTCCGGCCGAGATCGATTACATCAACGCCCAC
>JBMDXB010000100.1:0-1609 GCA_048594885.1 Vicinamibacterales bacterium
CAAGCGCGTGTTCGAGCAGTTCCGCCGTCACGTTCCCCGCCGCAAGCCGCAGACGATCGAGATCAGTAGCGCGCGGATCGCCGCGGCGGTGGCCAGCCTGGCGAACAATCCGCCGGCGACAGGTGGCGAGGCGACCGCCGCAACCAAACCCGAAAACCGGGCCGATCTGTCAACCGCCAAAGGCAAGCCATGACGCAGGCAACCGATCTCGGAAATATCAGCAACCAACTCGCGCAACAGTACCGGACTCGCGTCAACGTCAACATCCAGGCGTTGGCCTCGCAGCACTACGGCGCGACCGCGCCGACGCAGATGTATCCGTGCATGGTCTGGTTCTGCTCGGGAGACGGCTACATCAAAATCCGCAATCCCACCAACACCGGCTGGGAGAACATCGGCCTGATCGGCCCGCCGATGAAGTGGTTCAACGTCGACATTCCGTCGACAGCGTGGAAGACCGGCGACGTTAAGCCGACCTTCGCCGGGGGCGAGGCGGGCTGGATACTCCTCGATGACGGCACGATCGGCGATCAATATTCCGGGGCCGCCACCCGCGCCAACCCCGACACCTGGAATTTATACAATCTGCTTTGGGGGTCAGGCGCGATCTATACATTCTCCCCCGGCACCTGGACGCGGGTTGAGAAGGGGTCAGCGCCGCCGCCGATTGGGCGGCGCACCGGCACATCTCATTGCCCCGCGCCTGCGGGCGCGCGATGGTCAATTCGGGGCAGGGCAAGTCGGCGCATGAAGCCTACGGCGCGCCCGGCACCGCCAATCTGAGCTTCGGCTGGTGGACGGATTACAACGGCTCGGAGACGGTTCAGCTGAACTGGAACCACATGCCGGAACACGCGCACTGGGTGCCAGGTCATAATCACGGTTTGGCGCGGGCGCTGACGAATTTTTCGGCCCCAGTGAAAAGCACGTCTAGCGGCCCGTATTCGATCCCTGACGGCAACTCGGGCATCACCTGGACGGAAACCTGGCCAGGCAGCAATTCCGGCAACGCCGGCGCTAACCAAGCGCATCCGAACCTCGGGCCGCGCTTCTACTGCTGGCTTCTCATCAAGCTCTGAGGCACCATGACCCAATCGACTGTCTTTGGCGCGGTGCCTATCGGCGGCGGCCAGCAGGTCCTCGACGACCTCAACCTTTCCGATCAGGCGCAGGCGACCGAGCACGAGGGCGACGAAGCGCCATCCGATCCATTCCCGTTCCAGCGCTGGCGCAACGACACCGACAAGCTCCTCTACCGCCGCAACGGCGACAACTCGGGCTGGGACACCATCGAGAACTACGGCGCGACCGCCGATCCGACGGTCGACGACGATGAAACCGCCGGCTACATCCGCGGCGCGCTGTGGATCAATGCGACGGACGACCGCATTTTCTGGTGCACCAATCCCGATGAGGGGGCGGCGACCTGGGTGCAGGCCGGCTCCGGCAGCGGCGTCAGCTCGGTGTTCGGGCGCACCGGCGCGGTCGTCAAGGCCGCCGGCGACTACGCTGCCGATGACATCGATGACGGCGGCGGCAAGGTGATCATGACCGAGGACGAGCGGACGACGCTCGCCGCGATCTCCTTCCCGACCAAGGTGATCCCGCT
>JBMDXB010000101.1:0-57896 GCA_048594885.1 Vicinamibacterales bacterium
TCGGTCGGGGTCAGACCAGTGTGCTTTGCGATTCGGGCAAGAATGCGCGGACCGAGTTCCTCGTCGTCGTGAAAGGCGAAGACGAAGTCCGGCCGATCAGGACGAGAGAGCGTGCGGTGTGAGCCCGATTGACGCTTGACCCGCCAGCCGATTCGCTGCAAGGCGGCAAGAACCCGCCGCGCTTTGGTGGCAGGCCAGCTGCTCACGCCGCCTGGAACGTGACATTGAGGAACTCCGCGGGCGCTTCCCGGTTCTCGAGCCGTTCGGCAATAACGCGCAGCGCAAGGGCCTGGACGCCGGCTACCGCTTCATCACGATCGTGCCCATAGCACAACACCCCGGGCAGAGCGGGAACCTCGGCGATCCAGCGACCATCCTCTTCGCGTTCAAGCTCGATCGTGAAGGTCACGAGACCAATGTACCATCGCCGTCGGTCATCCACCAACTCTGAGTTCAGTGACCGCCGTCTCCTAAGCAGCCAGGGGAACACGGAGGGGAACAGGCCGATCAGGGCGTGCACAACACGTTCTGTTCTCACCTGGCGATGAAGGGCGCCCCGGCGCGGCCATCCAGGAACTGGCAGGGCACGCCGACCTGTCGCGACGACAATCGGTGTCGAACTCGCGGGACATCTCGGAGATATTTTGGACACGGAGGCCGCAGAGCAGTGAGTAGTGCGGTCCGCCTCCGCGCGCTACCGCGCTACGGCGGACAACTTCCGCCTGATCACGGGAGCGCGGAAGTTGGAGCGGGCTACGGGGATCGAACCCGTCTAACTGGCTTGGGAAGCCAGGGCATTACCACTATGCTAAGCCCGCGGTCGGTGCCTGAAATCGTAACATCAGGTGCGGATAAAGGCGAGTACCTCGTCCCTTTTTTCCTCCATCAGCCCGGGGGTGACCGCCTCGAGATTCAGCCGGAGCAGCGGCTCGGTGTTCGACGGCCGCACGTTGAAGTGCCAGTCGGGGAACTCGGCCGAGATGCCGTCGAGCATGTAGACGTTGCCGTCCGAGTACTTCGCCGCCAGCGCGTCGATCTTCTCCTGCTGCAGGCGCATGTCCGCCAGCTTCGTGTTGATTTCACCCGAGATGAAGTACTTCTCGCGCAGCGGCGCGAGCAGCTCGGCGAGCGTCTGTCCTTTCTTCGACATCAGCTCGAGGATCAGCAGCGCCGGAATGAAGCCGTTGTCCGCGTAGAAGTTGTCGCGGAAGTAATAGTGCCCCGTCACCTCGCCGCCGAAGATCGCCTCTTCCTCGCGCATCCGCCGCTTGAAGAAGGCGTGGCCGACGCGGTTCATCAGCGCTGTGCCGCCGTACTTCGCGACGATGTCCTTGACCGCGTAGCTCGCGCGGACGTCGTAGACGACCTTGGCCCCCGGAGGCCTGATGAGAAACGCTTCGGCGAGCAGCGCGGTGACGAAGTCGCCGGCAATGAACTCGCCGGTGCCGTCGATGAAGAAGCAGCGATCCGCGTCGCCGTCCCAGGCGATGCCGATGTCCGCCTTGTCGCGGATGACGCGCTCGACGATGTCCCGGCGGTTTTCCTCGATGAGCGGATTCGCTTCGTGGTTCGGGAACGTGCCGTCCACTTCGAAACAGAGCGGCGTCGTCTTGCAGGGGAGCCGCTCGAACAGCTTCGGCGCCACCATGCCGGCGATGCCGTTGCCCGCATCCAGAACGACGTTGAACGGCTTGACGATCGACGGATCGATGAACGACAGCACGTGCGCGACGTAGTCGTCCAGCACGTCCATCGTAGACAGCCCGCCGGGCGCGGGCGCCGGCGGCGGCAGCTGACTGGCGGCGATCATGTCGCGGATATCGCCGATCCCGGCGTCGCCGCTCAGCGGAAACGCCTCGCGCCGCACCATCTTGATGCCGTTGTATTCCTTCGGGTTGTGCGACGCGGTGATCTGCGCGCCGCCGTCGTGGCCGTCGCGGGCGACGGCGAAGTACATCATGTCCGTCCCGAGCATCCCGTAGTCGACGACGTCGGCGCCCTGCTCGCGCGCGCCGTCGATGAAGGCAGCGGCAACCGACGGGGACGACAGCCGCATGTCGCGCGACACGGCGATCCGTTTAGCGCTGAGATACGCCACGAAGCCGCGGCCGATCAAGCGCGCGGCCTCCTCGTTGATCTCGGAGGGGTAGAGGCCGCGGACGTCGTAGGCCTTGAAGATCGCGCGATTGATGCTCATAGCTTGCTGTAGTCCGTGATGACCGTCTTGTCGCCGAGCACGACCGGGGTGTCGAGAACGGCGCTGCGGCCGATGTGACAGTTGCGGCCGAGGATCGATCCACGCACGACCGCTTCGCGGCCGATCCATCCGTTCGGCCAGATGATGGAGCCGTCGACGACCGCCTGCTCGTCGATGTGCGTCTGCCGGCCAATGACCGAGTAGGGCAGCACGCGCGTGCCACTCTTCAGCACGGCCCCATCGTCGACGAAGCACGGACCGTGCAGCTCGACGCCGTCCTCTACCTTCGCTTCCGGTCCGACCCACGCGGCCGGCTGGGCGGCGCCGGCAAACGGCGGCGCGGAGTAACGGCCGTCCATGATGTCCCGGTGAACCTGCAAATACTTCGCCGGTGTGCCGATGTCGATCCAGTAGCCGTCGTGGACGTAGGCGACGAAGGTCTCGCCGCGCTCGATCAGCGACGGGAAATAGCTGCGCTCGATCGACCAGGCCGTGTCCTTCGGGATGCGATCGAACGTGTCCGGCTCGAGCACGTAGATGCCGGCGTTGATCGTGTTACACGTGATCTCGTCGTCGCCCGGCTTCTCGAGGAAGCGGCTGACGTTGCTCTCCGCGTCGGTCTCGACCAGGCCGTAGGCGCGCGGGTTCTCGACCGGCGTCAGCACGATCGTCGCTTTCGCCTTGCGCTCGCGATGCAGCCGCAGCACCGCACGGAGATCCACCTGCGTCAGCACGTCGCCGTTGAAGACGACGACCGATTCGGTCAGCGAATCGCCCGCGTAGCGGACGGCGCCAGCCGTGCCGAGCGGCATCGGTTCGACGACGTAGCGAAGCTTGAGGCCGAGGCCCTCGCCCTCGCCGAAGATCTCCTCGATGCGCCGCGGCTGGTAGTTGAGGCTCAGGATCGCTTCGTCGATCTCCGGCACCTGGCGCAACAGATCGATCTGGTAGTAGAGAAACGGACGGTTGAAGATCGGAACGATCGGCTTCGGCGTGTGAACCGTCAGCGGACGCAGGCGCGTGCCCTTGCCGCCGGCAAGCAGGATGGCCTTCATGACAATCAGCGATCATACCCTCGAATGAAGTAACATTCAGCCGTCATCCCGATGAACCTGCCCAACGCGCTGACGCTCGGCCGCATCTTTCTCGTTCCGCTCCTCGTCGTCGTGCTGTTGACGAAGTTCGAAGGAAGGCTGATTTTCGGCGTGCGCAAGGAGCTCGTGGGCGCGGCGATCTTCGGGCTCGCATCGCTGACGGATTGGCTCGACGGCTATCTCGCGCGCCGCCGCAAACAGGTCACCACGCTCGGGCAGCTCATGGATCCGCTCGCGGACAAGCTGCTCATCACCGCGGCGCTCGTGTCGCTGGTGCAGATGGGGCTGGCGCAGGGCTGGATGGTGGCGGTGATCCTCGGCCGGGAATTCGCGGTGACGGTGCTGCGGAGCATCGCGCACGCGCGTGGCGTGGTGATCGCGGCGTCGCCGCTCGGGAAGTTCAAGATGGCGTCGGAGGTGACCGCCATCCTGGCGCTGATTCTCGGTGGTGAGTTTCTGCCGGAAGTGCTGCTGCTTGGAACGATCGCGCTGTGGGTCGCCCTGATTACCGCCGTCGCGTCAGGCGTGGATTACTACCGCCGCTTCAATCACGTCCTCGGCCGGGTGCCGGCCGACGGTCCTCACCTGTAGCTGAAATGGGGACACTCCCCGTCGGTCAGTTCAGAGACGGGGAGTGTCCCCTTTTCAGCGCGCTACTTCTCCGGCGCAAGCCGATCGCCGACGTAGATGGCGTCGCGCGACGACTCGATGCGGATCACCGACATGTCCTTCCGCACTTTCACCGCGGTCGCCTCGCCGACGCGAACGACCGGGCCGGTGCCGCCAATCGTGTCCCTGAACGCCAGCAGGCGCTGACCGGGACGGATGCCGTGCTCGCTCCCGCGGTCGAATACCACCAGGTCGCCCGCGGCGGCAACCTGCCGCCGCTCGTTGCCCATGATGATGTAGCCGGCGTTGCCGAAGTCCGGCTCGGCGGGCGGCAGGTTCACCGGAACGACAGGCCTGACGAACGGCTCGAGGTAATCGTCCGCCACCACCCCGTCGCACGCGTACGAGATCCGCGCCACGGCGTACTGCTCGTTGACGTCGACGATGCGCAGCCAGCCGGCCGTGCGCACGCTGACCGGAAGAAAGCCGGTGACGGGCACGGCGAACTGGTCGTCGATGCGTCGCCGGATGAAGTACTCCTGCCCCGGCTTCATGCCTCGCTCGGCGCCGCCGCTGACGATGACGGTTTCGCCCGTTCCGAAGAGCGTCTTCCCCTCGTCCTCACCGCGGATGACGATCAGCGTCGGCGCCGGCGGCACGACGAGCGCCTGCGGCGCGCACGCCAGTTCCCTCGCGAGGTCGCGGGTGGCAAGGCGGTTCGGCACCTGTTGCGCCAACGCAACCGATGACAGCACGACGACGGCGACCGCGAGCGACACCAGGTTACGAGCCATTCTGGCCTCCAGCCTTTTTCGACAGCTCGGTTCGGATCTGATCGGCGAGCTTCTTGGCCTCCGCGAGATGCTCGCTCTGCTCGAACTCCTTCAGCAGGCGATCGAGATAGGGCAGTGCCTCGGCAGGCCGGCCGATCTTCATCAGCGAGTTCGCCAGGTAGAAATACACGGCATCGCGATGCGTGTATTCCGGGTCGTCACGAAGTACGGCAACGAACCGGTCGATGGCCCCCGGATACCACCGCTGCTGCCGGTAGTAGAAGTACCCGACGCGGTACTCCGAGGTGCTCAGACGGTCGCGCGCCTGACGCAGCTTCTGGCGGACTTCCTCGGTAAGCTTTTCGTCACCTTTCGGGTAGCGCTGTAGGTACAGCGAGAATTCCGCGATGGCCTCACGCGTCTCCGTCTGATCGCGCTCGGGGCCGCGCATCTGCTCGAAGTGGGCCATCCCCAGCTTGTATTGCGCGTAGTGGGCCCGCTTGTGCGTCGGGTAGAAGTTCAGGAACTCCCGGAACTCGTTGATCGCCAGGACGTAGGCTTCCGCGGTCCGCTCGCCGAGATAGGTATCGCCGATGCCCAGTTTGGCGTCGGCGCGCAGCGGGCTCTGGGGATACGTGTCGATCAGCGTCCGGAAGTACTCACGCGCGGTGAGCCACCGCTTCTTCCCGAGCGCTTCGGTGCCGCGCTCGTAGAGGAACTTGTCCGGGTCCAGCGTGCCTTCCGGTATGCGGCCACGCGAGGATGCGCAGGCCGCGACGACCAGCAGCAGCAGGAGAACGGCTACACGCTTACCACACGAGACAACCATCGATACTCCGCTTCCAAACCTTGTTCGAGCGACACGTTCGGCGCGAATCCAAGATCGGCGCGCGCGCGTGACGTGTCCGCATAGGTGTCCCGCATGTCGCCCTTCTGCGGCGGCTCTCGCCGGACGTCGAGCGGGCGGCCGGCGAGCCGGCCGACGATGTCGAGGACGTGATTGACCGACACGCGGGAACCGCCGCCGATGTTGTAGGCGCGGCCCGGCACGCCGCGGTCGCCGGCGGCCATCGTCGCCTCGACCGCGTCGCTGACGAACGTGAAGTCCCGCGTCTGCTCGCCGTCGCCGTACAGCGTGATCGGCTGCTGGCCCAGCGCGGCGCGGATGAACCGGTTGAACGCCATGTCGGGGCGCTGCCGCGGTCCATACACGGTGAAGTAGCGCATGGAGGTCGTCGGCACGCCGTGATTCACGTGATACAGGTAGCACAGCTGCTCGGCGGCAAGCTTCGTCACGCCGTAGGGCGACACCGGCTGCGGCAGCGCATCTTCCGTCATCGGAATGGCGACGTTGTCGCCGTAGACTGAGGAGCTCGAGGCGTACACGAGACGGTGCAGCGAGCGCCCGACGCACGCCTCGAGGAGACGCTGCGTCGCGTCGACGTTGTTGTCGGTGTAAACGCGGAAGTCGCGGCCCCAACTCTTGCGAACGCCGGCCTGCGCCGCCAGGTGGAAGACGTGCGTCGTGCCGTCGAGCAGGGCGCCCAGATCCGCCTGCTGCAGGCTGTCCTCGACGAACCTGAAGCCGTCGCGTCCGCGGTTGACGTCGAGGTTGGCTTCCTTGATCTCGCGGGGGTAGTAATCGGTGAAGCAATCGAGCCCGAGGACTTCGGCGCCGCGATCGAGCAGTGCCGCGATCAGATGCGATCCGATAAAACCGGCCGCGCCGGTGACGAGCGCCTTCACGCGAACACCTGCCGGATCCGCTCGGGCAGCCGGCACGGCTTTCCCGCCGGGTCGAGCGCCGCGTGCAGCGTGCGCCCCGACGCCGCCACCACGCCGCCGTCGCGGCGCACCACCTGATATGTGAACTCCATTCGCACCGGAGACAGCATTCTTCCTTCCGTCCTCACGTCCAGCTCGTCGTCGTAGCGCGCCGGGCGGTGATACTGACAGTGCGCCTCGATGACCGGCAGCGAGACGCCTGCCTGTTCCATATCCCGATAGCTCCAGCCCAGCCCGCGGAGCAGGTCCGCCCGCGCCACTTCGAACCAGACGAAGTAGTTCGCGTAGTAGACCACCCCCATTTTATCGGTCTCGGCATAGCGTACCCGGACGGTCGATACCGACGTGCGGGGCACGGGTTACCGGGGGGCGACCGCTGCGCCGGCAGCGGCCCTGAGGTCGTGAATGGCGCGAACCGGGTCTGGCGAGCCGAAGATCGCGTGTCCGGCCACCAGCACGGTGGCGCCCGCGGCGACGACGCGCGCGGCGGTCGATGTGTCGATCCCGCCGTCGACCTCGATCGGGGCGGTGCTGCCGGCGCCGTCCAGCAGAGTCCGGACTGCCCGAATCTTAGACTCGCTGCGCGGGATGAAAGTCTGTCCACCGAAGCCGGGATTCACCGTCATCACCAGCACGTGATCGACGTCACCGGCGACCTCCTCGAGTGCGTGGACGGGCGTCGACGGGTTCAGCGCGACGCCGGCCTTCACGCCCAGGCTCCTGATCACCTGCAGCGTGCGATGCAGATGCGGGAGGACCTCGGCATGCACCGAGATCATCGCCGCGCCTGCCTCCACGAACGCCTCGATGTAGCGATCGGGTTCCTCGATCATCAGATGCACGTCGAGCGGCACGCGCGCCACGCGCCGGATCGCGCGAACGACCGGCGGCCCGATCGTGATGTTCGGGACGAAGTGGCCGTCCATCACGTCAACGTGGATCAGGTCGGCGCCGCCTCGTTCCGCAAGCGTGACGGCGTCGCCAAGCGCGGCAAAGTCGGCCGACAGCAGCGACGGCGCGATCCGCACGGTCATCGGCTGACCTCGAGCGAGATCGTCTCGCCACGCGAGATCTCGTAGCCCGGCTGCGGCTGCTGCCGCAGCACGATGCCCGCGGGAACGCCGGGATACGGATGCTCGCCGACGATCGCGATGCGGAAGCCGTTGGCGCGCAGCACGTCGGCCGCGCGATCGCCGTTCACGCCGATCAGATCGGGCATCACGTACGTCGTCGCCCGCTCCCCGCGGTTGACGAGCAGCGCCACGCGCGAGCCGCTCCATTTCGGCGGGGGCATCTGTCCGACCACCGTGCCGTTCGGGTACTCACCCGAGCGGATCTCGGAGAGCGACGCGAGCTCGAGACCGTCCTGCTTCATCTGGATATCTGCCGAGCGCTCGGATTCGCCGACGAGCGGCGGAATCGTCGTGGCGCGCGGTCCCGCGCTGACCCACACCTTCACGCTGCGCTCGCTGCGCGTCTCGAGCCCTGCCCGCGGCTCCTGCGACAGGATCTGTCCGGAGGGGACTTTCGGATCGATGCGGCGGCCTTCTTCGACCTTCAGGTTCAGCCCGACGTCGGCGAGCAGCGCCGAGGCCTGGTTGACTGACTTCCCCTGAAGATCCGGCACGACGACCTCGCGGGTCTTCAGCGCGATGCGCATGCCGGCGAGGGCGAAGAGCACATACGTCAGGAGCAGACCGCCGCCCAACAGGAGCAGCTTGCCTGCGCTCCAGACGCGCGTCTTCAGGACCATGAAACTGAAAGTTTACTGGAAGTCCTTAGTTTTCACCAGCATGGCGGCAAAGAACGCTTCGAGATGGTGGCGGAACGGGAGCGTCCGCAGGTGACCCTCCGGTGTGAGAAACGGCGCGAGACTGCCTGCCAGTTCGTCCGGCCGGGCGGCGCGGAACGTGTCGCCGTGCGCGGTGAGAAACGCTGCGACAACGTCCTCGTTCTCGTCAGGCTCGCTCGAGCAGGTCGAGTAGATCAGCCGTCCGCCCGCGCCCACGACGGCCGCAGCCCGCTCGATCATGGCGAGCTGCGCAGAGGCCAGGATCGGCAGATCCTGTTCCGTCCTCCGCCAGCGGATGTCGGGATCGCGACGAAGCGTTCCGAGCCCGGAGCACGGGGCATCGAGCAGCAGGCGATCGAACTGCCTGCGGAAGGGCAGCGGAGCGGCCGCGTCGGCCTGCACGATGCGAATGCAGCGCGCGCCGGAGGCGTGGACCGCGCGCGCCAGCAGATCGATGCGCCGCGCGCGAACATCGCACGCGACGACGAATCCTTCGTCTCCCATCGCTGCGGCCATCGCTGTCGTCTTACCGCCCGGCGACGCACAGAGATCGAGTACGCGTTCGCCTGCTCGCGCGGCGGCAAATAGGGCGACGAGTTGCGACGCTTCGTCCTGGACGGTGAACAACCCTTCGTTGGCGAGCGGCGTCAACAGCGGATTGCCGGCGCGGGCCACCAGGCCGTCGGGCGCGTAGCGCGTCGGCTCCGTCGCGACGCCCGCCTCGGCGAGCTTCGCGGCCACGTCGTCACGCGTCGTGCGCAGCGTGTTGGCGCGCAGCGTGAGCGCCGCCGGATCGTTGTCGAACCGCGCCCACGCTTCGGCGGCATCGAATCCGTACCGCGCCATCCAACGCTCGACGAGCCACCGGGGATGCGACAGCGTGACCGCGAGATAGTCGAGCGGATGCTCCCGCGCCGGCAGCGGCAGTCGATCCCGTTCCCGGCTGATGCGTCGCAGCACGGCATTCACCAGCGGCGCCGCACTCTTCTTGCCGGCCTTGCGCGTGAGATCGACCGCATCGTTGACCGCCGCGGACGCCGGAACACGATCGAGGTGCAGCAGTTGGAAGGCGGTGATCCGCAGGATGTCGAGAACTTCAGGGTCGAGCTTCGAGGCCGGACGCTTCGCGAAATTCGCGATGACGTGATCGAAGGTTGCCCGCCACCGCAGCGTGCCGGTCGCGATTTCTCCGGCGAGCGCCCGGTCGCGCTCGTCGGTCAGCTTCGTGCGCGCACGGGCGAGCGCGTTCGGCAAGTCGGCACGCGCCGAGCTCACGGCGCGCAGCGTCTCGTAGGCCGCAAGCCGTGCCGGCGCGATCATGGCGAGGCCACGGACGTCCCTGGACGAACGTGCCGCCCCGCCAGGAACTCCCGCGCCGTCATGACACGGCGTCCCTCGGGCTGAAGCTGCAGGACCTCGACGACACCCCGCTCGCCGGTGGCGACAGCCAGGCGGCCGTCACTGGCTTCGACGATCGTGCCGGGGTCGGCCGCCGTCTGCTGTGCGGACACCGCCGTCTTGTGAAGCAGGTGCCGCACGCCCTCGATCCAGATGGACACCAGCGGCCACGGTTGAAGCCCGCGCACGAGATTGTGGACGCGTGAGGCGGGCTGCGACCAGTCGATGTGCGATTCGGACTTCAGGATCTTGGGGGCCAGCGTCGCGCGGCCGTGGTCCTGCGGCACTTCGACCGCGCGACCCGCGGCGATGTGGTCCACCACGTCGACGAGCAGCGGGGCGCCGAGCTCGGCGAGCGCACGCTCGACTTCGACGCTCGTGTCGTCAGGCGCGATCGGCCGCGCCACGATGGCGAATACCGGCCCGGCGTCCAGCTCCTTCACGACGCGCATGATCGAGACGCCCGTCTCCGCCTCGCCGGCGATCACCGCGCGGTGCACGGGCGCCGCGCCGCGATACGCAGGCAGCAGCGACGCATGCACGTTGATCATGCCGAACGGGGGGATCTCGAGCAGCGCGTCCGGGAGAATACGCCCGTACGCCGCGACGACGCCGAGATCGGGCTGAAGCTGGCGGATCGACTGCAGGAATTCGTCGCTCTTGAGCCGCTCGGGCTGGAGCACCGGCACACCGCGCGACGTGGCGAGCGCCTTTGTCGGCGTCCCCACCAGCCGCTGGCCGCGGCCCTTCGGCCGATCCGGCTGGGACACGACGGCGACGACCTGATGCCGGGACTCGAGCAGCGCGCGCAGCGTCGGCACCGCGAACTCCGGTGTGCCGAAGTAGACGATCCTCAGCGGCGGCGCCGTCACCATTTGCCGGCGCGCTTCATCTTCTGGATCTTGCGGACGATCAGATCGCGCTTGATCCCGCGCAGGCGATCGATGAACACGACGCCGTCGAGATGATCCATCTCGTGCTGAAACGCACGCGCGAGCAGGTCGCGCCCTTCGATCGTCTGCTCGTTCCCGTGCCGGTCGCGGCCGCGCACCACGGCGCGAGCCGGACGGACGACGGTGGCGTTGAATCCGGGCGCACTGAGGCACCCTTCTTCCTCCAGTTGCATGCCGTCGCGCTCGACGAACGCCGGGTTGATCATGACGATCAGATCCGCGGGATTGCGGCCGACGGAAATGTCGACGACGAAGATGCGCAGCGGTACGCCGATCTGCGTCGCCGCCAGTCCAATCCCCGGCGCCGCGTACATCGTCTCGATCATGTCGTCGACGAGCCGCTGCAGCTCGTCGTCCCAGGTGGTGACGTCCGCGGCGGTCCGATGGAGGTCGTGCTCGCCGTAGCGCAGGATTGGTCGAATCATGGTTCTGGGGTCAGATCTCGATTGTCGATCACTTTCGAAAATCGAGATCTGACCCCGGCCGGCGGAAGCGCTGGCGGAGGGCGTCGCGCGACTCGGCCATCGTGCGATGCAGGTCGGCCATCGAGTCTCCGCCGAACTTCTCGACGAGTGCGCCGGCCAGCACGAGGGCCACCATCGCTTCGCCGACGACGGCGGCGGCCGGCACGGCGCAGACGTCGCTGCGCTCGATGGCGGCGGCGGATTCTTCCATGGTCTCGAGATCGACCGATCGCAGCGGCTTCATCAGCGTCGAGATCGGCTTCATCCAGGCGGAGACACGCACATCCTCGCCGTTGGTGACGCCGCCCTCGAGCCCGCCGGCGCGGTTCGTCGGCCGCGCCACGCCGGCCACCCGCGTTCCCTCGGCGTCGAGGACGATCTCGTCGTGGACCCGCGACCCGGGCCGGGCTGCCGCCTCCGGGCCGATACCGATGCCGACGGCCTTGATGGCAGGAATTGACATGAGTGCCTGCGCCAGGCGCCCGTCGAGCTTGCGATCCCACTGCACGTAGCTACCGAGGCCCACCGGCACGCCCGTCGCGATCACTTCGAATGCGCCGCCCTTCGTGTCGCCCGCCTCACGCGCCTGGTCGATTTCTTCGATCATGCGCTGCTCGATCTCGGGGTCGACGCACCGCAGCGGCGAATCATCGGGCAGCGCTGCCGCCTGCTCGAACGTGACGACGGTGTCGTCGGCGAGCCGTGCGGCGCCGAGCAGGAACACGTGGCTGGCGATGCGGACGCCGGCGTGCTCGAGCAATTGCCGCGCGACCGCGCCGGCGGCCACGCGCGCCGCGGTCTCCCGCGCGCTGGCGCGCTCGAGGACGTCGCGGATATCCGATCGGCCGAATTTGGCGATGCCGGCAAGGTCCGCGTGACCCGGGCGCGGCTTGGTCACGGGCAGCCGTCGGGCGCCGCCAGCGCCGGCCGGCGGCTCCGCCGCGGTGCTCATCGTGTGCTGCCAGTTCGGCCAGTCGCGGTTCTCGATCATCAGTGCGATCGGCCCGCCGATCGTTTCGCCGCGGCGAACGCCGGACAGGATCTCGGCGCGGTCGGATTCGATGGCCATGCGGCGGCCGCGTCCGTAGCCGCCCTGTCGGCGGCGCAGCTCACGGGTGATGGCGTCTGGGTCGATGGCGAGGCCTGCGGGGATGCCCTCGAGGATCACGACGAGCGCGCGGCCGTGCGACTCGCCCGCAGTGAGAAAACGCAACATGCGGCCACCAATTGTATACGAGTTTCTGCAGCACTCCGGCGCACGACGCGCGTTTTCCGGCCTGAAATCGCGCGAATCGTGTCGGGCAGCCGTTTGCACCACCGGCGGTGGGAGCAGAGTGATCATGCCGTCGATCGTCGCCGATCGGTTCGTCGCCAAGGGCGCGACCTGGATCGATCTCGCCACGGGCGATGCGATCCAGCTTCGCGTCGTGACACCGGCTGGACGCACCGAGCAACTCGCGTGGTCGTCGCGATGCGCCGTGCTGGCGCGATTGCGGCACACGATGCTGAACCCGCTCGTCGACTACGGCGCGCTCGACGCCGAGCGGCTGTTCGAGGCCTACGCGATTCGTGAACCGCTCGCCGTGACGCCGGCGACGCGGCAGCGTCTGATCGCGGACGTCGTGCGATTTCTGCAATGGCATGGCGCCGCGCTCATGGCCGAGACCGCGCCGATGGTGGTGCGCGCGACAGAGACGCGACCCGTCGGCGCCGTCGTGAAGCCAGTCGGCGTGTTGCTGCAGCCGCGCGCCGTGCTGTCCGCCCTCGAGGAAACGCTCGATGCGACCCCGTCGGTCGGCGCCTGTGTCATTCAGGTCGTCGGGCCGCCGTCGTCCGGGTTGCGCACGGTGCGGGTGCTCACGGCGCGGGAGGCGCGAATCCGCGGGTACGTGCCGGTTGCGGCCGGCGTCCTCGATCGGATGCCTGTGATCGAGGAACTCGTCGACCGTCACGTCTGCGTGCTGGCCGTCGAAGGCACCGAGCGGCGGGACTACCGTGCGGTCGATGACTTCCTCACGCGTCTGGGTCGTGCCAGCACGCGGCGGCACGTCGTGATCGTGTTCCGTCGCGCTCCGCACCCGCGTGTGAGCTCGTGGAACGTTCTTCACCTTGATCCGATGGGAGTAACGGCGATGGCAGCGATGATGTTCGTCGATACGCGCGCTCCGAAGACGGCTGACCTGTTCGACGCGGCGCGGGCTGCGCAGGGATGGCCGGGACGGTTCCTGTCGCGTCTTGGCGCGGACGGCTTCGAGCCGCACGTCTCCCGGTCGCTTGTCGTTCACGAGGCGACGCAGCCATACGACGTCAGTCCGCCGGATCCGCCAGTTCCTCGCCTCCCGCCGGCGCCGTCTGCCCAGCAGTCCGGTGGTGCGGTCGGGCGCGCGGCGGATCGCGGCGAGGCGCTGGCACGCCGGGGCCGCCATCTCGCAGCGATCCGTCTGCTCACGAGGGCCGCGCACGTGCTCGAGCGGCGCGGCGAGCCAGCCGCCGCCGCACGATGCGCCGAGTGCCTGGGCCGGATCCTCCTCGAGCGCGGGCGCCCGGCTGCTGCAATCGAGCACTTCGAGCGAGCTCGTGCGCTGGCGGCCGGCGACGCAGTCGGACGACGGGCGACGCTGGGGATCGCACTTGCGTTGCATGAGGACGCGCGTCTCCTCGAGGCAGAAGCGCTCCTGCGGTCGCTGCTCGCCGGCGCGGTGCTGCAGGGTGAGGAGGATGTGGCGGTTGCCTGCTCCCTGGGGCGGAGCGTGTCCTGCCAGGGGCGATACGCCGAGGCGTTGGCAGTCGTGCAGCCGCGCATCGGGACCGCCGCCTCAGCCGACGCGCGCTGCCATGCCGTTGCGGCGGAGTGCCTGCTCGCGGAGGGCGAGGTGACGGCGGCCGTACGCCATGCGCGGTCAGCGATGCAGGGGGCAGCGGACACGCGCGACCCGGCGACGCTCACGCTCGCGCATCGCGTGCTGGCGCTGGCACTCACGGCCGCCGGTGATGCGCCGGCGGCGGAAGAACATGTTCGCGAAGCGCTCCGGCACGCCGCCCGCGCCCGTCTGGCGATCGAGGTCCTGCGCGCGCGCAGCGCCCATGTCGCCGTGCTCGCCGCCGCCGGCGCAGACAGGGCCAGGGTGGCGGCGCTGACGACACGGCTTGCCGTCGCCGCGCGCCGAGAAACGCTGCCCAAACTCGTGAGAGGCGAGCTGCTGCGCACGCTGGAGGGTCTGACGGGAAATCGCGGGAGCGGACGCATGGCGGCGGTCACGGATCTCGAATCGCTGATGGAGATGTGCCACGCGTCGGCTGACGATCGGGACGCGCTCAATCGGTTGTGCGCGGCCGTCAGCGATCGGGTGCGCGCCGCTTCGACGGCGATTGTCTGCGCCCAGAGCCGGCGCATGGTCGCCCACAACGGGCGGCCGTGGAACGGCGAATCCGCTGTGCTCGCACGCGTGTTGACGTCGGCCGCGAGCGTTCCACCTTCGCCCGGCGCTGCTATCGAAGCCGCGGAACCGGTGAAGTTCGCCGGCGAGGTGATCGGCGCGGTCGTGTGCCGGTGGCTGCCCGGGACGGAGGTGCTCATCGAGCGCGCCTGTCCCGTCGTCAAGGCGGCGGCACTGGCGGCAGCGGCGCCGCTGCGCGCGATGCTGGACCGCTCCGTCGAGGCGTCCTCCGCGCCTGGCTGGCACGACATGATCGGCGAGAGCGCCGCGGCCACGGCCCTGCGCGCCTCCGCCGCGCGTGCAGCGCGCTCGCCGTTTCCCGTGCTGATCGAAGGGGAGAGCGGGAGCGGCAAGGAGCTCGTCGCGCGCGCGATCCATCGCCTCAGCGCACGCCGCGATCGCCGCTTCTGCGCGGTGAACTGCGCCGCGTTGACCGACGACCTGCTCGAGACCGAGCTGTTCGGACACGTTCGGGGCGCGTTCACGGGCGCGGTCGGCGAGCGCGTGGGCCTCTTCGAGGAGGCAGACGGCGGCACGCTGTTTCTCGACGAGATCGGCGAGCTGTCGCCGCGCGGCCAGGCGAAGCTGTTGCGGGTGATTCAGGAAGGGGAGATCCGTCGCGTCGGCGAGAGCTTCGCGCGCCGCGTCGACGTCCGGGTCGTGGCGGCGACGAATCGACATCTCGAAGACGAGGCCGCGGCAGGACGCTTCCGCCAGGATCTGAGGTTCCGCCTTGACGTCGTCCGCATCGTGGTCCCGCCGCTGCGGGACCGTCCCGGCGATATCCCGCTGCTCGCGGTGCATTGTTGGAACGAAGCCGCGCGGCGAGTCGGCTCACGCGCCACGCTTGCGCCCGACGCGCTCGCGGCCCTTGCGCGGTACGCCTGGCCCGGCAACGTGAGGGAGCTGCAGAACGCTATCGCCTGGCTTGCCGTTCACGCCCCGCAACGTGGCCGTGTTGGCGCTGCGGCGCTGCCGGCGAGCATCGCCACGACGGCTCCGGCGGACGGACTGACGTTCGAGGCCGCGCGCGAAGAATTCGAGCGCCGTTTTCTCGTGAGCGCGCTCGCGCGGGCGAACGGGCATCGCACCACAGCAGCGGCAGCGATGGGGCTGACCCGCCAGGGGCTGGCCAAGATGATTCGGCGCTTGAACGTCGACGAACGGCCGCTGGAGTGGTGAATGGTCAGTGGTGAATGATCGGCGGTGAATGGTCAGTGATGAATGGTCAGTGGTGAATACATTCACCATTCACCATTCACCATTCGCCATTCACCGGTCTCCCCGGAGCGCTTGGTGATCGCGGCGCGCTGTGCGCGCGACGTCGTCAGCGCCGCGCCGCTCGGCGATCTGCGCGAGGTAGTAGAAGGCGAGGGGGTCTGCAGGCATTCTCTGCGTCGCCTGTTCCAGCGTGCGCTGCGCGCGCTCGTAGTCGCCCGACAACGCGAGCGCGCGTCCGAGGAGCATCAGCGCTTCGCTGCTCGGCTCGGCGCCGACGGCCTCCTCGAGCGCGCCGAGCGCCTTCTTCAGCTCGACGCGATCGCCACGTGCCTCTGCGCGTTCGAGCCACACGCCGCCCAGTGCCGCGTAAACCTGCGGATGCCGGGGGTGCCGGGCGGCGGCCCGGCTCAACGCGCGAATGGCGCTCTCCTGGCGGCCGGCGCTCGCGTAGGCGAGGCCGAGCGCAACTTCGCGCGACGGACCGGGGTCGATGGCCAGCAGCGCCTCGAGCTGATCGATCCGATCATCCGTGCGGCCAAGCCGCGCATACAGGTCCGCCAGCTCCTCGCGCGCGTGCACGAGGGCCGGGGCGAGCGCCCGCGATCGCTGCAGCGCCGCCTGAGACTCGGCCGTCTTCTGCTGATCGCGATAACAGAGTCCGAGGAGGTAGTGGGCCTCGGCGAACCGGTCGTCCAGCTTCACCGCGCGCTGCAGCGCCACGATCGCGGCTGCGAGCTGGCCGTTGCGGTACTTCGCGAGGCCGAGCTTATAGAGCACCCGCGGCGACCGATCGTCCAACGCCACATAGGCCTGGAAACGGTCCGCGGCGCGATCGAATCGTCCCAGCGCGTAATTGACGTCCCCCTGGAGCTCCTGAACGCGCGGGGCGGCCGGATCCAGCTCGGATGCGCGGCGCAGATCCCGGAGCGCCGATTCCAGGTCGCCCCGCCGCCGGTAGGCCTCGCCGCGCTTCAGATACCCCAGCATCGACTCCGGCTTCCGCGTCAACGCGTCGGTGAACGCGGCCACCGCGGTAGCCGTATCGTCAGCCGCCAGGGCGGCCTCGCCCCGGGCGATGTGCTCGCGGTAAAGGCGTTCCTGGCGCGTCGCCGCATAGCCATAAACGGCCGCCGAACCGGCCAGCAGCAGAAACAGTGCTCCGACGACGCGTTTCACGTCCCAAATGGTACCCGAAAACGGGGACACCCAGCGTTCCCGCAGACCGCGGGGAATGGTGAGTGTCCCCGTTTTCGGCCTGGGAACTCCAATCGCGGCCCGGGTTCTAATGTTTGTAAGGGCGCGAGGGCGCCCGGGGCGGCTACGGGGTGCTAAGATGTCCGAAGGACTGAGCGTGAAACCAGTTCCTTCCATCTCAACATGGACTGACGTCGGTGGCCGCGAGGCTGCGCTGATCCAGCGCTGTGCCGCCCACGATGAGGACGCGTGTGCCGAGCTGGTGAGCGAGCACCAGCGCATGGTCTACCAGCTCTCGCTGAACCTGCTGGGCGACCACAACGAGGCGCTGGATCTCTCGCAGGAAGTCTTCCTCCGCGTCTTCAGGACCATCCATCGCTTCCGCGGCCAGTCGGCCCTCCGCACCTGGATCTATCGCATCGTCGTGAACCAGGCGCGTAACCGGCAGCGGTGGTGGCGGCGCCGGCATCGGGCGCAGCAGATTTCGCTCGATGAGCACATTCGCGACCATGGCGAATTCCCCGCGCCGGGGAACGGCGGTTCGCCGGATCGCGCGCTCGGCCAGAAACAGCTCGCCGAGCGGCTCCGTTCCGCGCTCGACAATCTGCCGTTCGATCAGAAGACGGCGATCGTGCTGCGCGAAATCGACGGTTTGAGCTACGAAGAGATCGGGTTTTCGCTCGGGATCGCCGTGGGTACCGTGAAATCCCGGCTGGCGCGCGCGCGGGAAGCCCTGCGCGGGCAATTGAGGGACGTATGAAGCTGATGAGCTGCGCGGCGGTACGGCGGCGGCTTGCGGCCTATTACGACCGCGAGTTGCCGATCCGCGACGTGATCGACATCGAAACGCATCTGAACGACTGCCAGCCCTGCGTGCGCGAGCTGAAAGGCTTCGAAGCGATGGGCGCCGCCCTCCGCCTCGTGGCCGCGCCGGCGCCGGCCGACGACTGGACCGGCCTCCAGCCCGGCGTCATCAGCCGCATGCGCGCCGAGCAGCAGCAATCCTGGCCGGCGCGCGTCGGCCGCATGTTCGACGACCTGCATCTCGTGTGGATTGGCCTGGCTTCGACGACGGCGACGTTCCTCTGCGCGGCGGCGGTGCTGAGCATGCTGCACTTCGCGACCACCGAGCGGCGCGACGACTCGCTGGCGGCGCTGATTGCCGTCTACGCCGCGCCCTACGGGTCCGACATCAATCCGATCCGCTTCGACAGCCGCATCAGCGTGCCGACGGTGCCGGAGAACGGCGTCGTCTTCGCGACGCTCGAGAACGCGACGTCCGGCCTGGACTGTGAGGTCGCGATGGCCGCGCAGGTGAGCCGCGAGGGCCTCGTCTCCGGTCTCGAACTGCTCGGAGAAGCGCCGGACCAGCGTGAAGCGGCCGGCCTGCTGCGCGCGCTGGCCGGCGGCCGCCTCGAGCCGGCTCGGTTTTCTGGAGAGCCGGCGGCCGTCAACCTCGTATGGCTGGTCGCTCATACGACCGTCAAGGGTAAGTATCGCTCTTAGTCAAAGACCAACAGCCAAAGGCCAACTGCCAAGTAAAGCAAAGGCCAAATCTCAAAGGCCAACTTCCAACCGTGCTGTTGGGAGTTGGCCTTTGAACCTTGGGAGTTGGCCTTTGAACTTTGGGAGTTCCCTGCTTGGCCCTTGGCCTTTGGCCCTTGGCCTTTGATTAGCGTCGCTCAGCGACAGCAGTGGCGACGTTATTCATAGCGTCGGTCGCGCGAATGATCACGCTGCGGCTCGCCTCCGTCTCGTCCAGCGACACCTCGAACTCCTCCCGCCTCGAATCGGGAATGCCATCCTTCGGATAGACGACGCGCCAGCGCGACGCGTCGAGCGAGTACTCGACACGCTGGACAGGAGATTGCTCGTCGCGGACCCCGAAGGTGATCGTTGTCCGCGCGCCGGCGCGCGCCGCCGGCTGCACTTCGATTCGCGGCGGCGTGTTGTCGATGTCGAAGGTGACGCTTTCCATCTCGCCGACGAGCGCGTTGCCCGGAGAGTTCGCCGGCGCGTCGGACGCGGAAACCTTGATGAAGTAGGTGCCGTCGGGCACGGACGTCGTGTCCCACACCAGGATGGCGTCCCAGAGCGAGCGCTTCAGCGCCTTCCAGGCGGTTTCCCCTTCACGGCGGTAAAAGACGTCGTACTGGAGCCGGTCGTCGTTGCCGTCTTCCGCCTTCCACACGAACGTCTGCAGCCCCTTCTGGTAGATGCGGCGGCCGAGTGGCGGTGGCGGAGGGCTCAGCCCGGGGGCGCCGCTCGACGGAGGTGGAGTGCCCGGACGTCCGTCGGAGGTGTTGTCCTCGAACCCCGCGATCTCCATCTCGCCGGTCGAGAACGGCCGCTGAAAGACGACGCCGGCCGGATGAACGGTGATCGACGACACCTCGGGACGCAGGTTGCGCGGAAGGTACGCGCTGGTCACGGACGTGAGCACGGGCCCGGCGCCACCGTCCGACGTCAGGACGACACGCCATTGCAGATAACGTGCGTTCGGGCTGATCATCTGCTCGCCGTCCGCATTCGTGTAGGGCTTCGACCACGGGCTCCACGTCTCGTCCGGCGTTGCGGTGTTGCCGGAACGCGTGAAGACCTCGACCTGCCCGGGACGCGCGGCGGCGCGCCACCGTATCACGCCCCACGTCGCGACCGTTCCGGCGTCGCGGACGTCGGAGTCGTACGCGCCGCGGCGCGCCGGTGCGGACGAGAGCGCGAACAGCTTGCCGGGATTGCTCGACGCGACGATCACGCGTCCTGATGTCTCACGCAGCAGAGCCGTGACCTGACGTGCGCTCGCTCGGGCCAGCAGCGTCGCGCGTGCCGGATCGCCGCTGACGCGGAAGATCTTGCCCTCGCGGCCCGTGCCGACGAGCAGGGAGCCGCCCGGCTCGACGAGCAGGTCGTACGGCGAGTCTTCCGTTGATTCCCACACCGCGTCCCACAGACCGTCGGGCCGGATGCGGTAGATCGTGCCGCGCAGGTTGCGCCGCGGGGCCCTGGTGGGAGGGGGCTGAACGGTGGATCCCGTGACCGGGCTCTCCATGACGGAGATCGCGGTGATCTCCGTGGAGACGGTGCCCACGGGCGCGCGCGCCGGAGGCTCCGCCGGCGGCCGATCCGTCACACGATCGTCTCCGCCCTGTGTGCCGTTCAGCGCCGCCGCGTAGATCGTTCCGTCATCGGCGATCCGCACGGCATGCACCTCGCGGAACGGCGAGTCGAGCAGCACGAACGCTTTTCCGGTGGCGTCGATCCTGAACAGGCGGCCGGGCGATTCGGTCCCTGCGATCAGATCGCCAGCCTTCGTGAAGGCGAGCGTGACGACGTTGCCGGCGCTGGTGCGGTAGAAGCGGCTGCCCTGGCCATCTGGCGTGATCTTGTAGATGACGCCCTTGTCGCCGGTTCCCGCGTAGACGTTGCCCGCGCGATCGACAGCGAGCGACCAGATGTACTTGTCCTCGGGATCGAACAGCGTCTTCGACGTGCCGTCGGCCGCAACCTGATACACCTTGCCGTCCGGCGACGTGCCGACGTAGAGCCCGCCGTTCGGCGCCGGTGCAATCGCATGCACTTCGAGCTCCGGCGCGTCGAAGAACGTCGTGAGCTTGCCGTCCTTCGTCACCTTCAGGACCTTGCCCTCGTTGCCGCTGCCCGCGAGCAGCCCGCCATCCGGCGCGGCCAGTACCGTCCACAGGAACGGCGCGGCTGTCTCCGCGAGGACCGATGCCGACGGCCCGAGAAACACTCGGCCGTCGCTGTCGATCGACAGATCCTCGACGTCACCTTTGAGGAAATCCGTCTGCGTCGAGACGGTCCAGAACGTGGGTGTGGCGGCGTAGAGCGCGGCGCACGCAGACAGGGCAGTGGCGGCCACTGCTGCACGGACAAGTAATCGCATGGTGATGAAGCTTACAACCTATCGCGCCAACGGCCGCGCCTCGACGTCGATCGCGAGCAGCCGCGATCCGACGACGGCGGAGTTCATCGGGATCTCCCACTCGCCGACCGCGGCGCTGCGGATCGGCGTGAAGCTGCCGCCGTTGCGATCCCCTTCGAGCACCGCGAGCACCGACGGCGGGAGCGCCGGCAGCGCCTCGCCGTTGACGACGGCGCCGGGCGTGCCGGAGAGCAGGCGGACGTACAGCCGGTTGTTGCGCCGCGTGTCGTTGAGCACGCGGATCATCTGCGCGACGCTCTGCGGCTGCACCGAGCGCCGCAGCTCCCGCTGTTCCATGGCGTTCAACTGGCGGCCGTCGGTGACGAGCACCGAGAGCGGCCCGGACACGTTCGCGGGAATTTCGATCGGTACGGTGAGGATCTTCTCTTCGCCGCGATAGCTCCGCGTCAGCACCTTCAGCGGAACGGTGCGGCCGGCCCGCGGCCGGATCTCGTCGAGCCATACGCGCTCGATCGTCACGCTCCTCGGCGTCTCGCTCGCGTCGATCTCAATGTCGACGCCTTCGACCGTGATCGGCTCGAGATCGTTCGTCAGCAGCATCGTCAGCGGCCCGGCGACAGCGGTCGCGAGGCCGGCGGTCGGCTGATCGCCGGCAAAGACGTCCTCGACGGCGAGATCCGCGTGACCCTTGATGCGCGTCCGCGCCTTTACCGCGAAGGTCGCGGCGCCGAATTGCCGTTCGTACGAGCCGAGCGTGTTGAACATTGCGACGTAGGCGAGCAGCGGCGTCAACACCTGGTCGTTGACGGCGCTGTACTTGAACGTGCGCTTCTCCGACGGCTGGCCGCCGCGCTCAGATGCGAGGGTGACGGTGAGCGGAATCAACGCCGGTCCCTTCCCGAGCGTCCCGGCGATCGCCGTCGCGCGATCCTGCTGCATCGTCCCGATCGTTTCGCCCATCGCGGAAATCTTGAACGACGTCATCAGGCTGGGCAGCATCTTGTAGACGTACGCGCGGGTCAGCGGGAACTCGGCCGGGCCGATGTTGAAGAACGGATGGCCGAACGCGTAGATCCGATCGCCGTCGATGTGCGTCACCGTGCCGGTCGCGCCCATCTCGAGGTCGCCGCTCAGGAGCGCCACGCCGACCGCATCGCCTTCGCGGAGCGGACCGGACATCTGCCGGACTTCAGCCGACTGCGCGCCGCTGCCGCCGGACAGGACCGGCGTGAACCCCGCCGAGGCGAAGGCGCCGGAAATCAGCTCGACGGTCTCCGGCTCGAAGCCGCCAAGCACGAGTGGCGTCGCGATGGGCCGGAGCATCGCGCCGAGCTGCGCGCCGGTCGCCGGCGCGAGGCCCACCGACTGGACATCGGCAGGACGCGCGGCAAACGGCGCGAGGCGCGTCGAGATGGCGTTGAGCGCCGCCGTCAGGCTCTCGCGAGTGATCGGGAGCTCGATCCGCGCCTGGGCCTTCGCCGAGCGGTGCGGCGCGGATGTCGCGCTTTTCATTTCGGCGATGGGCGTGATGCCGGCGATCGCTTCTTTCGGGAATGCCCCGATGGAGTAAGCCACCGCGCCAATCAACCGCCCGTCGATATAGACGGGGCTGCCGCTCATGCCCTGAGCGACGCCCGTGTCGGCCAGTGGCCCGCCTTCGAGTTTCGCGAGAATCAGGCTGCGCTTGGGCCCTTGCACGTTGTGCAGCACGCCAAGGATGTGGGCCTTGAACTCCTGGAGGTCGGTCCCCTGGAAAATCGTCCGCCCGACGCCGACCATGCCCGGCCGGATTTCCTCGATTCCCATGAGCGGCGTATTCGCCGGCAGAGATATCCCTGAGAAGGCGGCGAGGGCGAGCGCCACGGCGGCGGTGCGAATCTTCATACGTTGTGTCGGTGATAAGACGGGTTTCGGAACGGGACGGCTCTTTCAGTTATACGGACTAACTGCTTGCAGGTCAAGGAGAAGTCTGGTATCGTCAGCGGACTTTGGCGAGCAGCTCCTTCCACGTCGCGACGTTCCGCCGCGCTTCTTTTGGGGCGTATTGGTGGTGGTATGCGCGCGTCGAGGAGGCGGTCCGCTAGCCTGAGACCCAAGCAAAGGGCAAGCGATTCTCGAAAGCCTCCTCTGATATCCGAGGAGGCTTTTTTGTTATGCGGCAACCTTTTGTCTGCGTCACCGTCACGGGACGAACCATGGAGGAGCTGCGCCGGGCGCGGGATGCCGCGAGCAGCGCCGACCTCGTCGAGCTCCGTCTGGATTCGGTGGACCGGCCCGACGCCGCCGCGGCGCTCGAAGGCCGGCGCCGGCCCGTCGTTGTAACCTGCCGGCCCGAGTGGGAGGGCGGCAGCTTCAAGGGCCCGGAGGACGAGCGCGAGCGCCTGCTGCTCGAGGCCGTTGCCGGCGGCGCCGAATTCGTCGACGTCGAAGCGCGCGCCGAGTTCGTGCCCGCGATCCTCCGCCAGCGTCGCGGACGCGGTGTCGTGCTGTCGATGCACGTCTACGGCGACGTGCCGCGCGATCTCCGCGAGCGGTACGTGGCCATGCGGTCCACGGGCGCTGAAATCGTCAAGCTCGCGGTCGAGGCGCGGCGGCTCACCGATGTTCTCACGCTGATGGAGGTCGCGGCATGCCCCGAGCTCGTGTCTGACGAGCGCGAGGGGCAAGGGCACGTCCTCATCGCGATGGGCAATGCCGGCGTCCCCTCGCGCGTGCTCGCCGCACGGCTGCGGAACCGGTGGACGTATGCCGGCAACGCCGCGGCGCCCGGACAAATGCCTCCCGCGCGCCTGCTGCAGGAATTTCAGTTTCGCAGGATCGAGCGCGGGTTCGACCTCTACGGTGTCGTCGGCAACCCCGTGCTCCATTCGCTCTCGCCGGCGATGCACAACGCGGGCTTCGCCGCGCTCGGCGTCGACGCCGTGTATCTGCCGCTCGAGGCCTCGGATGCGGACGACTTCGTGACGTTCGCGAACGAGCTGCGGCTGCGCGGCGCGAGCGTGACGGCGCCGTTCAAGGTCGCGATGCTCTCGCGCGTGGACGACATGGATCCGCTGGCGCGGCGCGTCGGCGCCATCAACACGATTGTCGTCCGCGACGGGCGGTGGTTCGGCGCGAACACCGACGTCCACGGCTTCGTGGCGCCGCTGGCCGGCCGCATGGCGCTGAAAGGCGTCCGCGCCGCCGTGCTCGGCGCCGGCGGTGCCGCTCGCGCCGTCGTGATTGCGCTCGAGGAACAGGGCGCAACGGTGACGGTCTGCGCGCGCCGGGAAGACGCGGCGCGTGAAGTCGCGGAGGCCACGGGCGCGCGCGTCGGGACGTTTCCTCCGCGTCCGGGAACGTGGGACGTCCTCGTCAACACAATCCCGTGCAGGGACGCGAACGAGCCGAGCCCGATGGCCGGCGTCGCGCTCGATGGCGAGATCGTCTTCGACCTGGTGTATTCGCCGCCGGAGACCCCGCTCATCGCACAGGCGCGGCGTGAGGGCTGCCTGACGATTGGCGGCATCGAGATGCTGGTTGCCCAGGCGGAGAAACAGTTCGAGCTCTGGACCGGCCATATGCCGCCCGCCGGTCTGTTCCACGAGGCGGCCGAGCGGACCGGACGGGCCAGCGAGCCGCGGGCAGAGGCGTACAGGTGAAGCAGACGACGTTCGAGGAATTCGTGGAGCTGGCGCGGCGCGGGACGTTCGTCCCCGTCGTCAAGGAGATCATCGCGGACCTGCTGACGCCGGTGTCTGCGTTCCTGAAGATCGCGGAGCACTCCGACTACGCGTTCCTGTTCGAGAGCGTCGAGGGCGGCGAGCAGGTGGCGCGCTACTCGTTCCTCGGCAAGGACCCGTTCCTCGTGCTGCGCGCGCGCGGAAAGGGCAGCGTCATCGAACGCTCCGGCGTCACGACGGAGATGGACGAGCCGTTCGTGCCGGCGCTGCGCAAGCTGATGGCGGAGTTCCAGGCGCCTTTCGTGCCCGGCCTGCCGCGTTTCACCGGCGGCGCCGTCGGCTACATCGGCTACGACGCGTCACCGGTGTTCGAACCGGCGCTTCAGGATGCCTGGCGCTCCGCCGCGTGGGGCGAGGGACAGGCCGAAGAAGACGATGCGGGGTTCATGCTGTTCGATACGGTCCTCGCATTCGATCACGTCAAGCACCGGATTCTAATCATCGCCAACGCGCGCATCACGGCGGATGAGGATCTGCAGGCGCTGTACCAGTTCGCATGCGCCAAGATTCAGTTCCTCGAGCGCGAGCTCGAACGCGGGCTGTCTCACGTCGAGACGCCGCCTCATGGCGCACCCGACGTGCGCTCGAACATGCCGAGGGAAACGTACGAGGACGGCGTCCGCACGATCAAGGAGCACATCGCCGCCGGCGACATCTACCAGGCGGTCATGTCGCAGCGGTTCGAAGCGGACCTGACGGCCGATCCGTTCACTGTTTATCGCGCGCTGCGCCACGTCAACCCGTCGCCCTACATGTATTTCATCCGCATGGGCGGGCTCGCGATCGTTGGCTCGTCACCGGAGATGCTCGTGCGTGTCGAAGGCCGCCGCGCCGAGACGCATCCGATCGCGGGCACGCGTCCGAGAGGCGCGACAGAGGAGGACGACCTCCGCCTTGGCGAGGAGCTGAAGCGCAACGAGAAGGAGCGCGCCGAGCACGTGATGCTCGTCGATCTGGGTCGCAACGACCTTGGCCGCGTCTGCGAGTACGGCTCCGTGCGGGTCCCGCAATACATGGCGCTCGAGCGTTACTCGCACGTCATGCACCTCGTGTCGACCGTCGAGGGTCGGCTGTCCGAAGACAACGATCACCTCGACGCGCTGGTGGCGTGCTTCCCGGCGGGCACGGTGTCGGGCGCGCCGAAGATCCGCGCGATGCAGATCCTCTCGAAGCTGGAGCCGACCCGGCGCGACATCTACGCCGGCGCGGTCGGCTACATCGACTTTGCCGGCAACCTCGATTTCTGCATCGCCATCCGCACGATCACGATTCGCAACGGCCGCGCGCGCATCCAGGCAGGCGCCGGCATCGTCGCCGACTCGAATCCGGCGGCGGAATACGAGGAAACGCGGGACAAGGCGAGGGCGCTGCTGCAGGCCATCGGGATGGCGGAAGCCGGACTATGAGCTTCCGCCGTGTCAATTCCCAAGGGCCAAGGGCCAACTCCCAAAGGAGGGAACTCCCAAAGCCCAAAGACCAAAGGCCAACCATTGGAAATTGGAGGTTGGGAGTTGGGCGTTGCCCTGTTTGGCCTTTGGCAGTTGGTTCTTTGGGAGTTGACACGCAGTTCGGGTGAGAGTTCGCGGCGAAGGTCGAGCAGGTTCGAAGAGGCATGGTCCTTCTGATCGATAACTACGATTCGTTCACCTTCAATCTCGCGCAGTACCTCGGCGAGCTCGGGGCGAAGCTGTGTGTGGAGCGGAACGACGAGATCACGCTCGACGAGATCGACCGCCTCGCGCCGTCGCACATCGTGATCTCGCCCGGACCCGGCCGGCCGGAGGAGGCCGGGATCTCAGTCGATGTGATCAGGCGGTTTGGACCGAAGACGCCTGTGCTGGGCGTCTGCCTCGGCCATCAGAGCATCGGCATTGCGTTCGGGGGGGCGGTGGTTCGTGCGCCGCAGTTGATGCACGGTAAGACGTCGCTCGTGCATCACGACAGCCGCGGCGTCTTCCGCGGCGTCGGTCAGCCGTTCACGGCGGGCCGGTATCACTCGCTGGTCATCGCCGATCCCCTGCCGGACACGCTCGAAGCCGCGGCGCGAACGGAGGACGGCACCATCATGGGCGTCCGCCACCGCGAGCTGCCGGTGCACGGCGTGCAGTTCCATCCGGAGTCGGTCCTGACCGGCGAAGGGCGGCAACTGCTGCGCAATTTCCTGGAGCTGTGATGTTTCCTGCCTTGCTCGAAAAGCTGCAGCGGCGTCAGGACCTCACGACGGACGAGGCCTCGGCCGCGATGGACGAGATCATGGAGGGCCGCGCGCAGCCGGCGCAGATCGCCGGGTTCCTCATCGCGCTGGCGATGAAAGGCGAGCGGCCGGCGGAGATCGTCGGTCTCGCGAGGACGATGCGCGGGCGCGCGACGAAGCTGTCGAAGCCGTACGAGCCGGTGTTCGATACCTGCGGAACCGGCGGCGATCGCGCCCACACCTTCAACGTTTCGACCGTCGCGGCGCTCGTGCTCGCCGCATGCGGCGTGAAAGTCGCCAAGCATGGCAATCGTTCCGTGTCGAGCCGCTGCGGCAGCGCCGATCTGTTCGAGGTGCTCGGCGTCAACGTCACGGCGTCTCCGGGCGTCGTCGAGCGCTGCCTGGACGAGGCGGGGATGGCGTTCTTCTTCGCGCCGACGTTTCATCCATCGATGCGACATGCGGCGCCGACGCGCCGCGAGCTGGGCGTCCGGACCGCGTTCAACCTGCTCGGCCCGCTGACCAATCCGGCGGGCGCCTCGCGTCAGCTCGTCGGCGTGCCGCGGCCGGAACTGACCGAACTGGTCGCGCGATCGCTGGCGCTGCTTGGCTCGGAGCGCGCGTGGGTGGTGCACGGCGCCGACGGACTCGACGAGATCTCTACGACGGGCTACACGAAGGTCTCGGAATGCCGCGACGGCGCGGTGAACACGTTCTACGTGCACCCCTCCGACTTCAAGCTCGCGAAGGCTGCGCCGGCGGCGCTCCGAGGAGGCGATGCCGCGCAGAACGCCGCGATTGCTCGGGGAATACTGGACGGCGAGCGCGGCCCGGCGCGTGACATTGTCCTGCTCAATGCTGCGGCCTCGCTGTTGATTGCCGGGGAAGTGGAGACGATTCCCGACGGCATTGCGCGCGCCGAACAGGCGCTCGACAGCGCCGAAGCGTCAGCGGTGCTGGAGCGGCTGGTACGCATCTCGACGTCGGAAGCAGGAGCGGCGGCATGACGACGGCGACGGCGACCGGCGATCTCCTGGCAACGATCGTGGCCGCCACGCGGCGCATCGTCGAGGTCCGCTCGCAGGCGCGTCCGATGGACGAGATCCAACGCGCGATTGTGCGGCGTCCCCGTGGCGACGCCTTCCACGCCGCGCTCTCACAAGGGCCGGCGCCGCGGGTGATCGCCGAGTGCAAGCGGCGATCGCCGTCGAAGGGCGTGCTTCGCGAGGACTATCGGCCGGCCGAGCACGCCGCGGCCTACGCGGCCGCTGGCGCCGCAGCCATCTCTGTGCTGACCGAGCCGACGTTCTTCGACGGGAGTCTCGACCACCTGCGCGCCGTCCGCTCAGCAGTGGACGTTCCGGTCCTGCGCAAGGATTTCATCGTCTCGGAGTACCAGCTCGTCGAGGCCGCGGAGGCGGGAGCGGACGCCGTGTTGCTGATCGTCGGCGCGCTCGGCGACGTCGAATTGCGGGAGTTGTTGCGCGGCGCTGCGCGGCTTGGACTCGCGGCGCTCGTCGAAGTGCACGACGAGCGCGAATTGCGGCGAGCGGCGGAGGGCGGCGCGACACTCGTCGGCGTCAACAGCCTGAATCTGCGCACGCTCGCCGTGGATCCTGGCGTGCTCGATCGCATGGCCACGATGCTGCCGCCAGGTGTGAGGGCGGTCGCTGAGAGCGGGATCCGATCGACGTCCGATCTCGTGCGATTGTCGGCTGCGGGATTCCGCGCCTTTCTCGTGGGAGAGCGCCTCATCACGCAGCCGGATCCCGGCGCGGCGCTTCGGGAGTTGCGCGGCGCATGAGGAGACTCGTCAAGGTGTGCGGGGTTCGCCGGATCGAGGACGCGCTGCTGGCCGCGGAGCTCGGCGCCTGCGCGATTGGCTTCGTCTTCTGGCCCGGCAGTCCGCGCTTCATCGATCCGTATCGGGCGCGGCCGATTGTGCACGCGCTGCCGCCGTTCGTCGCGCCGATCGGCGTATTCGTCGATCAGCCGATCGAGTATGTCGCCGGCGTTGCCGGACTGCTGCACCTGGCGGCCGTTCAACTTCACGGCGCCGAGCCGGTCCAAGCATACGAACGCTTCGCACATCGCGTCATCAAGGCCGTTCCCGTGACGGACGGATTCGATCCAGCGTCCGTCGAGGCGCTGCCGCCGCATGTGACGCTGCTGCTCGACGCGCACGATCCGGTGCGGCGCGGCGGCACGGGCCGCGTGATTGACTGGAGCGTCGCCGCGTGCGTGGCCAAATCGCGGCCGACCGTTCTGTCCGGCGGATTGAACGCAAGGAATGTGCGAGCGGCCGTCGAGGCGGTGCGGCCGTACGCGATCGACGTTTCGTCCGGCGTGGAGTCCGCGCCGGGTGTCAAGGACCCGGTGAAGCTTCGTGAGCTATTCAATGCGATCAATGGCTGACACGACCGTTACGCATCGATTCGGACGACGGGACCCCGACGCGCGTGGGTATTACGGGGCGTTTGGCGGCCGGTTCGTCCCGGAGACGCTCGTCGCTCCCGTCGAGGAGCTCGAGCGCGCCTACTTCGAGGCCCGTGAGAATGACGCCTTTCGTGCCGGCCTCGCGCGACTGCTGCGCGACTACGTCGGACGGCCGACACCGCTGTATCAGGCGCGCCGCCTCTCAGACGCGCTCGGCGGCGCGCGCATCGTCTTCAAGCGAGAGGACCTGGCACACACCGGTGCGCACAAGATCAACAACGCGCTCGGGCAGGCGCTGCTCGCGCAGCGGATGGGGAAGCGGCGCATCATCGCCGAGACCGGCGCCGGCCAGCACGGCGTCGCGACCGCCACGGCCTGCGCGCTGCTCGACCTCGACTGCGACGTCTACATGGGCGCTACCGACATGGAGCGGCAGTCGCTGAATGTGTTCCGCATGGAGCTGCTTGGCGCGCGCGTACGGCGCGTCGATGCCGGAAGCCGCACGCTCAAGGACGCGATTAACGAGGCGATGCGCGACTGGGTCGCGAACGTCGCGGACAGCTACTACCTGCTCGGCTCGGTGCTTGGCCCGCATCCGTATCCGCTGATGGTGCGCGAGTTCCAGTCGGTCATCGGCCACGAGGCACGGCAGCAGTGCCTCGACCAGATCGGCAGACTCCCTGACGTCATCGTCGCGTGCGTCGGCGGCGGCAGCAACGCGATGGGGATCTTCGATGCTTTCGTCGAGGATCCCGACGTCAGGCTGATCGGTGTCGAGGCCGGCGGACGCGCGATTCGCCCGGGCGAGCACGCGGCGCGGTTCGCGGGCGGCAGCTCCGGAATTCTCCAGGGCACGTGCAGCTACGTCCTGCAGGACGAGGACGGCAACATCGAGCTGACGCATTCGATCTCGGCCGGGCTTGATTACGCCGCCGTCGGCCCAGAGCACGCCTGGCTCCACGACCAGGGGCGCGCCGAATACACCTGGGTCGGCGATGACGAGGCGCTTGCCGCGTTCCGCCGGCTCGCGCGGGAGGAAGGGCTGCTGCCGGCGCTCGAGTCGTCGCACGCCGTTGCCTACGTGTGCCGCCTGGCGCCCGCGATGTCGAGCGAACAGGTCCTGCTGGTCAACCTTTCAGGGCGCGGCGACAAGGACGTGCTCAGCGTGCAGCAGGCGCTGGCCGTGCAGGCGGAGGCCCGGTGATGTCGCGCTTGCAGGAGACGTTCGCGCGCTTGAAGGCCACGGGGCGTCCGGGCCTGGTGACGTATGTCACCGCCGGGGACCCTGACGCGCGGACGTCGGAAGAGATCCTGCTCGCGCTGGCGCGCAGCGGCGCCGACATCATCGAGGTCGGCGTGCCGTTCTCGGATCCGCTGGCCGACGGTCCCGTGATCCAGCGCGCGAGCGAGCGCGCGCTGGTAGCCGGGATGACACTGCGCGGCGCGCTCGATCTGATCCGCCGCATCCGGATGGCGATCGATACGCCAATCGTCCTGTTCACCTACGCCAATCCGGTCGTCCGAATGGAGGCGCCGGTGTTCGCGCGAACAGCGGCCAAGGCTGGCGTCGATGGTGTGCTCATCCTCGATTACCCGGTCGAGGAAGCCGAGCCGCTGCGCGCGCCGATTCTCGATGCCGGACTGGATCCGATATTCCTCATCAGCCCGACGACATCGGACGAGCGGATCGAGAAGTCGAACGCGCTCGGCCGCGGCTTCCTGTACCTGATTTCGCGGCTCGGAGTCACCGGCATGCGGGACACGCTGCCTGACGACGTCGGCGAGCTGGTGAGCCGCGTTCGGCGTCACTCGACGCTGCCCATCGCGCTCGGCTTCGGCATCTCGCAGCCGGATCAGGTCCGCCAGGCTTGCACGCTCGCGGACGCCGCCGTCGTCGGCAGCGCCATCGTGAACGTCGTCGCGGAACACCGCGGGACGGAAGACGTTGCCGAGCGTGTGGGACAGTATGTGAGATGGCTGCGCAGCGGAGTGGAGCCGACGGCGCGAGCGTCGGCGGAACGAATCGAAGCCAGTCGGGGTGCAGGGGCCCCGACGATCCATGAATGACTAGCGGAGTAGAGGCGCCGGCGACATGAGCCGTCTCGACGAGCTGCGGCAGCGGATTGACGATCTCGACGAGGAGCTCGTGCGCCTGCTCAGCGCCCGCGCGTCCTGTGCGCTGGAGATTGGACACGAGAAGAAGCAGGCGGGGATGGAGATCTACCAGCCGTCGCGCGAAGCGGAAGTGCTGGAGCACGTCCAGAGCCTGAACCGCGGGCCGCTGGACGACGGGGCAATCAAGCGGCTGTTCGAACGGATCATCGACGAGGCGAGGCGATTGGAGCGGATCGCCGATGAGGAAGAACAAGGGTCAAGGGTAAGGGGTAAAGGGCAAGGGGTAAAGGGTAAAGGGTAAAGGGTAAGGAGTGAGGCTCCTATGGTTGTTGTGATGGAAGAGCGGGCGACGGATGAACAGGTGCAGTCGGTGATCGCGCACCTCGTCGAAATGGGGTTTGACGTGCATCGGTCGACGGGCGCGCTGCGGACGGTGATTGGCGCGGTCGGCGGGCAGCGGCAGTTCGATCCGCGGTTGATCGAAGTGCTCGACGGCGTGCACGAAGTGCTGCGGATCACCGAGCCGTACAAGCTGGCGAGCCGGACGTTCAAGCCGGAGAACACGGTCATCACGATCGGCGACGTGCGCATAGGCGGCGACGAGGTGATCGTCATGGCTGGGCCGTGCTCGGCGGAGTCGCTCGAGCAGGTCGAGGCGGCGGCCGGGGCCGTCAAGCGCGCCGGTGCGAAGGTGCTGCGCGGTGGCGCGTTCAAGCCTCGCAGCTCTCCCTACAGCTTCCAGGGCCTCGGCGAGGAAGGGCTGCGGCTGCTTCGAGACGCCGCCGATCGGCACAATTTGCTCCTCATCTCAGAGGTGATGGACGTCAGCCAGATCGAGCTGGTGGCGCGCTACGCGGACATCCTCCAGGTCGGCGCGCGCAACATGCAGAACTTCACGCTGCTGCGCGAGCTCGGCAAGATCCGCAAGCCGGTGATGCTCAAGCGCGGCATCTCGGCGACGATCGAGGAGTGGCTGCTGTCGGCGGAGTACATCCTGTCGGGCGGCAACATGGACGTGATGCTGTGCGAGCGCGGCATCCGCACGTTCGAGAACGCCACGCGCAACACGCTCGACATTTCGGCGATTCCGGTCGTGCAGAAGCTCAGTCATCTCCCGGTGATCGCCGACCCGAGCCACGGCACCGGCTACCGAGACAAGGTGGCGCCGATGGCGCGTGCCGCCGTGGCCGCAGGCGCCGACGGCCTCATCATCGAGGTGCACTGCGATCCGGACCACGCGCTCAGCGACGGCGCGCAGTCGATGTTCCCGTCGCAGTTCGACCGGCTGATGGCGGAGCTGCGCATCATCGCGCCCGCGATCGGCCGCAGCATCTGTCTTGAACCAGTCGCACGGCGCGGTTGGGGAAGATAGCGTCAATGCTGAATGCCGAATGCTAAATGGGAGAGGACGGAGCGTTCGACATTTCACCATTCCGCATTGATGGCCATTCAGCATTCGGCATTCAGCATTCAGCATTGACATGGCGCGCGTGATACCCGTGAACCGCGAAGAGTGCGCCTTTCAGCGCATCGCCGTCGTCGGCTTCGGCCTGATCGGCGGGTCGATCGCGCTCGGCTGCCGGGAGCGTTCCGCCAACAGCCTGATCATCGCGATCGATCGCAAGGACGTCCTCGAGCGCGCGATGCGGTTGCACGCGGCAGACGTCGGGGGCGACGACCTGGTGATGGCGGCCGAAGCCGATCTCGTCATCCTCGCCGCCCCCGTGCGGCAGAACGTCGGCATCCTGCACGAGCTCGCCGAGCACGTGCGCGGCGAGGCGATCGTGACGGACGTCGGCAGCACGAAGCGTGAGATCGTCGAGGCCGCCCGCGCGCTGCCGGAGCGTCTGACGTTCGTCGGCGGCCACCCGCTCGCGGGCGCTGCCGTCGGCGGCATCCTCGCGGCGCGAGCGGATCTCTTTCAGGAGCGGCCGTGGATCCTCACGCCCGCCGGACCCCAGGACGATCCATCGGTCCTCGAGCTCGGCGCGTTCATCGAGGCGCTAGGCGCGCGCGTCGAGGTGATGAACGCGGCGGCGCACGACCGGCTCATCGCCCATCTCAGCCACCTGCCGCAGCTGGCGATCAGCGCGCTCATGCACGTCATCGGCGGGCACGCCGGGAGCGAGGGCCTCGCGCTCGCCGGCCGTGGTCTCCGCGACACCACGCGCCTGGCGTCGAGCCCCGCCGACATCTGGCGCGACATCGCCGCCACCAACCGCGACTACATCTCCGGCGCGCTCGACGACCTGATCGCCGTCCTCCAGCGCCTGCGCGACGATCAGGACCAGAGCGAGCTGCAGCGCATCTTCGACTCCGCGGCGCGGTGGAAAGAGACGCTCGAGCACCCGGAGTCGGATTAGCGGGATCTCGCGTGTTTGGAGATCGCCACAGTGTCGTAACACGGAGCGCACGGAGCACACGGAGCAATTTGTCTTTTGCAGAAAAAGAAGAACTTGCTCCGTGCCCTCCGTGTTCTCCGTGTTGAAACGATGTGGATCGGCCGCGAATGTGGCTATCGCCGCGCGGGCCTGTCGTTCAGGACGCGTGAGATGCCGTCCCGCATTCGAGCAGCGTTGAAGTTCAGGAGCAGGCGGACGAAGGCGACGATCCCGATCAGAGCGAGCTCCAGCGCATCTCGACTCCGCGGCGCGGTGGAAAGAGACGCTCGAGCACCCGGAGTCGGATTAGCGGGATCTCGCGCATTTTGAGATCGCCACAGCGTCGTAACACGGAGCGCACGGAGCACACGGAGCAATTTGTCTTTTGCAGAAAGAGAAGACTTGCTCCGTACCCTCCGTGTCCTCCGTGTTGAAACGCTGGGATCCCGCTGCGAATGCAGTACTACCGAGGCGCGGGCCTGTTGTTCAGGACGCGCGAGATGCCATCCCGCATTCGAGCAGCGTTGAAGTTCAGTAGCAGGCCAACGGGGAGTCCTGAGAGCTGCAAGTACGTGAGCAGCTGCGCCCGATGGACTGGGATCATGTTCGAGACCGCCTTGATTTCCAGCACCACCAGCTTCTCTACGACGACATCCATGTAGTAGGAACACCCGAGCGAGTCGCCGCGATACGTTGCAGTCAGCGGCACGTCCAGATTGAACGCCAGGTCCGCCACGAGCAATTCCTTCGCGAGCGCGAGCTTGTAGGGCTTCTCGAGCAGGCCGGGACCGAGCGTGTCATGCACGCGAATCGCACATCCGATGATCTTCTCGGTGAGCTGATTGTGCCCGCTATCGACCAGCACGGGCCATCTCCACTGCAAGTCCGCTGCCTTCGCGAACTACTCACGATTGCTTCGATGTCACAGCAGCCATCGCAGTTTCTTCAATCTTTCTGAAGAGGCGGTGTTGCAGCGACTGCACAAGAGAAGGACTAATTGCTCCGTGCCCTCCGTGCCCTCCGTGTTGAGAAGCTGCGGCCCACGTGATTGAGGGATCCCTGACATAGAATCGAATCGGATGTCCGACGAACCACTGTGGATCCCGTCGAAGGGGCGCGTCGAGCGCGCGAGGATTACCGCGTTCGCGCGTGAGGTCGAGCGGCGCTGGGCTGTCGCGATCCCCGACTACGCGGCGCTCCACACCTTCTCGATCACCCGGCCGGCGGACTTCTGGCGGACGATCTGGGACGTCTGCGGCGTGCGCGGCGAGATGGGCGAGCGGGTCGCCGTCGATCTCGATCGCATGCCCGGCGCGCGGTTCTTTCCGGACGCGCGCCTCAATTTCACCGAGAACATCCTGCGCCGTCGTGACGACAGCGTCGCGATCGTGTTCAACGGCGAGGGGCAGCGGCACAACACGCTGACGTGGGCGGAACTCGCCGGGCAGGTGGAGCAGTTCGCGAGCGCGCTGCGCGACGCGGGTATCCGTCCGGGGGACCGAGTCGCCGGCTACGTGCCGAACATGCCGGAGACCATCGTCGCGGCGCTCGGCGCAGCCGCGATCGGCGCCGTGTGGTCGTCGTGCTCGCCAGACTTCGGCGTCCAAGGCGTGCTCGATCGCTTTGGACAAATCCAGCCGCGGGTCTTCGTCACGGCCGACGGCTACTTCTACGGCGGCAAGACGCACGAGATCCTCGATCGCGCGGCCGAGGTGGTTCGGCAACTGCCCACGGTCGAACGGACCATCGTTATTCCCTACATCGGGGACCAACCGGACATCGGAGCCGTGCCTCGTGCCAGGCTGTGGGGCGACTTGCTGGAAACCGGCAGCGAAGGCGGGTTCGAGTTCGAGCGATTCCCGTTCAATCACCCGCTCTACATCCTGTATTCCTCCGGCACCACCGGCGTCCCGAAGTGCATCGTCCATGGCGCCGGCGGCACGCTGGTCCAGCACCTCAAGGAGCATCAACTGCACTGCGACGTCCAGCCTGGCGATCGTGTCTTTTACTTCACCACGTGCGGCTGGATGATGTGGAACTGGCTGGTCTCGGTGCTCGCCTCCAACGCGGCGAGCCTGCTCTACGACGGATCGCCGTTTCATCCCGACGGCAACGTGCTCTTCGACTTCGCCGACGAGACCGGCATGACGCTCTTCGGCACGTCCGCAAAGTTCATCGACGCCGTCAACAAGGCCGGGCTCGCGCCGGTGCGGACGCATCGCCTCGCGTCGGTGCGGACGATGACGTCGACGGGATCGCCGCTGGCGCCGGAGAGCTTCGATTTTGTTTACGAGAAGATCAAGCGCGACATCCATCTCGCGTCGATCTCCGGCGGCACCGACATCGTCAGCTGCTTCGTCGGCGGCAATCCCGCCGGGCCGGTGTGGCGCGGCGAGATCCAGGCGAAGGGGCTCGGGATGAAGGTCGAGGTGTTCGACGAAGAGGGGACGTCGATCGTCGCCGAGAAGGGGGAACTGGTCTGCACGATGCCGTTCCCCTCGATGCCGGTCGGCTTCTGGAACGATCCGGACGGCCGCAAGTACCACGCGGCCTACTTCGAGCGCTTCCCGGGCGTGTGGCACCACGGCGACTACGTCGAGCTGACACCGCATGGCGGAATGATCATCTACGGGCGTTCGGACGCGGTACTGAATCCAGGCGGCGTCCGCATCGGCACCGCCGAAATCTATCGCCAGGTCGAACAGATCGACGAAGTGGTCGAGAGTCTGGTGATCGGCCAACAGTGGCGCAACGACGAGCGGGTCGTGCTGTTCGTGCGCCTGCGGGAGGGAAGCACGCTGACGCCGGACCTGCAGGAGCGAATCCGCCGGCGCATTCGTGAAAACACCTCGCCGCGGCACGTCCCCGCGAAGATCGTGCAGGTCGCGGAGATCCCGCGGACGAAGAGCGGCAAGATCGTCGAGCTCGCGGTCCGCGCGGTGGTCCACGGGCGCGAGGTGAAGAACCGCGACGCGCTCTCCAACCCTGAAGCGCTGGATCAGTTCAGCAACCGGCCGGAGCTTACGACGTAACCGGTCGCCATGGCAGCCATTCGCATCGAGCCCGCGGCGCTGGCGGTGATGATCGACCACGCCAAACGCGAAGCGCCCAACGAATGCTGCGGCCTGCTCGTGGCCGAGGCCGGCGCGGTTGTCGAAGCGGTGCCGACGCGCAACGAGAGCGCGAGCCCCACACGCTACCGCGTCGATTCACGAGAGCATTTCGCGCTGATCCGGAGCCTGCGCGGATCGCAGCGGACGATTGCCGGCGCGTACCATTCCCATCCCGCGTCGGCCGCGGTGCCTTCACCGACAGATGTGGCGGAGGCATGGGACAGCGAATTGTTGTACGTGATTGTGTCTTTGCAGGACGCAGCGAACCCTGACGTACTTGCCTACCGGATTCGCGACGGCAGCGTGTTTCCGGTGCCGCTGCACGTAACGGCCGGTCCCCAGTAGGGCGGAACTTCAGGTCCGCCGGTTTCCGTCAATTACGCCCGACACCCGGCTGCACGCGAATCGAAGCGCTCGCCGATCCGACCGTCTTGTTCTTCTGCTTCAGGCGGAACTGAACGCGGTATTCGCGGTAGTCCCAGGGCGACTCGAAGCGGTGATCGATCGTGTAGCTTCTCCGGATCTCGCTCTTGCCAGCCTCGTACGGCTCGCAATCGCTCTTCGATTCCGACTTCGTCCCGTCGTCCCAGTCCCACTCGATGTTGGGGCAGTAGAACTCCTGATAGTCGTTCGGCCCGCCGGAGATCACGGCGGTGAGAACCACGCGCAGAGGCGAGATGCCGCTCGAGGGCATGGCGCGCAGCGTGATGGTCGGTTTCTTGTCGTTCGAGGCGCCGGCGACGCCGGAGAGTGCGAGCACGCACACGCCGAGGAGCAGCCGACGCGAAAGGGTGGAAGTACGCATGACGGTCTCTCCTCCGGCCGCGTCAATGCCTCCATTTTAGCAGAGGCCCACCGTATAATCGCCGGATGGCTTCCCCAGCCCTGCTCTCCACGGTCTCGCTGATCACGGCCGCTGCGGCCGACGTCGAGACCGATCTCCTCATCATTCCCGTGTTTGACGGAGAAGAGGTGCCCGCCGACACCGGAGGCCTCGATGAGGCGACCGGCGGCGCCGTCTCTCGGGCGCTGGCGTCGGGCGAAGCGCAGGGGAGACCCTACGAGCTGTTCCTGACGCCGATCGCGAGCGGCTGGCGCGCCTCGCGCGTGGCGCTCGTCGGAGCCGGCAAGCGCGGCGAGTACTCGACGGAGCGGGTGCGACGCGTGGCAGCAGCAGCGGCGCTCGGCGCGAAACAGCGCCGCGTGCGGCGCGTGGCCTGGCTGCACCGCGGCGACGTCGACCTCGTCGCGGCCGTCCAGGCGGCAGCCGAGGGCCTGGTGCTCGCGGCGTTCAACTCGGACCGCTACAAGAGCGGCGAGCGCGCCGGCGCGCCGCCGGAGGAGATGGCGGTTGTCGTCAGCAACAGCGCTGCAGATGCTCCGGCCCTCGAGGCTGCCGTCGAGCGTGGGCGGATTCTCGGCGAGTGCTCGAATCTCTCGCGGGAACTGTGCAACGAGCCGTCGAACGTCCTGACGCCATCCGTGTTCGCAGAACGCGCCGCGCAGCTCGGGCGTGAAGTCGGCCTGTCGGTCGAGATCCTCGACGAGCAGGACATCGCGCGCCTCGGGATGGGCCTGCTCGCCGGCGTCGCGCGCGGCAGCGCCGAGCCGCCGCGCATCATCGTCCTGCGATACGAGCCACCGAACGCGCCGGACAAGCCGGTCCTCGGACTCGTCGGCAAGGGCATCACGTTCGACACCGGCGGCATCTCGATCAAGCCCGCGGAGGGCATGGACCGGATGAAGGACGACATGTCGGGCGGCGCCGCGGTGATTTGCGCGATGCGCGCGATCGCGATGCTCGAAGCGCCGCTGCGCGTCGTCGGTGTCGTGCCGGCGACAGAGAATATGCCCGGCGGCCGCGCGATCAAGCCGGGTGACATTCTCGAGGGCGCGAGCGGCAAAACCGTCGAAGTCATCAACACGGACGCCGAGGGCCGCCTGGTCCTCGGCGACGGTCTGTGGTACGCGCAGCAACTGGGGGCGACACACCTCGTGGACGTCGCGACGCTGACGGGCGCCTGTGTCGTGGCGCTCGGGAAGGTCGCTTCCGGGCTGTTCGGCCAGCCGGACGAATGGGTGGACGTCGTCCGCCGCGCCGCGCTGAAGGCAGGGGACCGCACCTGGCCGATGCCGCTCTTCGAGGAGTACGCCGAGCAGTTGCGCAGCGAGATTGCCGACATGGTCAACTCGGGCGGCCGGCCCGCCGGCGCGTGCACCGCGGCGATGTTCCTGAAGGAGTTCGCGGGCGGCCTCCCGTGGGCGCACTTCGACATCGCCGGGACCGCGTGGGCCGAAGAGGCGAAGCCGTATCAGCCGAAAGGGGCCACAGGTGTGGCCGTCCGGACACTGGCTGAGCTCGCGTTCACGAGCGGCGAGTGGAACTAAGCGTGGATCGTGGGATCTAATTGAGCTGAGGACCGATCCGTCGTGCAGCAGCCCGCGCAGCCCATCGTCGTCAAGGTCATCGAACAGCCCGTCGTCGAGGAGACGACGGCCGCGGATATTCTGATCGGCGCGATCGGACTCACGGGCGTCCTGCTGCTGGTCGCCATGATTCTCGGCGGAGTGCTCGGCGCGATCCTGATCGGCATCAAGCGGCTGCGCGCGCGCCTCAATCTGGAGCCCGTGCCGGACTCCGAGGCGCTGAAAATTTCGCCCTTCCCTTAACTACCGCGTCGACGCGATCGCACGGGGCTTCTTCAGCGACTGCTGGTACTTCAGGACGCCATCGAGCAGCGCTTCTGCGAGGTGCTGGCGGTAGGCGCCCGTCCTGAGCAGCGTCGCCTCCTGTTTGTTCGTGATGAACGAAATTTCCGCGAGCACGCTCGGCATCATCGCGCCGATCAGGACGACGAACGGCGCCTGCTTCACTCCCAGATTCTTCAACTGCCGGTTGCGCGGGGACAACCGGCGAACGATGGCCTTCTGAACGCTGGCCGCGAGATCGCGCGACTCGTCGATCTTGTTGTTGAGGGCGATGGCGCGCACGATCTCCGGCAGGCTGTGCATCGTGCGGCCGGACGTCGCGTTCTCGCGCGCGGCCACCGCTTCCGCGTCGGGATTCGTCGCAAAGTTCAGGAAGTACGTCTCGACGCCGCGCGCGAGCTTGTTACGGCTCGCATTGGCGTGAATCGAGAGGAACAGGTCCGCGCCCTCGCGATTGGCGATCGCCGTCCGCTCCTCGAGCGGGATGAACACGTCGCTGTCGCGCGTCATCACGACTTCGACTCCCGGCTGCTTCTGAAGGAGCTTCATCAGGCGCTGCGCGACGTCCAGCACGAGCTCCGCTTCGACGATGCCATTGGACTGCGCGCCTGGGTCGTGCCCGCCGTGGCCGGCGTCGATGACGATGCGTGAGATACCGAGACCGAGCTGGCGCGCGAGCGAGAATTGCCCGTTCGAGTTCGCCGTCGGCAGCGCCGGCGGCGTCAGCGGCGTGACGGGCAGGTCCGGCGTCGGCTTCGTCTCGGGCTTCGGTGGCGCCGGCTTCGTCTCCGCGGGCTTCATCGGAACCGGTTTTGAATCCACCGGCGTCGGCCCGATCGCGGCGATGGGGTTCCGCGAGAGCGGCGGCAATCCCGCCGGTGGGGGAGTCGCGCTCGCGGCCGTGTCGCGCTTGAAATCGATCACCAGCCGGAACGGCTCGTACAGCGTGAACGCGCTGTAACTGTCCGCGCCGGCCATGTCGAGCACGACGCGTGTCGTGTTCTGCGGATGCCGTCCGAGCCTGATCTCGCGGACGATGTCGTCGTTGAAACGGAGCGTGGCATCCTGGAGTGCCGCCACGGGGCGGACGTTCTTCAGATCGAAAAACACGCGTCGCGGCTTCTCGAGCTGTTCGGCGCGGTAGATCGGTTCGCCGTCGAGCTCGATCGTGACGCGCATGCCGTCTGGCAGCGTGGTGCGCGTGATATCGCGCAGCGCGACTGGCCCGACGGGTTGTGACGCCGTGTCGGGCCGGCCAAGGCCGGCCCCTGCGGTGGGCGCGGCGCTGGCGTCGGCGTTGTAGGAGCCGGGCTTGCCCGGCCCAGTACCGGCGGCATCCAACAGCGCGCGCACTTCGCCCGCGCGACGCACCAGGCTGCTCGATGGATACCGCTGCTTCAGCTCGTCGAGCAGCCGCAGCCCCGTCTTCCGGTCGGCGTCCTCGCGATACCGCTCGAACGCCATCACCGCGAGGCCGGCAGCCTGCCACAACGCGTTGTCGGAATAGCCGCTGGCGGGGTAACGCCGCGCCATCCCTTCGTACGCCCGGATCACGCCTCGGATCTCCTGCGCGGTTGCCTTGTTCGCCTCCTCGCGAAGCAGCCGCTCGCGCGCCAGGATGCGGGTGTAGACGAGCGCCGGCGATTCGGCTGCGACCGACACCACGGCAGGCGGGCCCAGCAGGGCGCCGCAGAGCAGAATCACGGCAGCTTTCAGATGAACGGGTCGCACGGCTACCTCAATTGCGCATCGACTTCTTCGAAGTAGTCTTTCTTGACGAGCACTTCCCGCGCCTTCCCGCCGGCGGCGGGTGACACGAGCCCTTCTGCCTCCATCATGTCGACGAGGCGTGCGGCGCGGCTGAACCCGATGCGCAGCCGCCGCTGGAGGTAGGAGATGGACGCCTGGCCGCTCGAGACGACGATGCGTGCGGCCTCGTCGTACAGATCGTCCTTCTCGAAGTCGATGTCGCCGCCCGCCTGCTTGTCGTCCTCGGTAATCGACGCGTCGTAGGTCGGCTTGCCCTGCTTGCGCAGGAAGCTCGCGAGCCTCGCGCTCTCCTGCTCGGAGATGTAGGGCCCGTGCAGGCGCACGAATCGCGACGAGGCCGGCGGCAGGAACAGCATGTCGCCGCGGCCGAGGAGCTGCTCGGCGCCATTGCTGTCGAGAATGGTGCGCGAGTCGATCTTCGACGACACGCGGAACGAGATGCGCGCGGGCAGGTTCGCCTTGATCAGACCGGTGATGACATCGACCGACGGCCGCTGCGTCGCGAGGATCAGATGGATGCCGACCGCGCGCGCCATCTGCGCGAGGCGGCAGATCGACTCCTCGACCTCGTTGCCAGCGACCATCATCAGGTCCGCGAGCTCGTCGATGAGCACGACGATGAAGGGGAGCGGCTTGACCTCGTTGCCCTTGTCGTCGGTCAGCGGGCCCTTCTTCTCGGCCTGCGCCATCCGGATATTGCGGTTGTACTGCTCGATGTTACGGACGCCGACGGCAGCGAGCGTCTTGTAGCGCTCTTCCATCTCGCGCACCGCCCACCGCAAGGCGTTCGCCGCGAGCTTCGGATCGACGACGACCGGCGTCAGCAGGTGCGGGATCTCCTCGTACATCCCGAGCTCGAGGCGCTTCGGGTCGACCATGATCATCCGCACGTCTTCCGGCGACGCGCGGTAGAGGATGCTCGAGAGCATCGCGTTGACGCTGACCGACTTGCCGGTGCCGGTCGATCCCGCAATCAGCAGATGCGGCATCGTCGCCAGGTCGGTGACGAACGGCTCGCCGTGGATCGTCTTGCCGAGCGCGAGCGTCAGCTTCGAGGCCCCGCGCTTGTAGGCGTCGGACTCCAGCAGCTCGCGCATCGAGATCAGCTCGCGGTTCGGGTTCGGGATCTGGATCCCGACCGTCGATTTGCCGGGGATGCGGTCGATCAGCACCGACTCGGCCTGCATCGCGAGGCACAGGTCGTCGGCGAGACCGGTGATCTTGCTGTACTTGACGCCGGCGTCCGGCTTGAACTCGTAGGTGGTGACCACCGGACCCGGATGGATCTGGACGACCGCGCCCTCCACGGAGAACTCGCGGCACTTCTCCTCGAGCATCCGCGCGCCGTCCATCAGCTCGCGCTCATCGATCTTGCGCTCGCTGCGCGGCGCGTCGAGCAGCGCCAGCGGCGGATAGGTGTAGGCGCCCTTCTTGCGCTCGGCCGGTACCTTCTCGGGCTCCGGCAGCGGCAGGGGAGCGGGTTGCGGCGTGGGCGCCTGGCGCTTGATCGCGGGCGGCGGCGTCGGCCGCGACGAGGCAGCCTTCAACGCGGCGGCAGCCGCCTCGACCATCGCCGCAGTACGCGACGTCTTCGGTCTCTCCGGCTCGGCCTTCTCCGTCTTCTCCGTCACCCTTCTCTCGGACCTCTCGGACCGCTCGGCCAACTCGATCGACTCGACGCGTTTCCCCTTTTCGAGGTGTTTCTTCAACACCTCCTGCCGCTGCTTGTCGCGCCGCTTCTGTTCCCGCCACGAATGAAGCGCGCCAACCGCCGCGGCCCACCGATCCCGGAGCATCTGTCCGAACGCCTCGAACAACCGGCCGAACGAGAATTGCGTCGAGAGGATGATGGCGAGAAACAGCAGCGTCAGGATCAGGATGATCGAGCCGGTGCGGTTGAGATACTCCGCGAGGCTCTCCGCGAGCCAGTCGCCGATGTAACCGCCGGCCCGGAACTCCTTGCCCGCCAGATCGAGACTTCCGAACGCGAGCGACAGGAACGAAGACACGCAGCCGACGAGCAGCGCCGCGCCGAAGGCCTTGGTGTACGGCGCGTCTAGGACACGGCACCAGAAGTAGTGCCAGCCGGTGACGATGAGCACGATGGGAATCAGATAGGCGGAGTAGCCGGCGATCTGGAACGACAGCTCGGCCATGAAGGCGCCGATTCGACCGGCAAAATTTTCCGGTGGCGCGTTGGACCCGGTGTTGAAGAACCAGACCGGATCGGACGGGCTGTAGCTCGCCAGCGCAATCAGCCACAGCAGCGCCAGCGCGAAGAGCGCGACGCCGATGAACTCGCTGAGCCGCCGGGACACCGCGGATCCCGCCACGTCAGATCTCCATGATCACCGGCAGCACCAGCGGCCGGAGTCCAGAACGCTTTCGGAAGAACCGCTGCAAATCCACTCGAATCCGCTCCTTGATCAGCCCCGGGTCGGTGCGCTCCTCGACGCCCGCCGACTCGATCGTCGTGGCGAGCAGGGGGGGAATCTCCTTCAGCAGGCTCTCCGTCCGCGCATCCAGCACGAAGCCCCGCGTGATGATGTCCGGCGTCTCCTCCAGCGCCCCGGACTGCCGGCCGATGGCGACGACCGGGACGACCAACCCGTCGCCCGCGAGATGCCGCCGGTCCCGCAGGACCTCGTCGCCCACTTCGCCGCTGCGCGTCCCGTCGATGAGAATCCGTCCTGCCAGCACCTTGTCCGCCACCCGCCCGCCCTCGCCATCGAAACGGATGACGTCGCCGTTTTCCGCCAGCAGAACCCGCGTTCCCGGCGAAACCCGGGCGGCCACCCGGGCGTGCCGGGCAAGCTGCCGGTACTCCCCGTGTATCGGCACGAAGTAGCGCGGTCTGACCAGGGACAGCATCAACTTCAGCTCTTCCTCGCTGCCGTGGCCGGACACATGGACGTGCTTGATGCCTTCGTAGACGACCTCGGCTCCACGCCTGGCGATGTGGTTCATCACCCGCCCGATCGCCTTCTCGTTGCCGGGAATCTCGCGCGCCGAGAACACCACCGTATCTTCAGGGTCGAGCCGGACGTGGCGGTGATCGTCGATGGCGATGCGCGGCAGTGCCGCTTGCGGCTCGCCCTGCGAGCCGGTGCACAGGCACACGACGTCCTGGGCGGGGAAGTTGCGCACGTCGCTGTCGCGGATCTGCACGCCGGTGGGAATGCGGAGGTAGCCGAGCCGCTGGCCGATCTCCGCGTTCTCGATCATCCCGCGGCCGATGAAGGCCACCTGACGATCGAACTGTGACGCGAGATCGACGATGATCTGCATCCGGTAGATGCTCGACGAGAACGCCGCGACGACGATCTTGCCGCTCGCGCTCGTGAAGATCTCCTCGAACGCCTCCGTCACGTCGCGCTCAGAGCCGGCGAATCCCTTCCGCTCGATGTTGGTGCTGTCGCCGAGCAGCGCGAGCACGCCACGCGAGCCGAGCTCGGCGAACCGGTGGAAGTCGACATGCTCGCCGTCGAGCGGCGTCTGATCGACCTTGAAATCGCCCGTGTGAATGACGATGCCGTGCGGCGTCTCGATGGCGAGCGCGACGCAGTCGGGCATGCTGTGCGTGACACGCAGGAACTCGATCGTGAAGCAGCCGACGGTAACGCGGTCGCGCGGCTTGACCGTCTTCATCCGCGCTTTGACATCGTCGCCGTGCTCCTCGAGCTTGGCTTCGAGCAGCGCGAGCGTCAGCGCGGTGCCGTAGACCGGGCCGTTCACGTACGACACCACGTGCGGCACGGCACCGATGTGATCTTCGTGGCCGTGCGTCAGCACGAGCGCCGACAGGCGGTACTGTGACAACTGCCGCAGGTCCGGGATGATAAGGTCGACGCCGAGCAGCTCCGGCTCGGGGAACATGACGCCGGCGTCCACGAGGATCGCCGTCTCGCCGCAAGCGACGATCATCATGTTCATGCCGAACTCGCCGAGCCCTCCGAGGGGGATCAGTTCCAGCGGAGTAGTGTCAGTCATGGTTGCCTATCAAGTGACACGCGAGCGCACGGAGAGCCGCCCGGGCGGGCGGAACCGGCGAAGCGGCGGGGATGCCGCTGGTGTCTGCGTGTCAACCTGACGGCCGCTGGGACAGCCAGCCAGGAGTGATTACGGCCGCAACTATAGCACAGCCCTGCCGTTAGCGTCCTTCTGACATCCACGCAGCGGCGTGCCTTCAGGGCCCCGCCGACCGACGGGCTGAAGCCCGTCGGCTGTGGCGAAGTGAAGGGCCATTACGGAATGAGGAAAGCGTCTGCAAGCCGCGCCAGTTCCGTGAGTTGCAGCGTCTCGGGCCGGCGGCGGGGCTCGATGCCGGCGGCGGCCAGCGCCGCGGCGGCATCCCCCCCGCGGGCCGCGGCAAACGTGCGCAGCGCGTTGCTCAGCGTCTTTCGACGCTGAGTGAACATCGACCGCACCATGGCCTCGAAGGCCTGCGGGTCCGCGATCGAGACGGCAGGCGGCCGGAACCGCAGCCTGACGACCGCGGACTGGACCTTCGGTGGCGGACGGAACGCGCCTGGCGGAAGGCTCAGGACGCGGCGGACGTCCGCGTGGACCTGGACGAGAATCGCCAGCGGCCCGTAGTCCCCGCCGCCGGGCCGCGCCTCGATGCGTTCTGCCACCTCGCGCTGCACCATCAGTGTCGCGTCCGCGAGCGTGCCACGCGTCCGGTACGCCTCGACCAGCTTGAAGAGGATCGGCGACGACACGTTGTAGGGCAGGTTGCCGGCCGCGCGCAGCACGCCGGCGCCGAGCGACGAGAGGTCGAATTCGAGGACGTCCGCGTGAACGAGCGTCACGTTCGCCGGGACTTTCTCCCGGAGCGCCGCCACCATCACGGGATCGATTTCGACAGCGGTCAGGTGCGCCACGCGGGGTGCCAACCGCAGCGTAAGCGCGCCGGGTCCCGGACCTATCTCGAGGAATCTATCGGCGGGCTGCGGATCGATCGCCGCGACGAGCTTGTCGGCCCATGCGGGCTCGAGAAAGTGTTGCCCGTACCGCTTCAGAGCGCGCATGTCAAAGACCAAGGGACCAAAGGCCGCTTGCCAAACAGCATGTCAAAGACCAACGGACCAAAGGCCAATTGCCAAACAGAAGGAACCTCCAAATTTCAATGTCAACTTCCAAGGACCAAACTGTTCCGTCTCGGTCTTTGGCCTTTGGCCTTTGGTCTTTGGTCTTTGGTAGTTGGAGCTTCTCGAATTTGGCCCTTGGGAGTTGGCCCCTTGGGAGTTGACGGATGCGGTCACATTTCCTCCACAGACTCGCCCCGCCAGTACTTCTCCTCGATCTCTTCGATTTCCTCCTCCGACAGCCCGAAATAGTGGCCGAACTCGTGAATCACCGTTTCCGCCACGCAGTCGCGAATCTCGTCGTCGTCGTCGCACGCCTCCTCGATCGGCCCCTGGTAGATCGAGATGCGATCGGGAAGCGCGTTGCCGTAGGCCCAGCTTCGCTCCGGCAAGGGAGTGCCTTGATAGAGACCGAAGAGCGAGTCGGGCGGCTCGATCTCCATTTCTTCGAGGATGTGCGCCGGCGGCTCGTCCTCGACGACCACCGCCACGTTCTTCATCTCCTTGCGAAACCGCCGCGGGATCTCGGCCAGCGCTTCCTCGACGAGACGCGTGAACCGCTCGCGCGTCATCGCCGCCGTCCTGCTTTCGCGACGATCGTGCGGTAGTAGTCGCAATCCTCGCGGACGGCGCAGCGGTCGCACAGCGGCTTCGGCTTGCAGATGCGGCGGCCGTGCAGGATCAGCGTGTCGGAGGTCTTCGTCCACTGTTTCGGCGGCATCGCCGCGCACAACTGCTGCTCGACGACTTCGGGATCGTCGGAGCGCGCGATGCCGATGCGATTCGAGACGCGCAGTACGTGGCGATCGACCGGGAGTCCCGGCACGCCAAGCGCGTGCCCCAGCACGACGTTCGCGGTCTTGCGACCGACGCCCGGAAGCTTGACCAGGTCGTCCATCGTCGTCGGAATCTCGCCGCCGTGGCCGCTGGTGACGGCGTTCGCCATCCCGACGAGCGCGCGCGATTTCGCGCGGAAGAAGCCGGTCGATTGAATCTGCGGCTCGAGATCGTCGGTTGTCGCGGTCGCGAGCGTCTTCGCGGAGGGATACCGCTTGAACAGCGCGGGCGTGACCTGGTTCACGCGCTCATCGGTGCACTGCGCCGACAGGATGGTCGCGACGAGCAGCTCGTAGGCGTTCGTGAAGTTCAGCTCGGTGTCGGCGTTGGGATGCTGCCGTTCGAGCTTCGCCATGATGCGGCGGGTATCCGCCGCCGATTTGGAAGGCTTCGCGAGCGCTGGCGCACGTTTCGCCATTCCCACGATTGTAGGATGGGGTCAGGTCTTGAATTATCACTTTTGTGATAATTCAAGACCTGACCCCTTTGCAGTTTTTTCAACGCGCGGAGGACGAGGTGCGCGACGCCGCGGTCAGGAGCGCGATCAGCGCCTTGTCGCCCTTCAGGCGCGACGTGCCGATGACGACCGTCTCGCCGACGTCCATCCAGAACGAACTCTCGAGGATGTAGCGTCCTTTGCCGCGCGGCGCGACGTCCTTGCGGTCGCCCTTCGCGACGCCGCGCTCCGCCGCTTCAATCTCGCTCTTCACGGCCTGAAGCTGCGTGCGCGTTGCAACTAACGCCGGGTGCTGCTCCCCGTACCGGCTCTTCAACGCGCCAGCCTCCGCTTCGAGCTGGTCACGCTTGCTCTTGAGCTCCGCCGCGCGACGCTCGCGTTCGACGGTCGAGAACAGGGCGGCTGGCCCAGCGTCCTCCCCATCCTCAGGCTCACGCAGCCCAAAGCTCACCGATAACTTCGAGCCGACCGTTCCTTGCAGCTTGATATAGAACCAATGGTCGTCTTCCTCCACGCCGCGCAAACGTCCGGAAATTCCCGTTACTCCGCCGGAGCAGCACAGCGTCCATTGCACGTCGAGAACGCGGTAGTTCTTGTACGGCAGGAAGTCGCGCATGTCGTTGATCGCCCTCTTCGCGCCCGCGGGCAGCGTATCGGCGGCCGTCGATCCCTGCATCTCGCCGAGCACGAGCGCGACGCTGAAACCGCGCAGACCCAGTGAGTCCGGCGTGCGCTCCTGCTGCGTAAGGACGGGGACGGCCTGCGGTGTCTTGAGGGCGGGCGGCCCCTCCGTCGGCCGAGGCGTCGGCGCGGGCCGCTGCGACGGCGGCGCTTCGGTGGGCCGTGTCGTCGCGGGCGGCTTCTGCGCCACCTCCGCGATCTGTTGCACGTCCTGCGACGCGCCAATCGGCACCGCGACGAGCAGCGACACGGCCGCGGCAATACTCAGTCGATGACTCCCTGTCATGGCATGACCTCTCGGATGTGAAAGTTCGGATCGATAGTCCAGATGATTCGTGTCCCGCCCGGCGTGGAAAACTGCAATTGCCGGCGTCCTTCGTCGACCGTCGCGGCAGCCTCCTGCGGCATCGCCGTCCCACGCGGCGGCATCCGGCGGCCGGCCGCAGCACCGGCGATCACCATCGCGACCACGACGGCCGCAACGGCAAGCGCGCGCGGCCAGGCGAGCGCGGGTGCCGGGGACACAACAGCGCGCAGCATCGCGCGGCGCATCGCCTGCGCGTCCGCATTCGACAGTCCCGGCTCTTCGCTCCGCGGGCCGGCCGGATCGGCCTGTTGGAGCAACTCCCGCAGCGTCTTCATGATTTCCCTCCGAGGATCTTCGCCAGCTCGCGACGGCCGCGCGAGAGATGCCACCGCACCGTCACGGGCGTGACGCCCAGCAGCTTCGCAATCGCGGGAATCCCCGCGCCCTCGAGCTCGTACATCACGAGAATCGCTCGGCGCCGCGGCGAGAGGATGTCGAGCGCCTTCCACACCATCGTCCGTGCCATCGCAGTGGCTTCCGGATTGTCCGGCGCCTCCTGCGGCAGCTCGTATCCGACGGCGCGCGATCGCACCGCCGTCTTCCGCCAGCGATCGCGGCAGATGTTGACGAGGACGCGTACCAGCCACGCCTCCTCGTGCGACGTCCCGTCGGGAATGGCATGCGGCGCCCGGGCGGCGCGCAAGAACGTCTCCTGGACGAGATCGTGTGCGTCTTCCGACGTCCGCGACAACCGCCGCGCGAGCCGGAACAGCCGCTGATGATGTGTGTCAAACAGGCGCGCTAATCTGCCGGTGAGGTCCTCACTCAACGCCGTCGCGGGCTCCGCCAGCACTACGGCTTCGCCTGTCATCACTCACGTAGACGCTCTGTCGGTGAATTCTGTTGGTTCCACGGGTCCCACGGGTTCCAAGGGTTCCGGTGGTTCCGGGGTTCTGGTTCCGAGGTTCCGGTCGCAAGAACGCTGGAACCGGACCCCCCGGAACCCCCCCGGAACCTCAGTGAACGGGTCCCTTGTCCCAGGTCGCACCCGTCGATTCGGAGTAGACGCGCATGTGCTCCTGCAGCGCGGCGATCAGGTTCGGCACGACCTGCAGCGGGACGACGATCTTGGCCTTGATCGGCGCGCGCACGACGTGGTCGGCCTCGGCCGCCTGGATGTCCTTTTCCGACAGCGGCAGAACTTCGCAGAAGGAGAGCGTGAAGTCGAAAGGCGTGTGCGAGATGGCGCAGAAATTCGCGTAGGTGCGCGGAAGGTCGGCGGTGTCGTCCGGGACGATCGTGAAGTTGATCTGCTTGCGTTCGTTCATGCGGGTATTAGAACACTAAGTTCGGCCGGGGGACTTTCGTCCCGCCGAACCCCCTGTCGCCGTCGCTCGCGGGGCCCCGCTCCGCTCCGGCGGGCGCGCCTTACGGCGCGCTAATACCGGCGCATCACCCCCACGACGACGCCCTGGACCTGCACCTGGTCGGCGGACGCGAGAATCGGTTGCATCGCAGGGTTCGCCGGCTGGAGCCGAATCCGGCCGTTCTCGCGATAGATCTTCTTCAGCGTCGCGTCCGATCCGTTCAACAGCGCGATGACCATCTCGCCGTTGTTCGCCGTGCGCCGATCCTCGACGATGACGTAGTCGCCGTCGCGAATCTGCTCGTCGATCATCGAGTCGCCCTTGACACGCAGCACGTAGGTGTCGCGCTTGCCGACGAGATCTTCGGGCACGGCGATCGTCTCGCTGCCGACGACGGCTTCGATGGGCGCGCCTGCCGCCACGTAGCCGAGCAGCGGGAGCTCCACCGCACGGCTGCCGGTGCGCGCAGACATCAGCTCGACGGACCGGCTGCGGTTCCACGCCCGCTTGATGAACCCCTTGTCCTGCAGGTTCGTGAGATGCTTGTGCACCGTTGCCAGCGACGAGAGGCCGAAACGTCGCCCGATCTCCTCGAGGCTCGGCGCATAGCCGTGCTGCTGGATGAAATCGTTCAGGAAATCGAGGATCTCCCGCTGGCGTTTTGTAAGTGGCAGCATGCCGCGCACTATACGCAAAAGAAAAGCGAAAGTCAACGGCCCTTCTCTTTACATTTGCCTCGTGGAACGGTCTAACTCAGGAAAGTGGCGGTGAGCGCGAACTCGCCGCTCGACGGGCTGGACGATGCGGAGCTGGTCCGCCTATCTCTGGAGGGACGCCGCGAGGCCTTCGACATCATCGTCGAGCGGCATCGCCGCGCCGTGTACCAGTTGTGCTACCGCTTCGTCGCGAACCACGAAGACGCCAGCGATCTCGCACAGGACGTGTTCGTGCGCGCGTATCGCGGCCTCCGGGGATTCAAAGGGCAGTCGGCGCTCGGCACCTGGCTGTATCGGATCGGCGTGAACGTCTGCCTGAACCGCGTCAGCGTCAGGGTGCCGAAGATGGAACCGTTCGAGGCGGTCGAGCGCGTCGATACGCGCGTGGAATCGGCGGAACGGACGCTGCAGCGTGCGGAAACGGCCGCGGAAGTTCGGGCGGCCATTGCGAGGCTGCCCCGAAAACAGCGCGCCACGCTCATCCTTCGCGCGTATCATGAGCTGCCCCACGAGGACATCGCGAAGATTCTCGGCAGTTCGGTTGGCGCCGTGAAGGCGAATTTCTTTCATGCGCTCGCGAACCTGAAGAAGCTGCTGCAGGGCGAACGATGACACACCTGAACGACTCGGAATTCATCGACCTCGTCGAAGGGCGGCTCGCCGCGGATCGCAGCCGTCACGCGGCGGCGTGCGACGCGTGCCGCGCGCAGGCCGACGGCATCCGCGACGCGCTGACGTTCGCGCACCGCGACGCCGTACCCGATCCGTCGCCGCTGTTCTGGACGCACTTCTCGGCGCGCGTCTCCGCCGCGATCGGCAGGGAGCGCCGTCCGTCTTCTGCCTGGACGCTCTGCCTTCGCGAAGGCGGCCTCGAATGGGCGTTCGCCGTTCTCGTCGTCCTGCTCGTCGCAGGCGTGGCGTGGCGGACGGTCGGACGGATCGACCAGTCGCCGCTGCCTGAGATGGCTGATATGGAAGCCGCGGGCGGGGCTTCTTCCGGCGAGTATCTGCTGGACGACTCGGCGGCGGACGCATGGGACGCCATCGTCGTCGCGACCGACGATCTTCAGATCGAGGAGACCGAGACGCTCGGCATCCGGGTGCGTCCGGGCGCCGCCGAGCGCATGGCGGAGGAGTTGACGCCTGAGGAACGGCTCGAGCTTGCGCGACTGATCGAAGACGAGATCAAACGGACCGGGGCGTAGCCATCATATGAAACGCGTCATTCTCATCGTTCTCCTGGTCCTCAGCAGCTCGGTGGCATCTGCGCAACAGCAGACCCCACCCCCGCGCGGCAACCGTCCCGCGCAGGGGCTCACGCCGATGGACGTCGCGGACATGCTCGACGCCTACGCGCTGCTGCAGGCCGAGAGCACCCTGCAGCTTCGCGATGGACAGTTTGCCGAGTTCGTCACGCGCCTGAAGACGCTGCAACAGACGCGGCGGCGCAACCTGCAGCGGCGCCTGCAGCTCCTCCGCGAAATCCAGAAGATGACCGGCCCGCAAGCGGCCGAGATCGACGAGAGCGCCGTCCGTGAAAAGCTGAGAGCGCTGCGCGAACACGACGAGCGCGCCGGCGCGGAGCTCCGCAAGGCGTACGAGACGCTCGACGAGGTACTGGACGTCCGCCAGCAGGGGCGATTCAGGGTCTTCGAGGACGCGCTCGAGCGCCGCAAACTGGATTTGCTCATGCGCGCGCGTGCCGGCGCCGCGCGTGCACGCGGGGCGGCGCGCTAGAGAGCGCGCGCGTCGCGTCCCTGGTCCCTGGTCCCTAGTCATGGGTCCCTAGGTCCGGGGTCGCGAGTCCCTGGTCGCGCGTCTCGGGACCCGCGACCCGGGACCCATGACCGGGGACCCCTGACCAGGGACCCGTGACCAGGGACCCGTGACCAGGGACCAGGGACCAGGGACTTGTTACAATCAGACATGGTGTCCCGACGGTTTGTCGTCGCCTTGCTTGCGTCATTCATGGTGACCGCTGTCGACGCACAGCAGAGGCACAACCGCCTGGATGCGGATCGCTTCCAGAAAAAGCTCGTCGGCATCGTGCAGTACGGCAACGCGCCGGCGCCGAAGAAGGCCGTGCCGCGATCGACGCAGGTCACCGACGTCGAGGTCACCGCGTACCTGCGCGTCCACGCCACCGATCAGATTCCCGTCGGCATCGTCGAGCCAACCATCACGGCGCTCGGTGACGGCCGTGTCGGCGGACGCGCGATCGTGGATCTCGACGCGGTCCGCAAGCAAAAGCAGCGCGGCTGGCTGGATCCCCTCGGGTACCTGACGGGGCGCCTTCCGGTGACGGCCGCGGGGCGGCTGACGACGAAGGGGGGCGTCGGGCGATTCCAGCTCGAGACGGCGGAAATCTCCGGCGTGCCGGTTCCCAAGCCGGTCATCCAGGAGCTTCTCAGCTTCTACTCGCGGTCGCCAGAGGATCCCGACGGGATCAACATGGACGATCCGTTCGAGCTGCCGGCACGCATCCGCGAGATCCACGTCCTGCGAGGCGGCGCGACCGTCGTTCAGTGATCGCGCTGGACACGCCGCTCCAGTACCTCAAGGGAGTGGGGCCGCGCCGCGCGGCCGATCTGCAGCGTGTCGGCCTCGCCACCGTCGAAGACCTCCTCTATCGCTTTCCGATTCGTTACGAAGATCGGGGGACGTTCCAGACGATCGCGTCGCTCCGCCCCGGTGTCGCCGCATCGATTGCGGGAGAAGTCGTCCATTGTCACGTGCGGCCGACGCGGCGGGCCGGATTCAAGATCTTCGAGTTGCTCGTGCGCGACGCGACGGGCAGCCTGCGCGCCATCTGGTTCAACCAGCCATTTCTCAAGGACGTCTTCCACGCTCACCAGCGCGTCATCCTGTTCGGCAGCCTCGAGCTGACGTCTCACGGGCTCCAGCTCCAGAACCCGCAATACGAGATCGTTCGCGGTGAGGATGCAGGCGACGGTCCCGCAGCGGAAGCCGAGGATGACACGCTGCACACCGGGCGCATCGTGCCGATCTACGAGAAGACCGGCCATCTGACGACGAAGATGCAGCGCGTGCTCGTGCACAACGCGCTGTCGCAGCTTCCCGAGGACGTCGCCGATCCGCTGCCGGCGCAGGTTCGCGAGCGGCAGCAGCTCGTGGTCCGCCGCACGGCACTCATCGACGCGCACTTTCCGCCCGCCGGCACGCCGATCGCGCAATTGAACGCGTTTCGCTCGCCGGCACAGCGGCGATTGATCTTCGAAGAGTTCTTTCTGTTCCAGCTCGGGTTGGTGCTGCGCAGGCGCCGCTCGATGGACGATCGCAAGCCGCGTTCGATCGTGATCACTGACGCGATCCGCGACGCGGTGCGGCGCGTGCTGCCGTTCAAGCTGACCGGCGATCAGAAGAAAGTCATCAAGGAGATCGTCGACGACATGGAGCGGCCGCATCCGATGAACCGGATGCTCCAGGGGGACGTCGGGTCCGGCAAGACCATCGTCGCGCTCATCGCCGCCGTCGTCGCGATGGAGAACGGCTTCCAGGTCGCGTTCATGGCGCCGACGGAAATCCTCGCCGAGCAGCACTTCATCACGATCCGGCGGCTGCTCGAGGCGTCGCGGTTCCGCATGGCGCTGCTCACGGGCGCGACGCCGGCGAAAAAGCGCAGGGAGGTGCAGGCGGAGCTCGCCGGCGGGTCGATCCACCTCGTGGTCGGCACGCACGCGCTCGTCGAGGATCCCGTCGCGTTTCGCGAGCTGGGTTTCGTCATCATCGACGAGCAGCACCGCTTCGGCGTCATGCAGCGTGCGGCGTTGCGCGCGAAGGGACTGCACCCGGACGTCCTCGTGATGACGGCAACGCCCATCCCGCGCACGCTGGCGTTGACGACCTACGGCGATCTCGACGTGTCGGTCATGCGCGAGATGCCGCCGGGCCGTTATCCGATCAAGACGATTGCGAAGCCGGAATCGAAACGCGACGAGATCTATCAGTTCATCCGAAAGCAGATCGATGATGGGCGCCAGGCGTACGTCATCTACCCGCTCATCGAGGAGTCCGAGAAAGTCGATCTCAAGGCCGCGACCGAGATGGCGGACCATCTCTCGCAGGACATCTTTCCCCAGTACCGAGTCGCGCTGCTGCACGGGCGCATGAAGCAGGAGGAGAAGGATCGCGTGATGGGCGGCTTCGCGGGCGGCGACTACGACATCCTCGTATCGACGACGGTGGTGGAGGTCGGCGTCGACGTCGCGAACGCATCGGTGATGCTCGTCGAGCACGCCGAGCGCTTCGGCCTCTCGCAGCTCCATCAACTGCGCGGACGCGTCGGCCGCGGTCCGCATCAGTCGTACTGCATGCTCCTGTACCAATATCCGCTGACGGATCAGGGGCGCGAGCGGTTGAAGGCGCTCACGGAGACGACCGACGGCTTCGTCATCGCGGAAAAGGACCTCGAGCTGCGCGGGCCAGGCGACTTTTTCGGGACACGCCAGTCGGGCATCCCGACGCTCCGCGTCGGCGATCTGCTGCGCGACCACGCGATCATGGAAGACGCTCGACGGGAAGCGTCAGCCGTACTGGATGACGAACGGCAGGCCGAAGCGCTCGTCACGCTGGTTCGAACGTCCTGGGAAAAGCGTTTCGGACTCGTTGGTGTTGGCTGATATCCGCGGCCCGGTCAACTCCCAAAGGCCAAGGGCCAAAGGCCAAGCGACACAACTCCCAAAGGCCAAGGGGCCAAAGGCCAAGCAAGACAACTCCCAAAGGCCAAATCCCAAGGGCCAAGATTGGGAGTTGGGAGTTGGGAGTTGGAGGTTGGGAGTTGCCAGACTTGGAAGTTGGCCTTTGGTCTTTGGCCTTTGCCTTCGGGAGTTGACTAAGCGTTGCGAATCATCGCCGGGTCGCTGAAGGGCCGCCGTCTGGAAGCTCCGAAGTGGGAAGGATTGCGTCCCACGTCCGACAAGCTGCGCGAAACGTTGTTCAACATCCTCGCGCCACGCGTCGAGGGCGCACACGTGCTCGATGGGTTCGCCGGCACGGGCGCGGTCGGCATCGAGGCGCTGAGCCGGGGCGCCGCGCACGTGACGTTCGTCGAGCGCGATCCGCGCGCGGTGCGGCTGATCGACAGAAATGTCGGAATGACGGGCGTGCGTGACCGGCATGTTATTATCCGCGCAGAACTTGCGGCCGCCGTACGAAAGCTCGCCGCGGCGCGCTTCGACATCGTCTTTCTCGACCCGCCGTACGGCGCGGCGGAACTCGTGAACGCGTTGACGGCCGTGGAACCGCTGATCGGGACTGACACGCTGCTGGTCGTCGAACATGCGAAGCGCGATCCCGCTCCGGAGCGGGCCGGCGCGTTGATGCGCACACGCGAGGTCGCGTCGGGCGACAGCGCTCTCGCGTTCTACAGGCGGTCTCATGAATGAAATCGTCGCGATTTACCCGGGATCGTTCGACCCGCTGACCAACGGCCACGTCGACATCATCCATCGCGGCGCGCGCCTGTTCGATCGCATCATCGTCTCGGTGCTGCTCAATCTCGAGAAGGCGCCGCTCTTCACCGTGGCCGAACGCGTCGGGCTCGCGCGCGAGGTGTTCCGTGGGTTGGCCAACGTCGAGGTGGACACCTTCGACGGGCTGCTCGTCGACTACGCCCGGCGGCGGAGCGCCAGCGTCATCGTCCGCGGACTGCGCGCCATCTCGGACTTCGAGTACGAGATGCAGATGGCGCTGATGAACCGCCGGTTGAATCCGGACGTCGAGACGGTGTTCATGATGCCGGCCGAGCCCTACACGTACGTGAGCTCGCGGCTGGTGAAGGAAGTGGTGGCGCTCGGCGGCACGGTGCACGGGCTCGTGCCGGAGATCGTCGAGGAACGTCTGCGCGAGAAGAAGCTCGCGCGCGAAACCCTGAGGGCGTAGAAGATGCTCGCGGAACGGACCAACCGCATCGGCGTGTCGCCGACGATGAAGGTGGCGGCTGAGGCCATGCGGCTGAAGGCGCAGGGAGTGGACGTCGTCGATTTCGGGGCAGGGGAGCCGGACTTCCCGACGCCCGATCACATCGCCGCGGCGGCGCACGCGGCGATCGATGCGCACTTCACGAAGTACACGACCAACTCCGGCACCGACGAGCTCAAGCGCGCCATCTGCCAGCGCTACCGCACCGACTACGGCGTCGAGTACTCGCCGTCGGAGGTGATCGTCACGGCCGGCGGCAAGCAGGCGCTCTTCAACGCCGCGATGTGCCTGTTCGGCCCGGGCGACGAAGTGATCACGCACATGCCCGGCTGGCCGACGCTCGTCGAGCAGATCAAGCTCGCCGAGGCCGAACCGGTCGTCGTCCGCACGCACGCGGAGGATGGTTTCCGCCTGACGGCCGAGCCGATCGTCAACGCCATCACGCCCAACACGCGCGGGATCATCATCAACTCGCCGGGCAACCCGACCGGCGCGCTGATCGACGAAGCGGAAATGGCGAAGGTCGCCGAGGCGGCGGACCCGCGCGGGATCTGGATCCTGCTCGACCTCTGCTACGAGAAACTGATTTACGATCCGACGCCGCACAACCTGCCGCGCGTGCTCGCCGAGCGGATGCGCGAGCGCACGGTGGTGTGCGGCTCGGCGTCGAAGGCGTACGCGATGACGGGGTGGCGGTGCGGCTGGGCGCTCGCGCCGGCGCCGCTCATCGCCGCGTGCAACGCGCTCCAGAGCCACTCGACGTCGAACGTCTGCTCGATCACGCAGAAGGCCGTCGTCGCGGCGCTCTCGGGCAGCCAGCAGTGCGTCGAGGAGATGCTCGACGAGTACCGCGATCGGCGCGACCAGGTGTGCCGCTGGCTCGCCGCCGAGCCGCGGCTGCGCGTGGTCAAGCCCGCCGGCGCGTTCTACCTGTTCGTCGACGTCTCCGAGTTCCTGTCGCCCGAGGCCGTCCGCACCAGCGCCGATCTCGCGCAAGCGCTGCTCGACGACGAGCGCGTCGCGATCACGCCGGGGGAGGCGTTCGACGCGCCGGGCTTCATCCGCATCTCCTATGCCGCGTCGCTCGGCGACCTGCAGCGCGGCACCGAGCGCATCATCCGCTACGTGCGGTCCCTCGCGCCGGCGACCGGGTGAGAGGGGTGGGGCCGGGGGGGGCAGGGGCGCCCCCCGGGGGCGCCCCCGTACCGGGTGTGTGGTGCGGGGGACCCAGGTGCGAAATCCG
>JBMDXB010000102.1:0-17330 GCA_048594885.1 Vicinamibacterales bacterium
CGTCGACGCCGGCCGGCGTCGACATGTTCGATACGGCGACGACCCCGGTCCGTGCCACCGGATCGAGGCCGATGTACGAGCGGTACCCTCCGGTTCCTCCGTTGTGCCAGACGATTTGCCGGCCACCCGCGGTCTTTTGTATGTGCCAGCCCAACGCGATTTCCATGCCGGGTCCTGCCGGCCGGCGATTCGCGGTCATGGAGGTCATCGCCGGCGTCAACGGCGACTGCGCATACCCGAGCTGCGCCGCGAGAAAGTTCAACAGGTCGTTCGCAGTCGAGCGCAACGCGCCGGCCCCTGCCAGCGTGGGCAGATCCCAGTTCGCCACAGGCTGCCGGTCGGGGTTATGCCCGGCCGCGAGCCGTTGCTTCAGCGACGAATCCAGCACGATCATCGTGCTCTTCATGCCGAGCGGCCCGGTGATGCGCCGTCGGACGAGCGTTTCGTAGTCCGTGCCGGAATGTCGGGCGAGCAGGTGGCCGAGCAAGCCGGCGCCGAGGTTCGAGTACTCGTAGCGCGACCCGATGTCGCGCGTCAGCTCGTAGCCGGACAGGAATTCATACAGCTGCTGGACCGTGTAGTCGGCATAGGGATTCCTCGGGTTTGCCGGTTTCAGGTTCGTCGGCAGGCGCGGCAGCCCCGAGTGGTGCATCGCGAGGTCCTGCAAGGTGATCTGCTGCCCGCCGCGCTGCGGGATTTTGACGTCCGGCGGCAGATACTTCGAGAGCGGATCCGTTAGCGCCATCTCGCCGCGGCTGACAGCGTCGGCGAGCAGCAGCGACGTGAACACCTTCGTCACCGACCCGATCTCGAACACGGTGTCGCCATCGACGGGACGGCCGCCCGTCGTGTCGAAACTGCCGTGAGCGACCACGCGGCGGCCGGATCCGTCGATGAGGCCGACGACAATCCCGACGTTCTGTTTCTGAACGTCGATCCGTTCCGACAGTATCGTCCGGATCCGTGCATCGTCCGGAAGCGACGAAGCCGACGTCTGCGCGCGGGCGGCATCCGCCGACAGAAGCGCCACACACAGCAGCACATGCCTCGGTACCATGAAGACCTCCTGGCAGTTGCGTTGTCATCTACGTTGTCGCCGCTGGACGGAATGACTCACAACGCGCGGACTAGAGTCCCGGCCGACCCTCGACGAGCGACGCGATGATCTGCGCGAACTCGGTGATGAACCACCGCAACGGACGCCCGGTCGCGCGCGGCGCGCTCGAGTTCACCTGCACGGCAATCGCCAGCTTCATCGCGGGAAAGTACATGACGTCGGTCTGATACCCTGGCATGAACCCGCTGTGACCGTACGTGATGCCGAGCGCAGTGGGACGAATGATGACGCCAAGTCCGTACTTCGTGTCCGGCCCGAGCTTGGCCGGGACGCCGTTCAACAGGTCGTCCATCAGCGCTTCGGGAACGATGCGCCCTTCGTACAGCAACTTCGCCCATCGCACGAGGTCATCGGACGTCGTCGCGAGCCCGCCGCCGGTCCACTCGAACTGCGGATTCACCGCGAACTGGCCGCTCGTGATCATCTCGTCGGTGCCGCCGAACGGGTTGCTCGGGCCCGCGTAACCCTGGACGATCGGCAGCCGCCGCTTGTCCGAGGGAATCGTACGACTCAGGCTGTTTGGCTGCAGTATGCGATCGTGCAACTGCTCGTAGTACGGCGCGCCGCCGGTCCGCTCGATGATCATGCCGAGGACGATGTAGTTGGTGTCGGAGTACTCCCAGCCCTCGCCGGGAGCGAACGGCGCCTTGGTGTCGAACAGATACGACAGGCGATCCTCGCCCGTCCACACCTTGTCGGGATTGGCGCTCAGATCGGCCGTGAACTTCGGGTTCAACTCGTAGCGTACAAGCCCGCTCGTGTGGTTCATCAGGTGACGAACGGCGATCGTCCGCGCGTTCGGCAGCCTGTCGAACCACGGCTCGGCGCCGAAGAACTTCGAGATCGGATCGTCCAGGCCGAATCTGCCGTCGTGCACGAGCAACAGCGCGAGCGCCGAGGCAAACGTCTTGCCGACGCTGCCGAGCAGCATCCGATCGTGCGGCGTCATGCGGCGTCCGCTCGCCTTGTCGGCGACGCCGACGGCGATGCCGAGGGTGTGCCCGCCGGCGAAGTGGAAGCTGGCCGTGCCGCCGGGAAAGCTGCCCGCCCCGTGCAACTCCGCGAACTTCGCGCGGAGCTGCTCGAGCAGCGCGCCAGGCGCCGAGAGCGCCGGCTGTTGCGCGTGCAGCGCGACCGCGGAAGCGACCATCAAGAGCAGGGCGCGTGGAAGCATCACGACCAGTACCGGACGGTCGTCGTCACGCGGGTAAGATAGCGTTTCACGCAGCGGCACGTCGAGGTCGCAGGCGTGATAGCATCACGGGTTGGATCTGTCCGGTCAAGGAGGTTCCATGAGACGCGCATTGATGTTCTGTGTGGCAGGCCTGCTGGCGCTCGCACCGGTGTCCGCCCTCGCCCAGGGCCAGGAGAAGCCGAAACCGCCGGCACAGGCCGCCGAGAAAGGCAGCGAGACGGCCGCTCAGAAGAAGACGCTGAACGCCATCGGCACCGTGACGGCCGTCACGGCGACGTCACTGACCGTGAAGGGCAAAGACGCGGAGTGGACGTTCACCATCGACAACGAGACGGAGGTGACCGCGGTGGGCGCCGGCCGCAAGACGGCGGCGTTGAAGACCGACAAGAAGCCCACGCCGATCACCGAGTTCGTCAGCGTCGGCGACGAGGTCAGGGTGCAGTACCACGACATGGGAACGACGAAGCACGCCGCGCGTGTTCGCGTGACCAATCCCAAGGCGCCGGTCAAGTAGGGCCAGCGACAGCGCGAGGCGCTACCGCGACGGCTTTCGCGGAGCGCCTCGAATCGCTCGTCTCATCCACTGTCTGTCGGTCAATGACAGAACAGCATCAATAGCTGACGGCTGGACGACTTCGAGGACGAATTCGCCGATCGCGAGCCGATCGCTCGAGCCAATCGGGCTGGCGCCGCGAAGCGGCCGTTCATTCAGCAAGGTGCCATTCGCGGAGTTCAAGTCCTCGACGATGAGCCGATCGCGTTCAACGACGACGGCGGTCTGGAACCGCGAGACGTGAGCTGAGCGAAGCTGGACGTCCGCCTCGGGAGAGCGGCCTATCAGGTTGCGGCCGGCCTTCAACGGCAACATCGTGCCGCGAAGGCTGGGGGGACCGTGCACAACGCGCAGCGCCGGCCCTGTGACACCGGGAGCGGCCGCCACACGGCGCGTCGACGCTAATTTCGACACGGTCGTCTTCCGGTATCTTCCGATCGAGGCGCAGCGCACGAAGGCGTTCCTCGAGCCGGCGGAGCACGAGGTGCATCAGCTCTACCGGCTTCAGCGGCTTCGCCAATGGCAACTCGACAACGAGAAGTTGCACACCATCCACCGTCCGGATGCGCTCCTGCAGGTGGTTCATCGCCTGCTTCACGAACGAGGTCTTGCCCACGCCGCGGTACCCGGTGATCAGGAAGGAGCCGCCGTCGTCCTGAAGGATCTGATCGACGAAGAGCTCGAGATCCTCATCGCGTCCGACGATGGTCGCGCCGCCGATCTCCTCGATCGGCCGGTGCGAGGCGCCGATCGAGCCGAAACGGCAGTGTGATCACCTCAGGGTCTGGTGCGGCTGCGGCAGGCGGCCTCGGCGGGGACGGAGACGCTGCTGGAACGGAAGGACTCGGGAGCGTTATCGGCGTTCCCCCGGTGTCCGCGCCGGGCAACGCACCGGTCGTTCCGGGCTGCTGAACGACGGTGGCGTCCGCCAGTAGGGGAACCCCTGGCTCGGTCGGCTGGTCGCCCTGCGATGGCTCAGAGTCGATTCGCACACGAGCGAGATCGGCAGCCATCAGGCCCATGTGCTGGTAGCGGTCATCGGGCCGCTTGGCGAGCGCGCGCTCGAGAATCTTCGCGATCCGGAGATCGCAGCCTGGCATCACCTCGTCGAGCGGTTTCGGTTCGTCGTAAGGATCGAACGCAACGTCGACGGGAGCGAATCGCCCGCGAACGGCATTCGATAGGCGAGCAGCTCATACGCGACGACGCCGACGGCGAAGATATCCGCCCGAGCGTCAATCGGCTTACCCTCGACCTGCTCGGGAGACATATAGTTCGCGGTGCCCATCAACATCCCGGCCTCGGTGAGGCCACTGACATCCGCCAGCCGCGCGATGCCGAAGTCCAGGATCTTGAGAACCCCCGCGCTCGTGACGAGGCAGTTGTTTGGCTTGACGTCACGATGGATGACATTCTGGGCGTGCGCGTACGCGAGCCCGCGGCATAGCTGCTCGATCAGACCCAACTTGATGACGAATGGGAGCGGAGCACGATCGTGGATTAGCGTGCCGAGCGACGTGCCTTCCACGTACTCCATCACGATGTACACGACGCCGTAGGCTTCGCCCGCGTCGTACACGGCGGCAATACTTGGGTGGTTCAGACGGCCCGCGGCCTGCCCTTCGCGCATGAACTGGGTATGGAGATGCTCACTGTCGGCGTCGCGCAAGACCTTCACGGCGACTTGGCGTCCGATGCTCGGATCGAAGGCGAGGAATACCTGACCCATGGCGCCTTGTCCCAGCCGCTGCAGAATCTGGTACCGACCGACGGTCTCGGGGTCCATGTGGCTCCTCGCGGCGATAGTGGCGGCCGGCCGTCCACGGCAAGAGACCGATGCCGTCGGCCTCATCCTATCGCGCCGCGGTCTCCTTCAGGGCTTCGAAGAACGTCGCAATCGCCCCGCTCAAGGCACCCACCGGGATGAACTCGGCGTCGCCGTGCATCGAGGCGATGGCCGCGGCCGGCAGGATGGCCGGCATGAAGCCGTAGCTCTTCACGCCGCGCGGGCGGAAACCGTTCGAGTCCGTTCCGTACGGAATCACCATCGGCGTGACGATCGCCTCCGGGTGCGCCCGCTTCACCGCGCTCTCGAGCGCCCGGTAGAGCGCCGAATCCTGCGTCGTCACGACCGGGTCCTCCGACTCGTAGGTCACCTCGATCTTGATCTCGGGATCGCCGAGCCGCCGCGCGATTTCCTTCAGCCACTGCTCCTTCGACGTGCCCGGCAGCACACGGCAGTCGAGCGTGGCTTCCGCTGTCGACGGAATCACGTTCACCTTCGGCGGGTCGCCGACGCCGGAGCGCAGGCTCGTGATGGAGATCGTCGAATGCTGGATCGCGTTGTTGAACTTGTTCCGAGCGAACGTTCCGACGCGTGACTTCATCGTCTCGAGCACGCTGAAGGACGACGTCGGCAACGGCTCCTCGAGCAGCCGCGCCAGCGCTTTGGCCAGACGATCGTTCGGGTTGCGGTCGTGCGGCTGCGAGCCGTGCCCGGCGACGCCCTCGGCGGTGAGCTTCAGCCAGACGATCTTCTTTTCCGCGACCGAGATGCCGAACACGAGCGTGCCGGGCGCGAACAGGTCGCGACTGCCGAAGCCGCCCTCGTCGAGGATGTACTCCGGCTCGAACTCCGCGTAGTGGTTCTTGCGCATCCACGCGGCGCCAAGCTCTCCGCCGACCTCCTCGTCCGGGACCGCCATGAAGATGACGTCACGATCGAGCGGCACCTTCTGCCGCTTCAGCGCAAGCAGCGCGTAGAGGTGCGCGACGCCGATCCCTTTCATGTCCATCGCGCCGCGGCCCCAGATCGCTCCGTCGGCGATCTCGCCGCCGAACGGCCTGTGCGTCCATCGCGCCGGATCCGTCGGGACGACGTCCATGTGGTGCAGGAGCACGATCGGCTTTGCCGTGCCGGTGCCTTCGAGCCGCGCGAGCAGAATCGATCGGCCAGGACCGGATTGGTAGCGCTTGACCGGAATGCCTTCTCCCTCGAGGATGCCGGACAGGAAATCGGCCGCCTTCGTAACGTCTCCCGGCGGATTCGACGTGTTGATGCGGATGTAGGCCTGCAGCGTCTTGACGGCCTCCGCTTCGATCGCCTTCCAGTCCACGGCTTGGGCGGCGGCGGTCCGCGCGAAGAGCAGGCACGCGGCGATGGCGAGCACACGTCCCACCGTTCACCTCACCCGCGCGGGCGCGAGGATGTCGGTCAGCACTTTGCCGTCGACGTCCTTCAGCTCCATGCCGAGCAGCCTCGCCGCGGTCGGCGCCACGTCGACGGCGTCGATCACGCCGAGCTTCACGCCAGGCGTGATGCCGCGTCCTGCGGCGATGAACATCGACTGGATCTCCGGATCCGTCGAGACATATCCGTGTGCGCCCAGGCTTCCGGCCGGCGCATCGACGACCACCTCTTCGCCGGCCGCCGCGGTGAACGCGTAGCCGTCCTTCGCCGTGAGGAACAGCGCGCCCATCTGCTCGTTCGCCGACGGCGACGGCAGCCCGTAGCTCGCGTAGTCCCTCGGCTCGACGATCTTGTCGATGCCTTCGATCCCCTCGAGCGCCTGCTTCGCGCGTTTCAGGAGATCGCCGTCCGCGTCCGGCACGGTAATGTAGACGAGCGCGCTGCCCCCTTCAGGCACCGAATAGACTTGCGCTTTCGAGATCTTCGACTGCGCCGCCGTCAGCAGTCCAACGCGCTGAAACGCCACGTTCGGCCGGATCTGCCGCTTGACGGTCTTGAATCCATGGTCGGAGACGACGAACACGGTCGTGCGCGGCATCAGGCCGCTGTCCTCGATCGCCTTCAGCACCGTTGCGACCTGCGTGTCCAGGTACGCCATCGCCGTCATCCCCGCGGGCGTGCGCGGGCCGTAACGATGGTGCGTGGAATCGAGGTTCAGCGTGTGGAACAGCATCAGGGTCGGCTTGTGCCTCCGGATGATGTGCGCCGCGGCTTCCGTCCAGATGTGATCGCGCCAGAGGATGTTGCCCTTCGAGAACGTCTTGAACTCCTCGTCGGTCAGCGTGCCGAACTTGATCATCTCCCGGCCGATCTGTTCGGAGGCGTCGGCTCGTTCGCGGAACTCCCATGTGATCGTCGGCGCGTTCTGGATGGCGACCCAGTCCACCTGCGCGGTCGTCATGCCGCGCGCGTGCACCGCGTCATAGAGCGTCGGCACGCGCACCATCTCCTTCTTGTCGCGCCACGGCTCGACGCGCGGCGGCACGCCCGGCGCGCGTACGAGCACGCCGTTGAAGAGCACGCCGTGCTTCGCCGGTGTCACACCGGTCACGAGCGTCGTGTGGTTCGGCCACGTGACGGACGGATTCACGGGCCGCATGCCCTTCGCGATCGCGCCGCGCGCCGCCAGCCGCCGCAGCGTCGGCACCGGCAGCCGCGGATCGTCCATCGCCCATCCGGGGAAGCCGTCGAGGCTGATGATGACGACATGGTTGCCGCGCGGCGCCGCGGCGCGCTGCGGCTCGAGAGACAGCAGCGCCGCCTGCAGCGCGGCCAGCAGGACCAGCAAAATCAAACCGAGTCGTTGCTTCATGAAGGGACTCGGGGGTTAGGGGGTTAGGGGGTTAGGGGGTTAGGGGGTTAGGGGCTAGGGGGGCTAGCTCCCCAGCCCCCCAGCCGCCAATTAGAAGTGCAGTCTAAACGAGAACTGCATCACGCGCGGATCGCCCGCGAGCGTGGAGATCACGCCGGCGCTCGAGTTGGTGATGTCGCTCGAGGGGTTCCCGAAGTTGGCGCGGTCGAACAGGTTGAACACGTCCCAGCGGGCCGTCAGGGCAATGCGTTGACCGAACGCGATGCGTCGCTGCACGCTCATGTCGAACGCCACGTAGCCCGGCCCGCGCGCGATGTTGCGGCCGGCGTCGCCGAAGACACCCGCCGGCACCCGCTGGAACGCACCGGTATTGAACCACCGCTCGACCGTCTCGTCCCCCTTCGGATCGCCGATCCGGTTCGGCAGCCACGCCGCGCCTTCGAGCGAGCCCTGCGTGACCGTGAACGGCCGGCCCGAGCGCGCGGTGTAGATGCCGCTCACCGTCCAATGGCCGAGAATCGCATTCGCCGCCCGCCCGAGATCGAACGGACGATCGGCGCCGAACGGCGTCTCGAAGACGAAGTTCGCAACGAACCGGTGCCGCACGTCGAAGTCGCTCGGCCCCTCCCAGGCGGCGATGTCGTTCGTGTTCTGCGGCCGTCCCGAGGTCGCCGCGAGATGCTCCGGCGCCTGGTCGCGCGCTTCGCTGATCGTGTAGGACACGCGGTAGCTGTAACCCTGGCCGAAGCGCTTTTCCGCCGCCAGATCGAGTCCCAGGTACTCCGACTCGCCGATGGGATCGCGCCACTGGATGTGGCCGAAGGCGGGATACGGGCGCTGGCCGTTGCCATTCGCTGGCTGATTGAGGTTGCGCAATACGGCGATGTCCGTGCCGTAGTTGCCGACGAGATCGGCCGAGACGACGAAGTCGCGCAGCACCTGCCGCTCCGCGCCGAGCGCGAACTGCTGGAACTTCGCGTTCACGCCATCCTGACTCGCCGCGCGGATCAGCAGGCGGCTGGTCACGATGTTCGACGGATCCAGGTAGTTGGACGGGAAACCGTTCCGCAGGAACAGCACCGGCGTGGTGTTGGACGAGGTCGTCTGCTGGATGTTGCGGAGCCCCGGGGGATTCAGCGCGAGCTGATCCTCCGAACCGATGCGATCGAGAAAGTTGTAGAAGATCCCGTATCCGCCGCGCACGACGGTGCGATCGGTGAGCTGGTAGACGGCGCCGAAGCGCGGTCCGATGTTGTTGCGATCCGGCGTCAGCAACGCGCGCTCCTCGAGCGAGCCGTCCTTCGCGTAGACGAGCCCGCCGATCGACGGATCGAAGTTCGCCATCCGGTTGTCCTTCTCGTAGGCCGGCGACATGAAGTCGTAGCGCAGCCCCAGATTGAGCGTGAGCTTCGTCGTCGGCCGCCAGTCGTCCTGCACGAAGAAGGCATACGCGTGCCGCCGCTGGTTGACGACGTGCACGTTCGAGAGTTCGGCGAGCCGCGCGTAGCCCAGGAGGAAGTCGGCGACGGCGTTGCCGGTGAACTGCCCGTTGAAGCCGACGTTGCCCCGCGTCGCCGGGATGTCGACGTACTCGTTGTTCATCGGCATCATGATGTCGGCGCCGAACTTCACGTTGTGCGCGCCGCGCAGCCACGACAGCGTGTTCAGGTACTGGACCTGGTCGGTGTGCTGGTACTTCGGCATGAAGTTCGGCGAGCCGAGCCGGAGATTACCGCTGAGGTCGACGCCGATGATGCCACCGGCGACGACCGGGTTGTCGGGCACGCCCGGGACCTTCGGCCCCGGCACGCCGAAGGGATCCTGCTGACCGTCGGAGATGCCGCGCGCCCACGACACACGCGCCTCGTTGACGAGCGTCGAGCTGATCACCTTCGTCCAGCCCGCGATCGTGCTGTGCGACGTCAGGAAGTTGCGTCCCCACGCGGAGGTCGACGTCCCGTCGACGACGCCGCCGAAGTACCCCGGCACGAAGCGCAGGCGGTCGGTGTAGATGTAGCGGACGAACACGTTGTCGTGCGCGCCCACCTTCACGTCGCTCCGCACCAGATACCGCTCTCCATCGTCCTCGACGCTCGGCTGGCGGATGAAGTTGTTCGAGCCGCTCGTGTTCGGCAGCGGCACGAGATCGAGGATCGCCTTCGCGACCGGATCGATCCGGTTGGCCGGGATCGTGTTGTTCGCGAACGGCACGCGGCCGTTCGCCGGATCCAGAATGGTCGAGGAAAAGACGCCGCTGCGCTCGGCCGCCGTCGGCACGCGTCCTGTCCGCAGCACGCCCTGCGTGATCCGCGTCCCCTCGAAGTCGCCGAAGAAGAACGCGCGGCTCTTGACGATCGGTCCGCCGATGTTGCCGCCGAACTGGTTCTGATCGTTGACCGGCTTGTCGATGTTCGCCTTCTTCGCGAAGTAGGTCCTCGAGTCGAACTTCTCGTCTCGGTAGTAGTCGTACACGGTGCCGCGGATGCTGTTCGTGCCCGACTTCGTCGTCACGACGACGGCGCCGCCCGGCGCCCGCCCGTATTCGGCGGTGAACGGGCTCGTCACGACCTTGAACTCGTCGATCGCGTCGATCGACGGCCTCGACACCTGCGTCGACAGCTCCTGCACGTTCGTCGAGATGGAGTTGTTGTCGACGCCGTCGAGCAGGAAGTTGTTCTGCAGCGATCGGTTGCCGTGGATGCTGACGCCTCCCGTGCGGCCGGCGTTCGTCGTGCCGGTCTGCTCCGTGTAGCGATCGCCCTGCACGCCGGGCAGCGTGAACAGCAGGTCGTCCCAGTTGCGAATCGCCAGCGGCAGGTTCGCCACTTCGTTGCGGCTGACGACGCTGCCGACGACGGCGGATTGCGTATCGAGGAGCGGCGTGACGCCCTCGACGCGTACTGTCTCGCCGATGGCCCCGACGGCGAGCGAGAGATCGAGGCGGGCGCGCTGCCCCGTCTCGAGGCGGATCGTCTGTGCGAACGTCTGGAAGCCGGTGGCGGACGCCTCGACCAGGTATTCGCCCGGGGCCAGGTTCACTACCAGATACGTGCCTTCGCCGGTCGCCGTCGTCGTGGCTTCGACGCCGGTGGCGACGTGCGTGAGCTTGACCGTGGCCGCCGGAATCACGGCGTTCTGCGGATCTCGCACCACGCCGGTCAGCGTCGCGCGGTCGACCTGCGCCCAGGAGGACGCCGCAGACAGGAGCAGGCAGGCAAACATACACAGCGCTTTCGTCATGATCTCCCCCCACACGTGACGAGCGTAGTTCTGGCAGAATGCGCCAATGCCTGAGAGGCTTTTCGGGACGCTCGTAGCGGCCGCTATCTTACTCGGTCAGGGCAGGCCGCAGCGAAAAGACGGCCCGCAAAGGCCAAAGGCCAACGGACGAAGGAGACGATATTGGCCTTTGGCCCTTGTGTTCTTGGTCGTTGGCAGTGTCAGTTCCGCTGTTCCCGGTCCCGGCGAGCGGGTGCGGCTGCACGCGCACAACTGCTACCCGCAAAAGGGACAATGGACGGACCGCATCGAGCGGGCGCTCGCCACCAGCTCGAGGCCCATCGTCATCGAGCAGGACGTCGTCTGGCGGCAGGCGGATACGAATTCGGTCGTGGCGCACGAGGTCGCGTCGGCCGCGGAGGCGCCGACGCTCGAGGACTACTTCTTCGAGCGGCTGGCGCCAGTCCTCGACCGCGCGCTCGCCGAGGCGCGGCGCGACGAGTGGCCACTGGTGATCCTGCATCTGGATTTCAAGACGAACGAGCCGGCGCATCACGCGGCGATCTGGGCGCTGCTCGGCAAGTACGAGCGGTGGCTGACGACGGCGGAACGAGTGAGCGATGGGTCGCGCGTCATGCCGTTCACGGCCGGTCCGCTGCTCGTGCTCACGGAGCGCGGCGCCGGGCAGGAGGACGTGTTTCACACGCAGGTCCCGATCGGCGCGCGGCTGCGCATCTTCGGAACCGTGGCGCCCGCACCGTTGCCCCCCGGGCGCGAAAAAGATCCGGCGGCGTCCGTCGAGGCGTCGCCCCATATGCTGATCCCTTCAGGAGCGACCAACTATCGTCGATGGACGAACCACTCGTGGACCGTGATCGAGGAGGGGGGACCGCCGAAAGCCGCGGGATGGACAGCGAAGGACGCCGGGCGGCTGCGCGCGGTCGTCCGGCGCGCGCACGAGCAGGGATTGTGGATCCGCTTCTACACGCTGAACGGCCACACGGTCGAGGAGAGCCGCGGCTGGGGCGCAAGCTACAACTTCGGGAGTGCCGAGGCGGTGCGGTTGCGATGGCGGGCGGCGATCGGCGCGCGCGTCGATTTCGTGGCGACGGATCAGTACGAGGATTTCGATCGGGTGCTCGTCGCGGCGTCACGGTAATTCGCGGCTGGGCGCCGCCTCCGGCGGCGCTGGGACAACGCCGAGGAAGCAGGAGGACGCGGAGGACGCCGAGAGATCGCGGTAATGAGCAGCGCCTCGATCGTGAGCGGTCGCGCGCCGGCCTGCGGCCGGCGAAGCGCGGCGCGACCGCACGTGATGCAGCAAGTCGTTGAGATACCTCTGCGATCTCGGCGCTCTCGGCTACCTCGGCGTTTACCGGCCGCGGCCGGAGGCCGCGCGCGATCTCCGCACGGGAGATCACTTCTTACATCAGCTATCCGGATCGAAATCGCGCGGGTGGAACTCCGACTTGCGGTAGAGGAACGGCTGCCGATCCATGTCGTCAGCGAGCAGCCGGAAGATCGGATCCTCGCTCGCGCGCGCGCGCTGCATGAACGTCCGGTATTTCTTCGCCGCGGCCGTCATCTGCGCCTTGTCGGTCGCAGCGGTCATCGCCTCGAATGAGGCGCGCTGGCGGTCCGCGATGAAGACATGGATGAACGGCGCGAGCGGCGTCGCCGGATCCTTCTTCAGAAACTCCTCGGCGGCGTTCGCCTCTTTCGCCGGTTGCTCGGCCGTCTGCCACTCGTTGGCGATGAACGTCTGCTGCGCGTAGTCGACGGCCGCCTGCTCGACGCCCGGCGCGTCGATGAGCGCCACGATCGCGCCCTCGACCCGCCGCTTCTTCGCCTCGACTGCAACGTCAATCATGGTCGACGCGCTGCCCTGCAGCCGCGATGCAAACTTCGCGCGGCGCGCGAGGAATCGTTCGAGCCGCTCGCGGTCGGCGGCGGGCAACGGCTTCAGATCGTCAGCCGTAAGCGTGCCGACGCCGGGACGAAACACCGTCTTGTACAGCTTTCCCTTCAGGTCGGCCGTGTCGTAGGACGGCGCGCTCTGACCGGCCACGACGAACAGAAGCACCGCCAGCGCGATCATTCCAGGAGCCCTTCGCTCTTCGGCTCCGGTAGCCAGAAGCTCGCGATCAAGCCGACGAGATATACGGAGAACCCGACCGCCGCTGCGGTCAGCGCCAGCTTCCTCGGCGCGTACGCCGCGTCCGGCGTCACCGCCAGCGTGGACGTCACCCACGCGAACGACGTACCGATGAGGCGTCCGCCGATGTTCGCTGCAAAGCTCTCGCCGGTTCCGCGCAGGTGGAGAGGATAGACCCGGGGCAGATAGTTACCCCAGAAACTCAATTGCGCGATGGTGAAGAACGCGGCGACGAAGATGCCGAGGTACAGCCAGTTCAAGCTTGATGTCGCAATCCACGCAAAGACGATCGGCATCACGATCAGTCCCGGTATCTGGAACACGCGGATCAGCGATCGCCGGCTGACGACGACGACCGCGAGCAAGGCGAGCGCCACGCGGCCGGCCAGCCCGCCGACCTCCTGGACCTTCGTCACATCGGATGCGACCTTCTGCTGGACCAGCCTGGCCTGCGGCGGCTTCAGCCCTTGCACCTGCTCACGGACTTCGGGAAGGCCGCGGATGATCTGCGGCGTCTGCTGAATGGCGCCGAACGCCGCCCCATACGACATGGCAAACATCAGCGTCGTCACCAGCGTCGTCCGGCGGAGTTCAGGCGCGAACAGCGCGGCGATGCTCGGACGCTTGAGCGTGCCGGCCGCTTTCTTCTGTTGCCAGATCGGCGACTCCGGCAGGAACGGCCGGATGAGGATGAGCGGCAGCGCCGGCAGTACGCCGGACATCAGCGTGTAGCGCCACGGTGCGTGCGGATCCGGAAGCGTCGCCCCGCCAAACGCAATGATCGGCGGCAGCGCCGCCGCGTACTTGATGCACAGGCCGTTGGCGACCGCGACCATCAGGCCGCCGAGCGACGAAAACGCCTGCGTGTAGCCGAGCACCTTCTCGCGCCGCTTCGGTTCGGGGAAGAGCTCGGCGAGCCACGCGACCGCCGCAACGAACTCGACGCAGACGCCAATGAAGACCAAGCACCGCAGGACGAGCAGCATTCCCATCGACGTCGAGAACCCCGACAGGAACGCGCTGATCGCATAAATGAGGATGCTGTAGGTCAGCACACGGCGGCGTCCGAGACGATCGGTCAGGTAGCCGCCGAGCAAACCGAAGATCCCGCCGGCGAACGCGGGGATGTAGAAGAGCCGGCCGACCCACATCTGATACGCGGGCGAGCCGGGGACGGCGCCCGTCAACTCCAGCACGGCCGGCCCGACGATGAGCGGCAGCATCAGGATCTCGTAGATGTCGAACGCGAACCCGATGACCGCGATGATGCAGATCAGCCACTGGACCGGGGTCAGCCGCGTCTCGCTCGTCGTGACACTCGTAGGCATGGGGCTGGGACCAAAAAAATAAGAGTAGAGTCTACTCCAGATGGTGCCGTTCGACTTCCAGCCTCGCACCCGCGTCGTCTTCGGGCAGGGCACGCTCTCGCGGCTCGGCGTGCAGGCGCGCGAACTCGGGTTCCGCAAGACGTTGCTGGTCGCCGATCAGGGGCTGGTCGACGCCGGACACGTATCGACCGCGATGCGGCTGCTCGACGCGGCGGGGATCGAGGCCGCGCCGTTTCACGCCTTCGGGGCGAACCCCGACACCGCGATGCTGGAGGCGGGTCGCGCCGTCGCGGCCGCGTTCGGACCTGACTCGATCGTCGGGCTCGGCGGCGGCAGCTCGCTCGACTGCGCCAAAGGCATCAACTTCCTGCTGACCAACGGCGGCGCGATGGCCGATTACCGCGGCTACGGGAAGGCGCGGACGCCGCTGCTGCCGATGATCGGCGTGCCAACGACGGCCGGAACGGGCAGCGAGGCGCAGAGCTATGCCGTGATCTCCGACGCGGCGACGCACATGAAGATGGCGTGCGGTGATCCGTCGGCGGCGGCACGGATCGCGATCCTCGATCCCGTGCTGACGGCGTCGGCGCCGCAGATCGTCACCGCGCTCGCCGGTTTCGACGCGGTCGCGCACGCGGTGGAGACGGCAGTGACCACCCGCGCGACGCCGCTGTCCGACACGTTTTCGCATCAGGCATGGCGGCTGCTGAACGGCGCGTTCGAGCGCGTGCTGCTACACGCCACCGATCTCGAGGCGCGTTCGTCGATGCTCGTCGGCGCGCACTTCGCGGGGATGGCGATCGAGCAATCGATGCTCGGCGCGGCGCACGCGTGCGCCAACCCACTGACGGCGCGCTACGACATCGCCCACGGGCTCGCGCTCGCCATCCTCCTGCCGCACGTCGTCCGCTGGAACGCCACCGTGGCGGGCGACCGCTACGCGGCGATGATCGGCGCGCCGCGCCGGCGCCTGCGCGACGAGGATCCCGCCGAGTCGCTTGCGAGGCGGCTCGAAGATCTCGCGCTCGCCGCGCGGCTGCCGACGAAGCTGTCGGACCAGGGCGTCGAGCCCGAAGCGCTCCCCGAGCTCGCCCAGCTCGCCGCACAACAGTGGACCGGCACGTTCAACCCGCGCCCGTTCGATGCGAACGGCGCGCTGGAAATCTACCGCGCGGCGTTGTGATCTCTGCGTGGCTGGTACACAGCGTTCCAACACGGAGGACACGGAGGACACGGAGCCAACTTTTTCTTGAAAAGAAAAGAAAGGAAAGGAAAGGAAAAAGAAAGACCTGCTCCGTGTTCTCCGTGCCCTCCGTGTTGAGACGCTGCGCGAGCTGTTGATTAGGCGTACCGCTGAATCGTTGCCGCTGACGGCGGACGGGTCGCGAGCGACACGACGAGCATCAGCAGCGCGGAGATGAGCGTCATCGGCACGACCGGCATGAGCCCGAACCACGCGAGGGCACCCGGGACCTGGGACGTGTAGAGGACGGCGGACGCGGTCCAGATCGCGACGGCGAACGCGCCCCACTTCGTGCTCCGCTTCCAGAACAGCGCCGCGAACAGCAGCACCGACAGCGCGGCGTAGCCGGAGAACGCGTACTGCACCGCCAGGTCGAAGATGCTCTGCGGCGCGCGCAACGCGATGGTGTACGCCGCGATCGTCAGGATCACGACGAACAGGCGGCCCGTCTGAACCTGCACCGCCTCGCCGAACCTGGCGGTGCCTCCGTAAAACGTGAACACGTCTTCCGTGAACATCGTCGAGAGCGCGAGGATCTGCGAGTCGCTGGCCATCACGGCGGCCATGATGCCGGCGCCGAGGATTCCCGCCAGCCACAACGGCGCGTAGCGCTCGAGCATCACGAGCACGACGTCGTCGCCCGCGGCGCGGCGGCGGAGCGCGGCGCGCTCGTCGGGCGAGATCGTGGCGGGCGCAGCGGCGAGCGCGGCGCGCGCCTCGAGCTTCTGCTGGATGCGCGGCTCGTCGCGCATCGAGTTGGCGGCGACGCCGAGGAAGACGCACGGCAGCCAGATGGCCAGCAGACACAGCGGATAGAAGATGACCGTGCGCTTGAATTGCCCCATCCTGCGAGCGGTGAGGCAGAAGATCGTGATGTGGGGAAACGCGATCGTCGACAACGGGATGAAGGTGTAGCTGAGAAAGAACAGCGGTGAGATGCGCTCGCGCGTCAGCAGCGGCGCGGTCGAGGGAGACGCCAGCAGCGACTCCATCGCGTTCGAAAACCCGCCCATGCCGCGGCCGATGACGATCAACGCGACTGCGCCGAACGACAGGAACAACACGGTCTGGAACGTGTTGACCCACGCGGTGCCGCGCATACCGCCGAAAAACACGTAGCCCATCACGACCAGCGCGACAAGCGCGCCGCCGAGCCAGTACGGAACAAGGCCGCCGCTGATCGCGCGCAGCGCCGTGCCGCCACCCATCACGCCGATGATGATGTAGGGGACGAGCAGCGCCGCCTGCACCGCGAAGATCACCGTGCCGATGTGCCCGCACTCCCAGCGGTCGCGAAACATCTGCACCGGCGTCATGAAGCCGTGCCGCTTGCCGAGCGCCCACATGCGCGTGCCGACGAAAAACAGCGTCAGCGGGATGACGAACGCGGAGGAGGACGCCATCAGCCCGAACGTGACGATGCCGTTCGAGAAGGCGTGACCGGCGGAACCGAGAATTGTGAACGCCGTCATGTTCGTGCCGAACAGCGACAGCAGGAACACGACGGGGCCGAGCGAGCGGCCGGCCAGGAAGTAGTCCTCGGCGCGCGTGCCGAGGGGATGGCGGAACGCGAAGACGCCGATGTACAGGACGACGGCGAGATACGACAGAACTATTACAGTTGGAAGCATTACTTGGGGTCGGCCGACTCCAGGTGTGACGGCCACGCGACTCTGGTGAGTGCCCACATCACCAGCGCTACCACGAGGCAGTAAACGGCATGGTACGCCAGGCCGATCGGCAGGAATCCGAACACCAGCGGAGTAGCGGTCCGCCAGAACCACACGTCCTGGTGGAGGGCGTAGACGAAGGCGATCGCCACAAATAGACGCGCGCGAGTGGTCATGCGAAACGAGTCCCTGGTCCCTGGTCCCTGGTCTCGAGTCCCTGGTCCCAGGTCTCGAGTCCCAGGTCCCAGGGGGAGCGGCCCAGGGCGCCCCGCCCCGGGGGCGCGGCCC
>JBMDXB010000103.1:0-20513 GCA_048594885.1 Vicinamibacterales bacterium
GACATCAAGCCAGCCAACCTGATGCTGACGCATCGCGGTCACGTGAAGGTGCTCGACTTCGGCGTGGCGAAAGTGAACCGCAGCGAGGAGGTCCGCCCGAATGGTGACTGGACCGTTGAACCAGTGACTGCGGTCGGCAGCATCGTCGGGTCTGGGCCGTACATGAGCCCTGAACAACTCGTGGGCGGCGATGTCGACCCGCGTAGCGACGTGTTCAGCCTGGGAGTCGTCATTTATCAAATGGCAACCGGGCAACTCCCGTTCTCCGCATCGACGCGGGGGGAACTGAAGGACCACATCCTTCATGCCGCTCCGGAGCCGATGATGCGGCTCAACCCGGCTCTCCCGTCGGAGCTGGAACGGGTCACGCTCAAGTGTCTCGAGAAGCGACCCGACGACCGCTACCAGTCGGCGCGCGAGCTGCTGACCGACCTGTGGCCGCTGAAGCGTCAGCTCGACGCGAACGCCGCCCGAGCGCTGCCAGATGCAGTGCGGCTCGAGCTCCTGGGGCGGTCCGGCTCGCATCCCGGCGCAGCCGCGGTCAAACCTGAAGTCGCCGACGACGGATCGATCACCGATGCGTCCCGTGCGTCGGAAGCCTCAGAGCTCGTCGCCCGCGGGCGGGCGCATCTGCGCTCGGCGTCTTTCTTCGAGCTGTCCGCCGCGGTATCGTCGTTTCAGGCCGCGACGGTGATCGATCCAACTTGCGCCGCCGCATACGCCGGCCTGGCGCACGCGAAGATTGACCAGGCGAACGATCGCCACGTGCTCGTTGAAGCGTTCGGCGAGGCGAAAGCCGCAGCGCTTCGCGCGGTTGCGTTGGACCCTGAAAGCGCCGACGCACAGGCCGCGCTGGGACTGGTGATGCTCGTGGCAGAGTGGGATTGGATCGCCGCCGAGCGCAGCTTCCAGCGCGCCCTCGCGATCAACCCGCATCACGCGGAAGCATACCTCCACTACGGCACCTTGATGGAAGCGCTCGGCGACCTGGAGCGCGGGTTTCAGCTGAAACTGCAGGGTTTGGAATGCGACTCGACGTCGGCGCTCGCCCACGTCCAAATCGCCGGCTCGTTCTGGTTTCAGCGCCGGTGCGACGACGTGATCGTGTGGGCCAACAAGGCGCTCGATCGCAATCCACAACATCTGGCAGCTCGTCAACTGCTCGCGGCCGCGTATTGGAAGATGGGCGATCACGAGCGCGCGCGTAAGTTGCTGGCAGATTGCGCACAACTCGATCTTGGCAATGAGGGACTATTCCTCGCGGTGCAGTGCGCACAGGCTGGAGACCTCGACTCGGCCTTCGAGCATCTTCAACGCTTAATCGACACGCGCGACTTTGCGGTAATTCATCTCTCGGTCGCGCCTGAGTGGGACAGCTTGCGCGCGGATCCGCGGTTCAACGAGTGCCTCGCGCGGATGAAACTGCGGCCGGTCTTGTGATCGGGCGGGTGACTGCGGGGAGGAGGAGCCATTGTCGAACGTCGCGCTGCCGCGCCATCGCCCAATACTAAGGGCCTCCATGACTGTCGGCCGATCGATGACATGTACCGAGTAACGCCGAAGGGGCTTCCGACCCACTCGGAACGCGGTTTAGAAAGTCCCTTGGCGAGCACACGGGACCACGCGAGTCACGCGCCGCGCGTTTGACACAGCATTCTCAATGCAAACGATGTTGACGCCGCCATGGCGGCGGCTACGCGGCGTGTGCCGAGAACAATGCGGCGATCAGATCGTCGTCCGAATACCGCTCGAACGTGTCGGAACTGACCTTGCGCAGCTGTCGCAGATCGTCCGCTTCGATGTCCACATGCAGCGTCTTGTGTTCCGAGTCGAGGCGCGCCGGCGTCGCGGGTACGAGATGACGGTGGGTTTTCAGCCAGTAGCGTGATCGGACCACGAAATACCGAACGTGCCGTTCGATTGGATCGATGATCACACCGTCGAGCGTGCCGACGGTTTCGTCGCTCGGGCTGACGAGAACAGTGCCGTCGAGTCGGCCGGTGGGAGTATCGAGATGCTCGGCCGCGATGTACCGAAGGACGGAATCCACGCGCTCCATGCTGGAAATGGTGGCAATCGACGCGCCAACGTTGTACGCCTCCTATTGCAGGTGATCAGCGAGAAGTGGCGGTGGGCTTTCACGATTTGATATTCGCTTGGTAATAACTACCATGATCGCTGCTGAGTTCTGGGCAGCCCTTTTCGCCGCCGGCGTCCGTTTGTTATTGTCGAGGCGGGTTTGAGCGATCGATCGAAACCGATCGAACGCCGAGCCGAAGGACAAGCCGCCAAAGGCCAGCGGGCCCCGCCGGGTGGTTCACTACATGTTTAGGTGGTGACTGACTTCGTGCCCGCTCCTAGAATTCTCTCGACCAGCCAGCGTCCGGTCCAGCTTGGGACGATGTCCGGAGCGGACTCCGGTCACTGTCCATTGATTCGACGAGCTGAGTAGGTAACTCGCCAGGACAAGGTCTCGCGACGGACGGCGCTGCGCGGCAATGGCGTCACCGCAGCGCGAGCGCGGCATCCACCGATCTTTCGTGGCTGCCATTCACGTCCGGAGGATGCGTCATGATTGCCAGGAATCGCACCTCGAAATTGGCCTTCCTCGTTCTGTTGACCGTGCCGGCGGCGTTTGCCGGCGGCCAGACGCTTGCGCTCCGTATCCTCGCACCCGCCCGCGCAGCCGTGGCGCAGGAATATGGATTCCCGTTCAAGGGAGAAAACCTGGATCCCGGAGAGCGATTCTTTACCGGAGATCACCTGCCTGGCATCCAGGGAGAGGGCGAGGACATCGGCGCGATGAGATATCTCGGCGACAGAAAATGGACCGAGTTTCGCGAGAAAAGAAGCGGCAGCGCCAATGATGACTTCGTCGTTTATGAGAAGCGCGTGTTCGCCATGGCCGACGGCAAGATCGTCGGCTGCTGGCGGAATGCGCCGGCGAATCCCCGCCCCGGCACGCTTCACGAGAAGTTCGAGACAGGGACCAAGCTCGTCAATGGAAAGCCGGTCCCTGTCGGTCTCATCCCTGGCGGCGGGAACATGCTGTTCGTCGACAACACCGACGGGAAAAGAGTCCTGTACGCGCACATGAAAGACGGGACCATCCCTGCCAGCCTGTGCTCCAATAACGCCACCCTTTTTCCAACCGCGATGACAATCCCAGAGGGGGACCAGTATGTGATGCTTCCGTCCTCCGCTCAGGTACCCATCAAGAAGGGGCAGTTTCTAGGCAACGTCGGCAATTCCGGATCATCGTCCAAACCACACCTGCACGTTCACGCAGAGCAGAGTGGCGCCGCGGCCGTCATGCTGTTCGAGAAGGGACTGTCGAAGAGGTATGTGGAGAACAACACCGACATCAGGGGCGGGTGGACCGACTTCGCGGGAAGGGAGGTCCCGGATGGGGAGGTGCTGATCCGGCCGCCCAGGTCGATATCCTATCGCATGGCAGACTTCGAAGCCTACGAATCAGGCGGGACGATGAACTACGTCGGCATCTTCAGGCCCGGTACTTTTGGCCCTGTCGCACTGTTCGAGGACGACTGGAACACGTTTCTTTCGAAGTGGAGGGCCATCGAGGCCACCGGCTACCGCATGAAGGACTTCGAATCCTTTCCTCGAGGTCAGCGTCAGATGTACGCCGGAATCTTCGCACCCGGGTCCTACGCGCCGACGGCGCTCTTCCAGAACGACTGGCCGGCTTTTCTTGACGGCTGGAGGGCGATAGAGACCAAGGGCTACAGGATGAAAGACCTTGAAGTGTTCCAGAGGAACGGAACGAACATGTACGCTGGCATCTTCGAACCGGCCAGCTATGGGCCCATGGCGCTCTTCAGAAACACCTGGAACGGATTCCTCGCCGGTTGGAAAGACATCGAGAACAAGGGCTATCGGATGAAGGATCTCGAAATCTATCGGGACGGTTCCAGTACGAACTACGCTGGCGTATTCGAGCCGGGCAAGCATGCCCCGATGGCCTTGTTCAAGAGTACCTGGCAGGAGTTCCTCGACGGGTGGAAGGCCATTGAGACGAAGGGCTACCGGGTGATCGACATGGAAGTGCATCGAAGCGGCAGTCGATTCACGTTCGCAGGCATTTTCGAACCGGGACAGTACAGCCCGGCGGCCGTGTTCGTGCGAGGTGATTGGGATGCCTTTACGGAGGCGTGGCAGCAGCTGGAATAGGCGTGGCCCTGCCCGTTGCGGCGACTGATCCCGCTCTCGTCACCCTCGATCCGCACCCGAGTTCCGGCGGGAGCAGCTGCCAGCGAACGCCGCTGCGAAGGACGAAGCTCTCAGGGCTGCGATGCCTTAGGGAAGAACGGGAACAGCTTCCGGATCAGCGTTTCATCCGGGCGCGCGCCGTACTCGCAGATCTCGAACGCCTCCGCGTGGCGGACCGCGTTGCCCGCCGTCGCGCCGTACCACTTCACCAGCGCCGCGCGCACCGCCGGGTTCGGCTGCCCCGACCTCGTGTTGCGCAGCCACTTGCGCCGCTCCGCCGGGTCCTTCGGCACGCTCTCGAGTCGTCCAGCCACCCATGGCAGCCACTCGTACATCTGCGACACGTGCGCGTCGATCATGTCGATCTTCTTCTCGATCACGTCGTCGATCGAGACGGCCACGTCAGGCGTGAAGGGATTCGGCTTCTGGAAGCCGTCCTGGAAATACATGAAGACCGGGTTTTTGCGGAGCGCGGGGGTGTCGGGCGCGATGTTCGGCACGACGACCATGTAGGCGGCATCCTGCACGAGGACGCCCGTGTAGCGGTGATCCGGATGGTAGTCGTTCAGCCGCGGCGACAGCACGAGGTCCGCGTTCCACTGGCGAATCTGCCGGATGATCTCCTCGCGCGGCTTGAGCGACGGCACCAGTTCACCGTCGTGGTTGTCGAGGACGACGTACTCGATGCCGATGCGGCGCCCGGCCTCCTGCGCCTCGGCGCGGCGGCGAGCAGCAAGTGCGCCGCCCCCTTCCGTCTGGTGACCCGCGTCGCCGTTGGTTACCGAGACGAACCGCACGCGATGGCCGAGCGCCGCGTATTTCGCCGCGATACCGCCGGCGCGCTGATCGCAGTCGTCCGGATGGGCGCCGAACGCGATGATGTTCAGTTTGCCGTCGGTGGACGGTTCCTTCGTGCGCTCACGCGCGGGCTGCTGCCCGGCGGCGTTCACGGCGAGCAATACGAAGAGAGCAAGCGTCGTCAGTCGCTTCATGGCTCGGTGTCCTGTTCCTCTCCATTGCCGATTCGGAATGCGCCCGCTTCCGCCGACGCGAGCAGGCGGCGGGCGTTCTCGGCGTCCGCTTCCTGCACCAGAATCTCGACGGCGCCGAGCCCGTCGATCGTCAGCCCGTGGGTATGGCGCAGCGATTCGCCGCGTGTTGTCGTCTGAATGCCGGCAGCTTCGAGGAACGCGCGCACCTGCTGCGCCTCCATCTCGCCGCTGGCCACGAAGACGCACGTGGTGTGGTCGGGCATGTGGCTATTCTCCGACAATCCAGGCCTGCGGGGTCGAATTTCGCGACCGTGTTCCCTGGCGCGGATTCCGCCGTTCCCAGGCATCGACGAGGCTGATATAGCTGTCGCACATGGCTTCGATCGCCGCGTCGCCGTCGAGCGTGCCGCGCAGATAGCTCGTGCCCGGCTCCCAGAAGATGGATCGTCCGACCGCAAAGCCGATCGCGCTTGGACATGAGGCGGCCGCGTCGAACCAGCGATCGATCGTTGCCGCGTCTGCGCCTTTGCCCAGGATGATCTGAGCACAGCCGGGCTGCTCGCGAATCGCCGCGTCGATCTGTCGTGCGCCTTCGCGGCTGGACGTTCCTTCCAGCTTCCACAAGTCCGGCGCGAGACCGCGCGAGTATGCGTGCCGGATTGCCGCGGCGAGGATCGCCGGACGCCCGGCCGCTTCGAACGCTTCCTCCGGTTCGTGCGCGCGCATGACGATGATCTCGATGAGCAGCGGCATACGCTGCTCGCGGCACCAGGCCTGGATCGCAAGCATCTTGTCGATCTGTGCCTCCTGCTCCGCGGCTGGCTGCTCGGGACGATGGCGGATGAGCACTTTGGCAATGGTGCCGCGCAAGCCGGCGTGAAACGGCTCGAAGCCCCACTGCAGCGGAAAGACGCCTGCCTTTTCCGCCGGCGTTGCGACGGGAATTCCCATCTGCCGTGCGCGCTCGACATAGGGCGCCGCGTAGATGAGGTCGAACAGCAGCGATCCGAACTGCCGAACCTGCGGCGAACGCTCGCGCGCCCGCACACACGCCTCGAAGATCAGACCTTTGACTTCCGCAATGCGCTGCGCCGGGATCGACTCGCCGGCGCACCACTCTTCCCACTGCCAGCGGTGATCCGCCGCCAGCATGTACACGCGCTCCTTCAGCATTCAGATCCCCGACGCTGCCGTCGTCATTTCCGCGAGCCGCACCGTTCGCCCTTCGCGCCACGCCGCCGTCGCCGCGAGCCCGACGTTCAACGCCTCGATGCCATCGTCGATGGTGACGGGCGGCGTCCGCCCGGAGAGCACGTTGTCCACGAAGTTCTCGAGTTGCGCCGTATAGCTGCGTTCGAACCGCTCCATGAAGTAGGGAACGGCATCGTGGCTGACGCCGTCCTTGACGAGCAGTAGCAGCGGCGTCTCGCGGAGATACCCGATCTGCACCGCGCCGTCCGTGCCGAGCACCTCCGTCCGGATGTCGTACCCGTACCCGCTCTTGCGCGACAGGTCGACCACGCCGAGGCGGCCGTCGCCGAACGTCAGGCTCACGATCGCATTGTCGACGTCGCCAACGGCGGCGACCTCCGGCCATTGGAGCACACCCGCCACGGCGTGCACCGACTCGACGTCTCCCATGAACCACCGTGCGAGATCGAAATCGTGGATGCCCATGTCGACGAACAGGCCGCCGCTGCTGCGGGGATCGGCGTACTCGACGCGAGGCGGAAACGGATCGCGGGAGCTCGACTTGAACACGACGGGCCGTCCGATCCGTCCCTGTTGAATCTGCTGGTGCGCCGCCGCGTAGCCGGGATCGAAGCGGCGCATGAATCCCATCTGAAAATACCCGCCGGTGCGGAGGATCGCCTGCTTCATGTCAGCGGTCTCCGCGATCGACAGCGCTGGCGGCTTCTCGCAGAAGACGGGTTTGCCGCGCTCCAGCGCTGCCACGGTGAGATCGCGATGCGTGTCCGTCGGTGTCACGATCGCGATCGCCTCGATGGTGGGGTCCTCGATGACGCCGTAGGGATCGCCGTACCACCGCGGCACGTCGAATTCCGCGGCGATCCGTTCCGCGACCGCCGCGTCACGGTCGGCGACGGCAATCAGCCGCGCCTGCGGCACGCGGCCGCTCAAGTCGCGAGCGTAGATGCGGCCAAGCCGTCCCAGACCAATCAGCCCAACATTCAATCGCGCGCCTCGCGCGTCACCGCCAGCCATGATGCCCTCGCGTTTCGGCTTCTGCATACCCGTGGGCCGACCAAGGTCGGTCCCAACGCGGAAAACGTCACCGCGAAGTCTGACAGACATCGAGTCACGGCGCCAGCGTGGCGCTGCTGCATCGGTGCGGTTGTCGGCTAAGATGCGGGTCGTGCCGCGCCAGTACGACATCCTCTCGATGGGGCGATGCCTCATGGACCTCTACGCCCACCAGATCGGCGTACCGATCACGGAGGTCAAGAGCTTCGACGCCTACGTCGGCGGCTGCCCGACGAACATCAGCGTCGGCACGCGTCGCCTCGGACTCCGCTCGGCGCTGCTCACGGCCGTCGGCGACGACCCGGTCGCCGATTTCGTGCTGCATTTTCTCGAACGCGAAGGGGTCGATACGCGCTTCAGCCTGCGGAAGCCGGGCCGGCGCACGAGCGCGGCGGTGGTCACGATCCAGCCCCCCGACCGCTTTCCGCTCACCTACTACCGGGAGAACTGCGCCGATCGCGAGCTGACGATCGATGACATCAAGGATGTGCCGTTCGGCGACTGCGAGCTGCTGCTCGTGACCGGCACCGGGTTGAGCCACGAGCCGGCGCGCAGCGCCACGCATCACGCGGCGCAGCGGGCCCGTGAAGCCGGCACGCGCGTCCTGCTCGACATCGATCTTCGGCCGGATCAGTGGCCCGACCGCGCCACGCACAGCGAGCAGGTGCTCTCGTTGCTGACACGCGTCCACGTGGCTATCGGCACCGAGGAGGAAGTCCAGGCGACAGCGGCCACGACCGACGCGGGCGAGGCGATCGCGCGGGTGCTCGACACGGGGATCGAGGCGCTCGTGCTCAAACGCGGCAGCCGCGGCGCCGTCGTCCACCGTCGCGACGGACCATCGACGGACGTGCCGCCGTTTCCGGTCCAGGTGTTGAACGTGCTGGGCGCGGGCGACGCGTTCGCGAGCGGGCTGATTTATGGGATCCGTCAGGGCTGGCCGCTCGAGCGCGCGGCACGCATGGGCAATGCGGTCGGCGCGATTGTGGTGACGCGCCACGCGTGCGCCAACGACATGCCGACGCTGGCGGAGGTCGAGGCATTCGTCGCCGAACACGGCGGGTGGTGAGGGACATATGACCACGAGACGAGTGACGATGGGGCAGGCGATCGTCGGGTTCCTGAGACATCAACGCGTACGGCGCGATGGCGCGGAACACGACTTCTTCGCGGGCATCTGGGGCATCTTCGGCCACGGCAACGTTGCCGGGCTCGGACAGGCGCTGTACGAGCAGCGCGACACCTTCCGCTATCACCAGTGCCGCAACGAGCAGGCGATGGTGCACACCGCGGCGGCGTTCGCGAAGATGAACAACCGACTTCGCACGTTCGCGTGCACGAGCTCGATCGGGCCGGGCGCGACGAACATGATCACGGCGGCGGCAGCCGCCACGATCAATCGCCTGCCGGTGCTGCTGCTGCCGGGCGACATCTTCGCGGCGCGGCGCACCGCGCCGGTGCTGCAGCAGCTCGAGTCGCCATCGACGCAGGACATCTCCGTGAACGACTGCTTCAAGCCGATCTCGCGCTACTGGGATCGGATCAACCGGCCCGATCAACTCGGCTATGCGCTGATGGAAGCGATGCGCGTGCTGACGTCGCCGGCCGAGACCGGAACGGTGACGCTGGCGCTCCCCCAGGACGTGCAGGCCGAGGCGTGGGACTACCCGGAGGCGTTGTTCGAGCCGCGCGTGTGGACGATCGCGCGGCCGCGCGCCGACGAAGGGCTGCTCGAGCAGGCCGCCGCGCTGATCCGCGGCGCGACGCACCCACTGATCGTCGCGGGCGGCGGGGTGATTTACGGCGAGGCCACCGACAGCCTGCGCCGCTTCGTCGAGGCCACCGGGATCGCCGTCGGCGAGACGCACGCCGGCAAAGGCTCGCTCGATTTCGATCATCCGCAGTCGCTCGGCGCGATCGGCGTCACCGGCACGCTGCCGGCCAACGTCATGGCGCGCGATGCCGACGTCGTCATCGCCATCGGCTCGCGCCTGAGCGACTTCACCACGGCGTCGAAGACGGCGTTCGCGAATCCCGACGTCCGCTTCATCAACATCAACGTCGCCGAGTTCGACGCCGCCAAGCATGCCGGCATCGCGCTCGTCGCCGACGCGCGCGTGACGCTCGACGAGCTTGGCGCGCGCGTTGCCGGCTACTCGGTGCCGGTGACGTATCGCGAGCGCGTCGGCGCGCTGAAGGCGGCGTGGGAGGCGGAGGTGGATCGGATCTTCAACCTGAATCACGGCCCGCTCATCAGCCAGGGAGAAGTCATCGGATTGGTGGCCGAGAGCGCCCGCCCGCGCGACGTCGTCCTCAACGCGGCGGGCAGCGCGCCCGGCGACCTGCACAAGCTGTGGCGATCGAGGGATCCCAAAAGCTATCACCTCGAGTACGGCTACTCGTGCATGGGTTACGAGATTGCCGGCGGTGTCGGTGTGAAGATGGCCGCGCCCGACCGCGAGGTCTACGTGCTGGTCGGCGACGGGTCGTATCTGATGATGGCGCAGGAGATCGTCACGGCCGTGCAGGAAGGCCTGAAGCTGACGATCGTCATCCTCGACAACCAGGGATTCGCCAGCATCGGCGGCCTGTCGCGATCGGTCGGCTGCGCGGGATTCGGGACCGAATACCGCTACCGCGATCCACGGACGGGACAGCTCGATGGCGATCCGCTGCCGGTCGATCTCGGCGCGAACGCGGCGTCGCTCGGCGCCGCGGTTATTCCCGCGCGCACCCGCGACGAGGTGCGCGATGCGCTGAAGGCCGCGCGCGCCTCCAGCCGTACGACGGCGATCGTCGTTCCCGTCGATCTTCTGGAGGGCGTCGGCGGCTACGAATCGTGGTGGGACGTTCCGATCGCGGAGGTCTCGTCGGTGGATGCGGTGCAGCGGGCGCGTGAGGGGTACGAGCAGAACCGGCGGCGCGAGCGGCAGTTCCTCTGATAACGGCAATGCGGATCGGCAATGCGCCCTGCTCCTGGGGCGTGCTGGAGTTCGAAGCGTCGAGTGGAGCAGCCGGGCCGGATCAGGTGCTCGACGAGATCGCGGCGACCGGTTATGACGGGACGGAGCTGGGCGACTGGGGCTTCCTGCCGACCACGTCCGGCGAGCTGCGCGACGCGCTGGCGAAACGCCACCTGTCGCTGATCGGAGCGTTCGTCAACGTGCCGCTCTCGAGACTGGAAGCCCACGCAGCGGGGGAGGAGGCGGCGCTGCGCACGGCTCGGCTGTTGCGCTCGACCAGCCCCGACGCACCCGTCATCGTGCTTGCCGACGATCCCGCCGTCGATCCCGTTCGCACGCAGCGGGCGGGACGCATCCGACAGGATGATGGTCTCGACGAGGAGGCCTGGTCAACCGTCGCAGAGGGCGTCGAGCGCATCGCGCGCGCGGTCCGCTCGGCCACCGGCCTTCGCACGGTCTTCCATCATCATTGCGCAACGTGGGTGGAGACACCGGACGAGATCGCGATGCTGCTCGCTCGCAGCGATCCTCAACTCGTTGGACTCTGCCTCGACACCGGCCACGTCGCCTACGGCGGCGGCGATCCCGTGGGCGTCATCGAGCGCTTCGGCGATCGCGTGTGGCACGTGCACTTCAAGGACTGCGAGCCGCGTGTGGCACGCTGCGCGCGGACGGAAGGCTGGCGCTATCAGGAGGCGCTGCGGCACGGGTTGTTCTGCGAGCTCGGGCGGGGGAGCGTGGACTTCGTCGCCGTGCGCGACGCGCTCGCCGCGCGCGGCTACGACGGCTGGATCGTCGTCGAGCAGGACGTTTTGCCGTCGATGGGCACGCCCGCCGAGAGCGCGCGCCGCAACCGCGAGTACCTGCGCGCGATCGGCCTGTAGATATCTACTTCTTCCGTCGCGGCTTGAACCGATAGTACTCGACCGCACACGCTCCGCTGTCTCGAATGACGGGATCGGTCGTAATGAGGGTCAAGTTGAGCGAGACAGCAGTGGCAATGATCGTGCGATCGAATGGATCGCCGGGGAAGCCGGCAGGCAATTCGTTCGTCTTCGCTGTGATGGCAGGCGTGAGCTCGAGGAGATCGATGTCCTCCGACAGGCCAGCGCCGAAGAACTGATCAAGGGTGCCTTCGAACTTCAGCCGGCCCAACCTGTGGAGAATCGCCGTCTCCAACAAGCTGACGCTGCACAAGGCCTTCTTTTCCGCGCCTTCGAGAAGGCGCCGGATACGAGGTGGAAGACTCTCGGGCAATGTGACGCCGTTGATCCACGGAGCGGTGTCGAGCAGGTATCTCAGCTGAGCCCCTTCCACTCTGAGGCGGGAACCGGCTTCGAGGATACCGGCTCTTGCTGGCGCAGATGCGTGCCGGCGCCGAGAAACGAGCGAGGCCGCTCGGCCGGCACGATGCGAACGTACGGTTTGCCGAAGCGGGTGACGATGATGTCTTCTCCTTCCGCTGCGGCGTCCAGCAAAGAGGCATCTCGGCGCAGCGCACGAAGCGTGACCGTCTTCATGTCTGACATTATGTCAGACATGAAGGTGCGCCGCAAGAGACTGACGAACGGTTTTCGTCATCGCGTGGTCAATACGACCTCGTCGAAACGGTTCATACCCGCCCCGCCGTCGGAGCCAGCGTCATAGATGTAGCCGTAGACCCTCATGCCATTCCTCCGGGTAAACACGTTGCCGCGGATCCAGGAGCCGAGAATCCGGTCGACGCGGAGGGTCGAGGGTTGCCAGCCGCCGCTGTCATGGGTGCTGAAGATGCTGCGTGACGTTTCCTCGACGAACAGCACGCGGAGCGTCTCCCCGTCCAGCACGGCATCTGCCGCGGGCTGCTGCGAGTCGACGGCATCCTGGATGACGGCACGGTCCGTGACCTGCGCCGCCGGCGTCAGCGCTCCGTCGTTGATGCCCCGCCGCTCCCAGAGCCTGCCGTCGGCTTGCCGATAGATGATGACAACCGTGTTGGTTCGCGGAACAAACACCAGCGGCAGCACCGCCCCATACTCGGCTCGCGTGGTGCCCAGGCCGGAGGCGACCTGCTGCCTTCGGGTCAGCGTACCGTCGCGAAGGAGCCGGCGATACCAGATCGTGCCGTCCATGCCGTAGTAAGCGACGTGCACGATGTCGTTGGCGCCGAGCACCGCCCTCGGCCCGGCCGATCTCGGAGCGACGCCCGGGTCCAGAGCTGTTTCAGTACCCCAGGTCCCTCCCGAGGAGCGGATGTTGTAGTGGACGGTGTCCGCGACATAGAAGGTGACGACGCTTCCGTCCGAGCGGACGGCGAGCGTCGCCGCCTGGGCGACGGAGCGCGCCCTGGCCGCAGGCTCATCGCGAACGCCCCATGTATCGGGCTGAGTGGGATGGTCGGACGTGCGGAACGCGTGATACCGCGTCGAGTTGGTCACCTGATGAATGATGTGAATCGTATCCCCCACCTGACGGGCATCGACCGATTCGAGGTCGTTCGTGTTGGGACGATTCGCTCCGTCGATTTCCCGCCAGGTGACTCCGTCGTCGGTCGACTTGATCATCATGAACACGTTGTCCGTCTCCGCCGGCTCCATGATGAAGTACAGGTCGCCGTTGCGGGCCTGCCAGGGACCGATGCGGCCCGGCGTTTCGACGAACGTCCCTCCCACATGACGGGGCGGAATCGTGAGCCGGAGTACCGGATTTCGCGTTCCGGCCAGCGCAGCGCCGCCGGCGTCGACCATTCTCAGCTCGAAGGTGTCCCCCTCTTCGTTGGTGACGGCTCCGTCGGCGTAGCGACGGATGACGAGTGCCCACTCGAACTCGGCGTGGGAACCTGCGCCGCTCCATGACGGGATGCGCTCGGCGGAACTGACGCCCGCGCCCGCCTGAAATCTCGCGGAAGAACCCGCCAGCAGGTCGGTGGTCGCGGCGCCGTTCGCATAGGCGGCACAGGAAACGATACTCACCCGAGGCGTTCGCGCGTCCCCCGCCATGTTGATTGCCCGAAACTCCACGACGTTGTTGGCGGGAACGTGGACGCCGAACAGAGACGGCGGACGAGCGGTCCCGAGTCCTGCCTCGATCCGCACCGCGTCGTCCTCATAGTTCACTTCGACTTTGTCGTCCTCCGTCTGGATCTCGATGTGGTGCCATTCGCCCAGGGTAATCGCGGTCTTCTTCTCCGCGGCGACGGCTTCCGTTCCATTGACGAAGCGGCTCACGCGAATGGCGCCGGCGCCGGGATCGAGAAAGACGCGCCAGTGATTTCCGGCGTCAACATAGCCGAACACGAACCCAAGACCGGTTCGGTTTTCGGCGGGCAGCCGAAACTCCACGGCCAACTCGGTGGCGGGCCACGGCGCGGCGTACAGCCCAACAAGGGATTCCTGCGTCGCACGGGCGCGCAGAACGCGTTCCTGTCTTACCGAAGCCACGGTCATGCCGCCGGCATCGCCATGAACGACGTTCCAGCCCCGGGGTGCCGCGCCGGCGTCGAGCTTCGCGAAATCCAGCTCGAGCTCGCGCACCGGGTGTGGAAAATCGTGCGCCTCGACACTGGTCCACTCGCCCTCGTTCCGGCGGTACTGCAGCCGAATCGGCGCGCGAATCGCCGTGCCGGGCGGCTGCTCCGATTCGAGGCGAACGCGGAAGGGGCGATCGGCCGGGATGGTCACATTCTCGTTGAGCGCTCCGGCCCACCCTCTATCAGCGTTCAACGGCGCGGCGAAGTCACTGCGAACGCGGAACGAAGGCTGACGTGATTCGCCGGCCTGCCGTCCTTCCGGCGCACCGCCGGTGAGCAGGCAGATTGACAAGAATGCCGGGACGACGACGGTTCTCATCGGTTGAGCACCTCGTACGGTATCACGCGCGCGGGATTGGCTGACGCATGTCGCTTGACTCTCGACCTGCCGCGCCTATACTCGGGGCGTAAAGCTCGAAGCCAGCCCGTAGAGACAACGCTTGCAGAACAGCGGGTCGCGGGGAGGACGGCCTGCACGTGAGGAGGCGTCCATGAGAACGCACCGACCGCTTCGGCTCGCATACCAGGCGTTTGGCGGCATCGTACTCGTCGTTACATTGTTCGGCGGTCGTGCGTTCGCGCAGGCAAGCGCCACGACGGGCCTTACCGGCCACGTCACGGATTCCACCGGCGGCGCCCTCCCGGGCGTCAGCGTTACGCTGACGCATGTCGACACCGGTCGCGAACGGGTCGTCACGACCGGCGCGGACGGCGGCTGGGAAGCTCGATTTCTATCGCCGGGCACGTATCGCATCACCTTCCAGATTGACGGCTTCCGACCGCTGCGGCGGGAGGGCGTCGACGTGTCCACCGCGGAAATGGGGACCGTCGATGTGTCGCTCGAGGTCGGCGGCCTCACGGAAGCGGTCGAGGTCGTCGGCAACGCCGAGATGGTTTCGTCGGGATCCATGACGGTCGTGAAGACGCTCGACCAGAAAGAACTGGATGCGCTCCCGACCTCGGCCCGGAACTTCACACAGCTCCTCGTGATCGAGCCCGGCGTCTCGGCCGATATCAGCGAACTGCTGTCGAACGACAACGCCTCCATTTCTCCCAGCGTCAACGGCGCGCGGACCACGAACAACAGCTTCGTGTTCAACGGCGTGGACGTGACCAACCTGCTCTGCTGCAACAGCCGGGTCAGCGGATCGGCTGGAACCATCGAGAACGGCGGCGGATCGCTTTCGCGCAACGTCGCGCCCGCACCCGAGACGCTGCAGGAAGTCAAGCTGCAGACGAGCCTCTACGACGCGGCTACAGGCCGGAACGGCGGTGGCAACTTCACGCTGGTATCGAAGAGCGGCACGAACAACTTCCGTGGGAGCGCCTACTACTTCAACCAGAACGACCGGTTGATGGCCAACGACTTCTTCTTCAACCGCGCCGGCATCGAGAAACCGGTTCTGGACCGGCACGAGGGAGGCTTCACGCTGGGCGGCCCCGTCAGGAGGAACAAGACGTTCTTCTTCGGGTCGTACCAGCGCACGAAGGCCGAGACGTCCTACGTTGACGAGGCGAGCAACACCGTCCTGGTTCCGCGGGCCCTCACCGGCGACCGGTCCGACGCGGGCCTCGACGCGTTCGCCAGGGCGATCTGGGCGCCGCAGCACGGCCCCGTGAACACCGGCGTGATCAACCCGATCTCACGGGCGCTGCTCAAGGCAACATTCCCCGACGGCACGTATCTGATCCCGTCGGGCGACCAGGGCATCAACTGCGGACGGCAGGGCAGGCAGTTGTTCGAGAGCTGCCAGGTCGTGTCGGTCATTCCGGCCACCTTCGATCAGAATCAGTTCACGACCAACCTCGACCACCAGTTGACGCAGTCGCACCGGTTCAGCGGGAAGTTCTTTTTCTCCAACCAGCCGAGCCGCGACCCGCTGGCCAACGGCAACGCGTTGACGCGCCACGAGCGCGAGGAGCTGACCCGCCAGCGGACGTTCTCGTTCACCGACCTCCACATCTTCAGCCAGACGGTCGTCAACGAGTTCCGCGGGGGGTTCTTCCGGAACCGCAACGACAACGATCCGGTCGCGTACTTCACCAATGCGCAGTTCGGGATCGAGAATCCGCAGGCGAGCCTCGTGCCGGACCTGACCCAGATCACCATCCGGGGCGACCGCGACGTCGGCGGTCAGCTCCGCGTCGGCACGCTGGCCGACAGCACCCGCATCTACGATCAGCAGACGACGTTCACGTTCGGCAACACGCTGACGTTCACCAAGGGGAACCACTCGGTCCGCGTCGGTGGCGAGCTGCGGCGACACCATCTTGACGGCGACCTGCAGGAAGGGCGTAATCGGCGGCACAATTTCCGCAGCTGGTTCGACTTCCTGACGGTTGGCTATCGCAACCCGTCGGATGGCAATCGCGCGCGGCAGATCTCCGACACCTCGATCAACTACGGCGAGACCGCGCGCGCCTACCGGATGCACGACCTGAACGCGTTCATCGCGGAGGATTGGAAGATCGCGCCCGATCTGACGCTGAACCTCGGCGTCCGCTGGGAGTACTTCGGATTTCCGTCCGAGCAGGACGGGCTGCTCGCCGTCTTCGACTACCCGGCGGCGCTCGCAACAGGCAATGTCCAGGACGGGTTCGTCTTCGCCTCGAACTTCAATCCCGACTCGGTGCCGGGGGCGACGGGACTGGCGTTGAAGAAGGGGACCACGAAGAACCTCGTGCCGGGTGACTACGACAACGTCATGCCCCGCGTCGGGTTCGCCTGGACACCGTTCGAGCGGAAGAACTTCGTGCTGCGCGGCGGCTACGGCGTCTTCTACGAGCGGACCACGGGCGGCTTCGCCAACTCGCTGCGCCAGGCGCCGCCGTTCTTCCGCGAGCTGCAGTTGAACAGCCTGGGCGACTGGAACATCTTTCCCAGGGATATTCCGGCGCTCCCGATCCCGTCCTTCGTCATCGCGTTCGACGACAACGAGCCGATCCTCGTCGGGTCCAACGATCCCGACAACGAGTTCGAGGCCCTCGAGACACAGATGATCTCTCCCGATCTCAAGACGCCGTACCTGCAGCAGTGGAGCGTCAACACCCAGTGGGAGCTTCGGAACAACTGGCTGCTCGAGCTGGGCTACGTCGGCAGCAGGGGCAGCAACCTGCTGATGTACGTCAACCAGAACCAGGCGTTCGACATCTCGGCGACCGGCTTCCTGCCGCGTCCCGGCGTGCCCGGCGGCGGGTTCCTCGGCAACTACTACGACCCCGACGAGGAGGACTTCGTGAATCTGACCAAGCCTCCTCCCGGCTGCTTCGATGACGACCCGGGCGACTGCATCATCTCGCCGGAACTGCGCGGGGCGCTGCTCGGCCTCGACGAGGACGAGGGCGCGAACATGCTGATCTCCGGGGGCAAGTCCTGGTACAACGCCCTCCAGACGAGCCTGCAGAAGCGGTTCGCCAGCGGCTACATGTTCAACGTCAACTACACGCTCTCGCGTTCGATCGACTACTTCTCGGACGAGGGGCTCTTCCAGGTGCCGCACGACCAGACCCGGCCGGAGCTGAACAAGGGACTCTCGGACTTCCATCGCAAGCACCGGCTGATCATGAGCTGGGCGTGGGACCTTCCATTCCGGGGCAACCGGTTCGTCGAGGGCTGGCAGATCGCGGGCATCGGCACGTTCCAGTCCGGCCGCCCCTTCACCGTGTACGATGATGACTTCAGCGGGGTGATCTTCGGCACGACGGACCCGCGCCCGGATCTCGCGCCCGGGATGACGCACGACGACCAGACGACGTCCGGTTCGGTGACCGATCGGATCGACAACTATCTCAATCGGGATGCGTTCGTGAGCTCGTACGAGCGGTTCGGCAATCTGGGCCGCAACACGGTCATCGGACCGGCGCAGAGACGCGTCGACGTCAGCATCTCGAAAGTGACGCAGCTGTTCGGCGCACGCACGCTCGAGTTCCGGGCCGAGATCTACAACATCACCAACACACCGTCGTTCCGGAACCCAGGGCGAGATCTCAGCGCGGCGAACTTCGGGCGGATCACGCGGACGCGGGGCGGCCCCCGTGTGATCCAGCTCGGGCTGAAGTTCAGGTTCTGATTGCACGCTTCGACGGGCTGCGCTCGGGTTCGAGTCAGTAAGGCGTAGCACTGGGCGGCGGTCTTGGCCGCCCAGCGACTCCGGTCTGTGAAGCAGCCGCGACGTGGTACAGAGCGCGCCCCCTTCTGGTCCCGCACGCTTGCCCTGCCGCGGCCCCGGGGTCGCTCGCCCCGGCTGCGCGCAATGTCGGTTCAAAATCTCAAGTAAATCGCGCTGTTGGACGAACGTCGGGCCTCGGGATTTGGCGGCCGGCGTAAAATTGAACAAGTGCGGCTTCGTTACTATCTGGATCAGGCGACCGGCGAACGCACATTTACAGGTCGCCGACGCATCTCTGGAAATTCTTCGCCACGTCGCCCCTGCAATTCCGCCCCGGCACCAAATGGTCGTACAGTAATTCCAACTTCCTGCTTCTCGGAGCGATCATCGAACGACAGACCGGCCGCGCGTTTACCACCGTGGTCGAGACCGAACTATTCCGGCCGCTCGATCGGATTCTCAACTCCGAGATGCCGGCCCTCGTGCTCAGGGGATACATCGAGGCGGACTATGGTGGTCGCGACGGCTATGGGTTCGAGACGAGGCTCGTCAACGGCGTGAAGACCGCGGGGCACCGCGGCTCGTTTGCGGGCTCGTCGAACCACGTCGAGTTCTACCCGGATCTTGGATACGTTCTGATCATTCTGGGAAATACGGACAGCGGCACCGAAGCCATTGCCGCGCACGTCCGTAGCCTGCTCACATCGTCGTCGCGATAGCCGTGTCCCGGACGCATTCCCGAGTCGCTTATGGCGACTTATATCGGCCAGCGTAGCTGTCGAGGATCGCCGAATCGAGGGCGATCTCAATGCGTTTCGTGGCGGTCGGCTTCGCCATGGGACGGCTGGGGCGCAGCAGGTGACGCGAGATGTCACCAACGGCGGCCACGTGATTGGAGAGCACGACAACCCCGGCACGCTTCTTCGGGTCCCACACCATCGAACTGGCGAACCCGAACGTGCCGCCGTCGTGAAAGACCAACTGGTCGTCGCCTTTGCCTTCGACCATCCAGCCCAGTGCCTGCTCACCTACGGGCGAGGGACGGCGCGTGCTCAGCATCGCAGCCATCGCGGGCGCCAACGGCGAACGGTCGTAGCCCATGGCGACGCCCAGAAGCCTGAGCAGATCATTGGCGGTTGAAAGGACGGCGCCCGCAGGCATCATGACGGACATGATCGGGACAGTGGAGAGCGGCGGTGTCGGCTGCAAGCTGCCATCGTGACCCACTGCGAGCCTGGTCTTCAGCCCTTGGAACGTCACTCCAGTATTGGTCAGTTCGAGCGGAACGCTAACGCGCGTCCGTATCAGGGTCTCGTAATCCACGGCGGCCCGAGCCGCGAGCGCTTTCCCGAGCAGCGAGTAGCCGATGTTCGAGTAGTCCCACTTCGTGCCGATCTCTCGCGGTAGCTCGTAGCGGGCGAGAAACGCATAAAGCTGTGCGTCGGAGTATTTCAACGTCGCCAATTCACTCAACGAGACCAAGCCATCCGGCATCAATGGCAGCCCTGACGTGTGAGTCGCGACGTCGAGGAGGGTGATCGGCTGCCCGTTCAGTGCCGGAATCTTGACGCCACTCGGCAGGTACTTGGCGATCGGGTCTTCGAGCGCTACCTCGCCGCGCCGCACCATCTCCGCCAGCACGAGCGCGGTGAACACCTTCGTCATCGAGCCAATCTCGAACGCGGTATCGCCATCGGGCGGGAGCTGATCTCCTTCACCGATCTGGCCGTACGAAACCACCCTTGCCCCGGCGGGTTCGATCACGCCGACGATCATGCCGATACCCCTTCCCTGGGCATCGACGCGTGAGCGGAGTATCTCTCGAATGTCGCCATCGGACGGGAAGACACGTTCATTCGAGCTGATGGGCGCCTGTGCGCCGGGCAGCGCGGCCAACACGCTCAACACGACCGTCGTGCACGCCAAGATCCTGGAATTCATCTGCGCCACACATTCATCCGCCCGTTCGCAATCGACGAGAACGATGCCGTCTGTTGCAGCTTGACGCATTAGACCGGTCTGTTGACATCAAAGTGTCAGGATTCTCTTAGAAGGCGACACGTTCTAAGCATCCGGGCTGGTGAGCCGCATTTTTGTCAGTTGGAACCAGCTCCGCGGGTGGTTACGCCAGATCGACCGACTACGGGTGGCGGCGTGAGCTCGATCGGAGCGCGGCGCCTGAATGCCCGTGTCCTGCAGACTGGCCGTGGTTCATGAAGATTTCGCCCGGACAAGAACGCGGGCTTGACCGCCACGTGAACCGGGTCGCGGTTCGGCCGAGTCGGGCGCCGATCAGTCGAAGAGAAATCGTTTCCACCCCGCTTGTGGGAGGTCGTACGACCCGAAGTACCCGCGCTGCCGCCGGATATCCTCCGGAGAGAGTTGCAGAAGGTCGAAGGCGTGGCTCGAAAAATCCTGTCCGCCACGCGGGTTGTACATGACGATC
>JBMDXB010000104.1:0-49374 GCA_048594885.1 Vicinamibacterales bacterium
ATCGGGCTCACACCGCACGCTCTCTCGTCCTGATCGGCCGGACTTCGTCTTCGCCTTTCACGACGACGAGGAACTCGGTCCGCGCATTCTTGCCCGAATCGCAAAGCACACTGGTCTGACCCCGACCGACCTGTAACAACGACGGCGGGTCGCCCTCGGCTACTGGCGGCGGCTACAAACGAGTCTGGACGCACCCAATCCACTATGCGTTCGGAGCCTTCGTGGCGGACGGATGACTGTTTCGTTGCGGCGCGGCACACTCAGCTGGTATCCGTCAGTTCGCAGACCGGCAATTCCGCTTCGAGCGGCGTCACGTGCTGCACGAGACGCTCGACACGCTGCGGTTCCGCGCCTCGGAGAAGAAGCTGGCGTTCAATCTCGACGTGGTGCCGGAAGCGCCGCGATCGTCGGCGACGCCATGCGGCTGCGGCAGGTGCTCATCAACCTGATCGGCAACTCGATCAAGTTCACGGATCGCGGCGAGATCCGGCTGCGCGTCGGCCTCGTGTCCGAGCTTCCCGGCGAAGTCATCCTGCACTTTGCCGTGATCGACACCGGCATGGGCATTCCACGCGAGAAGCAGCAGGTCGTGTTCGAGGCGTTCGCGCAGGCGGACGGATCCGCGAGCCGCCGATTCGGAGGCACGGGCCTGGGCTGTCGATTTCGGCGCGGCTCGTCGAGCTGATGGGCGGCGACATCTGGGTCGAGAGCGAACAGGGCGCCGGCGCGGCGTTCCGGTTCACCGCGACGTTCGGGTTGCAGCAGGCGGCGCCACCCGTCGCGACAGGGTCCCGAATCCGATTGCGGATCAGCGGGCGACGCGGATGGCCGTGACGGTCTTCTCTTCGGTACTGCCTCTCTTGGACGTCACTTCGATCGCGTAATCCCCCGCCCCAAGGGGCGCCAGCGTCACGTCGGCGGTGATCCACGCGCCGCCGTCTTCGCCGGTCTTCTGGCCCACCGACACCGGAACAGACAGCAGCTTGCCCGTTCGGTCGAGCAACTGGCCGGTGCCCGGTGCCGTTCCAGCCTCCACGGGAATCTCCAGGCGCAGGCGCTCGGTTCGGCTGAAGAGAAACGTGGCGGCCGGCTGCAGCTTGTTGCCGGTGGTCGGGCCGCGGCGGAACAGCAGCGGCTGGCGCGTCCCGGCCGCGATCGGCACGCGGATGCTGTCCGCAAGACGCGCGGCGCCGGGGTCGCTGCCTGTCAGGCGCGCGCGGACGTCGAGCGCGCCAGTGGCCGGCTTCGCCAGCGTGACGGACGTGAGGAACGCGCGCTCACCTACCGCCAGCGTGACACGGCCAGAGGCGGTGACGCCTCCGGCGTTGATCTCGATATCACCGGTGCCGCCGCGCGTCCAAGGATCCGACGCCGGAGGCGCCTGCATCTCGCCGGCGATCCACACGCGCGTGACGCCGTCGGACGGATCGTCGCCGGCTGCCGCGCAAATGCGGAACCGCGCCTCGGGCCGGATGCGCGCCAGCGCGTCCATCGCCGACGTGACTGCGGCCGCTTCCGGCGTGACCGGCGGCGCCGCCGCAGCGCGCGCGGTCGCCACCTCCGCTTCGGTCGGCGCGCGATACCCCCGGCGAGCGCGGACGTCGACGCCGGGCCGCTTCACGCGCACGTCGAGCTTCCGGAACTTGCCATCGAGCTTCGCGTTCGTCGAGTAGTAGCCGAGCAGGTAGTACGACGTCAGGTCGTCGGCAATCCGTTTGAGACTCTGATGGAGATCGTTGCTGCCCGTCACCCAGATGCCGTCGGTGGCCGTCGCCAGCGTCCGGATCGCTTCGAGCCGGGTGCGCAAGTGCAGTTGGTCGACCGCGAGCGGCAGCGGCGGCTCGGGCCCCAGCGGCGTGTCGGAGGCGGCAAGCCCGCGCGGATCGACCGTGTAGAAGCTCGCGTTGGCGCGGTTCGCGTTCTGGATGATGTCTCTGAAGTACTGATCGTTGTCCATCTGCGCCAGCCGCGTGCGATCGGTCCAGCACGAGTACATCGAGACGCCGCTCGTCGTATCGAGTGGTCTGCCACGCGCCAGACGGCCTCCAGGCCCGACGCCGATTTCGTCGACGCCGGGAATCGGCTCGTCCTGGCCGCTCGGCATCTTGCGCAGCCGCATGATATCGGGATTCGGCCTGTAGAGAAGCCAGCCCTCGGATACGGTGAGGATCGCTTTACGCTCTTCACGCAGATCACGGAGATAGAAGACGAGATCGTTCAGCGCCTCCAGCGACATGCGCTCGCGACGCCTGGCGATCAATTGCCGCGCGAGGTCGCCGTAGAAGTTTTCCGAGTAGCACGACTCGTAGTCCCAATCCCGCTCGTCCTTCTGCAGCGTGTGACGATAGCCCCATGGCCAGCCCTCACGCAGGCCTTTCTCCACGACCTCCGTCTTCCGCGCCAGCGTCATGTTCTGCGGCGCCATCTCCGGCGTCATGATGCCGACGAGATCGTCAGGCCCCAGAATGCGATCGATCAGTCTGATCAGCGGCTCGCGGATGTGCCACGTGCCTTCGATCGTCGTGTGCGGCGCGTCGAGATAGATCACGAACACGCGGCTGCGCGGGTTCATCGCCTCCTGCCGCGCCGCTTCGACGCTGTTCGGTTCTCGCCGCTGCGCCTGCGGGCCGGCGCTCGTGATGACGACGTGCTCGAACGCGGTCACGGCCTGCAGAGCACCGTCCTCGTAGACCTGGAAGTCCTCGGCCTTCAGCCCGAGGACGGGCTGTCCGTTCTGCGTCGGATATGCATCGACTCGAACGTAGTTGGCCTGCGTGCGGATGGGCGGCTGCCGCGGCTCCTGCGGCTCGCGCTGAGCCGCCGACTCCGCGCCGAGCGAAACCACCGCAGACAGGGCGATGAAGGCCGTCAGGTGCCGGACGATCGGGGATGTGGACACGTCGCAGGTCTCCTGGACGGCAGGCGTGCTGGCAAATCCGAGTGTAGCCGACACCGGCCGGCGGGCAACGTCTTTTTCAAACACACACGACGTCGGCTGCTGAATTGATTCGCGACGCATTTCGGCCTCGATCGGCCGAGGTGAGGACGGCGCGCGGTCGGGTAATTCGCGCCGATGGCGCCTGTTTCCTCGCATTTGCGGCCGCGAGCGCCATCAGCCGACCCGGCTGGCAGTGCGCTTGCGTACCTGCTCACGCTCAACCCTCGGAGGCCAGGCATGAACACCAGGGACTACGGGAACTGGACGATAGAGCGCTGGCGCCTCGAACCGCGCATGACCGGACTGGAGTTCGAGGATCCACTCGCCGACGAGAGGACCCCGCCGCTGTGGAAGGACTTGACGCTCGCCTCTATTCTTGCGCTGCTCTTCTGGATCGCCGCTGCCGCCATCTTCAGCTGAATCAGGCCGGGGTGGGACTCTCTTGCCACCCCTGTTGCCTCAGCCGCTCCCCATACGCCTTCGCCCAGCTCAACGCCAGCCACTCTTCCGGGAAGATCTCCCGAAGGACGATGTCGCGATCCTGAAGCACGAGGATTTCGATGGGCATCGCCTCGGGGTACAGCACGCAGCGTATGTCGCTGGACCGCCGACGCAGACACCACAGCACACGGGAGCCCGGTGCAGCGGTGAAAGTAGACACGTGCAGTCGCGTCCTTTCCCCCGCGGCCGTGAATTGTGGGAGTACCCGAGATTAATACGGAACCGCCCCGACCCGTCAAGGACCGGAGCGGCGGGCGCTCCCGGGAATCGCTTCCCCGAGAGCAAGAGCAGGGCCGGAACTGGATGTAGCGCGGAGGTGCGGGCTGGGTGACGTTGCCTGGGGATCAGGGCGATTGCCGGCCGCGCAGCGTGAAGGTTTGCGTGATCGTGACCAGCACGCGCACCGGGACGCCGTCGCGCATGCCGGGCTCGAACCGCCACTGCTTCAGGCTCCGCACGGCCTCGTCATCGAGGCCGTACTGCTTGTCGAGCGATTCCACCACGCGCACCGGTCCGACGGTGCCATCGGGCTCAACGATCGCCTGGAGAACGACCTTGCCCTGGATCCGCGCGCGTATCGCGCCAGCTGTGTAATTCGGCTTCACTTCCGACAGGAGCTTCGGCATCGTCAATGAAGGCCCCGCCCTGACGGTGTTCGGCGGAGGCCACTCAGCGTGCGCGACCGGCGCGGCGGTCGTCCGCGGTGCCGGGCCTGCGAAGGCGAAGATCGAATCCGAGACGGTCGGCGAGAACCTGCCGCCGCCACCGGCAGCGATGACGATGAATTCCCGGCCCGACTGCGTGCGATACGCGATCGGCGTCGCATGCCCGGCTGCGTCCAGCGTCGTCTCCCACAGCACACGACCTGACGCGGCCTCGAACGCGCGGAACTTGCGATCGTTCGTGCCGGCGATGAACACGAGACCGGACTCGGTCACGATCGCGCCGCCGAGATTCGGCGTGCCGGTGCCCTTGATGCCGCGCGATTCGAGTTGCGGCGCATCGCCGAACGGCACCTGCCAGGCGATCGAGCCCTTGGTCAGGTCGACGGCATGCATCTGCCCCCACGGCGGCTGCTGGCACGGCAGGCGTTTACTGTCCCAGAAGCGTGCGTACTCGCCCCACGGGCTGCGGCGGCGGTAGGCGACGGCGTTACCCTCCGGCTGCTTCTCCATGCGGCCGATGGCGCCGACGTCGTTGGTGTTCACGAACAGCCAGCCGCTGCGCGGATCGATGGCGCCACCGGACCACGTCACGCCGCCCATCGTGCCCGGCCACCACAGCGTGTCCGCCGTGCCTGGCGGCGTGTAGATGCCGCCGCTCTCGAGGCGATCGAAGATCGCCTCGCACTCCTTGCGCGACTCCGGCGTGACCTGCGTCAGTTCCTCGCGCCGCACCGGCGAGTGCCGCGCAAGCGCCGGCGGCTTCACCGGGAACGGTTGCGTCCGTGCCGTCGCCTCGCCCGGAACGTCGCTCGCGGGCACCTTCCGCTCCTCGATCGCAAACACCGGCTTCCCGTTCGTGCGATCGAAGACGAACACGAGGCCCATCTTCGTGAGCTGGACGACGGCCGGGATACGGCCTTCGGGCATCTGCAGGTCGACGAGGATCGGCGGCGCCGGCGGGTCGTAGTCCCAGAGATCGTGATGCACCAGTTGCTGGTGCCAGACCCGCTTGCCGGTGGCGGCATCGAGCGCGACGAGCGAGCTGCTGAACAGATTGTCGCCGTGACGATCGCCGCCGTAGAAATCGTAGGATGCGGATCCGATCGGCGCGAACAGGAGTCCGCGCGACTGATCCACCGTCATCTGCGTCCAGACGTTGACGCCCGTCCGCCGCTGCCAGCCATTCGCCGGCCAGGTGTCGTGGCCGAATTCGCCGGGCCTCGGCACGGTATGGAACTGCCATACCAGGCGGCCGCTCTGCACGTTGAATGCGCGGATGTCGCCGGCAGGGCCGCGTGGAGTGCCCTCCGGGACGGCGGCGCCGACGATGACGAGGTCTCCGTAGACGGTCGGCGCGGAGGTGACGGTGTACTCCTCACCGTCACGCGCGTCGACCCCGGGTCGCAGGTCGAGGCTGCCACTGCTGCCGAACTCGCCGCGCGGCTGGCCCGTTTTGGCATCGAGCGCGATGAGCCGGCCGTCACACGTGCCTGAGAAGATCGTCCGGCTCTCCCAGACCGCGACGCCGCGGTGCGGCTGCTCGCATCGCTTCGGCCGGCCGGCCTGTGGATCGTGCGCCCAGCGCTGCACGCCCGTCTCCGCGTCGACGGCGATGACGCGACTCGTCGGCGTCGTCAGGTACAAGAGACCGTCAACGAACACCGGACGCGTCTGAAGCGCGGCGACCTGTCGTTTGGGATTCGGCCCTTCGCCGCCGGCGAACTCACCCGTATGAAACACCCACGCGGGCTGCAGGTCCGCGACGTTTGCCGGCGTGATTGTGCGGATGTCAGAAAATCGCGTCGATGGGTGCGGTGTGTTGGCCGGTACTGCAGGAGGCGGCGGGCCTGCCTGCAGCAGCCAGAACGTCAGCGCGATGGGCGTGATGAATCGTCCGCTCACTGCGCGCGCGTCGCCACGATTCTCGGCGCGCTCGGGTTGCCCTTTTCCGATCCCTCGATGGTGTTGCCGTTGACGACGCCCTCGTACTCGACGGCGCCGACCGAAAGGGTCAGCGCTTTGCCGCGCAACTTCCCCGTCACCGGGATCGGCTTCTCGCCCGTTGGCGTGAACGTGCCCTCCAGCATCTGGTACTTCTGCGTCAGCGACAGCACGCCCTCTTCGACGCGCCACGTGCCCTGCACCTTCGCCGGAACGTAGAACAGATGCGACGTGCACCAGCTATCGCACTCGCTCTCCATCGTCTGCGTATCGTCCGCCGTCCAGTCCCTGACCCAGTACGTGTTCGCCACGATGCGCGTGCCTGGCGGCAACTCGAGGAACTTCGGCACGAGCTTTTCCAGATTGTGCGGCAGCAGGAAGAGCGCGAGCACGGTCGCCTTCGAGATGTCAGCCTCGTACATGTCGCCCTGGACGAACTGTGCCTTGTCCGCGACGCCGGCTTCGGCCGCGCGCTTCTTCGCGTACTCGACCATCTCGGCGTTGAACTCGATGCCGAGTCCGCGCGCGCCGCGCTTCGCGGCGCCGATGATCATGCGGCCATCGCCGGAGCCGAGGTCCATCACGAAATCCTGCGGCGTCACCTTGGCGTGATCGAGCATCTTCTGGACCATCGCCTCGGTTGTCGGCACCCAGACGACGTCCTTGCCCTGCTGGCCGACGGTCGGTTTGTACGGCTCCTGCGCCGTTGTCTGCGCCCACGCGGGCGCGGCGGCGAGCGTGGTAATGAGGAAACAGGATGCGAGTCGGAGACGCGATGCGGTCACTACGGTCACCCCCCTGAACACGGTGCAGTCACATTCTACTCGCGCTGCACGCGCGTCGCCGTGATCTTCGAATCCGGCCGTCCTTTCACGGTCGCCTCGATCGTTCCGTTCGTCACCATTCCATCGTATTCGGTCGTGCCCACCGTGAGCGAAATCGCGCCCCCGCGCAGCCGGCCCTTCACGGGAACCGGCGTGCCGTTGGCTGGGGTGAACGTGCCTTCGACCATCTGATACTGCTGCGTCAGAATCATCTGGCCCTTGCCGAGCGTCCACGTGCCCTGCACCCTGGCGGGGATGATGAAGAGATGCGACGTGCACCAACTGCCGCATTCGCCGTCGAGCGTCTGGGTGTCGTCCGGCGTCCAGTCCGTAACCCAGTAGGTGTTGGCGACGATGCGTGACCCGGGCGGCAGCTCGAGGAACTTCGGTACGAGCTTCTCGATGTTGCTGGGCAGCAGGAAGAGCGCCAGCACCGTCGCCTTCGAGATGTCCGCTTCGTACATGTCCCCCTGAACGAATTGCGCCTTGTCTGCGACTCCGGCTTCGGCCGCGCGCTTCTTCGAGAACTCGACGAGCTCGGGGGTGAACTCCACTCCGAGCCCGCGCGCGCCGCGCTTCGCCGCGGCGATGATCATTCGACCGTCGCCGGAGCCGAGGTCCATGACGAAGTCCTGCGGCGTCACCTTCGCGTGATCGAGCATTTTCTCGACCATGGCCTCGGTGGTCGGCACCCAGACGGCGTCTCTGCCCGGCTGACCGACGCGGGGTTCATACGGCTTCTGCGGTGTGGCGGTCTGCGCTGTGGCGGCTGCGCCGCCGAGGAACACGAGCAGCGACACGAACGATACGAATCCAGGATGCGAACGTCTCACGGCTGTCACTCCGGTTACAGGTTGATCGGCCTCACGCGCCCCGTCGCTTCGCCCCACACAGCCTCGAGGCTGTTGTCATTCGCGCGGAAGACCGCGAGGCACTCCTTCGGGCTCATGTCATGTTGCGCGAGCAACTGGACGTGCGGCGTGTCCACGAGGCCGGCGAATCGTGCGCCCCAGAAGAGACCGAGCGCCTCCGAGACGTCGCCGATGGCATTCTGGATCGCCGCGAACGCGCGGCCGAACTCCACCGAGGCGTTCGAAGGCACGCTGGTGAACACGCGTTCCTTGCCTTTGGAGTCCGGCAGCACCGGGTAGAGGTCCACGGCAAGGCCGTAGTTGTGGTTGCTCTGGCCACCGCGCGCCTTCGTGACCGGTCTCTCACCCGGCACGCCGCGGCGGCCGATCTCGAACAGCTTGTCCTGCTCGGCGAAGGTGCGCAGCCCGTCGGTGATGAGCGCCTTCATGCCGCGGGCGGCGAGCGTCTCGGCGAGCATCACGAGGCGCTCGCGGAAGATCGGGCACAGGTGCTTCGCCTTGCCGCGCTTGTCCATCTCGGCAAAGGCGATGGAATCCGGCGGCGCGATGGGCAGCACGGGCATCTCCAGCACGGAGGGGACGGCGATGCCCACGCCTGCCGGTTCCGGCTGCGGCGAGGGTGCGACGATCCCCGCCGGCAGCTTGATCGTCTGTCCGACTTTGATGCGATTGGCGTTCTCGATCTGCGGGTTGGCTGCGAGCAGCGCCTTCAGCGTCACGCCGTGCCGCTTCGCGATCAGAATCAACGTGTCGCCCGCTGCCACGACGACCTTCGTGTCGGCCATGATGCACGCTCCTTCCCCGCTGGAGAGGTGGTGCATTCTACGCCGGTCCGCAGCAGTTACAACCTCATCCGGCTCAGCGCAGTCGCACAATGACCGGCGATTCCACCGGCTTCACGTTCTTTGCCCCGATTTCGACTTCCCCCGGATGCGGCTTTCCATCGATCTCGAGAACGAACCTCAGCACGCGCGCGCTGTCGTCCACCTTGAAATCGACACCATCGATGTCGTCGTTGGTGCGGGTGACAAACGTGATGAGGTGTTCCGTCTGCTGCTCGATGCGATCCTCGTCGCGCGAAGCGACAATCGGCGGCCGTCCGCGCTCCACGCCGACCACTCGCCCACGCGGTCCGCGAACGACGCGGCCGGGGCGGCCCGGCGCGATCACCTTGCGTTCCTCGTCGGCGTCGACGCGCTTCATGGATTTGAACTCGCCGCCCTCGACAACGATTCGGCCCGAGAAGCGGCGTCGCGCACCGAAGGTCGTCCAGCGGACCTTCCAGGTCTCGCCGTCCTTCCAGATGAAATACCCGAGGGCGTCGCCTTCCGAAAAGCGCGGCTTGCCGGCAAATTGCCCGACCGGGGTCTCGGCCTGGACTGGGACGTACGAGATCATCGAGGCTGCGCAGGCAATCACCAGCGCGCACGAACGCAGCTGCATCGGTTCTGCTCCTTCGCGTGCCGCAGGATTGGAACGATACTGTTCAGCTCGAGAGAAGTCCAGCGAGGCATTCAACGGCGGGTTCTTCAGCGCTGCCCGCTAGCGAGCTGCGCGACGAGCGCCCGTTCGTCGGGCCCGAACCACGGAGGCTGCCCCGCGACGGCGTTCTCGCGCATGCGTGCGGGGTTCGACGTCGCCGGAATCGCGACGTGGCAGCGCGGATCGCTCAGCCCCCACTTGAGCAGTACCTGCGCCCACGTGGTGACGCCGAAGTCGCGCAGCGGAGCGAGCGCCGCGGCCGGCGGCGGCGTCTTGAGCAGCGCTCCTTCGGCGAAGGGACGCATCAGGATCACGCCGACTCCGAGATCCGCGGCCGCCGGCAGAATCTCACGCTCGATGTCACGCTGACGCGGATTGTAAGGAACCTGGACGGCGTCGATGCGGCCGGTTTCCATCACCTGCCGCAGCTCCCCGAACGCGCTCGCCCGATAGTGCGTCGCGCCGGTGAACCGCACCCGGCCTTCGTCGCGCAGCCGCTCGATCAGCGCCAGTTGCTCCGGCCACGCGACGAGGTTGTGGACCTGATACAGGTCGATGTGCCCGCCGTACCAGTTCAGCGCGCGCTCGGCCTGCTTCCGGCCTTCGTGCGGCGACTTCGTCCAGATCTTCGTCGCGACGAACGCCGCGTCGCGCCGGCCTTCGAGCGTGCGCCCGAGCATGCGCTCGGCCTCGCCGTACATCGGCGAGGAGTCGAAGAAGTGCGCGCCGCTTTCGAGCGCGGCGTCCACGACGGCAATGGCGTTCTGCTCCGCCACTTCGCCGCGGACGTCGAACGTGCTCCACGTCCCCATGCCGACCACCGGCACCGTCACGCAGGTCTTGCCGAAGCGGCGTCGTTCCATTCAGCTTTGTATACCCCCAGTCGGAGGCGCGCCCCGAAAAGTACACGGGGCCGGTTGCGCCGGCCCCGAGTGAATTCGCCAGTGGTTGGCCCGATTCAGCGAACCGCGAGCCGGGAAGCCCTTCGCCGAGGCGGAAGGCGATTTCACGCGTGACGCGCCGTACTCGGCCGCGGCGTCCGAGGCGGCGTCGGAGCGATGCCACGACTGCGCCACGCGCAGCACCCCGGCGTCACGGTCGCGTTCGAGATAGCTGCCGAATTCGAATCCGAGCCCGATGCCGCCTCACTGAGAATGCGCGCGAGCGCGTCCTGCTCGTCGTCGGCCTGTGCGATCGCACGGCTGACGTCGAAGAGCGTGCGCAGGCGCCGCTCGTCGCGCGTGCGATCGGAGATGTCGCGGTACTGCCAGAAGTGGCCGCCGTAGCCGGCGGGGGTGTTGATGAGTCGCGCTCGAGGACGCGCCCGTCCACCAGCTCGAGGCGCTCGTCGAAGACCGCTTCGCGCCCGCTCGAGAATCTCGCTGACGCGCCGGACGAATCGATCGGGATCGACGAAAAGATGTTTCGACTGTTCGGCGGCGGTGGAGCAGTCGGCGCCCGGCGGATTGCAGACCGCGCACCAGGACTTCGAGCGCGCTTGAGACGGCATCGGGTCCCCTGGTTCGGTGCTTGGTACGGGGATCTTACCTGATCTCGTCGGAGGGTACCGCGCGTTTCGCTGCCGATCGAAGCTCGCGCTCGGCGATTCTCCCGGTCTTCGACAGGTGGGAAATTGTGAGGGGAGATTTGGTCGGGATGGCGGGATTCGAACGCACGACCGCCTGACCCCCGGTCAGAGATGCGCGCGGGTCGAGACCTGGCGTGGCAGAATAGGGAGCGATATGGCCGGCACTCAAATCACGGTGACTCTCCCGCCGGAGCTCGAAGCGTTCATCGAGGAGCGGGTGGCGTCCGGCCGCTTCGCGACGGCCGGCGAGGCAGTTCGCGAAGGTCTCCGGCTCCTCGAAGAGCGCGAGCAGGAACGCGAAGCGGTCCTTGCCGAGCTGCGTCAGGAAATCGAGATCGGCGTCGAGCAAGCCAAAGCCGGTCAGCTCCGGGACGGCAAAGCCTTCTTCGAACAGCTCAGACAGAAGATCCGCTCGGCATCATGAGCCAATTCGTCCTCACGCCGGCTGCTGAGGGCGACCTGCTGAAGATCATCGAATACCTCTCGAAGGTGACAATCCCAGTGCCGTCCTGAAGGTCGTGGACGCCCTGGACGAGGCCATGCGGCGTCTGGCCGACAATCCGGGCATCGGCCACGTCCGGCCGGACCAAACGCGCGAGGATGTCCGGTTCTGGTCCGTGTTCAAGTACCTCATCGTGTACCGGCCCGACACGGAGCCCCTTGAAATCGCCCGCGTCCTACACGGCAAGCGGGACGTGAAACGGCTAGTTGACGATTCGCCGGGATAGCGTCCATGGACTATCAGAGATTCATCGAGCGGAATCGTCAAGTCGCCGGCGGACTCCACATTCTGACGGGCACGCGAGGCCGTTGCGAACGGTGTTGGCGAGCCTGGCGGAGGAAGCGACGACGGAGCAGATTCTCAAAGACTTCCCGACGCTCACCGAGGACCATGTGCGCGCTGCGCTTGCGTTCGCGGCGACATCCACCGCGGAAGACCTACCGGTGCCCGCAGTGCCGATCTGAATCGTGTGTAGCCCTCGTCCCCGCCGTCACCAATCGTGCTGGCCCCGCTCGTTCGCGTCCAGGTTCTGCGTCGCTGTGGGCGCTTGGCTGCGACCTGATGAGGCCGTCGCGGCTGGCGAGCGGAGCCGCTTCACTCATAGCTTCTCAGGCGCGGAGGAACGACTTCCTGACGAAGCGGAGGCTGCGGAGAAGGTGGGATTCCGATGGGCCTCTGGTGCGCTCGATGGGGCTTTCGGCCACCACGGAGGTGCAGACGAAACAGAGAACGCCGCAGGGGCGATTGCCGAGTTAAAGGCGCTCACGGAAAAGGCAACGAAGGACCGCGCGAGACGGCTGTATTCGCTGCTCTCGAAGTCCTCGACGATCGACCATGTTGACGCGCTTCTATCAATGGTCACGCAGAGCGCCAGGCTGCAGACCGATCGGGTGCGTGCTGTCGCGCGTTGGCCAACGATTCCACGCGCATCGATCGGGTGGTGGAGTTGGCGGAGACTCTCCTGCATCTCGAGGGCATCGCCTCCGGACCGTCAAAACGAACTTGGCCTGGGCCCTGAGTTCAGGTTTCACCGCGCCCTGGATTTTGTGCTGCAGGATTTTCGGCGCTTTCCGCGACGTGGCTGGCGGCTGATTCGTGCTGGGTTGCAGAGTCCCGTAACGCGCAACCGCGCGGCGAGACATGCAGAAGGTTCTCGCCGGCGAGCCCCTCAATGAGCTGGGTTAAGTGTGACCTATACGTGAACCACGGTTAGGAGGATTGGTCGGGATGGCGGGATTCGAACCCACGACCCCCTGACCCCCAGTGAAGTTCCACCACCGTGCGGCCGCGTGCGGCCGCGTGCGCGATTGTCCTAAACCGGCGGATTTTCCGCCTGAAATCGGCGATTTCTGCTATCATGCCCTTGCACCCGCGTGCAGCCGAACGCGTGCCGATTTGTTACCCCGGTGTTACCCCGGAAACCCCCTGACCTGAAATCAGGGGGTTTCGCGGGCGCGGCTGAGGGGGGATACCAGTGGCCGCCTCACGCGTCGATCGCCGCCCCTGCGGCCGCCTGGGCGCGAGCAGAAGGCAGGATTGAAGATGGCACGGAAGAAGTTCACCGCGCGCACGGCCGCGACGTTGAAGCCGGTGCCCGGCCGGCGCGTCGACTACTTCGACGCCGCGGTGCCCGGCCTCGCGTTGCGCGTGACGCCGGCGGGACACAAGTCCTGGACGGTGCATTACCGCACGGCGTCGCGGCGCCTGCGCCGGCTGACGCTCGGGGAGTTTCCGACCGTGAAACTCGCCGCGGCGCGCAAGGCGGCGCAGCGCGCATTGCGCGCCGCCTCTGGCGGTGAGGATCCGGCGACCGACAAGCGTGCGGCGCGCCGCGGGGAAACCGTCGCCGCCCTGGCCGTCGAATACCTCGCCCGGTATGCGAAAGTGCACAAACGCAGTTGGCGGGAGGACGCGCGGATGCTCGAGGCGGACGTGCTGCCGGCGTGGCGCACGCGGAAGGTGACCGAGCTCGGCCGCCGCGATGTGCGCGAGCTCGTCGAAGGCATCGCCGACCGCGGCGCGCCGATCGCCGCGAACCGCGTCCTGGCGCTCGTTCGCAAGATGCTGAATTTCGCCGTGCAGCGCGACTGGATCGAGGCGAATCCCGCCGCGCTCATCGCCAAGCCCGGCGCCGAGCAGTCGCGGGCGCGCGTGTTGACCGACGAGGAAATCCGCCTGGTGTGGACCGCGTGCGCCGCGGAGCGGCCGGCGATGTGCGCGCTGCTGCGCCTCCGGCTCGCTCTCGCGCAGCGTGGCGGCGAGCTCGCGCAACTGCGCTGGAGCGAGGACGTCGACTTAGAGAGTGGCTGGATCACGATTCCCGGCGCCGTCACGAAAAACAAACGGCCGCATCGGGTGCCGCTCTCGCTGCTGGCGCGCGAGATTCTCGAGACCATTCCTCGCGCGTCGGACGAAGTGTGGGTCTTTCCCGGACGGACCGGCCTGCGGCCGCTCGGCGACGCGAAGAAGGGCGGCCAACGGATCGCCCGCCGCGTGCTCGCCGCGCTCCAGGAGACGGATCCGACCGTCAAGACGTTCGATTTTCGTGGGCATGACCTCAGGCGCACGGCCGCCACGCGCATGGCTCGCGCGGGTGTGTCGCAGGCGGACATCGCGAAGGTGTTGAATCATTCCGAGGGTGGACCGCGCGCGACGCAGGTCTACAACCGCTATGCGTACGACCGCGAGAAGCAGATCGCGCTCGAGACGTGGGCGCGCGTCCTGGTGAGCATTCTCGACGAGCACGTCCGGCCCGGCGCGGCGGTGGTGCCCTTCTCCACGGGGGTGCGGTGATGATGCTGCCCTTGCTTTCCGTGCGAACGAAGAATGCCGCGGATGCCGAGCGCTTCCTGATCGCCGCGAATCGGCTCGTGGAGTTGCTGCTGCGGGATCCGCGCGTCGAGGCCGCGTATCGACGTTGGCGCGAGGCGTCTGGTCTCCGCGCGCTCATGCCGGCAGTGCGCGAGGCCGTGAAGGCCGGCCGCGCTCCTGGCGACGCGATGGGCGCGGAGTTCTTGCTCGCCTTCCACGCGGCCGGCCTGGTAGCGCAGCACACGCTGCCGGCGCTCTGTCTCGAGCTCGGGCTCCCCTACCCGTGGCTGATGATTCAGCTCTCGAGCGCGTTTCAGCTCCAGGCCGCGGCCGAAGCGTTCGACGGCGTCGCTCAGCTCGCCCTCGTGATACCACCGCAGCGGATGCGAAGCCGCGGCCGTCGCGCGAAGAACGATGGGGACAGTCTCCGCCTTGCCGCGGAGTGGTTCTATCGGGTCCACATCCAGCAACCTGCCGAATCCGTGCGCGCGCTCGCGCGCGAGTACACCGCGGTCGACCGGGCGAAACGCCAGGGGGACGGCCGTTCGAATATTCAGGCGGGCATCGCCCGCGCCCGCGCCCTCTTCGAGCAGGCCGAATACAACTATGCCCCCCTGCCAAAATAGCGGGCTCGCTATTTTGGCAGTTCCCGCCGCGTGCACGTGCGCCTCACACTGGGCGCATGCACACGATTTCTCCCACGAAACCGCCGCGCCGCGTCCTGCGGCAGCGCGCGGTTGTTGAGCGCGTCAACGTCCATCCAACAACTCTCTGGCGGTGGGAACACGCCGGCGCGTTCCCCTCTCGCGTCTCGCTCGGGGCGCATTCTGTCGGCTGGTTCGAGGATGAGGTCGACGCATGGTTGTCGCAGCGCCGCCGCTGTGGAGACGTCTGCACAGCCGACTTGGAGGACCAGCGGTGACGACGGACGCTGCGTGGCCGCGGCGGCGAAAACGTCTCGACCAGCTCACGCCCGAGGCGCGCCGCGTGCACGCGGCCCTCGCCGCGATCGCAGATGGCCGCGGTCACCTGCCGTATCTGCCGCTGGAGCGGATCGCGGAGTTGGCCTGGGTGACGACCGCACGCGCCGAGATCGGATTGTTCGAGCTTCGCATGGAGAAGCGGTTTCGCGTCGCGCGCGACGGCAGTTACCTGGTCGAGGGCCGCGATGGAGGATAAGCGCGTCCCCCACGCTTCGAGCGGCGTCCTCGCAGAATCCGCCGACGTCGTCCGGCTCCGGGCCGTCGTCGACCGTCTGCGCGAGCTCGAGGCCGACCGCGACGCGTATCGCGAGCTCGCGCAGACGGCTGTCCATGCGTTGCACGAGCTGACCGTCGAGCGCGATCGCCTGCAGCGCCAGGTGTGCGAGCTGCGTGAGCTCACACGGCGTGCCGTGGAGCGTGCCGCATGAGTCACCTGGCCGGCCTGCCGCGCACGGACGCGTTCTACAGAGAAACCGCACGCGAGATCGCCCGCGAGTACGGCGAGGCCGTCGGGTGGCGTGGTGACGTGGACCATCGGCGCCCGCGTCAACATCAGGCCGTTCGCGCCGTCGGCGAAACGCCGCCCGCGAATTCGCCTCCCGATCCGCCGACGGCGAATGCAGACACACCGGCCGGTGAGCCTCGACACTTCAATCTGACCGACAGCGGGAACGCTGAGTATTTCGCTGCGCGCTTCGGTGCGGATATCCGTTACGACCATCGCCGCGCACGCTGGCTGTTCTTTCGCCGGCATCGGTGGGAGCCTGACCCGGACGCGGCAATTCGTCGTCTCGCAAAGGCCGCAATGCGTCAGCGATTCCGCGACGCGGCTGGCCTTGAGGACCCGAACGAGCGAACGCGGGCCGCGCGCTGGGCGATCGCGTCGGAGTCGCGCGCCCGCATCGACGCGCTGCTGTATCTCGCGCAGTCAGAGTTTCCGATCGCCGACGCCGGCGACGCCTGGGACCGGGATGCGATGCTCGTTGCCGCGTCGAATGGCGTGCTCGAGCTGAGAAGCGGAACGCTGCGGCCAGGCCGGCGGGAAGACCGCATCACGATGAGCGTCACGACGCCGTTCGATGCGGACGCCGCGTGCCCCCGATGGGAACGGTTCCTGGAGGAAGTGTTCTGTGGGGACCGAGAGGTTGTCTCGTTTGTCCATCGCGCCGTCGGCTACTCGCTGACCGGCGATGCGTCCGAGCAGGCGCTGTTTCTCTGCTACGGCACAGGGGCGAATGGCAAGGGGACATTTTCCCGCGTGTTGATGAATCTCTTTGGCGATTACGCGGGCAACATGCCGTTCTCGACGATCGAGCTGCATCAGCGGTCGGCGATTCCGAACGACCTGGCCGCACTCGCCGGGAAACGGTTTGTTGTCGCGTCGGAAACGAACGACGGCACGCGCTTGAATGAAGCGCGGGTCAAGGCGCTCACCGGGTGCGACCCCATCACCGCGCGGTTTCTGCATTCGGAATTCTTCACGTTCGAACCCGTGGCGAAGTTCTGGCTCAGCGTCAATCATCGACCTGTCGTCAGGGACGACTCGTACGGCTTCTGGCGCCGCATCCGGCTGATTCCGTTCATGCAGACGTTTGCGGTCAATCCAACGCTGACCGACGAGCTCGAGGCGGAGGCGGCCGGCATTTTGGCGTGGGCGGTGCGCGGGTGCCTCGCCTGGCAACGCGACGGGCTGCGGCCGCCGGCCGCCGTCGTCCAGGCGACGGCCGATTACGAGCGGGAGTCTGACGTCGTCGGCGACTTTCTCGACGAGGCCTGCGAACCGGAGCCCGATGCGCAGGTCGGAGCCAGCGACCTCTACCTGCACTGGAAGGGCTGGGCGGACCGTCACGGCATCACGGAACGGGACCCGCAGTGGCTGACGGCGACGAAGTTCGGCCGCAAGATGAGCGAGCGTTTACGGCGATCAAAAACACGCGCCGGATGGGTCTATTTTGGGGTGTCGCGACGTGACCATGTGACGGGTTTTTCCCAATGAATGACGGGTTTTTGGCTATTTCAAGGTTTTTCTCTATGAAAATGCGTTTCGCGAGAAAACCAAAAACGACCCCTAAACCCGTCACAACCCGTCACGGTCGGCGTTGGCTTGACCTCGGCTCGGTGCTGATTGCCGTCGAGTCACGCACGTGTCCGTGCGGCGCGTCTTTCGTCGCGTGCGCAAGTAGTCGGCAGCAGCGATGTCGGCCGACCTGCCACGGCCGGCTGCGGCGCCGCAAGCCGCTGCTCGTCCTGGCCGGGGGGAGTGAATGAAGCTCGCGGATGTGTGTCCGTGCTGCGGCGGCGATAGCGGCCGTTCGAATATTCAGGCGGGCATCGCCCGCGCCCTCTTCGAGCAGGCCGAATACATCTATGCCCCCCTGCCAAAATAGCGGGCTCGCTATTTTGGCAGTTCCCGCCGCGTGCACGTGCGCCTCACACTGGGCGCATGCACACGATTTCTCCCACGAAACCGCCGCGCCGCGTGGCCGGGGGGAGTGAATGAAGCTCGCGGATGTGTGTCCGTGCTGCGGCGGCGATAGCAGGGTGATTCGGACCAGGCGCGATAGAAGCGTGCTGCGTCGGCGCCAGTGCGTCGAGTGCGATGCTGTCTCTGTTGAGCGAGGCCCGTTCTCTAAAAGCGCGAGCTTGAGGCTATTGGTATGTGGTCGAGGGCTGAGGCTAGTCGGCGTAACGGTCGGCGCGGCGGGATGCGTCCCCGTGTGCCACGGGTCGCGTGAAGGGGGGCTGGCATGGGTCCTAGTCAGGCTTCTCGAAAAGCGGGTGAGCGGGCCGCGGTTCCTCGCATGTTCGAGGCGTGAATACGTTGGGAGCAGTGAAAGGGATCAGGGTGATGGAATCAGGGAACGCCGGGGGAATCTCGTTGCGGCGGTTCGCGCGCCTCATCGGCGTTGTTCCTTCGGCGATCATCAAGGCCCGCGCGCGCGGTGTGTTCACCGCCGCCGCCGTTGGTCTTGACGCGCACGGCCGCCCGCGCGTGCAGAACGTCGAGCGCGCAATCGCCGAGTGGGAGGCGTCCGGTCGCAAGCTCCGCGTGCGGCGTCGCGCCGCCGCTGACGAAGCGCCGGCCGTCGTCGCCGATCCGGTTCCGCATGGCCGCAGCGCGGGACCGGCGGACGTCACGCTCGTCGACGCGACGCGACTCGCGATGCTCGAGCGCGCGCGCAAGCTGCGAATCGCCAACGACCAGGCCGAGGGGCGACTGATCGAGCTCGCGGCGGCGGACCGGCAGGCGTTCGCGTTCGCGCGCGCCATCCGCGAGAACATTCAGAACGTGCCGGCGCGCAACGCCGCGGAGCTCGCGGCCGAACCGGACGCAGCACGCGTGTATTCGCGCCTGGACGCCGTGCTGCGCGAGGCGCTGACGGCGACGGCCGAGGTGATGCGGCGCGAAGAGGCCGGCGCGCCGGCGGCGACGGAGACGGCGCGATGAAACGAACACGACGAGAACGGGGCGAAGCCGTGGCGCTCGCGCGAATACGCCAGGCGTACGCGGCCGGTCTCCGCGGCGCCGCGTTGCCGCCCTGGCCGCGCCGCGCGCGGCGACGAGCGGCGAAGTCGGTCGGAGTGCAGACGTCTGCAGAACCACAGACGAAACGGAGAAGGAGAGCGAGCGATGAAGACTGAATCCGCAACAACGTCGTTTGAAATTCGCGATCTGCTAGGGTGCGAGCGGAAGCTTTGGAACGTGGAACCGGATGCCCGTCGCGTGCTCACGGCCGTCGCGGTGGAGGCGATCGCCGACGACCTTGGCGACGGTGACCGTTGGGACGCGATCACGCGCATCTCGTACGCGGTGTGGAACCGCGCGCGAGGGCTGCGCTGCTCGACTGGTCGCACGGTCGAAGACGAACTCCGAGCCGCCAATCCTGGAGGCGTCATTGCCATCCGCGATGATGTTGTCGAGCCGCTCGTCGCGGCCGGAGACCTTGAGCAAACGTTGCTGCGAAAGCGCGCGGCGCTCGACGCGCAGATCGCAGTCCTGGCGCGGCGGCGCGGTGCTGCTGGAGCGCGGGCGTGAGTCGCATGGGGCTCGTGCAGCTCCTGGCCGCTACCGCACGGCTCATCGGACGCGCGCGGCGCGCGCATGACGCGGACGCGAGTCCGGCGTTCGTCCGGCGTAGCGAGGTCCCTTCGCTGTGGATTCGCGATCTGAGGCCCGACGAAGTCGTCCGCGTCGTCCGCGATGAGCCGATGGACGCTCCGTCGGCCGGCGACTGGGAAACGCGATCGCGCGCGCGCGGCCACGTGCCGCGCGGATGGCGATTTTAATGGGGAGGTTGTGATGCGGACGATGTTTAGCGGACCGTCGTGCGTGCGTGCGGCGATCGCCGGCGACGATGCCGCGCGACGAACGGCGACGCTCGTGTTCTCTACGGGCGCCCCGGTCCTGCGCACCGATGGATGGGGCGTGAGCTACCGCGAAGTGCTCTCGATGAAACCGGAGCACGTGCGGCTTGAGCGCCTGAATGCCGGCGCGCCGGTCCTGGATGCTCATTCAGCCTACTCGGTGACCCGCGTGCTTGGTGTCGTCGAGCACGCGCGTATGGACAACGGTCAGGGCGTTGCCCTCGTGCGCTTCAGTCGCCGGCAGGACGTGGAGCCGATCTACCAGGACGTGCGCGATCGCATCATCTCGAGCGTCTCGGTCGGCTACCACGTCCACAAGTTTATCGAGCAGCGGGGCAAAAACGCCGAGGTCCCGACGCGCACAGCCGTCGACTGGGAGCCGTATGAAGTGAGCCTGGTGCCGATGCCGTCCGACGCCGGCGCGAAGATCCGGGGCGCGGTGTCACTCGTGCCGTGCGTCGTCGAGGCGGCGCATGACCAGGCCGACGCCGATCGCTGCCGACGCCTCCAGTTCGCGCAGCGCTCGTGTATGCCGTCGCGGCCGCCGGCGGCGCGCCTCGTCGATGCGCCACGCGAGCCACAGGTTGCCGCGGAAAAATGGGCGGCCGTGCGCCAGGCGCTCGAAAAGTTCCTCGCGCTCGGCCAGTACGGCTCTCGATTACCAGTCGCGCTGCTGCCGCAGTTCGATCTGCGGTGGGATGACCCCGCGATGGCGGCCGACGCGGTTGGTTCGACGTTCTTCTTGCGCGACGGTCGGATCGTGCTGTCGCTGCGCAGCGATCGTACCTCCGAGGAGATCCATCGCACCGCGCTCCACGAGCTCGCGCACGTAGCCGACCATGCCCTAGTGGCAGCCGGGTTGCCGACAGCGATCCTCGAAGAGCGCGCGCGGTTGACGGCGGCGCGCCTGTCTTGAGGGAGAGGTTTTTGGATTCGTTCGCGGCGTTTTGCTCGCGCGAGGCGAACGAAGTGGGAGTGCCGCGCCCCACCGTCAGCGGCGGCGTTGGGGCTTGACCTTACCCCGGCGCCGCGCACGCGGCTTTCTTTGCGATTGAGGTTTGACCGTGACTGATGAATCGGCAGAGACCGTCGCGCCGCGGCCGGCGTTTCGCGCGCCGGCGAAGATACGAACGCAGTCAATGTTCCCGGCGACGCTCACGATCGACGGCGTCGAGATTGCGGTGCGCGTGAAGCGGATGACGAGCGCGGAATTCGAGACGTTCGTTCGCAGCTACGAACAGCGGCAGGTCCCGCGCCGCGCGGACGAAGAGGCCGCGGCGTACGACGCACGTCAGCGCCAGGCGGCGACCTGGCTGCGTGAAGCGCTGGACGCCTTCTTGTTGATCGTGCCCGGCGAGTTCGAGCACGACGGCCGCGAGATCGTTTCCGGCGGCGCGCTCGCCGACATCTTCGGCGGCCGGCTCGACGTCGTGCCGATCGCGCTGGCGACGGTGCTGCTCGAGAACCGGCTGTCAGCGGCGCAGAAAGAGAACGCGCGGCGTGTGCTCGCTTCGATGGCGAGCTCGCTGAACGAACTCCAGCCGACGGTGACGGGCGGCACAGCGACGTCAGAGGAAATGTGATGCGACGTCTGACCGCGGCCGCGTTGGTTGTGGCGTGCAGCGCGCTCCTGGAGGCGACCGCCGTTGTCGCCATCAGGAACGACACGTGAATCGTGCTCGCGGCCGACGAGGCCGTGCAGCAGTACGACACCTCCGGCCGCGAAGCGCCAGGCGAACCAGTCTGTAAGATTCGTCGAGTGGGGCGGTGGTGGTATCTGCTGGGCGGGTATCAGGGCGAGACGAACGACTCCGACGTGTTCACGCGTTTCGATCGCGCGCTGGTATCGGCGCGCACGCTGGTCGATGCGGTGACGGCGGCGCGCGCGGAGGCCGCCGCCGTCCGGCGGCACGTCGCAAAGCTCCCGCCGCCGATGTTCTACTTTGCCGAGAACGGTCCGGTGCTCGGGCTGGCGATCGCCGGCGTCGAGGCCGGCGTGCCGGTGTTAGGACTCGTGACGCTCGACGTCGTCACGCGTGCGCCGCGGACGTTCCGAGAGGGCGCGATTCTCTGTCCGCGCGGAACGTCGGCGCTCTGGGGGGCCGGCGTGCCGGGTCCGCTCATCGAATACACCACGGGCCGTCTCGCGGCCCCTCCCTGGCTGCAGCGTCGGGACGCCGCGGCTGCGCGTCGTCTCGTCAGTCTGCAGATTGCGGCGGCGCCGCATAAAGCACGCCCGCCGACGGGAATCGGCTACGCGCGCGTGACCGCCGGCGGCAGCACGATCAGCCTGCGCAAACCGCAGGACGCGAACTGGACGCTCACGACCGGCGATAACACGAGCCTTGTTGGTCAGATCGCGTTTGAGGTGCAGTAGGTTTCAGGGGCACGCACGTCCCAGCATCCGCGTAGAGGTACGTGTTCGTCTGCGAGCGTGCGGCCACGCCCTGCGCTGACGGGCGCGCGGCGACGGCGCGAGCAGACGCAGCTCGCGCCGTCGCCTGATTTGACATCGCGGCGGCGCGGGCGTAGTGTCTCCCCATACGAAAGCGCCGCCGCCGGATGTTGGACGCACCCGACGACGGCTCACCGTCCACTCGGAGAACCCCCACTTCATCAGGAGGCGCCGTTGACCCAGCTACGGCTCGTTTACTCCAACACCACCTCAAGGCACGAGAGGCTTTCGCGACTGCCGTTAAAGATGCTGCAATGCAGCTCCTCGTGGCCGTCAAAGCCGATCGCGCTGACCGCGAAAGTGCGATGCTTGCAGCAGCAGAGCCCGTACGCCGCCGACATCGTGGAGGAGCTCGTTGACCGGCTGCTCGAGACGGAACGCGCCGTGCGATAGCGACTTGACCCAGAGAACCCCCGGGCGGAGCGGCTGTCCGACATTCTACAGCCTACCCCACCGGGCCTCCCCTTTCAGTCGGAGGCTAGCATGCCCGCGACAACCGAAACCGTCAAAACCAAAGTAGATCCCCGAAAACTGGCCGAGCAGATGGTCGATCGGCTGTTTGGCGCCATTACTGGATCGGTCCTGGCTTTGGAGCAGGGTTCGTTCGTGCAGGCGGATGAAGTCTGTTTAGACTTCGAAGCCGTCGAGCGCGCGCTCGCGGTCGCAGAGGAACGCGCGGCGGGGCCTGCGAAAGACGATGATGAGCTCGACGTACGATCGTACATGCACGCACGTGAGGCGGCCTATTTGCTCGGCGTCCAAGTCGGGCTCCGGCTTCGACAGCCGGTAAGGTGACTCGGGCGCGGCGTGGCGCGCGGCTGGCGCTCGATGATAGAAAGCGGGGCGTTGGCGTTCGGCGTGTCACGAGCGGCAATCTCGCGCGCCGCGTTACCCCGGTGTTACCCCGTTTCTAGAAATTGGTCGGGATGGCGGGATTCGAACCCACGACCCCCTGACCCCCAGTCAGGTGCGCTACCAGGCTGCGCTACATCCCGAAAACTGCCCGGTGTTCGGTGGCGGAACTGAAGTTCCGCCCTACGTGCCGTCCTGCTACGAACGCTTCTTCGTCTTGGTCTTGCCCTTCGCCGCCGCCTTCGTCGCGCGTGGGCGCGGCTTCGGCAGAGGCGATGCGAGGTCGAACAGGCCCTGTGGCTCGGCGCCGTTACCGTTGCGCGGCGACTTCGCCAGCATCGACGCGATGTCGCGCAGCCCCTGCTTGACGCGCAGGATGCGCTCGCGCGCGTCGGCGCCGAGCAGGTCGTCGAGCGGCGTCGCGTCAGCGTCGGCGACGGGCTGCTCCTCGAGCAGTTTGCGCCGCGCGCCCGCGAGCGTCAGCCCTTCGACGAACAGCAGATGCTTCAGCCGAAGCACGCGCTCGAGATCCGCACGCCGGTAGACGCGCGGGCCTCCCGCCGTCCTCGACACGCCCAGGTCCGGAAACTCCGCCTCCCACGACCGCAGCACGTACGGCTGCACCTGAGCGATCTCGCAGACCTCAGGCTGGCGAAAGACTGACCGGTTGGGAATCTCAGGCGTGTTCACACCGGACCATCAGGGACGCAGCGGTAAGTATAACTGAGCACTCGGGTAATTGAGCAATCCAGTAATTGAGTAAGCGCCCGATTGTGTTTACACTGCGCGCGGTGTCCACCGACGATCTCACCCGGCTCGGCGGGTCGCTCCCCGTTGACGATGCGGCGACGCGGGTGGAGACGCCGAGTTCGTCGACGGGATGGCTCTCGAGCTCTGGCGCCATCGACCATGGCCGCTTTCCACCGGGCACCCTGCTCGGCGGCCGGTACCGGATCGTCGGACGGCTCGGCCGCGGCGGCATGGGCGAGGTTTACCGTGCCGACGATCTCAAGCTGGGACAGCCCGTCGCGCTGAAGTTCCTGCCACCGGACGTCGATCGCGACCCCGCACTCCTGACGCAGCTTCACACCGAAGTGCGGATGGCGCGTCAGGTGTCGCATCCGAACGTCTGCCGCGTCTACGACATCGACGAAGTCGACGGCCACACGTTCCTGTCGATGGAGTACGTCGACGGCGAGGATCTCTCGTCGCTGCTCCGCCGCATCGGTCGCTATCCGCAGGATCGAGGTCTCGAGCTGGCGCGGCAAATCTGTGCCGGGCTTGCCGCGGCGCACGAACGCGGCGTCGTGCATCGGGACTTCAAGCCGGCCAACGTCATGGTCGACGGGACAGGAAAGGCGCGCATCACCGACTTCGGCCTGGCCGGACTGGCCGGCGAGGCGCTGCGCGCCGGGACGCCCGCGTACATGGCGCCGGAACAGTTGGCGGGCGGCGAGGTCACGCCGCGCAGCGACATCTACTCGCTCGGCCTCGTCCTCTACGAGATCTTCACCGGCCAGCGCGCGCTCGAGGGTCGCAACCTCGCCGAGCTGATCCACAAGCGCGAGCAGTCCGGCATCACGCCGCCGAGCGAAATCGTCCGCGATCTCGATCCGGACATCGAGCGGACGATCCAGCGCTGCCTGAAAGTCGATCCGGCGCAGCGGCCGTCCTCCGCGCTGAGCGTGTCAGCGTCACTGCCCGGAGGCGACCCGCTGGCGGCGGCGCTCGCGGCAGGCGAGACTCCATCGCCGGAGATGGTCGCCGCGGCGGGCGAAGAAGGCGCGCTCGGGCGGCGCGCCGGCATCGCGCTCCTGTCGATCGCGCTCGTCGGAGTTCTGGCCGTTTCCCTTCTCGCAGGCCGCACGCTGCTCGTCAACCGCGTGATCTTTCCGAAGACTGCCGACGTCCTCGAAGAGAAGGCCCGCGAGGTGATCGCGCTGGCAGGCTACACGGAGACGCCGCACGACACCGCGCGTGGCGTCGATGTCAACGGTGAGTATCTGCGCTGGATCGAGCAGAACGACACCTCCGTCACGAGATGGGACGCGATTGGCGACGGCACGGCGCCGCTGCTGGACTTCTGGTACCGCACGAGCCCGCGCCCGCTGAGCCCATGGTCACCCGAGTGGATGCCGCAGCGCGAAGATCCGCCGCTCGGCGCGTCGGGCATGATCACCGTCGTCGTCGACGATCGCGGGCGCCTCGTCGAATTCGCGTCGATGCCGCCGCAGCTCGACAGGTCGGCTGCGCCAGCCGCGCTCTTCGATTGGGGGCCGATGTTTCAGGCCGCGGGCCTGAACGTCGCGCAGTTCTCCCCGGCCGCGCCACAGTGGACACCGCGCACGTACGCGGACGAGCGCGTCGCGTGGGAAGGGCCGATGCCTCAACGCGCGACTATCAAGCTCCGCGTGGAAGCGGCGTCGTATCGCGGCCGTCCGATTGCGTTCAAGGTGGTCGGCCCATGGACGCGCCCGGCGCGAATGGAAGATCCGGAGACGGAGACTGGCGTGCAGCGTGCGGCCGACGCGGTCGCGACCGTCGTCATCTGGCTGTTGATCGCGGGCGCGATCCTTCTCGTCCGCATCAACGTGAGGGCGGGCCGCGCGGACCGGCGCGGCGCGAACCGCATCGGGCTGTTCCTGCTCGTGATCTGGCTCGCGTCGTGGCTGATCGGCGCGCGCCATTCCTTCGATCCGAACGAGCAGACCGACAGCTTCTTCACCGCCGTCGCGTTCTCGCTGCTGAATGTGGGCCTCGCGTGGATCTTCTACCTGGCGCTGGAGCCATTCGTCCGCCGACTTGCGCCCGATATGCTGATTGGCTGGACACGGCTGCTCGTCGGCCACTGGAAGGATCCGCGCGTCGGCCGCGACCTCCTCATCGGCGTCGCAACGGGCGTCACGTTCGTACTGGTGCCAGCGCTCGGCTCGTTCATTCCGGCGCTGACCGGCGCGCCGCCCGATCCGCCGCAGCTCTCCGACATGGCGTACTTCGTCGGCGCGCGGTTCGCGATTTCCGACATGTTCAGAACCGTTCCCGGCGCGCTCCAGACCGCCATGCTCGGCGCCTTCTTCTACGTCGTCCTGCTCGCGCTGGTCCGGCGGCAGTGGATTGCCGCAACGCTCGCCCTGCTGTTCGTCTGCGGCCTGATTCTCGCGGCCATCGGTACCGGCGCGGTCTGGGTGTGGGTGCTCGCCGTCGCGCTCGGCATCGTGACGGTCGTCGTTTTCGTGCGCTACGGCCTGCTCGCATTCGCCAGCGCGATGTTCGCGGCGCAGATGCTGAACGCGGTGCCGTTGACGCTCGACCTGACGCGTCCCCACGCCGGCGTCTCCGCCCTCGCCATGCTCATCGTCGCGGCGCTCGCTGCGTACGCGTTCCATATTTCCAGGACAGGCGAGGGACTCTTCCGACGGCTGCTGACGGGCTGAGGCCCCGTCAACTTCCAAGGACCAAAGGCCAAGGGCCAAGCCAAAGGGAACTTCCAAAGACCAAAGACCAAAGGCCAATACAGGACGAAAGGCCAAGGGCCAACTCCCAAGGGCCAACTCCCGAGGGCCAACTGCCAAGGGCCAACTGCCAAGGGCCAACTGCCAAGGGCCAACTCCCAAGGGCCAACTCCCAAGGGCCAACTCCCAAGGACCAACTGCCAAGGACCAACTGCCAAGGGCCAACTGCCAAGGGCCAACTGCCAAGGAGTTAACTGCCAAGAAGGACGAGTCATCCCTGGCTGTTTTCGGAGTTACGGATCACCGTCGCGACGATCCTGATGAGCTCCTCTGATTCCGTGAGCACGGGATCCTGCGCCGCGGTCAGTAAACCGGCGTGTCGCAGGACGCGAAGCCGGAATCGCGTTTCCTTGAGCTCTCGCAGCACAATTTGGCGCTTTGCGAGCCTGTCCTTCGGACTGGAGCCGTCGTCCGCCTCCTCGTAATTTGCCCCTGCCGATGTTCCGCTTTTCAGAACCTGCTCAGAAAGTGCGATTGCGATCTTCCCGCGAGTGTGAAGGAACTGCACCACCTTGACGATCATGCAGGCAAAGACGAATAACCTTTCGCGGAGATCGTAGGGCTTTTCGGGGTACTGCCAATCTGAGTACTTCATACAGATGCATGGCGCGCACCACATGCCTTAGCCGTTGGTCTTTGGCCCTTGGTCTTTGGAAGTTCTTCTTAGTTGGCCTTTGGTCCTTTGGCGGTTGGCCCTTGACAGCGATCACCCTATCGAGCGCGCCGTCTGACCTGAATCCTGATCGGCGTCCCAGCCAGATCGAACTCTTCGCGCAGCCGGTTCACGAGGTACCGCTCGTAGGAGAAGTGAAACTCCGTCGCGACGTTGGTGAAGAAGATGAACGTTGGCGGCGCGACGCCCTTCTGTGTGGCGTAGAGGACGCGCACTTCGCGCCGGCCGGGGCTTGCGGGGGGGTGTTCGGCAGTGATCCGCTGGACGAAGCGATTCAACTCACCGGTGGGAATCCTTCGCATCCGCGCCTCGGCAACCTTGTCGATCGTCTGCAGCACTTTCGGAGCGCGCTCGCCGGTCAGCGCGGAGATGTGCAGAACAGGCGCGTAGTCGAGGAACTTCAGCTGCCGGCGAAGTTCGTCGTCGAATGTCTTCGAGAAGTCGGCCCCACGTCCTTTCATCAGGTCCCACTTGTTTGCCGCAATGAGGATGCCGCAGCCGGCCTTGTCCGCCTCGCCCGCGATCGCGGCATCCTGGTCCGTCGCTCCCTCACTTGAGTCGATCACCAGCACGGCGACGTCCGCTTTTTCGATCGCGCGGCGGGCGAGGACGACCGATACCGACTCGACCTGCCCGCTGCGCGCGACGCGTCCCGGCCGGCGGATGCCCGCCGTGTCGACGATGCGGAACGTGCGGCGGTGCCACTTGAGGACGGCATCCACGGTGTCACGCGTCGTGCCGGGCATGTCGCTGACGATGGCGCGCTCTTCACGGAGCAGCCGGTTCAGCAGCGACGACTTGCCGACGTTTGGACGGCCGACAATCGCGACGGCGGTCTCTTCCGGCGTGTCGACCGATGTGCCGGCGTCGCGCTTCGTTGGCAGCCGCCGGACGATCTCGTCGAGCAGATCGCCGATCCCTTCGCCGTGCTCCGCCGCGATCTCGACGACCGGCTCGAACCCGAGCTCATAGAACTCCAGCGCCCGGCCGCGCGCGCGCTTGTCGTCCGTCTTGTTGACGGCGAGCAGCACGGGTGCGTCCACAGTCCGCAGAGCGGCGGCAATTTCCTGGTCACCGGAAACGAGCCCCTCGCGCCCGTCAACCAGGAAGACGAGGACGTCCGCCTCAGCAATGGCTTTTCGACCATGCTCGACCACCAGTTCGTGCAGCGGATCCTCGCTCGCGCCAAACAGCCCGCCAGTATCGACGAGCTGGAATGTCGATCCGCCCCATTCAGCCGGCTGAGCAATGGTGTCGCGGGTAGTGCCGGCAACGGGCGTGACGATGGAGCGGCGCGTGTTCGTGATGCGGTTGAACAGCGTCGACTTCCCGACGTTGGGACGGCCAACAAGCACGACGGTGGGAGCGGATCCAGGCCGTTTCAGGGGCATGCAAAATGTCAGTTAGCAATAGGCTTGACAGCGTAAGTTACACTATTTATAGTAGTTACAACTTCCTAGGAGCGCCTAAGCATGATCAAAGTTGACATCGTCAACGAGGTGTCCAAGATCGCCGACATCACCAAGGTGAAGGCCGAGGTGGCGGTGGACGCTGTGTTCGACGCGATGCGGCTTTCGATGCAGCGCGGAGAGCGAATCGAACTGCGCGGCTTCGGCGTGTTCCAGGTGAAGCCGAGGAAGCGTGGCATCGGCCGGAACCCGCGCACCGGCAAGGAAGTCCGCATTCCGCCCGGCCGCACCATCCGCTTCAAGCCGGGCAAGGATTTGCAGAATATCGGAGGGTAATGTCGTTTCCCTCCGGCGGCTCGGGCTTTCCGGAGCCCCCTTTTACTTCCGAGACGCTCGAACCGTCGATCTTCGTTCCCACGCGACGCCGTAAGTTCGTCAGCCGCCTCTGGTTGCACGCCGTCCTGTTCCTCGCGACGCTCGCGACGACGACGCTGGTCGGCGCCCAACATTATCACTCGTTCGTCGACGCGTTCCGCGGCGCGGAGTTGATCTTCTCGTGGGAGTTGCTCGTCAACGGCCTCTGGTACAGCGGCACGCTGCTGGCCATCCTGGGGGCGCACGAGATGGGGCACTACCTCCTGTGCCGCCGGTACGACGTCGACGCGACGCTGCCCTATTTCCTCCCCGCGCCTATTCCGCTGACGGGCACGCTCGGCGCGGTCATCAAGATTCGCGAGGCCTTTCCGACGCGCACGGCGCTGTTCGACATCGGAGTCGCCGGTCCGCTGGCCGGCTTCATCGTGCTCGTCCCAGCCCTCCTGATCGGACTCAGCCTGTCGACGATCGTGCCGGCGCCGACGGAGACGGCGAATCTCATCGAGCTCGGCGAGCCGCTGCTCTTTCAGTGGGGCGTGTCGCTGATGTTCGGCGACCTGCCGAGCGGCCACACGATCAGCATGCATCCGATGGTCTTCGCCGCGTGGTTCGGCATGCTGGCAACCGCGCTGAACCTGCTGCCGTTCGGGCAGCTCGATGGCGGTCACATCACCTACGCGACGCTGGGCCGACTGTCGACCCCCATCTCCCTCGTGACCGTGCTGGGCGCGGTCGGCATGACATTCGTGTCGTCGAGCTGGATGTTCATGTCGGCGATGATGGTGTTGATGCTTTTCCTGCTCGGCCCGCGGCACCCGCGCGTCATCTACGAGTACGAGCCGCTCGCGCCGGGCCGGAATCTCGTAGCGCTCGCGGCGCTCGTCATCCTCGCGATCTGCTTCACACCTGTCCCGATCGAGCCGATTGACCTGCTGCGGAATCCGTAGGCGGGGAGCAGTGGGGCCGAACTGAAGTTCGGCCCTACGGTAGCCGTAAGGCGGAACTTCAGTTCCGCCAGGTCCAGCTACAACACGCTCATTGGATCGATGTCGACGATGGTGCGACGTTTGATGCCGGGACGTGCATCGAGTGCGGTCAAGAGCGCCTGCCGCATCGTCATGCGGTGCGTCCCCTTGACGAAGAACTGTGCGCGGTGCTCGCCCTTCAGCCGGCTCAACGGCGCCGGCGCCGGGCCGAGCACGCGATACGGCGGCCTGAACCCGGCAACGGTCTCTCCGCGCAACGCCCTCACGATCTCACCCGCGTCTTCCATCGCCGCGCCGGCGGATCTCGCCCTGACGACGGCGTTGATCAGCGCAACCGCCGGCGGATAGCGCATCGCGCGGCGGAACGTGATCTCCTCCTCGAAGAACGCGCCGTAGTCCTGGCGGCACGCGTGGCGGATGCTGTAGTGCTCCGGATACAGCGTCTGGACGATGGCCTCGCCCGGGATGTCTCCTCGTCCTGCTCGTCCTGCGACCTGTGTCAGCAGCTGGAAGGTCCGCTCGGCCGCGCGGAAGTCGGCATGCCCAAGACCGACATCCGCCGAGATCACGCCGACGAGCGACACGCGCGGAAAATCGTGGCCCTTCGCGATCATCTGCGTGCCGACGAGGACGTCGATCTCTCCCGCCGCGAACCGCGCCAGCAGCGCGTTGATCGCGCCGCGCCTGCGAACCGTGTCGCGATCGACGCGCGCGACGCGCGTCTGCGGGAACTTCTCGACGATGTCCGCTTCGACGCGCTCGGTGCCGAAGCCGAGCTGCTCGAGAAACGGGCCCGCGCACTTCGCGCAGGTCTTCGGCAACGGCGTCGAGTAGTTGCAGTAGTGGCAGCGGGCGCGACGCGCCGCGCGATGAACGGTCAGCGACACGCTGCAGTTCGGACACTCGAGCGTCGACGCGCACTCCCGGCAGAACACGGACGTCGCGAACCCGCGGCGGTTCAGCAGCACGATTGCCTGCTCGCGCCGCTCCAGTCGTTCGCCGAGCGCGTCTGAGAGCGCGCCGCTGAGGACGACGTCCGGTCCCGCGGCGGCATACTCGTGGCGCATGTTGACGATGCGGACGTTGGCCAGCGGGCGATCGAGGACGCGCCTTTCCAGCGTGATGAGCGAGTAGCGTCCCGTGCGTGCGTTGTGAAAGCTCTCCATCGACGGCGTCGCCGATCCAAGCACCACCAGTGCGCCCGCCATGCGTCCGCGCATCACCGCCACGTCGCGGCCGTGATACCGCGGGCCTTCCTCCTGCTTGTAGGAGCCGTCGTGCTCCTCGTCGACCACGATCAGGCCAAGCGAATGCACCGGCGCAAACACCGCCGAGCGCGTGCCGACGACGACGTCGACGTCGCCGCGGCGGATGCGTTGCCACTGATCGTGCCGCTCGCCGTCCGAGAGGCCGCTGTGCTGGATGGCGACGCGCTCGCCGAATGCGCTGCGGAAGATCGCGGCGGCTGCCGGCGTCAGCGCGATCTCCGGCACGAGCAGGAGCACGCCGCGCCCGCGCTGCCGAACTTCGTCGGCGAGCCGGAGATAGAGCTCAGTCTTGCCGCTGCCTGTGACGCCGTGCAGCAGCACGGCCGCGAAAGTGTCCTGCGCCGCGAGTACGATCAGCTTGTGCAGCGCGGAGTCCTGTTCGCGAGTGAGCGTCACGGCCGGTCTCGCGGTGCGAGCGCCGCTGTGCACGGGGAACGGATCCCGCTCAACGCGCCGCGATGAGATGACGACGAGGCCGAGCGACTGGAGGCGCGTCAGGCTCGCCGACCCGATGCCACGCTCGACCAACTCGGATGTCTCGATGCCTGCAGGACTGCCGGCGAGAAGTTCCAGCGCCTCGCGCTGCCGCTCGCCGAGCCGCAGGACTGCAGCGGCTTCGCCGTTCGATGCGACGTCGTGTCCCTGTGCGGTCAGCGCGGCGATCCGCACCGTTCGATAGGCCGACGCCTTGCCCTTCAGCGGCCTCGTGACCGTGACGAGACCGTCGCGCTCGAGCGCAGCAAGCGCCACGCCAGCCCCCCTGCCGCGAACCGCGAGCGCGTCGAACCGGACGGGCTTCCCTTCACCGAGCAATTCCAGCAGCTCGCGACGCACCCCACGTTCGGTCAGCATCCGGCCCTGCCCCGCCTCGGTGATCTGCGCGTACCGCTCGCTCTCGATCGTCGTCCTCGGCGGCATCGCCGTCGTCGTCGCCTCGCCGATGCCGCAGGCGTAGTACTCCGCGACCCATTCACACAGTTGGAGGATGTCCGAGGGGAGGAAGGGCTCGCCGTCGAGGACGTCGATGACGGTCTTGACATCCTCCTGCTCTCCGTCGTCCGGGCCGAGCACGACACCCGTCAGGACGCGATTGCCGAGCGGGACAAGGACACGTGCGCCAGTTGGCGGTTCGGGAAGTTCGGGCGGAATACCGTAGGTGAGCGGCCCGAGCGACGGAACGGGGACTGCGACGCGGACGAGGCGCATGCGGCGCCTATTCGGCGGAGGCCTGGGCGCCGCGCGCCGGCGGCTGGCGTCCGAGCAGCCCGAGCGCCACTTTGAGGTCTTCCCACGCCTCGCGCTTCTGCCCGGGCGTGCGCAGCAGGTACGAGGGATGGAAGGTCGGCACCAGCTTCGCGCCGTGGTACTCGTAGACACGCCCGCGCAGCCGGGAGATCGGCGTCTGCGTCTTGAGCAACGCTTTCGCGGCAAACGACCCGAGCGCGACGATCACCTTCGGCTGAATCGACGCGATCTGCCGGAAGAGAAACTGCTCGCAGACGTCGACTTCGTCCGGCTCTGGATTACGGTTGTCGGGCGGACGGCACTTGATCACGTTCGCGATGTAGACGTCGTCGCGACGGAAGCCCATCGCCTCGATCATCTTCGTGAGGAGCTGGCCGGCGCGACCGACGAACGGGATACCCTGAATGTCCTCGTCCGCGCCCGGCGCCTCGCCGACGAACATCAGCTCCGCATCCGGATTGCCGACGCCGAAGACGATCTGCCTGCGTCCGAGCGTGTGAAGCTTGCAGCGGGTGCAGTCGCCGATGTCGTCGCGGATGAGCGCGAGCGCTTCGCGCTCCTCCGCTGCCTCCGCGTTCTCATCGAGTCCCGAGTCCCGATCCCCGAGTCCCGCGCGCTCGCGCCATCGCGCGTCGTGGTTGACGCCGGTCACGCCGAGCTCCTGGTAGAACCGGAGATGTTCGGAGAGCTGCGACTTATCCAAGGACGCGTTCCAGCAGATGTTCCGCGCGGTCGAGAATCACCGCCGCAAGCGCGGACTTGGGGCCAAGCTCGAACTGCTCCTCGCCGTCGGCTCCGATGATCACCGCTTCGTTCATCTCGGAGTCGAATCCGGCATCAGGACGCGAGATGTCGTTGGCGACGATGAGGTCGATCCGCTTGCGCTCGCGCTTCTCGCGACCGCGCCGTCCCGGATCGCCGCTCTCTGCCGCGAACCCGACGAGCACCGGCTTGGCCGCCGCTCCACGCATGCGGCCGAGATCGCGCAGGATGTCAGGCGTCCGCACCAGCCGCACGTCGAGCGGGCCCTCGGATTTCTCGATCTTGGCATCCGCCGCGCCGTTCGCCGGCGTGTAATCGGCCACCGCCGCTGCCATGACGACGATGTCGGCGTGCGGCGCATGCTCCTGAACGGCGGCGCTCATCTGCGACGCGCTTCGCACCCGAACGATCTCGACGCCCTCCGGCGGATCCAGATGCGTCGGCCCTGAGACCAGGACGACTCGAGCGCCGCGCCGTGCCGCCTCCGAGGCAACGGCGTATCCCATGCGCCCGCTCGAACGATTGCCGATGTAGCGCACGGGATCGATGTCTTCATAGGTCGGCCCTGCCGACACGACGACCAGCTTTCCGAGCAGGCTGCCGCGCGGCTGCAGCATCCGCTCGGCCGCCTCGACGATGACGTCAGGCTCGGCGAGACGGCCCTTGCCGATCCAGCCGCACGCGAGGTATCCGGAGCCCGGCTCGACGAACCGCACGCCGCGAGCCGCAAGGGTCGCCAGGTTCCGACGCACGGCTTCGTGCTCGAGCATGTTGGTGTTCATCGCCGCCGCCATCAGCACGGGCGCCTTCGTCGCGAGATACAGCGAGCTCAGGAAGTCGTCGGCGATGCCGTTCGCGAACTTGCCGATGATGTTGGCCGTCGCCGGCGCGACGAGCAGCAGTTGCGCGTTCGACGCCAGCGCGATGTGCTCGATGTCGGCATTCGCGCCGCGGGCGAACTGGCTCGTGATGACGCGGCGCCCGGTAATCGCCTCGAACGTGAGCCCACCGACGAACCGGCGCGCGGCGCGCGTCATGATCGCCGTGACGTCGTGGCCGCGCTTCTGCAGCCCACGGGCGACTTCGACCGCCTTGTAGGCGCCGATCCCTCCGGTCACGCCTAATGCTACGAGTGCCATTCTTCAACTCCCAAGGGCCAACTTCCAAAGGCCAAGGGGATTCAACTCCGAAGGGCCAACCTCCAAAGACCAAAAAACTTGGCCGTCGGTCCTTGGTCCTTGGGAATTGACTATTCGTCCGCTGAGATCTTCGCGACCTTGCCTTCCTTCACTTCCTTCTGCGCGAGACGGGCCGGCTTCTCGGATCCGGTAGTTTTGGGAGTGCAGCCGCGCAGCAACTGCTTGGCGCGCGCGCCGGCCACGACGACGAATTCAAAGGCGTTCGACGTAACAGGTCTCTCGTTCACTCTCGCAAATCCTTTCGGCTGAATGACTCGACGATGTGCTCGACGGCGGGTCGCATCGACTGCAGTCGCGCGCGCTCGGCCAGGACTATGGCGCGGAGGCGATCCACGCAGGCATCCAGTTCGTCGTTCACGACCACGTATTCGTATTCGGCGACGGCGGCTACCTCGCCACGCGCCGTCTGCAGCCGGCGTTGAATCGCGTCCTCGGGATCCTTGCTGCGGCCGCGCAGCCGCCGCTCGAGGGTGGCGAAGTCCGGCGGCATCACGAAGACGCCAACCGTGTCGGGGCAGCGCTGGCGGACCTGCCGCGCGCCCTGCACGTCGATGACGAGCACCAGATCGCAGCCCGTCGCGAGCGCCCGCTCGGTGTCCCGCTCGCAGGTCCCGTACAGGTTGCCGAACACATCCGCCCACTCGAGGAATTCCTCGTCCGCCACCATCTCCTCGAAGCGGGCGCGAGTAATGAAATTATAGTCCACCCCATCCGCTTCACCGGGACGCGCGGCCCGCGACGTGTAGGAACGCGACATTCGCAGGCCGGGAAGGATCCGGACGAGCTGCTCGACCACGGTCGTCTTGCCCGTGCCCGATGGCGCGGAGACGACGAACAGCTGGCCGCGGCGGCTCGGGCCGCAGAATCCCGGCTCATTCGACATTCTGGACCTGCTCCCGCATCTTCTCGAGCTCCGCCTTGAGCGCGACGACGATTTCGGAGACTGCCGGGCCTTCGGCCTTCGAGCCCGCGGTGTTGACTTCGCGATTCATCTCCTGCAACAGGAAATCGAGCTTGCGGCCGCACGGCTCCGGCGAATCCGACAGCGCCTGCCAGTGGTCCAGATGCCCGCGAAACCGCACGACCTCCTCCGTGATGTCGGATCGCGCGGCGAACTTCGCGATCTCCTGCGCGACGGTGGCTTCGTCGGCGAGCGTGTCGGCGCGCAGCTCGCGCACGCGCTCGGCGATGCGTGTCTGAAGGCCGGCCAGGCCCGATTCGGCGGCCGCGTGCAGCCGCTCGAACATGTCGGCGAGAGCGGCACGCCGCGTATCGAGATCGGTGCGAAGGTAGGTGCCCTCGCGCGCGCGCATCCCGTCGAGCTCGTCGAGCGCGGCGGATACGGCTTCTTCGACGCGCGCCGCGATGTCATCGCTCGCGCTGGTCTGCTCCTCCGTACGCTCGCGGATCGTCAGCGCCTGTGGGAAACGCAACAGGTCGCCGGCGGTCATCGGTCCGGCGATGTAGCCGCGCTCGCGCGCGTGATCGAGCGCCGCACCGAGCGTCTCGAGAAACGAGTCGTTCAACTCGACGTCGAGCGACGGCACGCGGCGAAGCTGCAGGCTGACGGACAGCTCGATGCGTCCGCGGCTCACCTTCCGCTGGACGATGCCGCGGAGTTTCGTCTCCAGCGCCCCCAGCGCCTGCGGCGTGCGCAACTGCAGGTCGAGGTAGCGATGATTGACGGCACGGGCCGTCACCGAAATCGTCGAGCCCTCGTCGTCCCGCGTGAGCGACGCGAAGCCCGTCATGCTCTTGATCATGAATGGTCCTGGCGGAACTGAAGTTCCGCCCTACGTACGAGATTCAACCCCATCGTTCACGATTGCTTCCGAATGCCGCCTGTCTCCGGCGAGCTGCATCGAGTAGAGCCGCGCGTACACGCTTCCCGTCCGCGCGAGCAGCTCGTCGTGGCGCCCGATCTCCGCGACGCGCCCGCGCTCCAGCACGACGATGGCGTCGGCGCGACGGACGGTCGAAAGACGGTGCGCGATGACGAACGACGTTCGATTGCGCATCAGGTTCTGCAGCGCGCCCTGCACGAGCTGCTCGGACTGCGCGTCGAGTGACGACGTCGCCTCGTCCAGGATCAGGATCGGCGAGTTCTTCAGCAGCGCACGAGCGATCGCGAGGCGCTGCCGCTGGCCGCCGGAGAGCTTCTGGCCGCGCTCGCCGATGCGCGCGTCGTACCTGGCCGGCAGCGCGGTGATGAACTCGTGCGCGTGCGCCGCACACGCGGCCGTCTCGACGTCCGCGCGCGACGCGCCCGGCGAGCCGTAGGCGATGTTCGCGGCGATCGTGTCGTCGAACAGCACGGTCTCCTGCGTCACCATGCCGATCTGCGCGCGCAGTGACTTCAAGGTGACGTCGCGGATGTCGATGCCGTCAATCAGGATCGCTCCGCCGGTCACGTCGTAGAACCGCGGAATGAGATTGACGAGCGTCGTCTTGCCGGCGCCGCTCAGACCGACGACCGCGACCATCTGCCCGGTGCGCACGCTGAACGACACGTCACGCAGGATCTGCTTCCCCGCGCCATCGGCGTAGGCGAAGCTGACGTTGCGGAACTCGATGCCGTGCGCGAGATCGGGGAGCGGCATCGCCGCGGGACGCTCCTTCACTTCCGAATGGATGTCGAGGATGTGGAAGATCCGTTCCGATGCGGCGATCGCCTGCTGGAGACTGGCATTGACCCGGCTCAATTTTTTCGCCGGGCCGTACATCATGAACGCCGCCGCGATGAACGCCGCAAACTCCCCCGTTGTCAACGTTCCCGCGGCGATCTCGCGGCTGCCGTACCACATCAAGAGGACGACGGCGCCGCCGCCGAGCAGCTCCATGAGCGGCGGCAGCACGGCCACGGCGCTCGTGACCTTCAGGTTGGTGCGATACAGCCGCTGCGACGCGCGGCGAAAGCGATTCTCCTCGTGCCCCTCTGCCCCAAACGCCTTGACGATGCGGTGGCCGGTGAAGGCTTCGGCCGTGACGTGCGAGAGGTGCTCGAGCTCCTCCTGGCTGCGGCGCGTCGTGCTGCGGATCCGCTTGCCGAACCGGACCAGCGGATACATCACGACCGGCGCGCCCGTGACCGCCACCAGCGCCAGGCGCCAGTCGATGTAGAACAGCAGCACCGCAAATCCGATGAGCGAGAGCCCTTCGCGCGTGAGATCCCCGACCGTTTCCGAAACGGCCTGCTGCACCTGATTGACATCGTTGGTGATCCGCGACATCAGCGATCCGCTCGAGTAGTGGCTGAAGAACGCGGCGGACTGGTCGAGGATGTGCCGGAACAGACGGTCGCGGAGGTCGCGCACCACCCGCTGGCCGATGTCGGTCATCAGAAACGTCGAAGCGTAGGCGCCGAGCCCCTTGAGCGCGTAGGCCGCGAGCACCTGGAGCGACCATGTCGCCAGCGTGTCTTTCGATCGTACCAGGTCCGGCGCGAGGACTTCGTCCAGGAGCGGCTTGATCAGCCAGGCGACGGCAGCCGACGCAGCGGCGTAGAAGAGCATTGCCGTGAGCGCCGCGGCCAGCCGCCCGCGATAGGGGCGCGCGTACCCGAACAGGCGGGAGAGTGGATTCACTCGGTGAACCGGTATTTCAGCAGCACCCAGAGCGCTACGAGCCCGTCACGCCATGTAATCTTCTTGCCTTCCTCGTAGCCGCGGCCGTCATACGTAATCGGCACTTCATAGACCCGATAGCCGCGCTTGAAGATCTTCGCCGTCAGCTCCGGCTCGATGCCGAAGCCGTTGGACTCCAGCCGCATCGACTGGAGCACCTCCCGCCGCATCACCTTGTAACACGTCTCCATGTCCGTGAGCATGGTGTTGTAGAGGACGTTGGTCACGAGCGTCAGCAGCCGGTTGCCGGCGTAGTGCGTGAAGAGAAACACGCGGTGACGCCCGAGAAACCGCGACCCGTAGACGACGTCGGCGCGTCCCTGGCAGATGAGGCCGATGAGCTCCGGATACTCTTCCGGCGAATATTCCAGGTCCGCATCCTGGATGACGACGAGGTCGCCGGTCACCTCTGCGAAGCCGCGGCGCAGGGCGGCGCCCTTTCCGCCGTTCGCGTCCTTCAGTATCAGCTTGAACTTCAGCTCCTCAGCCAGCGTCGCCAGGATCTCCCTCGTCCCGTCCTTCGACGCGTCGTCGACGACGATCAACTCGGTGCGGAGCGGAACTGCCAGCACGCGCCGGATGATTTCCTCGATCGTGTCGCGCTCGTTGTAGACAGGCATCACGACCGACAGCAGCGGGTCGGACAGCTTACCCTTGAGCCCGGACATCAGGCGTGTACCTCGCGATAGCCGTGCGGGTGCGCAGCCCGCCACCGCCACGCGGTCTCGACGATCGTGTCGATGGCCTCGAAATGCGGCTGCCAGCCGAGCTCGCGCTTGATCTTGTCGCTCGAGGCGAACAGGATGCCCGGATCGCCCTCGCGACGCGGCCCGACTGTGAGCGGCACGCGCTTCCCCGTCACGCGCTCGACGGCGTCGACGACACCCTTGACGGAGGTCGGCCGTCCGTTTCCGAGGTTGTACTGCGTCGAGCGCCTGCCGGAGCGCAGCGCGTCGAGCGCGAGGACGTGGGCGGAAGCGAGATCGGCGACGTGGATGTAGTCGCGGAGACATGTGCCGTCCGGCGTATCGTAGTCGTCGCCGTAAATCTCGAAAGAGCCCCGGCCGAGCGCCGCGTCGATGGCGCGCGGGATGAGGTGGATCTCCGGGTCGTGGTCCTCGCCAAGCTCGCCGTCGGGATCCGCGCCGGAGGCATTGAAGTAGCGCAGCGCGATGGACTGCAGCCCGTACGCGCGCTGGTAATGCGGCAGCGCCCGCTCGATCGCCAGCTTGGTCTCGCCGTACGCGTTGATCGGCCGCTTGACGTGCGTCTCGCTGATCGGCGTCTCGATCGGGCTGCCGAACACCGCCGCCGTCGACGAGAAGACGAAACGTGAGACGCCTTCCGCGACCATCGCGTTGAGGACCCTCAGCGCGCCGATGACGTTGTTGTCGTAGTACCCCGCCGGATCCTTGACCGAGTCGCCCACCGACAGCCACGCAGCAAAGTGCATCACCGCGTCGACGTCGTATGTCCGCAGCGTCTCGCGCAGCCGCGCATGGTCGTGGATGTCGCCGTCGACGACGGCGTCGGCGTGCGACGTCGCTTCGCGATGCCCTTGAGTGAAGTTGTCGTAGACGATGGCGGTGAGGCCGCGCTGGCGGAGCGCCTTCACGGCGTGACTGCCGATGTAGCCTGCGCCCCCGGTGACCAGGACCGCGCTCATGAACGCCCTATCGAGTAGTACGTGAACCCGTGCGCGCGCATCTGTTCGGGATTGTAGAGGTTGCGGCCGTCGAAGATGACCGGGTTGCGCAGCAGCTTCCGCATCCGTGCGTAGTCGGGCTCGCGGAACTCGTTCCATTCGGTCACGATGGCCAGCGCGTCGGCGCCGGTGAGCGCGGCATAACTGCTGTCCGCGTAGCTGATCGTCGAGCCGAAGATACCGCGCGCCACCTTCATCGCTTCCGGATCGTAGGCGTGCACGGACGCGCCGGCGGCGAGCAGCCCCTGAATGAGCGGCACGGCGGGCGCCTCCCGCATGTCGTCGGTGCGCGGTTTGAACGCGAGCCCCCAGACCGCGATGCGCTTCCCCTTCAACGAACCGAAGTGGGTCTCCAATTTGCGCAGGAGCCGCAGCTTTTGCTGCTCGTTGACGTCCTCGACGGCGCGCAGGATGCGGAAGTCGTAGTCGGCGGCCGACGCGAAGCGCAGCATCGCCTTGACGTCCTTCGGAAAGCAGCTGCCGCCGTAGCCGACGCCCGGGAAGAGGAACGACGGCCCGATGCGGCGATCCGCCGCCACCGCGCGACGGACCTGATCGACGTTGGCGCCGACGACCTCGCAGACGTTCGCCACCTCGTTCATGAACGAGATGCGTGTCGCCAGCATCGCGTTCGCGGCGTATTTGCACAGCTCGGCGCTCGCGCAGTCCATCAACATGATGGGCGCGCCGGTCCGCGTGAACGGCCCATACAGCTCCTTCATGATCTCGGCGGCGCGCGGGTCCTCGACGCCGACGACCACACGGTCCGGCTTCATGAAATCGTCGATCGCAGCGCCCTGCTTCAGGAACTCAGGGTTGCTCACCACGCTGAACGGATGGGTCGTCTCGCGGCGCACCACCTCGCGCACGCGGGCCGCCGTGCCGACCGGCACCGTGCTTTTGTTGACGATGACCCTGTAGCCGTCCATCGCCTTGGCGGCGGCCTTCGCGACGGCAAGGACGTGCTGCAGATCGGCGGAGCCGTCCTCTCCGGTCGGTGTGCCGACGGCGATGAAGATGATTTGAGACTTGCGAACGCCCCTGTCGAGGGCCGTGGTGAACGTCAGCCGGCGCTCCACCTTGTTCCTGCGGACCATTTCCTCGAGCCCCGGCTCGTAGATCGGGATCTGGCCGCGCTGCAGTTGCTTGATCTTGGCGGGATCTTTGTCGACGCAGATGACTTCGTTGCCGTTTTCGGCCAGGCAGGCGCCAGCCACGAGGCCGACGTATCCAGTTCCAACGACCGCAATTTTCATCTTCTTATCCGGATGGCAGACGCCAGACGATATAAACTCCTAAAGCTAGCACAGCCAAAAAAACGCTGTCAATCTATTGATGCTGAAGGATTTGCCGCTTTTCGGCCGTGTGCTAGGATTTGCCGCACCGTGCGCATTCTGATCGACTACAGGCCGGCGCTCCGCCAGCGCACGGGCGTCGGGGAGTACGCCCATCGCCTCGCGGAAGCGCTGGTCGCGGCACTGCGGGAGGGCGAGTCGCTGACGCTGTTCTCGAGCTCCTGGAAGGACCGGCTGCCCGCGAACGTCCTTCCCGGTGCGGATGTCGTCGACGCCAGGGTGCCGGTGCGGCTGCTCAACCTCTCCTGGCACCGCGCCGGCTGGCCTCCGGTGGAATGGCTGGTCGGCGGGGGCGTCGCCGTCACGCAGTCCTCGCACCCGCTCGTGATGCCAAGCCGTGGGGCCGCGCAATTCATCACCATCCACGACCTCGATTTTCTCGACCATCCGGAGCGTGCGACGGCAGAAATCCGCCGGGACTACCCCGTTCTGGCGCCTCGCCACGCGCGCCGCGCCGACGGCGTCCTGGTCTCATCGGTCTACACGAAGGGGCGGATCATCGGCCGGCTCGGCGTGCCGGCCGAGCGCGTCATCCTCTGTTCACCGGGCGCGCCCGACTGGCAGCCACGAGTGGAGCCGCCGCCCGGCGGACCCATCCTGTTCGTCGGCACCATCGAGTCGCGGAAGAACGTCGCCGGCCTGATTGCCGCGTACGAACAGTTGCTGAAGGTCATGCCCGAGGCGCCGGCGCTTGTGTTCGCCGGCCGCATGTTGCCGGGCGCCGAACAGCTCGTCAGGTCGGGACCGGCGGCTGCGAGCCGTATCGAGGTGCGCGGCTACGTCAGCGACGATGAGCGGATGCGGCTGTACCGAACGGCGTCGATGCTCGTCCTGCCGTCGTTCGAAGAAGGATTCGGATTCCCGGTCCTCGAAGCGATGGCGATCGGGATGCCAGTCGTCGTCTCGAGCCGCGGTTCGCTGCCCGAGCTTGCCGGTGACGCGGGCTTGATCGTCGACCCGGAGGATCACGCCGGGATTGCAGCGGCGATGCAACGCGTGCTCAGCGAGGGCGAACTCCGGCGGCGCATGGTGGCCGGCGGCATCCGGCGTGCGCGCACCTACACCTGGTCGGTGAGCGCGAATCGCGTCCTCGATGCGTACCGCGCCGCTGTGGCGCGCAGACGGAAGCCGGCATGACGCAGCCGTTACGCATCGGCGTGGATGCCCGCGAGCTGCTGGGTGACCGTACCGGCGTGGGACGCTATCTCGGCGAGCTGCTCCGCCGGTGGACGGTGCGGCCCGACGCGGAAAGCCGGCGTTTCATTCTCTATGCGCCCGAAGCACTGCCGCTGCCCTTGCCGGCTGCGGCCGCCGCCGTGCGCACCGGAGGCCGCGGGCGCGGCACGTGGTGGGAACAGACGTGGCTGCGTCGCGGGGTGCGGACCGACCGGCCCGACGTGCTCTTCGCGCCCGCCTACACGGCGCCGCTTGGACTCGATGTGCCGCTCGCGTTGACGATCCACGACCTCTCGTTCTTCGCGCATCCCGAGTGGTTTCGCGTCCGCGAAGGGCTGCGACGACGGCTGCTCACGCGCAGCGCCGCGAACCGGGCGCGCGTGATCCTCACCGATTCGGAGTTCTCCAAAGAGGAGATCGAGAGCCATCTGCAGGTACCCGCCTCGCGCATCCGCGTCATCCCACCGGGTTTGGCGCCGAGGTTCGTTGCTGGCGATGACAGGCCCCGGCGCCCTCTCGTGCTGTTCGTCGGGTCGCTGTTCAATCGCCGCCACATTCCCGACCTGATTGCTGCCTTTGCGCGGGTGCTTCGGGACACGCCTGATGCACAACTGGCGATCGTCGGCGACGATCGCACCTGGCCGCCGCAGAACCTCCCTGCCGTCGCGCAGGCGCACGGCGTCGAGCATGCCGTCATCTTCCGCAGCTACATTCCGGACGACGAGCTCGCTGCACTCTATCGGGACGCCTCGGTGTTTGCGTTCCTCTCGGAGTACGAAGGGTTCGGGCTCACGCCGCTCGAGGCGCTTGCCGCGGGCGTCCCAGCCGTTCTGCTCGACACCCCGGTCGCCCGCGAAGTCTGCGGAGACGCAGCCATCTACGTGCCCGCCGATGACGTTCGAGCGACAGCCGACGCGCTGCGGCGGCTGCTCGTGTCGCCGGAAGCGCGGCGCCACGTGCTCGCGCGCGCTCCGGCGATCCTCAGCCGGTACTCGTGGGACACCGCCGCCGCGCAGACGCTCGAGGAGATCGAGAGGGCCGCGCGGACATGACGACGCTCTCCATCGTCATCGTCAGCTACAACGCCCGGCGCGAGCTGGAGGGCTGCCTGGCTTCGCTCGCGAGCCACGCACCCGCCATCTCGCACGACATCACGGTCGTCGACAATGCGTCGGCCGACGGCAGCATTGCCGCCGTGCGCGCGAGGTTTCCATCCGTTCGCGTGATCGAGATGCCGAGGAACGCGGGCTTCGCCGCGGCGAACAACGCCGGCATCCGCGCCACCGGGAGCGAGCTCGTGCTGCTGCTCAACAGCGACACGATCGTGCCGGCTGGCGCGATCGACGCGCTCGTCGAGCGACTGCGCGCGACGCCGGAAGCTGCGATTGCCGGCCCGCGCCTCGTCGATGGCAGCGGAACTGCGGAGCTGTCGTTCGGCCGCCTGATGTCACCCTCGGCGGAGCTGCGGCAGAAGTCGCTCGTCGCGCTGCACGCCCGTGGGTTCGGCCCGGTGAGCCGCTGGGTTGAGCGCGAGACGAGACGCGAGCACTTCGTCGACTGGGTGAGCGGCGCCTGCCTGCTGGTGCGCCGCAAGGCCGCGGAGGCGGCCGGATTGCTGGACGAGCGGTTCTTTCTCTACACGGAGGACGTGGACCTTTGCGCGTCCGTGCGGGCGGCCGGCGCCCGCGTGCTCTTCACGCCGGCTGCCGAGATCGTCCACCTGCGCGGCCGTTCGCGGGCCAGCGCGCCGGCCGCCTCGCGCGCCGCCTATCGCCGCAGCCACATTGCCTTCTACGAGAAGCATCATCCGCGCTGGGCGCCGCTACTGCGGTGGTACCTCCGCGTGTTCGGGGAGTGAGCGGAGGCGACGGAGTCTCCTCCGCCACCGCGCGAATCACGGTAAGATCTCCCTCACCGTGAGGATCGCCATCGACGCGCGGAAGCTCCGCGACTACGGAGTTGGCACGTACGTGCGCAACCTGCTGCGCCATTTGTCGCGCATCGATCGCTCGACGGAGTACGTGCTGCTCTGCCGGCACGACGACTGCGGCGTCGCGGACCAGCTCGGCGAAAACTTCCGGGCCGTGCCGGAGCCGTCGCGGCCCTACTCGGTGCGCGAGCAGGTCTCGGTACCGCTCGATCTCCGCCGAGAGGGCATCGACCTCTTTCACGCGCCGCACTACGTGCTGCCGCCCCTGACGCCGTGCCGGTCCGTGGTGACGATCCACGACTGCATCCATCTGCGCTTCCCGCAGTACCTGCCGAACAAGCTGGCGTACGCCTACGCGCGGGCGTCGCTGTGGGTGGCGACGCAGCGGGCCAGCCGTGTACTGACGGTATCGGAGACGTCAAAGCGCGACATCCTTCGCTACTTCCGCGTGCCGGACCACAAGATCGACGTCATCTACAACGCGATCGACGAGCGCTTCGGCGACGCGCTGCCCGACGACGAAATCGCGCGCGTGCGCGAGCGCTATCAGCTCAACGACCCGTTCGTTCTCTACGCGGGCAACATCAAGCCGCACAAGAACCTCGAGCGGCTGATCGAGGCGTTTCACTCGCTGCGGCGTGGACCGTTCGAGAACGTCAAGCTGCTCATCATCGGCGACGAGATCTCGAAGTACGCGACGCTCCGCCGCGCCGTCCATCGGCTCAAGCTGCACAAGCACGTGCGCTTCCTGGGGTTCGTTCCCGACAAGACGCTCGCCGCACTGTACCGGCTGGCGAGCGTGTTCGTGTTCCCGTCGCTGTACGAAGGGTTCGGGCTGCCGCCGCTCGAGGCGATGGCGAGCGGCACGCCGGTGATCACCTCCAACGTGTCCTCGCTGCCCGAGGTCGTGGGCGACGCGGCACTGCTCATCGATCCCTACGAGCCAGAGTCGATCGCCGAGGCCATGCGCCGCGTGCTGTCCGACGCCAACGTCCGCGCGGAGCTGCGCGCCAAGGGCCTGCAGCGCGCGCGCGAATTCTCGTGGGAGCGCTCGGTCCGGCGCGTTCACCAGATTTACGAAGAAGTCCTCTCGAGCTGATGACGATGGCGCGAGCGAAGCGCGTGGCCATCGTCCACGACTGGCTGACCGGGATGCGCGGCGGCGAGAAAGTGCTGGAAGCGATCTGCGAGCTGTACCCGGACGCGCGGATCTTCACGCTCCTCCACGTTCCCGATCAGGTATCTCCCAGGATCGAGCGGCATCGCATCACGACGTCGTTCATTCAACTGATCCCGCGCGCCGTGAACCACTACCGGCAGCTGCTGCCGCTGTTCCCCTTTGCGATCGAGCTGTTCGATCTCGACGATTACGATCTGGTGATCAGCAGCAGCCACTGCGCGGCCAAAGCCGCTGTCCGCACTGGCCGGGCCGTGCACGTGTGCTATTGCCATTCACCGATGCGGTACGCGTGGGATCAGTTCGATGCGTACTTCGGTCCGGATCAGGTCGGCTCGGTGCGCAGCCGCCTGCTCAGGCCGGTTATGGCCGCGCTCGCCCGCTGGGACGCCGCCACCGTGAGCCGCGTAGACCGCTTTCTCGCTAACTCTCAATATGTTGCGGGCAGGATCGAGCGATACTATAATCGCCGGTCGACCGTTGTGTATCCGCCTGTCCATACCGCCTTCTACAGCCCGGACGAGGCCGAGCAGCGCGACACGGACCTGTCGTTCCTCGTCGTTTCGGCGCTGGTGCCCTACAAACGACTCGACGTTGCCATCGAAGCGTGCAAGCGGCTGGGGGCGCGCCTGACGGTGGTCGGGCGAGGGCCAGAACTCTCACGTCTGCAACAGCTTGGCGGTGACGTCGAGTTTGCCGGGTGGCGGACGGACGAGGAAATCCGGCGGCTCTACCGCCGCGCGGCGGCCGTGCTGCTGCCCGGGGTCGAGGACTTCGGAATCGTCCCTGTCGAGGCCCAGGCGTGCGGAACGCCGGTGGTGGCGTTGGGGACGGGCGGAGCGGCCGAAACAATAGTCGATGGTGTGACCGGCGTGCTCGTGGCCGACTCATCCGTCAGCGCGTTTGCCGAGGGGATGAAAGCGGTCGTTCGCATGAAGACGGACCGCGCGGCCATTCGCGCGAACGCCGAGAAGTACTCGCGTGAGCGCTTCATGACCGAATTCGAAAACGCCGTCGAGCAGGCCGTCGCCGGGGCCGCCGCGTCATGATGCGGCGCTACAACCGCCTGCTCGCGATCTTCTTCGTCGCCGCCGACGCGGTGATGGCGATGGCGGCGTTCCTCCTCGCCTACATCCTCCGGTTCGAGCTGCTCACGGACGTCATTCCGATCACCAAGGGCCACCCGCCACTCGAGCAGTACCTCCGGATGCTCTGGTTCATCCAGGCGGTGGTGCCGATCGCGTTCTACGCGCAGGGGGTCTATCACCTCCGCCGCGGCCGCTCCCGTGTCGACGATTTCTTCGCCGTCCTCGTCGGCAGCATCCTTGCCGTCGTCATTGCCGTGGGCGGCACGCTCTACTACGGAAACTACTGGGCGCCGGAGGAGCTGAAGGACAAGGGCGTCTTCGAGTTCTCGCAGGCGGTCTGGGGGCTCTTCCTCGTCCTGAACGTGCTCTTCTCCTATACCGCGCGGGAAATCGTCAGGGAGGCGCTGGAGCGGCGCTGGCGAGCTGGCATCGGACTCAAGCGCGTACTCATTGCCGGTGCTGCCGATCTCGGACGGATGGTGGCGGACAAGGTCCTCGAGCATCGCGAGCTCGGGTTCAAGGTCGTCGGCTTTCTCGACGATCGCGCCGGCGGCGATCACATCGGCTATCGTGGACTGCCGCTGCTCGGCACGCTGGGCGACGCCGACGAGATCATCAGACGCGAGCGGATCGATCACGTCTACGTCGCGCTGCCGCTCGAGGAACACGTCAAGATGCTGAGCGTCGTCGAAGCCACGAACCGCGAAGGCGTCGACGTCCACGTCGTGCCCGACCTGCTGCAGTTCATCGCGCTGCGCGCGCGCCTCGAGAACCTCGACGGCGTGCCCATCATCAGCCTGAACGACGTGCCGCTGCGCGGCTTCAACAGCCTGCTGAAGCGGACGGCCGACGTCGCCATCTCGAGCATCGCGTTGCTTGCGCTCTCGATGCCGTTCGCGATCATCGCCCTCATCATCCGCCGGACCTCGAAAGGGCCGGTCTTCTACAAACAGGAGCGCATGGGCCTCGACGGCAAGGCGTTTGAGGTTTACAAGTTCCGGTCGATGTACGTCGGCGCGGAGGACGAGACCGGCCCGGTGTGGGCGCGCGACAATGACCCGCGCTGCACGCGGGTGGGCCGCTTCCTCCGGCGGATGGATCTCGACGAGCTGCCGCAGCTCTGGAACGTCCTGCGCGGCGACATGTCGATCGTCGGCCCGCGTCCGGAGCGGCCGTTCTTCGTCGAGCAGTTCAAGCACCGGATTCCGCAGTACATGCTCCGGCACAAGGTCAAAGCGGGAATCACCGGCTGGGCGCAGGTCAACGGCTGGCGCGGCAACACCTCGCTCGAGAAGCGCATCGAATACGACCTCTACTACATCGAGAACTGGTCGGTCGGGCTGGACCTCAAGATCATGTGGCTGACGCTCCTCCGCGGCTTGCAGAAACACGCATACTGATGGCCAGTCGTCAATGGTGAATGGTCAATAGTGAATGGTCAATGGTGAATGGTGAATGGTGAATGGTAAGCGTGTCGTCATTACCGGAGCGGCGGGATTCATCGGCTCCCATCTCTCCGAAGCGCTGCTCGACCGCGGTTACTCGGTCGTCGGCATCGACAACCTGCTGACGGGTGACATCGCCAATATCGCCCACCTGGTGAACCGCGATTTCACGTTCATCAAGCACGACGTCACGAACTACATCTACGTCGAAGGTCCGGTTGAGGCGGTGCTGCACTGGGCGAGTCCCGCAAGCCCGATCGACTACCTCGAGCTGCCGATCCCGACGCTGAAGGTCGGCGCGCTCGGCACGCACAAGGCACTCGGCCTTGCCAAGGCGAAGAACGCGCGGTTCGTGCTGGCATCGACGTCCGAGGTCTACGGCGATCCACTCGAGCATCCGCAGAAGGAGACCTACTGGGGCAACGTCAACCCGATCGGGCCGCGCGGCGTCTACGACGAGGCGAAGCGGTTCGCCGAGGCGATGACGACGGCGTATCACCGCTACCACGGAGTGGATGCGAAGATCGTCCGCATCTTCAACACCTACGGCCCGCGAATGCGGCTCAACGACGGGCGCGCCGTGCCGGCGTTCATGAGCCAGGCGCTGCGCGGCGAGGACGTCACGATCTTCGGCAGCGGCAAGCAGACCCGCAGCTTCTGCTATGTGAGCGACCTCGTCGACGGCGTCATCCGCCTGATGGAATCCTCGGTCAACGATCCCGTCAACATCGGCAACCCGCACGAGATGACGATCGAAGAGATCGCCCGCACCATCATCAGGCTCACCGGAGCGAAGAGCCGGCTGGTTTACAAGCCGCTGCCTGAGGACGATCCGAAGGTACGACAGCCGGACATCACGCGTGCCCGCAAGCTGCTCGGCTGGGAGCCAAAAGTGCCGCTCGAAGAGGGACTGCTGAAGACGCTCGACTATTTCCGGACCAAGGTGAGGTAGTGAATCCCTGACACCAGGGTGATCACCAGCGACGCATAGATCAGCACCGTCACCACCGCGGACGAATAGCCCCGATAGTTGAAGTACAGCGCCGCCACGCCAGTGACGATGTACGTTGCGGTGGCGAGCTTGCCGAAGACCGACGGACGGAAGGTCCGCGGCCCCACCGCCAGATTCACGATCGCCACCGTGAGCACGATGGCCACATCGCGGCTGATGACGAGGACGGTGAACCACAGGGGCAGCCGGTTCGCCGAGCCGATGTCCGGCAGCGTGAGCATCACGAACATGGTCACGAGCAGCAGCTTGTCGGCCATCGGATCCAGCCAGGCGCCGAGATCCGTCTTCTGCCCTGCGACTCGGGCGATGAGGCCGTCGAGCAGATCGGTGAGTCCGGCCGCCAGGAAGACCACCAGCGCCCATCCGCGATAGCCGTACATCAGCAGGATCACGAACAGCGGGATGAGGACCATCCGCAGCACGGTGAGCTGATTGGCGGCGGTCAGCATCATCGGGAGTGCTCGTCGAGATCGCGAAGCGTTCTCGCGGCCTTGACGGCTTCCGCGCCGGTCACCAGGCGCGACGGCTGGAACGAGCCATCCGGCGACGGCGTCATCACGCCAGCTTCGACGGCGACCGATGCGGCTGGATGACTGAGATGCCCTGGCGGCAGATCCGGGAAGCGGCGGCGGGCGTTGCGCCACTTCGCGCCCGC
>JBMDXB010000105.1:0-24075 GCA_048594885.1 Vicinamibacterales bacterium
ATTGTTTGGCACGTCCGCCCACGGGGTCAGGTTTTACTTTATACCTTTGTGTAAAATGAACGCCCGGACCCCACGCGAGAAGCGTGCCGCTCGAAGCGGCGGGCTCCTGCTCGCGCGACGCGTTGTCGGCGTGCGCGATGATGTGGGAGCCCATCGGCGTGTCGAGCGTCTCGACGCGCGTGTAGATCGCTTCCGTAGCGCGAACCCACCTGGCCGTCCGGTGATCGGCGACATACGCGAACTCGTGCGATCCGCCGGCGGCGAGCGACTTCGCCAGGCAGCCGATGTCGTCGAAGAAGACGGGATCTTCGCCGGGCGCGGCGATCTGCGCCGCGAACCGCGGATTCGAGACGACCATGCGGCAATGGCCGCAGACGTCGGACGCGGTGACCTCCGCCGGGCCAGACGATCCGCCGCAAGCGGCAAGCGCGACGAAGAGGACGGACGCCGCGATACGGCTACGCATCACGATCCTTATCGGTCGCCGCGCGATCGAGTGACGCGGCCGACGCCTCGCCACTGCACGTTGCCGCCACGAGCTCCCGATAGAGCGCCTCGAGCTGCCCGTCCTGCGCGACGAGGCCGAGGATCTCGGCGCCGCGCGCGCGCACGAGATCGACGATGAGCGGGCGGACGGCGGCGCGGCCAGACGCGACGAGCTCGTGGCCGATCCACTCGGCGCCGGGCGCAAGCCGCCGCACGTCGTCCAGCAGTCCTGCGGGACGGCGCGCGAGCCGCAGACGAATCGTGCCGCGCTCCGCGAGCCGATCCCGCAGCGCCGCCTGCGTCAGCTCGGCGACGAGACGGCCGCCGACGAGAACCAGAAAGCGATCGGCGAGCCGCTCGACGTCGCCGACCTGGTGCGAGGTGAACAGGATCGTGCGCCCGCGCGCGCGGCGGCGGTCGATCAGCGCGTAGAACGCGGCGAGCCCCTCGGGATCGAGCGCGGCCGTCGGCTCGTCGAGCATCAGGATGTCGGCGTCGGGCAGCATGGCGACCGCGAGTCCGAGCCGCTGCAGCATGCCGCCGGAGTAGGTCGATACCAGCCGATCCCCCGCGCCGTTCAGCGCCGCGAACCGCAAAACGGCATGGGTACGGCTCCCATCGATGCCGCGCAGCTTTCGATGGAACTCGACGACCTCGACACCGGTGAGCGCCTCGGGAAACGCGACGCGCTGCGGCAGGAACGAGAGCGCGCGACGCGCGGCCGGCATCCACGGCGCCTGCGGCGGCTCGCCGACGACGACCTCTCCCGAGTCCGGCCGGATCAGGCCGGCGGCAATCTTCAGGGTCGTCGTCTTGCCTGACCCGTTCGGCCCGAGCAGCGCGACGACCTCGCCGCGCGCGACCGGCACCGACAGGCCGTCGACGGCCACGTTCGGCCCGAACCGCTTCACGACGTCGCGGAAGATGATCATCGGGTACGCCTCCGCCGTGTGGCGCCGAGCACCGCGCCTCCGGCCAGAACTGCGAAGCCACAGCCAGCAAGGCCCACGGGCGTGGAGGACGTAGAGGCCGCACGAACGGTGGGAATCCGCAGTGCCGGCGGGCGCGCGAGCGGCGCCTCGTCGACGACCGGCACTGGCCGCAGCACCGGAAACGCGCGCTCGGCCGCGCCAACGGCCGACGCCGCGAAGCTGCGCGACAGCAGGTCGGCGCTCGTCAGGTTGCCGCGAAGATGGTCGAACAGCGACGAGAGGCGATACGGCAGGTCCGTGCGGCCATCGCCGTCGAGATCCGGCGCGCTGTTGTCCGAGAAATAGTTGCCGGCGAAGACCGCGTCCGTCCGCCGTCCGCTGAGCGAGAGCGGCGAGAGGTTGCCGACGAACGAGTTCCCCGTGAAGACGACCTGCTTCGCGGAGTCGAAGAGCACCACCGCGGCATCGGAGCCGGCGATCAGATTGCCCTGGAAGACGTTGCGCTCGGAGCCCTCGATGAAGATCCCACGCGCGTTGTCCACCACCACGTTGTCATCGGCCCGCACGTCATCGCACGTCTTCAGCAGGAGGCCGACCGACGCGAACCCGCGATTGCGCAGGAACTGGTTGCGGCGGAACGTGAGCCGCCGCGAGTACATCAGCGCGGTGCCGGCGTCGCCGTTCGCGAACACGTTGTCCTCGAACAGGTTGTCGTCCGAGTACATGTAGTGCAGGCCGTAGCGGAGGTCGCGCGCCACGTTGCGCCTGATGACCCCGTGCGGCGACGACTGGATGTAGACGCCGTCGCGGACGTCGAAAATCTCGTTCCCCGTCAGCTCGAAGCCGTTCGTGTTCCAGACGTGGATGCCGGATCCTTTTTCGCCGGCCGACTTCTCGCGCATGCCCTGCACGACGCTCGCTTCGACCCTTGACCCGTGCGCTTCGCGCAGGTAGATGCCGAACAGCGAGTTGCGCACGCGGCAGTTGCGGATCGTCGCGTTCGGCGCGGCGACGTGGATGCCGGAGGAATCGCGGCCGAGATCGCCGCCGCCGCCGCCATCGACATCGAAGCCGTCGATGACAACGCCGGCGGCGCGCACCAGGACGACGCTTCCGGTCCCGGAACCGCGCAGGACGGGACGGCCGTAGCCGACGAGCCGGACGGGGCGATCGATGAAGAGATCGCCGTGGTAGACGCCCGGCTGCACGTCGATCGTCGCCCCCGCCGGAGCGGCGTCGATCGCCGACTGCAGTGGCGAGAGGTGACCCGCGGCGGGCCGTCCCTCGAGCGTACCTGTCACGCCGTAGCCCATACCGGCCGTGGGCGAAGGCGGACCGCTGCCGGCGGTCATGTCCGCCTGCGCGATCACGAGCGAGAGCAGGACGGCCCCGAGCATGTCAGGCACGCGCCGGCGTCGGGAGGCTGCCGAAGACGTCGCTGCGGCGCGCGTGCCACCACGCGAGGCCCAGCGCCGCGAACAGCAGGACGGCCGCCGCGACCATCAGATACGTGCCAGGCTCAGGGTACGAATACACCTCGAAGTTGGCGATCTTCTGGTAGCCGAACATCGGCGGCGTGAACGGCGGCACCTGTACCGGTGCTTTCGGCGACAGGTTGTGGCCGTACTGATAGAGCTTGTAGCCGAACGACCACAGCGAGAACGCGCCGAAATAGCAGAACAGGACGAGCGCGTCGACCAGCCCCGCGACGCGGCCGTGGACGGCCGCCCGCAGCATCAGCAGCGCCAGCGCGCCGATGGCGAACGGCATCCACTTGAACTCCGTGAAGTCGTCGTTCGAGAGGTCACGCATCCCGATGTAGTGGTTGAGGAGGTTGATCTCTTTCAGATCCTGTCCCTTGTTGCCCCCCTGCAGCCCCTGCGTGTAGATGTCGAGCCGCAGTCCGTCTCCGTACTGCGGCGCGAACATCGTCATGTTCCACAGCGGCTGCGTCAGCGTCACGGCAAGAATCCCCGCCGCGAGCACGAGCAGTACCCGCGGCGTGAGATTCAACGACGTGTCGAGAAAGCGATTGGAGCGCTCGAGCAGAGTCATATCGTTGGCCTTTGGTTCCTTGGCCTTTGGTCCGTGTTACGGATTCGTCAGCGCCTTCCCGCCCTTCTTCACAATCAGGTAGCCCTGCATCTCCTGGTGGAGCGCCGAGCAGAAGTTCGTGCAGTAGTACGGAAACACGCCGGGTTTGGTCGCCTTGAATGTCACGGTCTTCGTCTCTCCCGGATCGACGACGACGTTGATGTTGTAGTCGAGGAGACCAAAGCCGTGGAGCTCGTCGGTCGTCTGCTCGATGTTCGTCAGCGCAACCGTGACGGTCTCCCCCTCGTTGACTTCGATCACGGTCGGGTGGATCGTCGATCGGACGAGGACGACCTTGGCGACGACCTTGCCACCTTGCCGCGTCACGCTGGCGTCCTTCACGTCCCAGATCGCCAGCGGGTGCTTGTTCTCTTCCTTCGGGTACACCTCGATCGGCTTCAGCTTGTCGGCCTTGATGATCTGCGCGTAGTGCGGCTCGGGCTCGGTGAACGAATCGGCGAGCAGCTTCATCTTCTCTTCCGTGATGTCGATGAGCTGCGACGATTCCGGCTGCGACGGCCCGACGTTCAGGTGACGGCCGTGCGAGAGCTTGTTGAGTGCGACGAGGAAATTGCCGTCGGGACTCACGGTGTCCCCCTCGGCTGCCGAGAGGTGGCCGATCGAGTACGACACCGGCACCTTGTCGACGACCTCCCACGAGCCGAGCTTCCACTTGGCGATGGCGCTGTCGACGAAGAGCGACGTGTACGCCCAGCCATCGGTGCCGAACTGCGTGTGCAGCGGGCCCAGGCCCACCGGCACCTCGGCGTCCTTGATCGACTCGTACTTCAGGATGGGGATGCCGTCCTCATCGCCGGTGAAGTCCTTGTTGCGGATCGCCGTCTGGATCTTCTCGAAGTTGAAGACCGTGGTGACGCCCTGCAGCTTCCCGGAGCCGACGATCCACTTGCCGTCGGGGCTCACGTCCACGCCGTGGGGCGATTTGCCGCACGGCATCAGGTAAACGAGGCCGGGCACTTCTTTCGGGTTGATGACGCGCATCCCGCCGATCATCTGTCCGCGGCCCTCGCCGGCCGCTTTTTCGGCGGCGCGCCAGTCGACGGCGACGATGTAATCGCGATCGCGCTGCGAGGCGGTGACCTCGAGGTTTCCGGTCGCGCGCTCCGTGTTGTACGAGGTGAAGAACATCCAGCCGTCGGAGGCCTTCTTACCCGCATCGCCGAGGTCGTAGTCGAACGGCGGCATCAGGATCTGGTAGGTCGGCGTCATCTGGCCGGTCTTCGGGTCGATCTTGATCGCCGCGATCACGCCCTTGTATTCGCTCGCGTACTTGTCGATGCCGGTCGGCGTGCCCTTCGGCAGCGGCACCGAGAAGCGCGAGGCCATGAACGTGTACTCGGTGTTCGGCGTCACGAACGACGATGCGTGATTGCCCGAGACGTTCGGCAGCGGTCCGAGGATCTGCTTCGTCTTGAAGTCGCGGAGATCGACGCGCGCGATGCGGCCGTTCATCTCGTTGACGAACAGCCAGCGGCCGTCGTACTCGCCGTTGGTCTCCGAGAGCGACGGGTGGTGGACGTCGCCCCACGTGAACTCGCCCAGCATCGCCTTCGATTCGTCGTCGAAGCCGTAGCCGGTGGCGGGATACGGCGTGTACACCGGGATCGTCGAGATGTGCCGCATCGACGGCACGCCGTAGACGTAGACGTTCCCGGAGTGACCGCCGGACGCGAACATGTAGTACTCGTCGAGGTCGCCTGGCGCGACGTAGACCTTTTGCGCCGCGACGGCCGTATCGGAGCTCGGTCCGCGGGCGCGGGCGCCGCGCTCCGGGGGCTTCGGCGAGCAACGGCCGACCGCCAGCGCCAGGACGGCCACCAGGCCGGCGCTCGCGAGGACGATCCACAGTGATTTCCGTCTCATGAATGCCTCTCCTTTATGAGTGCCTACAACGAATCAATGACTCGGGGCGGGCGCCGCTTTTGCGCCCGCGGCTTTCTGCTTCTGATACTCGGCGAACGCTTCGCGGAGCTTCTGCACCGCGATCTTCTTCTGCTCCGGCGTCAACACGATCTGCCGTGACAGCACGACCGACATCGTCCCGGTCGGCGCGGCGAGGAAGTCGTCCACCGTGCGGCCGAACCGCGACTGCACGTCCTCGACCGCCATCGAGAGATCGGGACCGATCTGCGCCGGGCTCTTCACGCCGTAGACGCTGATCGAGTGGCAGGTGGAGCAGCCGGTCTCGACGAACCACGCGCCGGGCCCGGTCTTCATCCGGTGCTCTTCTTCGATCTCCTGCGGCGTCTGCGGATCGGTGCGCGGCACGCCGGCGACGAACTCCGCCGGCACGGGCGCCCGCCGCCACGACATGATCAGCGTCGTCAACGCCTGCGCCTGCTTCGTCGTGAAGTTGAAGTTCGGCATCACGGTGTCCGGCACCAGCGCCTTCGGCTCCTTCAGGTGCGCGAAGTGCCAGGCGAACGCCGTCTTGTGCCCGGAGAGCCGGCCGAAGTCGTACTGCTCGGCGGCCTTGTCGCCGACGTAGGTCAGGTCGGGACCGATCGTGCCGCCGCGTCCGTTGATGACGTGGCACGAGCGGCAGCCCTTTTCACGAACCAGCTGCTTGCCCAGATTGATGAAGTCGGCGCCCTTCGTCTCGCGGTCGTAGCGGTGGCAGACGTTGCAGTTCATCTGCATCATCGCCTGCTTGTTCTCGACGATCGAATAGGACTCGCCGAGGGCGGCACCGAGCACTGGCTCCTCCCAGTGCTCCACGGGGCCGTGCGCCGGCTCGTAGTCCACCGCCCAGCCCTGGCCGCCATGGCACGAGGTGCAGCCGAACTTCTCAATCGGGTGCGTCTTGAGGATGTCCTTCGGGTGCGTGCGATACGGATGCTCGGCCTGTTCGAGGCCCGGCCACTGCACGCCCTGATGGCAGCTGATGCAGCGGTCGGCGCGTCCGAGTGCCGGCACCCAGATCTGCTGGAGTCCCGCCCGCACAGCCTCCGCCTTCTCCTCGCCGTACTTCTCCGCGACCTGGCTGCGGAACTCGTGCTGGTAATACCGCCACTCGTGCTCGCGATCGTTCATCGTGAACAGCACCGTCGAGAGCACGAGCAGCATGCCGACGATCGCCATCACGGGGCGATCGCGGCGCGGATAGGGAGAGTTGGTCCGCTTTTCCATGTCAGAGCCTCGTCGGGATATCCGGCCAGGTCTCCCACGGCCAGTAGAAGTGCCAGTACGGTCCGCGCATGAAGGTGCCGACGATCGTCAGCGCGAGGATGAAGAGCGTGATCACGAGAAAGACGATGTTCTGCGTGCGGCGGCTCTTCGGCAGCCAGACGCCAGTGGCGAGCAGCGGACTGCGATCGAGCCACGGCCACGCCGTCAGCAGCCCGACGAGCAGGCCCGGCAGAATCACGCCGCCGATGAACGCACCGTTGATCGTGAAGCTGCCGATCTTGATGGTGGTGAGCGTGACGATTTCCTGCAGCCACAGGAAGTACCAGGGCGCCTTGGCCGGGTTCGGCGTGACGAGCGGGTTGGCCGCTGCCTCGAGCGGCGAACGCAGGAACACCGCCATGATGCTGAGCACGGCGATCGTGCCGCGCGTGACGATCATGGCGCGGCGCGTGAGGTCCGGCACGCCGTTGACCGGCGTCTCCGGATCGACGAGCGTCGTGGTCCGCACCGTCGGCGCGGTGCCGCGCGCGACGCCGAGCAGCGTGTCGGTCTTCGTCGGCGGCGGCGGCACGGCGACCGGCGCGGGAAGGGTCGACACGCGGTCGGCGCGGGCCAGCCCGCCGTCCTTGCGCACGCGCCACATGTGGTAGACGAACAGCATGCCGAGCGCGCCCGGCAGCACCAGCACGTGCAGCACGTAGAAGCGAATGAGCGTCGGCTGATCGATCGTGCGGCCGCCGAGCATCAGCTCGCGGATCGAGTTCCCCACGAAGGGAATCGACGACGCGATGTTGGTTCCGACCGTGACGGCCCAGTAAGCGAGCTGATCCCAGGGGAGCAGGTACCCGGTGAACGACAGGAACAGCGTCAGCAGCAGCATGCCGACGCCGATCACCCAGTTCATTTCGCGCCGTTGTCCCTGCCCGACGCCGTTCTTGTAGGCGCCCGTGAGGAACACGCGCACGAGATGCAGGAACACCGCCGCGACCATGATGTGCGCGGAGAAGCGGTGCACCGACCGGATCCACGATCCGAACGTCACGGCGAACTCGATGTCCTTGATCGACGCGTAGGCCCGCTCGACCGACGGCACATACAGGAACAGCAGCGGGAAGCCGGACACCGTGAGCAGCAGGAACAGCGCCGCCGAGATGGTGCCGAGCCAGAACGAGTAGTTCCAGTCGAGCGAGGCCTTCGTCACCTTCGACGGGAACCAGTGCAGCAGGAAGTTCGAGACGATGGCGTCGCCCGCCTGCCGATCGGACTGCGGCCTGACGCTCCACAACGGCGTCGGGTGCACGCCCGGCGCCTCGGGCGCTTTCGCCGGGCCGGTTAGTCTTTCTGCAATCTTTGCGAGTCCCATTGATGCTCCTGAACGATCCTCTCGTAGGGGCCGACCTTGGACGGCCCCGTCGTAGGGGCCGACCTTGGTCGGCCCTGGGCGGAGCAAGCTCCGCCCCTACACTGGCCGCTACACCGTGAGCCGGAAGTCATGGCCGACTTCGGCGGCCAGGTCGACAACGAGCTGCCCGTCGTCGGGAGCGACCGACAGGTGGTACCAGGCGAGCGGCTTCGGCGCCGGTCCGTCGATGTTCGAGCCGTCACCCTCGTAGCGAGAGCCGTGGCACGGGCACGCGAACCGGTGCGTCAGCCGGAGCTGCTGGCCCTCGACGGTCCGCGTCTCCGGCTGCGACAGCGCCTCAGCGCGCACGGTGCAGCCCAGATGCGTGCACACCGCCGATATCGCGTGGAACACCTTGCCCGTACGGAAGACGAACAGCCGCAGGTCCGGCAGGAACTTGAGGCCGTCCGGAAAGTCCGCCGGCATGCCGACCTTGACGGTCGTCGGCGCGTCGTACGACACGTTCGGCACGAGCGACCGCAGCGATGCCACGCCCTGGTAGCCAATCGCCGCGATGCCGGCGCCCGTTCCCAGACGAAGCAAGAACTCGCGTCGGTCTTTGTTTGGATGGCGGGGACCCCTGGACCCCGCCAAGCTCGCTTCGCTGCGCTCGCCCTTCGCGGCTCGCTCCGCTTCGCTCGCGTTGGTGATCTCTTCTGGCTTCTTCATACGGTCTCCTGCACGCGCTCGAGCTCCGGGGCGGGCTGCGGCACGGCGGCAAAACGCTCGGTGATCGTGAACTTCTCCATGGTCATGGCATCGGTGGGACATCTGATGGCGCAGAGGCCGCATCGAATGCAGCGCTCGTCGTCCTTGATCATCGCGGCCAGCGGCAGGCCGTTCGGCTCCGCGCGCGCGATCAGGTCGGCGCGCGTGGCCTCATCGAGATCGAGGGACTCCAGCGGAACCAGCGCCAGGCAGTATTCCGGACAGATGTCCACGCAGCGGTTGCAGAGGACGCACTTCTCGGGGTCGTAGATCGTCTGGACGTGGCAGATGAGGCACCGCGCCGCCTGCTTCCACGCGTCGATCGCGTCGTAGCCGATCTCGACCTCGGCGATACCGGTGCGCCGCCCGAGGTCCAGCGTCGGCGCCGCCTCGCGATCGAGCAGCTCGAACCCGGCGAGCATCCGGTAATCGCGAGTCGGAATCTCGTGGACGTCGACGACGGTCTCGACCGTCGAGCGATCGGCGGAGAGATACTCGTGAATCGAGCGCGCCGCGCGCTTGCCGTTGGCGACCGCTTCGATGAGGTTGCGCGGTCCGAACGCGACGTCGCCGCCCGCGTAGATGCCGGGCGCGGAGGTCGCCAGCGTCGCGGGATCGATCTTGATCGTGCCGCCAGGCGTGAGCGCGACGCCGTCCCGTTCCCTCAGGAAGGCGAGGTCGGCGCGCTGGCCGATCGCCAGCACGCAGGCGTCCGCCTCGATCGTGACGACGTCCTCGTCGTCGTACACCGGCGCGAAGCGGCCGTTGGCATCGAACACTGAGCGCACCGCGCGAAGCTGAATCGAATTCACACGGCCATCGCCGACCAGCCGGAACGGCCCGCGGCGCGTGATGAACCGGATGCCTTCCTTCTGCGCTTCCTCGAACTCCTCGTGCCCCTGCGTGGTCCGCAGGACGGGCATCTCGGAGAAGTCTTCGAGCGACACGATCGTGACGTCGCGCGAGCCGCCGCGGATCGCCGCGCGCGCCGAGTCGAGCGCCTCCTGCAGCCGGTTCTCGTCCTCGCGCAGCGCCGTCCGCGCGGCGTCGAACGCAACGAACCCGCCGCCGATGACGACGACGCGCCGGCCGAGGTCCATGCGATAGCCGCGATTGACGTTGAGCAGATAGTCGATGGCCTTGACCACGCCATCGAGCTCGACGCCGGGAATCTGCAGATCGCGCCCGCGCGCAACGCCGACGGCGAGGAACACCGCGTCGTAGCCGAGACCGCGCAGCTCCTCGATGCCGAACTCCGGCGTCAGCGGCATCCGCAGGCGCAGGTCGACGCCGAGCGCGAGGATCTTGTCGACCTCCGCGCGAATCAGCGAACGCGGCAGGCGATACTCCGGGATGCCGAAGCGCATCATGCCGCCCGGCTCTTCGGCTGCGTCGAATACCGTGACGGCGTACCCGAGCAGCGCGAGATCGTGCGCGGCGGCAAGTCCCGCCGGCCCGGCGCCGACGACCGCGACCTTGCGTCCCGTCTGCCGCGACGGTTTCGTGCGATGGAAGGTCAACGGATGGACCGGCAGGTGGCCGGGATACAGGTTCCCCTGGTCGATGCCTTCGGTCAGCAGCCGGTCCTGTGTGTCCGGCCGCGTCGACTCGACGCCGTACTGCTCGGTGAGATAGCGCTTCAGCGCGCGGATGCTGATGGGAGCGTCGATGCTGCCGCGGCGGCAGGCGTCCTCGCACGGAGCGGCGCAGACGCGGCCGCAGACCGACGCGAACGGATTCGGCGAACGCGCAACGAGGAAGCCCTCTTCGTTACGACCTTCGGCGATGAGCTGTACGTAGCGGCCCGCGTCGGTCAGAACCGGGCAACCGGTCTGGCACTTTACCTGCGCCTGCCAGTGGCGCACGTCCGGCAGCCGGACTGGAATCGACATCGGGCCTCCAGCTTTGATCGGCGGGGACCCCTGCACCCCACCTGGCTCGCTGCGCTGCGCTCGCCTTCGCCGCTCGCTCCGCTGCGCTCGCGCCCTCGATTGGCGGGCATCCGCACGCCGGCCAAACTACGCTTGCGATATGCGAAAGGATGTCGCAGGCTGACCGCAGCTCGCTATGACGGGCGTCATACAGGGCGAAAATTCCGGCCGGTCTGTGCGGTCGAGCAAGAAATGCACCGGCGACTACGCACGAAACGCGCGAGATTTCACGTGATTCCCGCGCCGCAGGTCCGGCGGTGACGGCCCTTCGCCAGCGCGCCGAAATTCCGCCGCGGTTTTCACGACCTCCGCATCGTACGGGCCGACCTTGGTCGGCCCTGCGCATCGTAGGGGCCGACCTTGGTCGGCCCAGGGCGGAGCAAGCTCCGCCCCCACGTGACAGGGACCGGGGAACCGCCTCTATCTCGGGTGCGCGAACTGGCCGGCGCGCGGGATCAGTTCGAAAAGGAGCGCGTCGGGGAGCTCGGTGTGCCAGTGGCCGGCGAGCATGGCGTAGCCGACGATGGCCAGAAAGACGGTGGAAATGCCTGCGGCCACCATCCACGGCTGCAGAACGCGTTTGCGCCGCAGCCCGATTCTGAGATCGAGCGCGCCCGCCGCGGGACAGACCGCGATGCATGACATGCACGCGGTGCACTCCGCCGATCGGATCGAGAGCGCGGTATCCACCGGAAGTCCCGCGGGGCACGCCTTCGCACACTTCGCACAGTCGATGCACGCGTCGGGATCGCGGCGAATCCTCGTTGGGCTGACGAGCGCCACAAGGCCGGTCATCGCGCCGTACGGGCAGAGGAACCGGCACCAGAAGTTCTTCACGACGATCGACAGCACGACGAGAATCGTCAGCACGATCGCGGTCGTCTGTCCCATGCGCCGGAAGAAATCGAGCATCTTCACGTCGGCGACGAGTCCGTACGGCGACATGAGGAATTCGACGATCGCCGGCACCGGCATCGTCACGACGACGTAGAGGAAGAGCGCGAAGAGGATGTACTTCAGGCTGCGAAGCGGGATGTCCACCCAGCGCGGGAGCGCGAACGTGCGCCCGAACATCGCCTGGCCACCCTGCCAGAGCCATTCCGAGAGCGTGCCGACCGGGCAGATCCAACTGCAGAACGCCTTGCGGAACAGAAAGGAAACGGCGAGGAACGCGATCAGCATGAACATGCCGGCCGCGTGGATCTCGGGGACGTGTCCCGTGACGAGCAGCGCCTTGGTGTTCATCAGCGCCGCGATCGGCAGCCAGGCCTCGACGCCCGGGGGCCGGCTCACGCGCAAGGTGGCGCCGGCCGTCTCGTAGTACCGCACCCAGACGTAGAACTGCGCGCCGACCCACAGCGCGATCGCCAGGAAGACGAGCTGCACGGCGAGCCGGACCTGCTGGGATCGATCGCCGTGACGCCGCGTGTACGGCTTCGCCGGCGGCCGCGTGTGCGAGGTGTGCGCGCGCGACGCCGCAGTGGTGGAACGGTAGAAGGTAACGGGTTCCATGTCCTGCGCGGAAACGGGGACACTCCCCTTTTTCGGAACCTCACGCGAAAAAGGGGGGTGTCCCCGTTTCCTCTCCCCTCGCGGCGAATTAACGGAGGCCTGCGAGCTCCAGCGCCTTCGGGAACAGGATGTTGTTCTCGAGGTGCACGTGCGCGTGCAGATCACGCTCGAAGGCGTCGAGCTCCTTGAAGCACACCTGATAGGTCGTGCAGCCGTCGGCGGGCGGCACGTAACCGCCGCTCAGCTCACGCATGCGCGCCATCGCGGCGCCGGCCGATTCGTGCTCGTGCTCCATCATGCGAATCGGGTTGGCGATCGTGCCGAACGGCGCGGCGGGCACGCCGGAGCCACGCTTCGCGGCAGCCGCCAGCGCGTTGATGTACGGGAAGAGGATGTGTTCCTCTTTCATCATGTGCGACGTCATCTCGTCGGCGACGCCCTCGAACAGACGCGCGATCTCGAGCAGCTCGGGATGGCGCTCGCCGTGCACCTTCGCGAGCTTCTGCGTGTAGCCGTGGATGGTCGGCAGCGCGTCGCGGACGTAGGCGTGGTGCTTGGAAACGATGTGGGAGATCAGCGTCGACGGCTCCCAGGCCGCGAATTGCGGCGCGCCGGCATCGGGCGTCGCGGTCGCGTGACCGATCGCCTCGAGCACCTGCGCCGTGTCGAGCGCGCGCTCGCTGCACGCGTCCTTCACCGTCCGCCCGCCGCCGCAGCAGAAATCGATGCCGAACTTGTGAAAGACCGCGGCCGCCCGGAAGTCCCCGGTGACGATCTCCCTGATTGTCGTGTCCGTCGTTGCTGTCATCGCTCCTCCTCGGGGGACTTCGTCCCCCGACCCCCCTTGCGCCGTCGCTCGCGGGGGCCCCATGCCCCGCTCCGCTCCGGCGGGGCGCGCCTGTGGCGCGCCTTCCGTTGCGCGGTGGGCCTCGGCACTCGAAATGCGAGCCGCAACCGCTAAACGAAAGTAACAGGGCCGCGGGAAGGCTCATATGATCGGCATCATGTCGGCGCGCTGTTTGTCGATTCATGCCGAATATGCCTGCCGGCACGCCGCCGCCTGCTGCGCGGAGGCGTGGAGCGTGGCGGCTGAGCCGCGTGTCGTCGAGCTGGTGCGCCGGGGAGTGGTCAGACCAATTCGCCAGGGGCCGGCGTTCGTCACCACCCCGCAGCCGGAGCTGGCCGGGTCGACGTCGGTGCTGGCGCATGCGGGCGGCTGGTGCGTGTTTTTCGAGCGAGATCCGGGACGGCTCTGCTCGATCCACCGTCGCGCCGGCGAGCAGGCGTTACCCGCCGCGTGCCGTCACTTTCCACGCCTCTATCTGCATGACGCGCGTGGCTCGTCCATATCGCTGTCCCACTTCTGCCCGACCGCGGCCTCCCTCCTGCTCGAGCCGGTGTCGCTGAAGGTGGTCGACGCGGCGCCACCGCTGGCGCTCGCGGGAGAGACAGAAGGATTCGAGGCGCGCGACGGCCTGCCGCCGCTCCTGCGGCCGGAGATGCTCATGGATCACGCGGCATACGACGGCTGGGAGCAGCGCGGAATCGATACCTTCGCGCGCGACGACCTGACGCCGGACCAGGCACTCGACCTCATCGCTGCGGCGACGGAGACGGTTCGTCGATGGACGCCCGCGGACGTCGTGTCCCTCCGCGATCGCGTCGGCGAGGCGTTCTCATCGACGGCTCCGCCTCACGAAGCGCAGGCCGGCCCATTCGATCGGGCGACGAAGAACTATCTCGCCGCGCGACTCTTCGCGAATCGCATCGCCTATCAGGGACGCGGCCTACGGACGATCGTCGAGTGGCTTCGCATCTGCCTGTCCACGCTGCGAACCGAGATGGGGAAGCGTCAGACCTTCATCGAAGCGATCCGTTCGACGGATCTCACGCTGATTCACCGCACGGACTCGCTCGCCCTCGCGCGAAGCCTGCAAGGCGTCGAGGCCCGGGAGCGGCGTAGGGGCGGAGCTTGCTCCGCCCAGCCAGGCCGACCAAGGTCGGCCGCTACGGAATGAGATGACGACAACTGCGCTCGACAGATTCCTTCGCTACGTGACGATCGACACGCGTTCCGACGAGCACGCGAAAACGACGCCGAGCACGCCGGGCCAGTTGACGCTATTGCGCCTGTTGGTCAGCGAGCTGCAGGCGATCGGACTCCGTGACGCGACGCTCGACGAGCACGGCTACGTGATGGCGACGATTCCGGAGACGACGACGGCCGCCGTGCCGGTGATTGGGTTCATCGCGCATGTCGACACCTCGCCCGAGATGCCTGGCGGCGACGTTCGTCCGCTCGTGCATCGCGTCTACGACGGCCGCGACATCGTCCTGCCGGACGATCCGCAGGCGGTGCTGCGCACCGCCGGCGATCCCGCGCTCGCTCGGCAGATCGGCAACGACATCGTCACGGCGTCCGGCCTGACGCTGCTCGGCGCCGACGACAAGGCCGGAGTCGCCGAGATCGTCGCCGCGGCCGAGTACCTGATGACGCATCGGGAGATCGCGCACGGCCCAATCCGACTCGCGTTCACGCCGGACGAGGAGATCGGGCGGGGCGCGGATCATTTCGACGTCGAGCGCTTCGGCGCGGTGTGCGCCTACACCGTCGACGGCGGCAGCCGCGGCGAGCTCGAATACGAGAGCTTCTCCGCCGACGCCATCACCGTCACCTTCAAGGGATTCAACACCCATCCCGGCTACGCGAAGGGGCGGATGATCAACGCGATCAAGCTCGCCGCCGACTTCGTGACGCGGCTGCCGCAGGCGAGGCTCTCGCCGGAAACGACGGAGGGGTACGAGGGATACGTGCACCCCTATCAGATGCACGCGTCGGTCGATCGGACGAGCGTGAAGCTGCTCGTCCGCGACTTCATCACGTCAGGATTGAAGGAGAAGGAAGCGCTCGTCGAGCAGCTGGCGAGAGACGTCGTGCGAGCGCAACGCGGCGCGTCGATCGAGATCTCCGTCGAGGAGTCCTACCGCAACATGCGCGAGGTGCTCGACCGAGCGCCTGCCGTCGTCGAGCACGCGCGCACGGCGATGCGCCGGGCAGGGATCGAGCCGATCGAGCGGCCGATCCGCGGCGGCACTGACGGCTCGCGCCTGTCGTTCATGGGGCTGCCGACACCGAACATCTTCGCCGGCGAGCACAACTTCCACTCGCGCCTCGAGTGGGTCTCGGCCCAGGACATGGACACGGCGGTCGAAGTCATCGTCCACCTGTGCCAGGTCTGGGCCGAAGCGTCTACTGGAGAGTGAAGTTGACGGTTACCGTCAGGACGACCGGCACCGGCATGCCGTTCAGCAGTGTCGGCGTGAACGCCCACTGAGTCACGGCGTCGATCGCCGCATCGTCCAATCCCGGCACTGAGCGAAGCACGCATGCCTGCGCCACGTGTCCGTCGGAGGCAATCGTTGCCTCGAGGATCACCACGCCCTGCACGCCCGTCATTCGCGCATCGGCGGGATAGATCGGGCGCACGTCTCTCGTCTTGGTCGGCGCCTTGATGTTGCCGCCGACGCGCACGGGCTGCTCGCCCCCCAATACCGCCGCCGGCTGCTGACACGGCACGCGCAGGGCGGACGGCGGCGGCGGCGGTGGCGGCGGCACACCCGGCGGCGGCGGTCCCGGTGCTGGACGAGTCTTCATCAGCTCCATGGCCTGCGTGCGCAGCGCGTCGGCTTCGGCGATCAGCCTGTCCTGGAGGGCGCGGTTCGTCTCGATCATTGCCTGGTGGCGCAGCAGGATGTTCTTGTAGACGAGCGCTTCCGCGTACTGCGGATCGAGGGCAATCGCGCGATCGGCGGCCGCCAGGCCTTGCGCGATCAGCGACCGCTTCTCTTCGACCTGAAGCGAGAGCTCCTTGCGGACGATCTCCTCCACATATGTCGCGACCATGTAGTGCGCGGTGCGATCGTCGGAGTACAGCTTCGCGATGTCCTCGATCACGCCAATCGCATCGGTTCTCCTGCCCTGGCGCGCGTAGCTCTGCGCCAGGGCCATCGCCAGCGGCCGGTCCTGCGGAAACAGCTTCCGCGCGTTGACCAGCGTGGCAGCGGCGTCGGCCGGAACCCCCCGCATCTCCTGAATCTGCGCGAGTTTCAACGCCCGGGCGACCGTCAGCCCCTCGGCGTCGATCTCCGCCTTCATCTCGGCTTCGCGCCGGGCCAGTTCGACGTAGGCCGGCGGCGCGTCCCGCGGCGGGTCCTGAGCCGCCGTAACGGGTGCCGCCAGGCATCCGATTGCCACCGCGAGCACGATTCGTCTCATATAGCCCTCCTCGCTCCGCAACCCTTTGGACACCGTCCAGGCCAAAAATATCCGCTTGACAATTGTATTACTAACTACTAAATACTTAGTACTGAAATGCGAACACGCCAAACAACGCTCACACCGCAGGAACTGGCCATCATGAAGGTGGTCTGGCGGCTCGGCAAAGCCACCGTCCGCGACGTCTACGAGGCCCTCCGTGAGAGGCGCGCCATCGCCTACACCACCGTCATGACGATGATGCGGATTCTCGAGGAGAAAGGCTATCTCGAAAAGTCGCTGGTGGACCGGGCTCACGTCTACACCGCAACGAGGCCGCGACAGCAGGTGGTCGGGGCCATGGTCCGCGAATTCGTGGACCGCGTGTTCGACGGCGCCTCCGACCGGCTGCTGCTGCACCTCGCCAAGGACAATCGCCTGTCGCCCAAACAACGGCAGGTCGTCGAGAAGCTGCTCGAGGAGGCCGACGAATGATCGATGCAGCCACCGTCGCCAACGTCGTCGCCTGGTTCGCGCAGGTCGCGCTGGTCGTCGCGATCGCTGGCCTGCTGCCCATCCTGCTCCGGCTCGATGCGCCCGACGTCCGCTACGTGTTCTGGCGCGCCGTGCTCGCCGTCTGCCTCGTGCTGCCGTGGCTTCAGGGCCGCGTCGTGCCGTCGGCCGCGGCCGGCGTGTCCACCTCGCTGACATCATCGTCTCCTGGTCCGGTGGTCTCCGCCCCTGCGGTTCCGTTGACGGCGGCCGTCGACTGGATTGCGGTTGCCGTGTGGATCGCGATGGCCGGAGCGCTGCTGCGGCTCACGTGGATCGCGATCGGCTGCCTGCGCCTCCGGCGGCTGCGCCGCTCCGGCGAGACGTTCGCGTCTTCTTCGGAGATCGACGATCTACAGCGCATCCTCGGAACGCGCGCCGAGATCAGGTACGTGGCGCCGCTGCATCATCCCGTCACGTTCGGCGTGTTGCGGCCGGTCGTGCTGATGCCGGCATCGCTGCGCGATCAGCCGCCGCAGATCCAGCGCGCCGTGCTCGCGCACGAGCTGCTGCACGTCGCGCGGCGCGACTGGGCGTGGCTGCTCGCCGAGGAAGCGCTGCGCGCTGCCTTCTGGTTCCATCCCGCCGTCTGGTGGCTGATCTCGCGCGTGCAGCTCGCGCGCGAGGAAGTCGTCGACGAGCTTGCCGTGCTCGTCACCGGCCGCCGCCGGGAGTACGTCGAGGCGCTGCTCGCGTTCGCGGATCGTGTTCCGCTCGCGCCTGCTCCCGCCTTCGCCCGTCGCCGTCATCTGTTCCGCAGGATGCTGCTCATCTCGAGGGAGGCTGGCATGTCATCGAAACGCATTGTCGCGTCGGCGGCCGTGATGGCGCTGGCGCTCGTCATCGGAGCGCGCTACGCGGTGGCCGCGTTCCCGCTGCAGGGGCGCGGCGGCTCGGGGGCGCCCACGTCACAGGCCGGACCGCTCGAACAGCGCGCGAACCCGATCACGCCCGAGAATCCGATTCCGCGGCGCATCTCGCACGTCGACGCCGAGTACCCGGCCGAAGCGCAGGCCGCAGGCGCGAATGGACGCGTGACGCTGCGCATCACCGTCGACAGTGCAGGACGCGTCGCCGAGGCGCGGCCGATTGGCCTGTCCATTCGCATGCAGCGCCCGCAAGTGACGTTCAACTTCGATAACGTGTGGACGTGGGACCTCGACCGGTTGACCCAGCCAATGCAGGATGGCGGGCAGGTGCGTGGCGTCGTCGACTCGTTGATCCGCGCGTCGTTGCGCGCGGTGCGCGAATGGCAGTACGACGCGCCGTTCAACGCGCCCGTCAGCTTCAACGCCGACACATGGTTCGGCACACCGCCTCCGCCGCCTCCGCCGCCACCACCTCCGCCGGGCGGCGTCCGTCAAAGGACCACGCCTCCTCCGCCGCCACCACCTCCGCCCGTACCGGCACGAACGGGCCGAGGCGTGGCCGGCGGTGTGGCCGGCGGCGTGGCCGGCGGCGTGCCCGGTGGGGTTGTCGGCGGCGTGAGCCAAGGGGTGGCCGGCAACGAGATGTATGAGGGTGCGCTTCGCGTGGGCGGCGACATCCGGCCGCCGACGAAGATCAAGGATGTCCGGCCCGTCTATCCAGAGATCGCGCGGGAGGCGCGTGTGCAGGGTGTCGTCATCGTCGAAGCGCGCATCGAGCCGGACGGCACGGTAAGTCGCGCACGCGTCCTGCGGTCGATCCCGCTGCTGGACGAGGCCGCGCTCGACGCGGTGATGCAGTGGCAGTTCACGCCGACGCTGCTCAACGGCGTGCCCACACCGATCATCATGACGATGACGGTGAACTTTACGCTGCAGTAAACGTCGCGATTACCGGCGCGTGATCGCTCGTGCCGACCTCCTTCTGCACGACGCACGCGCCGACGCGATCGAAGAGCGATCGGCTGGCGAGCACGTAGTCGAGCCGCCAGCCGATGTTCCGCTGCCGCATGTTCCGCCACGGCGCCCACCACGTGAACATCTGATCGTTGTCCGGCTCGAGTGCGCGGCCGACGTCGATGAGGCCGTGCGCAATGATCCGTTCGAGCTGCGCGCGCTCCTCCGGCAATTGTCCAATCGCTGAAGGCTTGCGCTCCTTCGGATGCACGTCGATGTCGGTGCGGGCGATGTTCAGATCGCCACAGATCACCAACGGCCGTCCCTCCGCCTGCAGGTCCGCCGCGAATTGCTCCAGCGCGGACAAGAAACGCATCTTCGCCGGAAAGTCCTTGCCGCCGTTCGGCACGTACACGGACACGACCGTCGCCTGCGGCAAACGGACGAGGACGATGCGGTTCTCGTAGTCGAACGGCGGGTGAATGAACTCCGGACGATCGGGTGAGAATGTTTTGCTCACGTGCAGCGCCACACCCGAGTAGCCCTTCGATCCGTGCCAGTAGCACCAGTAGCCGTCGAGCTCGCAGAGCCACACCGGCAACTGGTCAACGGCCGCCTTGATTTCCTGCAGGCAGACGACGTCAGGCCGTTCGCGCTCGACCCATTCCTGCACGTTGGCCTGCCGCGCCCTGACACCGTTCACGTTCCATGTCGCGATCTTCAGGTACGCCTCCCCATCGTCACCATCAACCGTTCATCGTCACCGATCAGCCGCAGAGCGCAACTTTGGTAACGCCGAGCATACCGGTCGTATGGCGCAACTTCAGATGCGCCGAACGAGACGTCACTCGCGCGCAGGCTCGCGCCGGAGCGCGAGCGCACGCTCGAGGTTTTCGCGAGCAGACGCGTTGCCGTCCAGCGCAACGGACCGGCGGAAATGCGCAATCGCTTCCTCGAGGCGTCCGGTTCGGGCCAGACAGATGCCGAGCATATTGTGAGCGTCGGCAAGACGATCGTCACGCCGTATCGCTTCCCGTAGCTCCTCGATCGCTTCCGCGGCGTTACCCTGTGACGCGAGCGCCGTTCCGAGATTGGCGCGCGCTTCGACGAAGTCCGGCTTTGCGCGAACTGCAGCCCGATAATGCGCGATCGCGTCGGCAAGCTGCCCACGGGCCGCCAGGACGTTCCCCAGTCCGTTATGCGCATCGGCCTGCGCGGGATCGAGCCGCAGCGCCTCGGCGAACGCCAGCGCAGATTCGTCCACCCGGCCTGCGGACGCGAGAGCCAGTCCCCGCTCCGCTTGCGCTCTTGCCGCCTCGATGTCGTTGCGCGGCAGAGTCGCGGAGATGTTCTCGGCCTCCGCGGTCCGTCCAAGCGCCGCCAGGGCGGATGCCAGGCCGCTTCGGCTGGCAGCGTTGTCGGGTCGCAGGCTCAGCGCGATTCGGTACTCGGCCACGGCTTCGTCGTACCGTCCTGCGGCGCCCAGTGTGACGGCCAGATCGTGATGCGCCTCGGCGTAGTCCGGCCGTGCGAGCAACGCCGCGCGATGATGCTCGATCGCACGATCGACGTGACCCAGCCGCGTCAACAGTTGGCCCAGGTTATTGTGCGCTTCGGGGTACCCAGGCCGCGCACTCAGCGCCGCCTCGTAGTGTTCAACGGCCCCCCGAATGTCACCTGCACCCGCCAGGGCGGTGCCCATGTTGTTGTGCGCCTGCGCGTAATCAGGCCATACGCGCAGCGCTTCGCGGTAATCGTCGATCGCTTCAGCGGTACGACCGAGCGCGACGAGCGCCGCCCCACGGTTGCTGTGCGCTTCGGGGTACGTCGGCCTCAGGCTGAGCGCCTTTCCGTACCACTCCACGGCCTCTTGATGACGACCTTCGGCGTTGAGTGCGACGCCGAGGTTGTTCATCGCGACCCACGCGCTCCGGTTCCTCTCGATCGTCGCGAGGCACCGGGCTTTCTCGCTTCGGTAAGCGCCCGCGTGAATCGCGCTCGTCGCCGCCAGCAGAATCACGATGACGCTCGCTGCAAGACGAACCGGCCACGACGCGGGACTTCGACGCCTGACGCAGCCCGCGAGGCCCGTCGAGGCCAAGGCAATGAGTGCGATGGATGCGTGATATTGATATCGATCGGCCACGAACGAATAGAGGTGGTACGAGAAGTTGAACAGGCCGGAGGTTGGCGCGACGAGCAGGATGAAGCTGCACACGGCAACGAGCGGGCCGCGACCGATTCGCGCGCGGTTCGCCCACAGTGCCGCGAGGACTCCAGCCAGACTGACCGGGAACGCGTACTGCCACCAGGCTGTCGCCTGCACGTCCCAGCGCGGATAGATGCTGACGAGGGGGTGCGGCCAAAGCAGCTTGCCCACGTAGAACCAGACGACGCGGGCGGAAACCAGGCCGCGCTCCGCCAGTGACATCTGCCACGCGGAACCGCGCCCGGCAAAATGCTCGTCGACGTACATCGTCAACAGGCCGGCCGCCAGGCTCATCGCCAGCATCGGCGCCGCGATCGCGAGGTCTTCGCGCGCCACCCTCCCGCGCTTCCACCACGCAATCAGCACGATGACGAGGGGCAAGGCAATCCCCGACGGCTTGCTCAGGAGCGCGCTGGCAAACAACAGCAGCACGGAGGCGTAGCCAATCGCGCGATGGCGTCCGACGAGCGGCGGTTCGCCGTCCAATGCAGCGAACCGGACATACGCGAGGAGGCACAGCAGGTAGAGCGCAGCCGACTGCACATTTCTCAGTTCGGTGATCCACGCAACGGACTCGACAGTAATGGGATGGACCGCGAAGACCGCACCCGCCAGGAGCGCGCCGGCCGGCAGAAGACGCCTGAGAAGTAGCCAGACGAGAACGCTGTTCAGCGCATGAAAGGCAATGTTGACGATGTGGTAGCCGGCCGGATGGAGAGCCCACAACTGGAATTGTGCCCACAGCGTCGTGAACGTCAACGGCGCGTACATGTTCGTCGCGCCGACGTCGAACCACAGGCGCGACAAGCCGGCCACGTCGCGGAGATGGGTATTACCAGTCAGGTTGACATCGTCGTCCCAGAGAAAGGTAGCGTTTGCGGAAGTGGCATGCGCGGCGATGGCGCTGACAGTAATGAGCAGCACGGGCAGGACAATCGCGCCGATTGAACCGCGGGTTTCGACGACCGGCGCGGATGGGCTTCCGCCCACTCTCCGATTCTCTGGGGGCATTCCTTCAAATTGTAGTCGAGGTAACGAGGGTGCCCGCGATGTCAGGCATCAGTCTTGCCTCCGCCAGACCTCAGCAAGGAGTCGTTCACATGCGGACATTGAAGCACTTTATCCTGATCGCCGCGCTGCTCGCGCTGCCCGCGACAGCCTCAGCGCAACGCGTGCCGCACACCGATTCGGCAGCCATCGGCGGCGACGTCGGCGTGTTCATCCCGCGGGAAGAGGCGTTGAAGTGGGGACCGAACCTCGAAGGGTTCTACGAGTACTACTTCGAACCGCGAACGAGCGTGCGCATCGGCCTCGGCTGGCTGAGGCCGCGGTTCGATCGCGAGGAGGACGACGGCATCCGCTACATCCGCGTGCCGGTGGATGTCGTCTACAACTGGGAGGGCGGCGCGATCCATCCGTTCGTCGGCGCCGGACTCGGGGTCTACTTCCTCCAGTTGCAGGACAACGGGAACAACGTCGGTGAGTCTCAGACCAAGCTTGGCGGGACGTTCTTCGGCGGCGTGGAGCTGTTCACCGATGACACGGTGTCGTTCAAGCTCGAAGCGCGCTACCACGCCGTGCAGCGCACCTTCGGGCTCAAGCCTGACGGCCTCGCCCTCACCGTCGGTTTGAAGAAGTACTTCTGACGGGGACGTCGGTCGGAGGAATCACCTCGATGGGAACGATCTTCCCGGCAGTGTGGCCGGAGACGCACGCGCTGCCGGGGACATCGATCACCGTGACAACGTGGCCGTCGTAGGTCTCGTAGACCCCAGCCAGGCACCCGCACGGAAGAAACCTGCTGGACAACCCTCTGAGTATCCGCATACCAGCCATTTAGACCCCACTGTCGTAGAGTGCGTTTAACGGGATGGATTTTCTGGTCGAGGTCCTTATCGGTTCGGCGGTGGCCATCGCTTTAGTCATCGGGGCGGTGCGGCTCGCGCATGTCGCCCTTGGCCGTTACCGCATCACGCGTGCCGGGCCGCGTCCGCTCCGTTCGGCCGCGCACGTCCTCTGGCGCGAGCCGCCGCACGCCGACGATCTCGACCTGCGAAGCGGTCCGGGGGGATTGGACGGCGCTCCGGCGCCGCCGTTCCGCTTCATCGAGGAGCATCAGAGCGGCTCGCAGCCGTGCGTGTCGGTGCGCGACGGCCGCGGCCGCCGGTGGCGCGTCAAGTGGGGACAGGAAGTCCAGTCCGAGACGTTCGCCGTCCGCCTCGTGTGGGCGTGCGGCTACTTCTCCGAGGTCACGTGGTTCGTGCCCTCCGGCACGATCGAGAACGCGGCCGATCTGCAGCGGGCGCGCGCCTGCATCGACGAACGCGGACGCTTCGAGTCCGCGCGCTTCGAGCTCGACGACCCCGCCGTCGTCAAGATGTTCGAGGAGCACAGTTGGGCGTGGGACGACAATCCATTCGTCGCCACGCGTCAACTGAACGGGCTCAAGATCCTCGTGATGCTGCTGTCGAACTGGGACACGAAAGATCGCAGAGACGTCGCGCGCGGATCGAACACCGCGATCTTCGAGTGCCGCGTATCGCGGTGGCGGCGCGAGGCGCGGTACCTGATCACCGACTGGGGCGGGTCGATGGGACGGTGGGGCGGCAACATCGTGACGAGAGGGCGCTGGGATCCGGCGGGGTTCGAGGCGCAGACGCCGCAGTTCGTCACGGGCGTGCAGGACCAGTGGGTCAACTTCGGGTACGCCGGGCAGCGCACGGCCGACGTCGCGCACGGGATCAGCATCGACGACGTGCGGTGGCTTTCGAAGTATCTCGGGCGGATCTCGGATGCGCAGATCCGAGAGGCGCTTCTCGCGAGCGGGGCCACCGACGATGAGGCGGAGAGCTTCACGCGGTCGTTGCGGGCACGCATCACGCAGCTCTCGCGGATCTAACGCCGAGGAGGCCGAGGACGCGTGAGGACGCCGAGAGATCGCGACGACTTGAACGCACGCGCCCGCTGGGCCGCGCTTCGCGCGGTGTGGGGGGGCGGGGGGGCCCCCCCCCCACCAACCCC
>JBMDXB010000106.1:0-36593 GCA_048594885.1 Vicinamibacterales bacterium
GCGACTCCCCGATCTTGTACTTGAGGCCACCCCCGAAGTTGCCGGCGATCTCCGTGCCGGAGGCCCCCGGCACGATCGGCGGGAACACGGCGGGCAGGACGTCAGGAGCGTCGATTGACGAGCGCTCCCACCCGAGGCCGAGTGTCGCGTACGGCGTCACGCGGAGGACGTCGAAGTGGTAGATCGCGTTGAAGCTGAAATTCGTCACCGACCAGTCGACGAGATCGCTGTCGGTCACCACGTCGAAGACGCGGCCGATTTCTCCTTCGACGCCGAGGTTCGAGGTCAAATCGTAGCCGACCGCGCCGCCGAGGACGAGGCTGCTGTTGAGATCACCGGACGTACCGAAGGAGACGCCGAGAAACGGGGTCGCCGTCCACGTCCGCGCTTCGGCAACGGATTGGGCATGGGCCAGGGCTGGGGTCAGGAGCGTCAGAGCGACAATCAACGAACGCATGCAGCCTCCGAAAATGGAACAATTGGATCCTTAGACGAACAGACCGGCCGTTTGGGCGCCGGGATCAACCCTGCAGCCATCCCCGGCGTCATATAGCTGACACTCTGGGGTCAGGTCTTGAAATGCAGCATTTTGCCGTAATTGAAGACCTGACCCCATTGGCAGCGACAGGACGAGTTGACCGCAAACAACACGTGACATCGGTGGATTCGGACCTGATCGCACAGGCAGCCGCCGGCGATGCGGCCGCCTTTCAGGCGCTCGTCGAGCGCCATCGCTCGATGGTGTACCGCGTCGCGTTTCAGTTCGCCGGGAACCACCACGACGCCGAAGACATCGCCCAGGAAGTCTTCATCAAGGTGTATCGGTCGCTCGATCGCTTTCGTCAGGACGCCCAGCTGAGCTCCTGGCTCTACCGCATCGTCATGAACGCCTGCATCGACCATCGCCGCCGGCACTCGCCGGCCGGCTCCGCCCCGTTCGGTGAGGACGCCGAACAGAAGATGTTGAACACTCCCGAAGTCACTCCCGGCCCCGAAGAGCGCGCGTACGCCGGCGAGATCGGATCGCTGCTCGAATCGGCCGTCGCCGCGCTACCAAAGGGGCAACGCATCGTCTTCGTCATGCGCCACCATCAGGGCCTCAAGCTCGGAGAAATCGCCAACGCGCTCGGCCTGGCCGAAGGGACGGTCAAGCGGCAGTTGCATGCTGCCGTCCATCGGTTGCGCAGCGTGCTGTCGAACGCGAAGGTGACCGCCGGAGGCCGCGCATGAGCTGCGACATTCAAGCCTCGGGCGCCATCGAGCTGTATTTCTACGGCGAGCTCGAGTCCGCCGAGCGGGAGTCGGTCTTGCGCCACATCTCGCGCTGCAGCGAATGCCGTCAGGCCCTCGAGGAGCTGGGCGTGATCCGCGACGCGCTGGCCGCGCGGCCGGATGTGAGCGCGCCCGAGTCCGGCGACTGGGGTGCGTTCATGGCGCGGCTCGACGTAGCGGTGCAGGCGGAGCGCGCGGCCGCCGCCGTCCGGCGGCCGTCGATGCGCCGGCACGTCGAGTACCTCGCGATGGCGGCGCTGCTCGCGCTGGTGACGATCAGCGTGGTCTTCCTTGCGCGCTCGCGAGATCCCCTGGTCGGCGGCACCACGACCGCCGGAGAGACGACCCCGCCTGCGCCCGCCGCGAGCCGGACGTCACCTGACACGGCCGTCACGACGATCGGCGAAGAGCACCTCGAACGTTCGAAGCTCGTCGTCCTCGGCCTCGCGGCGAAGGACGCGCAGGGGGCCGCGGACTGGGAATACGAGCGCGAGCTGGCGGCGTCGCTGTTGAGCGACACGCGGCTGTATCGCATGACGGCGGAACAGCGAGGCAACGCGCGGCTCGCCGGGATCCTGCGCGATCTCGAGCTCGTGCTGCTGCAGACCGCACTCAGCGAGGAAACCGGCCCCGAGTCGCTCGAGCAGATTCAGCGGCTCATTCGCAAACGCGATCTCGTCGGCAAGATGGATATCGTCAAGACATCGGGCAGTTGAGGACATATGAGGGCATCACGACAACTCCCAAGGGCCAAAGGGCCAAAGGCCCAAGGGCCAAAGGGCAAGGCAAGGACGATTAGTTATCTAGTGATGGCCCTTGCAGCAATGGTCTGGCTGCAGACCGCTGTGGCCGCGAATGCGGTTGAATCGCAGCGGCTGCAGCGCGCCAAGGATTACATCGCGGACGAGCAGTGGCCGCGCGCGATTGCGGAGCTCACGGCGGCGGCCGCCGATGCCAAGGAGACGAGCAAGGACGAAGCGCTGTTCTGGCTGGCGCACAGCTACAACCAGGCGGGTGACTCCGCTTCGGCGCTGGAGGCGATCCGCCGGCTCGAGGCGGACTTCGGCAGAAGCCGATGGGTGAAGCCGGCGCGTTCGCTGCGCATCGAGATCGCGCATCGGCTGGGGCGAACCGACGTGTTGTGGTGGACGGCGCAGCCCGCGCCGCCGGCGCCGACGGTTGGTCCAGCACCGCCGGCTGGTGCCGTCCCACCGCCGCCGCCCGCGCCCGCGCCGCGCGCGCCGTTCTATCGCCGTCCGTTGCCCGTGCCGCCGACCCCGCCGGAGACGCCGAGGCCTCCGGGAGCGGTGCGCCCGGCAGCGCAGCCAGCCCCTCCGGCGCCGCGGCCGCCAGTCGTGTGGGTACCGGAGCATTTCATGCCCGACCTCGACCTGCGCATCCAGGCGCTCGGCGGCCTGGTCCTGACGGAAGATGCCCCGGAGGCAATCGCGATGCTGCGCAGCATCGCGCTCGAAGTGGACACTGCCGGTCCCGCGCGGCGCGCGCTCTACGCCATCGCGAGATCGAAACGCCCTGAGGCGCGAACGGCGGTCGTCGAAGTCGCGAACAGCGGCCACGAGCCGGCGCAGATCGCCGCGGTGCGCGAGATGGCGCGCTTCCGGGACGCGCAAATCTCGGGCGAGCTCCTGAAGGTGTACTCGAAGGCCGCCGACCCGGTGAAGTACCAGGTCGTCGTGTCGCTGGGCGAGCTCGCGGCGGCGGCGCCACTGCTGCGCATCGTCGAATCGGAGGCGAACCCGCTACTGCGCGACACCGCGATCGTGACGCTGGCGAAGGCGCCCTCGGGCCGCGAGCACGTGCGGCTGCTCTACGAGAAGGTGCCGGTGGAGTCGAGGCGCTGGATCATCGCCGGGCTGTTCAACGCGCGCGACGAAGAGGGCTTGATTCGCATCGCCGAGCGCGAGCAGCGGCCCGCGCTGCGGTACGAGGTGCTCGAAAAGCTGCGGCTCCTTGGAACGCCACGGGCGAAGCAATATCTCGAACGGATGCGGCAGAAATAGGTAATATCCGGAGGCGTGACGACTGCCGATCCCCGCGTCCCGCCTCCCCCTGCGTCCGCCGGGCGCCGCCGCGCGCTCGTCGCCTTCATCAACACGATCACTGCTGCCATCGGAGCGGGCCTGGCTGCAATCCTCGGCCCGTTCGCGTTCCGTCCGGCCACCGCGCAGGCGCGCGGCCGTTGGATGCGTGCCGGAACGACGGAGGATCTCGCGCCCGACGTGCCCGTCGGCCGGGTCGTCGCCGTGTCGCGCGCCGACGGCTGGTATCGCGAACGCGCGCGCGAGACGGTCTTCCTGATCTGGGACGGCAGCCGCGGCATCCGAGCGTTGTCGGCGACGTGCACGCATCTGGGCTGTCAGGTGCGGTGGGACGCCGAGTCGAAGCATTTCCGCTGCCCGTGCCACGGCGGCGTTTTCGACGCCACAGGGCACGTCGTCAGCGGTCCGCCGCCGCGCGGTCTCGCGGCGATCGAGGCTCGCGTCGATGCGGCTGACGGCTCGGTGCTGGTGAAGCTGTGACGGCCGGCGGCGGCTTTCGGCGGCGGCTCGACGCCCTCGGCGACTGGCTCGATCACCGGACGGGCGCGCGCGGTATCCGACACGTCCTGCTGGACGAGCCTCTGCCGCCCGGCACTGGCTGGTTCTTCACGCTTGGCAGTGTGCTGCTCGCGTTGCTCGGCGTGCAGGTGCTGACCGGCGCGTTCCTCACGCTCTACTACGCGCCCACGCCGGATCACGCCTACGACAGCGTCCGCTTCATCATGACGACCGCCGGCGGGCGGCTCGTGCGGGGGCTGCACCACTTCGGCGCGAGCTTCCTCGTCGTCGCCATCGCCGCGCACCTGTTGCGCGTCGTCTTGTTCGGTTCCTACAAGCCGCCGCGCGAGCTGACGTGGCTCTCGGGCCTGGCGATCTTCGGCGTCGTGCTTGCGTTTGCGCTGACCGGTTACCTGCTGCCGTGGGACCAGCGCGCCTACTGGGCGACGGTCGTCACGATCAACATCTCGAAGCTGGCGCCGTTCGGCGGCGACCTTGTCGCCGCGCTGCTGCGCGGCGGCGACAACATCGGCGCGCTGACGCTCACACGCTGGTACGCCGCGCACGTCATCTTCTTGCCGGCGGCGCTCATCGGGCTCGTGGCCGCGCATCTCGTGCTGATGCGCCGCCAGGGGATCTCGGGTCCGGTGCGGCCGCGATCCGGGGACCACACACCGTTCTACCCCTACCAGGCAGCGCGCGACGTGACGGTGGTTTCGGTTGTGTTCCTCGGTCTGCTGTTCTTTGCATGGCGCGGGGTCCCGCCGCTCGAGGCGCCGGCGGATCCGACGGACGCGACGTACGTGCCTCGCCCGGAGTGGTATTTCCTCTCGATCTTCCAGTTGCTCAAGTACTTCCCCGGAAAGTGGGAAATTGTCGGCGCGATCGTTCTGCCGACGGTGCTTGGCGCGCTGGCTGCGGTGCTCCCGTGGATCGATCGGCGGCCCGAGCGTGATCCGCGGAAGCGGCCAGTCGTCATTGGCGCAGTGCTCGTGGGTGTCGTCGCCGTTGGTACGCTCACGGCACTTGGCTGGCGCGATCGTCCGGCGAACACGGCTCGTCCCGACGCGTGGTCACTGCGCGAGATCGGCGGCCGCACGTTCATCGAGCGCCGCGCGTGCGGGCGATGCCATTCGGAGACGGGAGCCGCCGAACCGCTGGAAGGGCTGCCCGCGTCGCGCGGGCCGGAATGGCTCGCCGGTCACGTCACGGATCCCGAGATGATCGCGCCTGGCCTCCGCGTACCGCCGGCGGACGTGCACGAGCGTGAAGTCGCCGCCATCGTCGCGCACGTCCGGCGTCTCGCGCGCCAGCCGTTCGTGCCGGTCGATCCCGGCGTGCAGACCGCCGCAGCCGTCTACGCGCGGCACTGCGTCGGCTGTCACAAGGTCGACGGCGAGGGTGGCACCGACGGCCCCGACCTGTCGCACATCGGCGGCAAGCACGAGATGGCCAAACTGCGCACGTGGATCGCCGATCCGGAGGCCGTCGACCCCGATGCCGAGATGCCATCGTTCGCCAAGCGGCTGACGCCGCACGAGCTCGATGCGATAGCCTCGTATCTGGCGGGGCGGAAGTAGTAGGCAGTAGGCAGTAAGCAGTAGGCAGAAGGCAGAAGGCAGCACTGAGTCGCGACATGACGTCGAACCCACTCCACGACGGTCTTCGCATCGAACCGACTCCCGGCCCGACGACGGTCGTGATATTCGGCGCGTCGGGCGATCTGACGCGCCGGAAGCTGCTGCCGGCGGTCTACCACCTGTCGCGCGGCCGGCGGCTGCCGGCGCAGTTTTCCGTCGTGGGCGTCGCGCGCACCGAGCTCAGTGACGATGCGTTCAGGCAGCAGCTGTTCGCGGCGGTTGAGCCTGGCGTCGGATCGAACGGCGCGCGCGATGAGGTCGCCGCGTCGCTCGCCGGACGGATGCGCTACCTCTCCGGCGATTTCGACGACCCCGGTCTCTACGCGAAGCTGTCTCAACTCCTCGACGCGTCGGATGCGGGCGACGGCGTGCTGTTCTACTTCGCCGTGCCGCCGTCGGTGTATCCCACCCTCGTGCGGCGGCTCGGCCAAGCGGGACTCGCGAAGCCATCGACGCCACACGGCTGGCGCCGCATCATCGTCGAGAAGCCGTTCGGCACGGATGTGCAAAGCGCCCGCACGCTGAACCGGATCATCCACGAGCATTTCGACGAGGAGCAGGTCTATCGAATCGATCACTACCTCGGGAAGGAAACCGTCCAGAACCTGCTCGTCTTCCGCTTCGCGAACGGCATGTTCGAGCCGATCTGGAACCGCCGCTACATCGACCACGTGCAGATCACCGCGGCGGAAACCGTCGGCGTCGAGCGGCGCGCGGGCTACTACGAGCAGACGGGCGCACTGCGCGACATGATGCAGAACCACCTGATGCAGCTCCTCGCGCTCGTCGCCATGGAGCCGCCGATCGCCTTCAGCGCCGAGAGCGTGCGCGACCGGAAGATGGATGCGCTTCTCTCGGTCCAGCCGCTCGTTACGGTGAATGAAGGTCACGACGCGCCGCCGATCGTGCGGGCGCAGTACGCGTCGGGCTGGGTCAACGGCGCCGAAGTGAGTGCGTATCGCGAGGAACCGGGGGTCGCGCCCGACTCGCGTACCGAGACGTACGTCGCGCTGCGGGCGAATCTTGACAGCTGGCGCTGGGCCGGTGTGCCGTTCTATCTGCGGACCGGCAAGCGGTTGCCGAAGCGCACAACGGAGATTGCGATCCAGTTCCGGCGGCCGCCGCTCGAGATCTTCCGCAAGGTGAGCCCGACGCCGGTCGCGCCCAACCTGCTCATCGTCAACGTGCAGCCGGACGAGGGCATCTCGATCCGCTTCGAAGCGAAGCTGCCGGGCACGCGCATGCAACTTGCGCCGGTGCGCATGAACTTCCGCTACGGCGCGGCGTTCGGCGGCAGCGTTCCAGAGGCGTACGAGACGCTGCTGCTCGACGCGATGCTCGGCGACGCGACGCTGTTCGCGCGCCACGACTTCGTCGAAGCGTCGTGGGCGTTGATCACCCCCGTTCACGAGATGTGGAGCGCTGATGGCACGTTCCTGCCGCAGTACGAAGCAGGAGAGTGGGGACCCTCGGAGGCTGACGCGCTCATGGCGCGCGACGGCCGGCGCTGGAGGACGCTATGAGCGACCAGGTGGAATCCCTGCTGCCGAGGGGCATCGACGTGCCGTTTGACGGGATCGAGGCGGCGCAAATCCAGCTCGGCGGCACTGATCCGCGACACACGAGCCAGGCGCTTGTCGCCACCGTCGTTGTCGTCGCCCCGCGCGAACGGCTGCCGGAGGCCGCGGCGGCACTCGACCAGCTTGCCGAACCCTCGGGCGTACGCTCGATCCTCATTTCGCACGGCGGCACGGCGGCGCCTCGCGTGCGCGTGTCCGCCCGATCGATCCTCGTCGAGGGCCTCAAGACCGAGCACCTGAACAACGCCGTCGCGGCGCTGCGCCTGTCGAGCCTGCCGACGCTGGTCTGGTGGCGCGGCGGTTCGCCGGACGTCCTCGACGGGCTCGCCAGGCTCGCTGACCGCCTCGTACTCGACGCGCCCGACCCGGCTGACGGCTGGGAGCGCGTCGCGGCGCTGACGGAGCACACGGCGGTCTCCGACATCCGCTGGACGCTCCTCACGCGCTGGCGCTCGATGACGGCCCATTTCTTCGACAGTCCGGGAATGTGCCGGGAGATTGCCTGTTTCGACTCGCTGCACATTCGGGGTGGCGATCGACATGCAGCGCGGCTGTTCGCCGGTTGGTTACGATCGTCGGTTCGATGGCCAGATGGGCTCACCGTGCAGATTGACGACGTCCCCGATGGGTCGCCAATCGAGTCGATCCGGCTCGCGGGGGGCGGGCGCGCGTTGACGCTGACGGTCGCGCCGAGCCGCGCGTGCATAATGTCGTCCGCCGATACGTCCTCCAGCGTCGTCGCGCTTGGCGATCAGCGTCTGCCGGCGCTTCTCGGCGAGGAACTGCGCATCCGCTCGCGCGATGCGGCATTCGAACGCGCCGTCGGTGCGATGTAGGGGCCGACCTTGGTCGGCCCTCGCCGTCGGCGGAGCGAGCTCCGCCCCTGCGCGAACACGGCAAAGGAAACGTCATGATGATCCATGCCGCCACGACGATGACCCTGGCAGGGCTCCTCGAACATCAGGCCCGCCTGATCCCCGATCGCGTCGCGATCACCTGCCGGGACGTCACCCTGACATACGCGCAGTTCAACGCGCGCGCGTCGCAGGTGGCGGCAGGCCTCGCCGCCCTCGGCATCGCGCCGGGCGACAACGTCGCGCTGTCGTGCCCGAACCTGCCGTGGTTCCCGATCGCCTACTTCGGCATCCTCAAGACGGGCGCGGTCGTCGTGCCGCTGAACGTCCTGCTGAAGCCGCGTGAAATCGCGTACCACCTGAAGGACTCCGACGCGAAGGCGCTGCTCGTCTTCGAGGGGGCGCCGGAGCTGCCGATGGCGCAGATGGCTCGCGCCGCGTGCGACGAAGCCGGCTGCCCGAACCTCGTCGTCATGACGCTCGATCCTGCCGCGCCGAGTCCGGTGACGCCGGCGTTGACGATCGGTCAACTGATGCACGGCCAGGGTCCTGTGTTCGACACTCGCGCGCGCCGGCCGGACGACACGGCCGTCATTCTCTACACCTCGGGAACAACGGGACAGCCAAAAGGCGCGGAGCTGACGCATCTGAACATGACGATGAACGCCATCGTCTCGCGCGAGATGTTCACGCCGGCGTCGCGCGGCGGCCTCGAGCAGGACGTTCATCTGATCACGCTGCCGCTGTTTCACTCGACTGCGCAGACGTGCCAGATGAACTCAGGGATCCACGGCGGCATGCGCCTGATCCTCCTCCCGAAGTTCGAGCCTGCGACGGTGCTCGAGACGATGCGCCGGGAAAAGATTCGTTTCTGGATCGGCGTGCCGACGATGTATTGGGCGCTGCTGAAGCAGCTGGAAACAGATGCGATCGATCCGGCGCCGATTGCGGAGCATCTCAGCTTGTGCGTCTCCGGAGGCGCGCCGATGCCGGTCGAGGTCATGCAGCGATTCGAACGCACGTTCGGCGTCAGGGTGCTCGAAGGCTATGGCCTGTCCGAGACCTCTCCGGTGGCGTGCTTCAACCAGATGCATCGGCCGAGCAAACCGGGAACCGTCGGGTTGCCCATCTTCGGCATCGATGTGCAATGTGTGGACGACGACGGGAAGCCGGTCGCGGCGGGCGAGCGAGGTGAAGTCGTCATCCGCGGCCACAACGTGATGAAGGGCTACTACAAACGTCCTGAAGCGACCGCCGAGGCGATGAAGGGCGGCTGGTTCCACACCGGCGACATCGGCACCATCGACCAGGACGGCTATGTCGCGATCGTCGATCGCAAGAAGGACATGATTCTGCGCGGCGGCTTCAATGTCTACCCGCGCGAGCTCGAGGAAGTCATGATGACCCACCCTGCCGTCTCGCTGGTGGCGGTCATCGGTGTTCCAGACGATCGCCTTGGCGAGGAGGTCAAGGCGTTCGTCGTCAGGAAGCCGGGCGCGGCGGTGACGGCGGAGGAGCTGCTGGCTTGGTGCCAGGAGCAGTTCGCGGCCTACAAGTACCCGCGGTCGATCGAGTTCCGCGACTCGCTGCCGGTGGGCGCCACGGGGAAGATTCTCAAACGGGAATTACGCGTCGCGAACTGAACCGGCGCACCGGCTTACCGCTTGCATTGTCTCTCCCACACGGTGACACGAGGAGGGATTCTGATGCCCAAATGCAGCGATGTGATGACGCGGGAGCCTGTCTGTTGTGAGCCAAACGACCCGATCACGCGGGTGGCCGAAGTGATGAAGCGAGAGGACGTTGGCTCCATACCGGTCGTCCAGGGCCCCGACGACCGGCATCTCGTCGGTATCGTGACCGACCGCGACCTCGTGGTGAAGGTGCTCGCGGGCGGCCGGGCCGTCGATCGCGCGACCGTGAAGGACGCGATGACGCCAGATCCCATCTGCTGCCGCGAGGACGATGAGGTCGATCGCGCGGTGGAGCTGATGGAGGAACGCCAGGTACGGCGCATGCCGGTCGTCAGCTCCGACGGTCGGCTGTCGGGAATCATTGCACAGGCGGACATCGCCACGCGGCTGCACGAGGACCGCACGACGGGAGAGTTGGTGGAAGCCATCTCCGAAGGGGGAACCATCCGGCGATGAGGCTGGGGGCGGCCGCCGCGTACAGCATGACGAAGGTGGCCGCCCGCCCCGCGCCTGCGGCCGTTTGCCTGCTCAGTTTGCGTGGGATATAGTCGGTTTCGGCATGGCTTTGGACCTCCCCGGTTCACATCATCGATCCACCGGACTCGTCGACGTTCTCGACCGCGTTCTCGACAAGGGGTTGGTCATCGCGGGCGACATCAAGGTGTCGCTCGCTGAAGTCGAGCTGTTGACGATTCGCATCCGCCTGCTGGTGTGCTCGCTCGACAAGGCGCAGGAGATCGGCCTCGACTGGTGGCGGTACGATCGCGACCTTTCACCGGGGGCCCAGCGCTCGGCGCTGGCGGCGCACGACGAGTTGCGCGCGCAGATCCGGGCGCTCGAGCGCAAAATCGACGCACTCGCATCCGCCGCGCCGCGGCGGCGGTAAACGGAGCCAAGCAGCCGATACGGTTGACAGGATCAGGAGCGCAGAATGGCAGTTGAACGGGCAGCAGGCGGAACCAGTCTCATCGACGTCCTCGACCGCGTGCTGGACAAGGGCATCGTCATCGATGCCTGGGTTCGAGTGTCGCTGGTCGGCATCGATCTCATCACTGTCGAGGCTCGGGTCGTCGTCGCGTCGATCGATACCTACCTGAAGTACTCCGAGGCCGTCGGGTCGGTGGCGCCGGTGTCACGGCCGCAGACCGAGCTCACCGCACATCAGAACGTGATCGCCGAGAACGCGGCGCTGCGCGCCGAACTCGCGGCGACGAAGGGAACGAGGGCGGGCGCGCGGAGGCGCACTCAGGAGGGGTAATCCGTGCATCGGTCCGCTGCCGCGTCGGCCGTGCAGCTCCCCGGGGTCGACATGGAGGCGAAGCTCGCGCTGTCCGAGTTTCTGCTCACCAGTACCGACCTGCAGGCATCGGCGCGCCGCGCGATTGACTGGTTGATCGCGCATTCCGACGTTCAACAGGCGCTCGTCGCCGTCGCGGAGCCCGGCACGGGCCAGCTGCTGCTCGTGGCGGAACACGGCGTCTCCAGCAGCGCGATCGTGGACTTCGCCATCACGCTCGACGAGACCTCGCATCCGCTCGTGCGCGCGTACGCCCGGCCGGAGCCGACCTACATCGAGGGGCCGTCGCCCGGGTTCCGCTCACCCATCGAAGGCACGCCGTATTTCGCCATTCCGCTGCGCCCCGACGACGACGCGGCGGCCTACGGACTGCTGCTGGCCGGCGCGCGCGCCCCCGAGCCGAAGGGCGAGGTCCTCTGGCTGGCGCGGATGCTGTCGAAGCAGGTATCGCGGCTTCTCAGCCGTCAGACGCTGGCGGAAACGCGGTTCGGCCAGGAGCGGATGCTGCTCTACAGCATCATCAACGCCGTCACCGACCCGATTCTGCTGACCGACACCGAAGGCAAGCTGATTATCGCGAACACGCATGCGGAGAAGCTGTTCGCCGCGCCCGAGGACGCGAGCGAAGGCTGGCGCCGGGCGGTCGCGCTGAACAACATGCTGTTCTCGGCCGCGCTCTCGACCAGCGCGGTGGCGCAGATCGAGCTCGCGCGCCGCGAGGTGCTGCTCGTCGATCCGCTCGAAGGATCGGACCTGCTGTTCGAGCTTCTCAGCTCGCGCGCCAAGGACGAGCGGCAGGGTACCTACGTCGTCTCGATTCTCCGCAACATCACGGATCTCGCGCGCGCGAAGGAGGAGATCGAGGAGAGCTATCGCACGCTGCGCGTGGCACAGGCGGAAGTTCGCGACGAGCGTCATCGGCTAGACCTGATCATCGACTCGGTCGCCGACCCGATCCTGGTCACCGACCAGGAAGGGGACATCGTCCTGATGAACGAGCCGGCGGAGCGGCTGTTCAACACGCCGTCGGCATCGGGCGAGGCGGCGCAGCGCCGCGTGCGCGCCAACGGCGCGAACCTGACGTCGTTCGTCTCCAACGTCCTCACGAGGACGGGCGAGCAGCGGTACCGCGGAGAGATCCAGCTTACCGATCCGACCAGCGGCCGCGCCATGCCGGTGGAAGGCGTTGCCGGGACCATCCTGTCCGAGCAGGGCGAGCTGATGTGGGTCGTCACGATCCTGCACGACCTCGCGGAAGCCCTCGAGAAGGCGAAGCTGTACGAGCAGCTGAAGGAGGCGTCCGCCGAGCTCGAACGCAAGGTGCAGGAAGCGACCGCCGAGCTCGCCGAGCAGAACGAGCTGCTGCGGCGGCAGCACATCGCGCTCGAGCAGGCGTCCGCGCTCAAGTCGCAGTTCCTGGCGAACATGTCGCACGAGTTCAGGACGCCGCTGAACGCCATTCTCGGCTACACGCACATGCTGCTGCACGGCGTGTCGGGCCCGGTCACCGACCCGCAGCGCAAGAGCCTCACGCGCATCGATTCGAACTCGCGCCACCTGCTCGCGCTGATCAACGACATCCTCGACATCACGAGAATCGAAGCGGGGCGGATGCCGCTGAACCTGACCTCGTTCGAGATCTCGGAACTGATCGACGAGGTCATGTCCGAGCTCGAGCCGATCATCAAGCGGTCGAACCTCGTGGTCGCCGCGAAGGTCCAGGGCCGGCTGCCGCCGTTGAAGAGCGATCGGCAGAAGGTGAAGCAGATCGTGCTGAACCTGCTCAGCAATGCGCTCAAGTTCACGCCGATGGGATCGGTCACGATTCGTGCGTCGTACGACACGCGGTCGAAGAACATCGCGATCGCGGTGCGCGACACCGGTGTGGGGATTCCCGAGGACGACCGGGTCAAGGTGTTCGAAGACTTCCGTCAGCTCGACAGCTCGCCGGCCCGCGGCTACGGCGGAACGGGCCTCGGCCTGTCGATCTGCCGGCGACTCTCGCAGATGCTCGGCGGTACGATCGAGCTCGAGAGCGACGTCGGGCAGGGCTCCACGTTTACGTTGCTGTTGCCGGTCCGGTTGAGACGGAGATGAGCGCAAGCGAACAGGGCAACGAACTGGTACTCGTCGTCGAGGACTACCAGGATGCGCGCGAGATGTACGCGGCGTACCTGCAGTTTTCCGGCTTCCGGGTGGCGGAGGCGACCAACGGCATCGAGGCGATCGAGAAGACGCTCGAGCTCATGCCCGACATCATCCTGATGGATCTCGCGTTGCCGAAGATGGACGGGTGGGAAGCGACGCGGCGGCTGAAGATGGACGAGCGCACGCGGCACATCCCGATCGTCGCGCTGACCGGGCATGCGCTCGCCGGGCACGCCGAAGGGGCGCGGCAGGCGGGCTGCGACTCGTTCGTCACCAAGCCGTGCCTGCCGGACGCGCTGGTCGCGGAGATTCAGCGGATGCTCGCGGCGCGTGACGATGCGGACGAGGACAGCGGCGGCAGCGGAAAGCGTCCACGAACCTCGACCCGATCCAGGTAGCTCGACCAACGCTCGGCGGTCGCCGAGGGAGTAGCGAAGCAGCCAATGGCCAAGACGATGTCCAGGAAAACGAAGACGCCGGCGCGCCGGCGGCCGGTGGCCGCGGTCTCGCCCCGCGAGCGGACCGGCCGCGCGGCAGCGCCGGCCTCGCCGCAATCGCGCGGCAAGCTCGAACGCGTCCGGATGCCGACGGCGGCCGCCAAGCCCTCACGCGTCGAGGCGGTGGCGGTGGCGGACGACTCCGCCGAGGGCAAATACGTTTACTGCATCATCAAGTCAGAACGGATATTGAGCTTCGGTCCGCTCGGCATCGGCGCCGATCCCGCGGACGTGCATACCGTGCACTACCGCGACATCGCCGCGGTGGTCTCGAACACGCCGATGGTCGTGCAGGATCCGACGCGCGACAACGTGCTCGCGCACCAGCGCGTCAACGAGACGGTTATGCAGCAGCACACCGTCATCCCGATGTCGTTCGGCACGGTGTTCAAGACCGACGACGACATCATCGAGCTGCTGCGGTCGGCCTACGACGCGTTCACCGACGTGCTGAACAAGATGCAGGACAAGTTCGAGTTCGGCCTCAAGGTCCTGTGGGATCGCGACCAGATCATCAAGGAGATCGAGGAGGAGGACGAGGATATCCGGCGCCTGAAGGGGGAGATCTCGTCGCAGAAGGGGTCGACCTATTTCGCACGGATGCAGTACGGCCGTCTCATCGACGCGGCGCTCCAGGCGCGCTCGGAGCGCTACGTCGCCGAGATCTTCAACGCCCTGCGCGACGTGTCGGTCGCCTCGCGATCGAACAAGCCGATCGGCGACCGCATGATCATGAACGCGGCGTTCCTCGTCGGCCGTGAGCTGGAGCAGTCATTCGACGCGCGCGTCAAGGACATCGGCCAGCGCTACGACAAGCTGACGTTCAAGTACACCGGGCCGTGGCCTCCGTACAACTTCGTGAACATCCGCCTCAAGCTGGAGCGCGCACATTGACAATGCTGAATGTCGAATGCCAAATGCTGAATTCAGGCGCATTACCGGTTCCCGCCTTCCGGCATTTTCAGCATTTGACATTCAGCATTCAGCATTGACCGGCCACATGTTCATCATCGACACGATGCTCGTCGGTGGCTTGCGCTTCGTGTTGGACAAGCTGGCGGCTGCCGTCGACACCGAGCTGAACGACGACACGGCGCTCCGCGAGCAGTTGCTCGCCGCGCAGATGCGCGTCGAGCTCGGCGAGATGAAGCAGGAGGAGTTCGCCGCGCTCGAAGCCGAGATCCTCGCGCGGTTGCGCGAGATCCGCGACCGCCGGCAGGGCGGCAGTGCCGCTGCGCTCTCGCCGAAGGACTACAAAGTCACCGGCATCGAAGCCACGTTCGAAGGCGACGAACATTAGCCCCGCGTTTCAATTCGTGGGAGGAAAGGGCGGCGTCGGCAAGACGACCTGCGCTGCCGCCCTCGCGGTCGCCGCGGCTGACCAGCGCGTGCGCACGCTCGTCATCTCCACCGATCCCGCGCCCTCCCTCGCCGACGCGTTTCGCCGTCCGCTGTCAGACGCTCCGCGCCGCATCAGCCCGTCCCTTCAGGCCGTCGAAGTCGACGCCCACCGCGCGCTCGACCGTTGGCTCGCCACGCGGCGCGCCACCCTCGAGCGGGTGGTGCTTCGCGGCACGTGGCTGGACGAGGAGGACGTCGCGCGGCTGCTGCGGTTGTCGCTTCCCGGCATCGACGAGCTCGCCGCGCTGCTCGAGATCTCCAGGTTCGGCCGCACCGGCGACTTCGATCTGATCGTCGTCGACACGGCGCCGACCGGCCACACGCTGCGGATGCTCTCGATGCCCGACACGCTGCTCGCCGTGTCAGGGGTGTTCGATCGCATGCAGGACAAACATCGCGTGATGGTGGAGGCGCTGCGCGGCGCGTGGCGGCCGGAGCCCGACGACCGGCTGATCGAAGACATGGCGCAGGAGGCGCGCGAGCTGGCGGCCCTGCTCCGCGATCCGGAGCGGACGGCGATGACGTGGGTGACGCTGCCGGAGCCCATGGCAGTCGAGGAGACCGCCGACGCGGTGGCGGCGCTCGATGCGCAGGGGATCCGCGTCGCCGACATCATCCTGAATCGCGTCACGCCACCACCGCCGTCCTCCTGCCGCTGGTGTCAAGCGCGGCGCGCGTTCGAGGCCGGCGCAATCGAGGCGCTGCGGAAGCGCTTTCGAGGCATACCGCTGCGCGCCATCCAGACGCAGGATCACGAGCCAAGGGGCGTCCAGGCGCTGCGAAAGGTCGCGCGGCACGTAAATGGGGACAGTCCCCTTTCTCCGCGAGAATCAGGGACCAAGGGGGCTGTTCCCATTTCCGTTTCCGTCCGCGTTTCTCGAACGACCTTTGCGCTGAAGCCACCGGCCGCCTTCCTCATGTTCGGCGGCAAAGGAGGCGTGGGCAAGACGACCTGTGCGGCCGCAGCGGCGATGACGGCCGCCGCGTCGGAGCCGGATCGACGTGTGCTGCTGATCTCGACGGATCCGGCCCACTCGCTGGCGGACGTCCTGGGGGTTCGGCTGTCCGACACGCCGCGCCGCATTCCGGCCGCGCCTCGGAACCTCACCGCGCGCGAGCTGGACGCAACCGCGGGGTTGGAACGCGTCCGCGAACGATACCGCGCGGCCATCGACGCGCTGTTCAATCGCTTCACGCGGGACAGCGCGTTCGACGCGACGCAGGATCGCCGCGTGATGCAGGACCTCATCGAGCTGGCGCCGCCTGGCGTCGACGAGCTGATCGCCGTCATCGACGTCATGGACGCGGCCGTCGAACATCAGCGTGGCCGGACGCTCGTGGTCGTCGATACGGCGCCGAGCGGGCATGCGTTGCGTTTGCTGGAGATGCCCGCGCTCGTTCAGGACTGGACCAGGGCGCTGATGGCGATCCTGCTCAAATATCAACCCGTGGTCGGCGTCGGAGAGCTCGGCCGCGTGCTGCTGAAGCTGTCGCAGGGACTCGGCCGGTTGCGCACGCTGCTGTCGGATGCGACGCAGACGCAATTCATCGTCGTGACACGTGCGGCCGCGTTGCCTCGTGCGGAGACGGCCAGGCTGCTGAAGAAGCTCTCGCCGCTCCGCATCGATGTGCCTGTGGTCGTGGTGAATGCGGTGGGCGCGGGCACGTGCGCGCGATGCCAGCGGCAGCGAGCCGCCGAGGTGAAGGAGATTGCGGCCTTGCGGCGCGCACTGCGATCGCACGCGAAGCCGCCGACCGTCGTCGTTGCACCCGGCCGCATGCCGCCTCCGCACGGCGCCGAAGATCTTGCGGTGTGGGCGCGCGCCTGGCGCGCAGTAGGCAGTAGGCAGTAGGCAGTCGGCAGTTGCGATTCAGATATCATCAGAACACTCACATGGCGGAGCGCGCCGTCTACGTCTACTGCATCGTCGATGCGCCCAAGCGGCCGGCGATGGGCCGTGTGCCTAGGGGACTGCCCGGTGCGTCGGCGCCCGCCACGGAGAGCCTGGGCGGAACGCTGTGGCTGATCGCGGCCACCGTTCCGCTCGATACCTACGGTTCGGGTCCGCTGGAAGCATCGCTGCGCGACCTGGATTGGGTCGGGCGCGTTGCCGTCGCACATGAAGCGGTCGTCGAGCATTTCACGAAGCTCAAAGACGCGACGGTCGTGCCGGCGAAACTGTTCACGATGTTTTCCACGATGGCTCGTGCTGTTGCCGACACGCGGTCACGGCGGCGCGAGATCGCCTCGGTCATCCGCCGCATCGCGGGATGTGAGGAGTGGGGCGTCCGTGTGATCCGGAGTGCGCCGGCGGCGCGCACCAAGGCCCGGACTGCAGCCGCAACGACTGGCGCGGGATTCCTGGCGGCGAAGCGGCAGGCGCGCGACGAGGCGCTGACGTCGGCGAGAGTGGCCGCGGTGGCAGCGCTCGACGCGTTCGACACACTGACAGCGGCCGCGCGCGAATCGCGAAAACGCGACGATGTGCCGGAGAACGCGCCGGCGCCTCCGCTGCTGGACGCGGCGTTTCTAGTTCCCGCAACCGCGCGGGCGCGATTCAGGGCGTCGGCGCGGAGAGCCGCCGAGCAGTGCGCCAAAGGGGGCGCCGAGCTGACCCTGAGTGGTCCCTGGCCCGCGTACAACTTCATCCAGCCGGAGAAGCGGTCATGAACCGTCGTCCGGCTCCGCGGTCCCGCCGCGCGCACAGCACTGTCTCGGCAACGCGTCCGCCCAAACGGCGGCCGCCGGCGAAGCCGCCGCGCCTGCGCCGTCCCGCCATTCCGGCAGGCACCGCGCCTCCGCATCGTCCTCCGCGTCACCAGGTCGCGCGCATTGTCGACATTTCCGACAAGTCGCTTGCGGACGTGCTCGACAGCCTGCTGAACAAGGGCGTCGTGCTCAATGCGGATGTCATCCTCGCGTTGGCGAATGTCGATCTCATCTACCTTCGCCTGTCGGCGCTCATCTGCGCCGCGGATCGTGTGCTTCCACGCGAACGGGCGCTGTGACAATGTGGTACGTGTACGCCCTTGTCGACGAGAAGATGTCGAAGCAGAGGGTGCGTGGCCACACCATCGAGAGCGTTCCGACAGGCGCCGTCTTTGCGCTTGCCGAGCGCGCGGACTCGATGCCGGAGCTGTCACAGGACGCGCTCATCGAGCAACACGCGATCGTCATTGAGCTGGCGAAACGCGCGTCAGCGATCCTCCCCGCGCGGTTCGGCTCGCTCGTGAAGAATGACGAACTACAGCGTGTGGTGCGTATGCAAGGCACGCCTCTTCGCGAGGCATTCGATCTCGTGCGCGGCTGCGAGCAGATGACCGTGCGGTTGGTCGGCGGCGGCGAGCCCACGGAAGCCGTCGTCGCTGCACCCGTGGCGGTTTCTCCCGGGATTCGCTACTTGGAGCAACGGCGCGCCGCCGCCGGCTACCCTCTTCCCGACGAGGTGAATCGTCTCAGCGAGGCTGTGAAGGGGATCGTCCGCGCCGAACGGAGCGAGCCGGGGCAGGGGGATGTTCGCGCGACGATGTATCACTTGATTCGCCGTGGAACGCGGCGGGCCTACCTCCGCGCGATTACGGCGATGGCCGGCGGCTTGCTGCCCTACACCGTGAAGGTCACCGGGCCGTTCCCGCCGTTCGCGTTCGCGCCGGAGCTGTTGCGGTGAAGCGGAAGCCCACAGAGAAGCGACGCCAGAAGCAGCAGGCGCCGATCGAGCTCAGGGAGATCGAATCCCTTCGTGCCGAGCTCGAACGTCTTGGGGCGCGCGGCCGTGCGCCTCGATGGAACGCCGATCCGGACGACGTCCGGCGATCGGTCGTGAAGCTGGTGCTGACGCTCGTCGAGTTCATCCGGGAGCTCCTCGAACGTCAGGCAATCCGCCGCATGGACGAAGGGACCCTCACCGACCAGCAGACCGAAGCGGTGGGGCTGGCGCTGATGCGGCTGGAGGAAACGATCCGCGATCTCGGCGCGCAGTTCGACCTCACGCCGGAGGACCTCAATCTCGATCTGGGGCCGATCGGGCGCCTGATGTAGGGAACGCGTAGCACCCGGGCGTGACGAGCACACGATTGTCGTTCGTGAAGAACAGGCTCGCCGGGCTGAAGATGTCCGTCGCCCTGAACTGAACGACCCGCCGCTTGTCGCCGCTACTGTCGTAGATGTACGTGAACGGCACGGTGAGCGTAATCCACAGATGGCCATCCCGATCGATGGCCGCCGTGCGCACCGTCGGTTGAATGACTGCGATCTCGCCTTCGGCGCTGCGGCGTTTCACCCAAGTGGTCGGCAATGTCTTCAAGTGCTCGTCGAGCTGCACGCCCTCGACATGGCGCTCGAAGACGAGCTTCCCCGCGGCGTCGTACTTGCGAAACATCGGCGGGCCGCCGAGGAAGACGACGTAGTAGGCGCCGTTCGGATCCACGATCGGCTGGACGACGTTCAACGCGCGGTGAAGCTCGGGATCGCTCTCCTGTCCTGTCTGGCGCAGTTCGCCGAACGATCGCTTCGTCCTGCCATTCACGTCGTACTCGGTGACGAGCGCACCGGTTTCCGGCTGGCTGATGAGGATCGAGCTGCCGGTGTATTCGAGCGACCCAATCCCGTTCAGGACGAAGTTGCCGACCGTGATGCGCGGCACGTTGCGGCCCGGCATCGTGAAGCCACCGATGGTGGCGCCACCGGCGAGAAAGACCTGAATGCGCGGCTGCAGTCCTGGCGCGTCGGCGAGGACGAACGAGTTATCTGCCGCGAAGTCGAACGCCGTCGGCCGCAGGACACGTCCAGGTTCGGCGCCGATGGACACGATCATCCGCGGCGTGTCGCTGCCGGCCGTGACGCTGAAGACGGAGTGCGAGCGGCGATCGAACACGTAATACGTGCCGTCGCGCCCTTGCTGAAAGCCGGCGGGATCCTCGAACTTGCCCACAACGTGCGCCGGTAGTCCGCCAACGGGACGCAGCACTTCCGTATCGAGGACGGGTAAAGGGTAAAGGGCAAAGGGTAAAGACTGAAGGGCGATCAGCGCGGTGACGGCCCGGATCATCAGTACCGGGCGGTCTCCCGGATCGCCCGCAGAACATCCTGAGCTTGCGGAAGGATCGCTTCCTCGAGATCCGGATAGTACGCCACGGGCGTGTCGAGCGCCGCGACGCGGCGGACCGGCGCGTCGAGAGCCTCGAACAGCTCGCCGGCGACTCGAGCCGCGAGCTCGGCGCCGAACCCGCACGTCAGCTGATCTTCGTGCGCGATCACGATCCGGTTCGTGCGCCTGACGGCGTCGGCGATCGTTTGCCAGTCGAACGGCGCGATCGTGCGTAGGTCGATGACCATGACGCTGATGCCGTCCTTCTCCGCCTGCTGCGCCGCCAGCAGAGAGCGTTGGACGAGCGCACCCCACGTGACGACGGCGACATCGGTGCCTTCGCGGCGCACCGCCGCCTTGCCGAACGGCACCATGTAGTCGGCGCCGGGATACTCGCCCTTGTTGTAGGTCTGGCGATAGAGGTGCTTGTGCTCGAGGAAGAGCACCGGATCGTCGCAGCGGATGGCCGTTCGCAGCAGGCCGGCGGCGTCGTGCGCGTTCGACGGGAACGCGATGCGAATGCCCGGGCAGTGCGCGAAGATGCTCTCGCCCGACTGGCTGTGATACGGCGCGCCGCCGCGCAGATACCCGCCAATCGCCGTGCGGATCACCATAGGACACGAGAAGGCGTTGTTCGAGCGGTAGCGCAGCATCGACATCTCGTCGCGCATCTGCATCATCGCCGGCCAGATGTAGTCGAAGAACTGAATCTCGACAACCGGCTTGAGGCCTCGGGTCGCCATGCCAATGGCGCGGCCGACGATGTTTGCCTCCGCCAGCGGCGAGTTGAAGACGCGGTCGGACCCGTAGGCGCGCTGCAGGCCGTGCGTCACCTTGAATACCCCGCCTTTGCCGGGCACGCATTCCAGCGCCTCGGGGCGGCTGCAGTCGGCGACGTCCTCGCCGAAGACGATGACGCGCGGGTTGCGCGCCATCTCGTCTTTGAGCGTGCGGTTGATCGCCGCGACCATCGTGTCCGTCTTGCCTTCAGGCACCGGGGGCGTGCTGAACGCGTCCGACGCCGGGTCGACGTCCGGAGAGTAGACGTAGAGCATCACCGTGTCGGGCGTCGGCTTGGCCGATTTGACCGCGCGGTCCGACGCCTCGTTCACTTCGCGATCGACCTCGCGCGCGACCGCATCGAGGTCGGCGTCGGTCGCCAGACCCTCGGCCTTCAGGAACGACGCCATCCTCACGATCGGATCGCGCTTCGCTTCAGCGGCGCGCTCCTCCGGCGTCTTGTACAGCTTCTCGTCGTCCGAGAGCGAGTGAGAGTACGGGCGGGTAACGCGTGCGTGTACGAACGCCGGTCCCTTCCGTGCGCGCGCGTAGGCGACCGCGTCGCCGAACGCGCGGTAGCTCGCCAGGAAGTCCGTGCCATCGACGCTTTGAACGAACAGGCCGGGGAACGACGATACGAGCTTCGAGATGTCGCCGCCGGCGGTCTGCACCTCGACCGGGACTGAAATTGCGTAGCCGTTGTCCTCGACGACGTAGACGATGGGCAGGCGGGAGATGCAAATCGAGTTCAGCGACTCCCAGAATTCCCCTTCGCTCGTCGTTCCGTCGCCGACAGAAACATACGTGACCTCATCCGGCGCGAACAGCGTGTCCCGGTCTTCGACGGCTGCCAGCTTCTGGAAGAGCGTTCCGGCTTCCGCACAGCCGACTGCCTGGAGGCACTGCGTGCCCGTTGGGCTCGACTGGGAGACGATGTTGAGGCGTTTGCTGCCCCAGTGGGACGGCATCTGGCGGCCGCCGGAGCTTGGATCGTCCTTCGCGCCGACGGCGCTCATGAGCATGTCGAGCGGCGTGACGCCGAGCGTCAGGCAGAGTGCGCGATCGCGGTAATAGGGATAGAACCAGTCGTGCCCGGGCCGCAGATGCATGCCAGCCGCGACGAGCGCCGCCTCGTGGCCGGCACCGCTGATCTGGAAGTAGATCAGGCTCTGGTTCTTGAGCTGGATTTCCTTGTCGTCGATCCGTCGCGACAGCACCATCGTGCGGTACGCGCGGAGCAGGTCGTCGCGCGAGAGGCCGTCGTAGCGCGCCGGCGCGGCGCGCTCCGTGGCGGAGTTCCTGCCGTTCTTGACGGCGGTCCCTTTCATGCCTGATGAGTGCCTTTCGCGGGATGCCCCAGTGCCGCCTTTTGCGGGGCGGCCAACGCGACATTATAACCCGAGCGTCCGAGTGGTCCGAGGCGTCCGAGTAGTCCGAGTGGAGTACGCGGACCCTCGGACTCTCGGCCTACTCAGACCCTCGGCCCGAATATAATCGCCATTCCTTCACGGAGAGGACTCCAGTGAGTACACAGACCGTCAGGCTCCACCGCTGGGACGAGATCTCGCTCGAGAAAGTCACCGAGATGATCTCCCGCAAGATCGTGACCGGCGAGCGTGAGATGCTCGCCCAGATCGACCTGAAGAAGGGCGCGCTCGTGCCGAGGCACTCCCACGAGAGCGAGCAGATGACCTACGTGCTGCAGGGCGCCATGAAGTTCCTCATTGGCGGCGAGGAGATCATGCTGCGCGAAGGGGAGGTCCTGCACATCCCGTCGTGGGTGGAGCATCAGGCCGAAGCGCTCGACGACACATTCGAGCTCGATCTGTTCAGCCCGATCCGTCAGGACTGGCTCGACCACACGGACTCGTACTTCCACAACGAGCCGGACGTCCCCGGAACGGAGTAGCGGCGTGGATCTCGGCCTGCGGGACAAGTGCGCGATCGTCTGCGCGGCGAGCAAGGGCCTCGGGCGGGCGGTGGCGTCCGCATTGGCGCGCGAGGGCGCCCGCGTCGCGATTTGCGCGCGATCGGCCGCTCCGCTCGAAGAAGCCGCCGCCGCCATTCGTGCGGCGAGCAGCGCGCACGTCGTACCAATCGTGGCGGACGTCGCACGTGCCGAAGACGTCGAACGGCTGATCTCCGAAGCCGCACGATCACTCGGCGCGATCGACATCCTCGTCACCAACACCGGTGGCCCGAAGTCGGTCCTCTTCGAGCGTCTGTCAGATGCTGATTGGTACGAGGCCATCGACTCGCTGTTCATGAGCGTCGTCCGGCTCTCGCGCGGTGTCATTCCGCACATGCGGCGGCGAGGGGGCGGCCGGCTGCTCTACATCACGTCCGTCTCGGTGAAGCAGCCGATCGAGGCACTGGCGCTGTCGAACGCGCTCCGTGCAGGGATTGCGGGCCTTGCGAAGACGCAGGCGGCGGAGCTCGCGCGCGACAATATCCTGGTCAACTGCCTCGCGCCCGGTTACACGCGGACCGACCGCGTTGTCGAGCTCGCCAAGGCGGCCGCCGCGCGCGAAGGCATCGCCGTGGAGACTGTGCAGCAGCGCACCGAAGCGTCGATTCCGCTCAAGCGCATGGCGTCGACGGAGGAATTCGCCGACGTCGTTGCGTTCCTCGCGTCGGGACGCGCCTCGTATGTGACCGGAACGATGCTACAGGTAGATGGCGGCTACATCCGCAGCCTCGTTTAGCGTCAGATGCGTCCACATCGCTCACTCGAAGATCAGACGAACGTCGACGACCTGATCGCCCGCATCGGCAGGCTGGAGCCGACGAGCCCCCGCCGGTGGGGGACGATGGACGTCAGCGAGATGCTCTGCCACCTCGCGGACTCGTTCGCAGCGGTGCTCGGACAGAAGCCGTTCGCGCGAGCGGACACGTGGTGGTCACGGAACGTGATCAAGTGGCTCGCGCTTCACACTCCGTTACCGTGGCCACCAGGCGTTCCGACGAGACCCGAGGTCGACCCGAAGCGTGGAGGCACCCGGCCGGCCGACTTCGAGCGCGATCGCGAGCGCGTGCTCGAGCTGCTGCGGCGATTCATCATCTCTGACACCCGCCACCGGCACCCCACGTTTGGGGAGATGACCCGTCGCGAGTGGCTCCTGTGGGGCTACGGTCACGTCGATCATCATCTGCGGCAGTTTTATTGTTAGGAACTGCCGAGCTGACACCGCCGGGAACGCTGGCATTGCCCTTGATGACACGTTGGGTGTACTGAAGGGTCAGGTCAAGCATTCGGGAGGATATTGATGGATCGACGCTGGATTGCCGGCGCGGCGCTCGCGGCGGCCCTGTTCATTCCACGCTACGTGCGCGCGCACGAAGGGCACGCCCACAAGGTGATGGGTACCGTCACGCTCCGGCACGAGAATCATCTGAAGGTGAAGGCGACCGACGGCAAGGACGCGGACATCACGATCGACGACAAGACGAAGATCCTCCGCGGCAAGACCGTCGTGAAGGCCAGTGACATCCGTGCAGGCGAACGGATCGTCGTCACGGCAGTCGAGACGAAAGGGGCGAACGGCTCAAAGACGATGATCGCCACCGAAGTGAAGCTGGCTTCGGCCCCGGCCGAGGGCAGGCGGCCCTGAGAATCGCGGCCGCCTCAAAGGCCAAAGGCCAAAGGCCAAAGACCAAAGGCCAAAGGCCAAAGACCAAAGGCCGTCATACTTCAGCGGCCTGCTAATGAACGTGGCGATCCCAGTCGCCGCGGCCGCCTGAGTAGACGTCGAACTTGCGGCGCAGGCGGTTCATCTTCCACTTCAGATAGCGGTACTTGATTTCCGCCGTCATCCCGCCGCGGCCGTTCTGGAGATAGAAGAAGCCGAAGAGGAGACCGCCCAGGTGCGCCGCGTGCGCGACGCCGCGCCCGCCGGTGAGGAACGACAGCGCGCCGATGATGATGACGAAATACTTCGCCGGTACCGGGAAGAGCAGCATCATCAGAATCGGGCGGTTCGGGTAGTACTTCGCAAAGGCGAGCAGCAGGCCGTAGAGCGCGCCGGACGCACCGACAGTGACGGATTCGTACACGGCGTTGGCGAACGCGAACGGCAAAAGACCGACGACGAGCGTCGTGACCGCCGCGCCGATACCGCAAACCGCGTAATAACGAAGAAAGAACTTCGTGCCCCACAGGCGTTCCAGCTCGACGCCGAACATCCACACGCCCAGCATGTTGAACAGGATGTGCAGCGGGTCCGCATGCAGGAACATGTAGGTGATGGGCTGCCACGCCCACCCGTGCAGCACCTTTTCCGGACTCAGCGCGAGATATGCGAGGACAAAGCGAGGAAACGCCAGAGATACGACGAACATCGCGACGTTCGCCCAGATAATCCACTTGACGGCGGGGGTGATTGGCCCGGGGCCGAAGGAGTAGGCGAGCGAGTTCGGGGCGTACCGTCTCATCGGAGATCCGGAAAGAAACTATCGTACCATACGGTCGCGAACGCTCAGGTTCGCGTTTCCGGCACGATGACGTCGGCAGGACGCGCTGTGGCGTGCACTGGCGCACGCGCTGGCAACGGGATCGCGAGCGCCGCGGCGGCGAGCGGAATCAGTGCCACGCCCATCAGTGTCTGTTCGATTCCCACACGGTCGGCGATGAATCCCACGACAGGCACGCTCAACCCGCCGGTGCCCCACCCGAACCCCATCATCAAGGATGAGACGGTCGCCGCGCTGACCGGCGCAATCGCCTGACCAAATGTCACGTTGACGGGCAGCGTGGACTGCAGGAACACGCCGCCAATCGCGAGCACAATCGGAAACATCCAGCCCGTCAGGAACGGCGCGGCGAACAGAAACGGGGTCGCGAGCACCAGCGACCACGCGATTACGCTTCTGGCACCGTAACGATCCGCCATCGTCCCGCCGGTGAATCCGCCGATGCCGCTGCCGAACAGATAGAGCGACACGGCCGCGCCGGCTTGACCAACGGACAGCCCACGCCGCGTGAGCATCACAGGGACGAAGGTCGCGATGGCGATCGACGTGAGCGTCCGCAGGACGACGATCATGTAAAGAAGGGCGAGCATCTTCGCGTACGGCTTCAGCGCGCTCAGTCCGCTGTCGGATGTGCCGTGGCCCTCGATTGGCGGCACCCGCCTCAGAAAAAGCGCGACGACGAACAGTCCGGGAATGGCGAGCAGCGGCGTCCACGTGAGGCCAAATCGTTCCGCGAAGGGCGCGAACATCAGCGGACCGAGCGAGAAGCCCAGCGTCCCTCCAGTGATGTATACGGACATCGCCAGTCCCGGCCGGTCACCGCCAAGCCGGTGCGCGAGCGCAGCGCCAGGCGGGTGGAAGGCCGCGCAACCCAGTCCGCCGACGATGAGGATTGCCGCAAGCATCGCAAAAGACGTTGCGGTTCCCGCCAGGCTGAGAACCGAGACGGCGACGATCGGCCCTGCGACGATCAGCAGCCGCGGCCGCCAGATGTCGGCCAGGCGCCCGAAGCCCACCTGCGCCACCGACGCCGCCAACTGAAACAGCATCGTCAGCGTGCCAGCCGTCGCGAGCGTCAGGTCCAGGCGCTGAATCAGCAGCGGCAGCAGCGGCGCGAGCACGTTGCTGTAGCCGTCGACCATCATGTGGGCGCTGGCCATCAGCAGAATGGTGGGATGCAGGCGGAGGCGGCCGGCGATTGATCCGATCACGGACGGTCCACGGGAGCGGGACGGATTCGGCGCATCACGCGTTTCACCGCTTCGTCGAATTCCGCGATGCGCAGCAGACGCGCAGCTGCGGCGAGCACGATCACTCCGGCGCCGATGGCCGTTGCGACCTGCACGATCTTCCACACGAGCTCATGTCCCGGCAGCGCCTGCGCCAGCCACACCGAGGTGTAATAGGCGGCTGCGCCCATTGCCGCCGAGGCGATGACGATTTTGGTAAAGGCGGTTGCGATTCGGCCGCCCTCGAGGCCATCGAGACGCCGGCCGAGCAGCCACAGCAGCGCACCGGCATTGACCATCGCGGCGAGCGCGGTGCCGAGCGCCAGTCCGCGGAAGCCCAGCACGCGCACGAGGGTGAGATTGATCGCGAGGTTGGCGGCGACCGACACGAGGCTGACGACGACGGGCGTCCGGCTGTCGCGCAGTGAATAGAACGTCGGCGAGGCGATTTTGACGGCGGAATACCCGAGCAACCCCGGGGCATAGAACATCAGCGCTGCCGCCGTTTGCGCGGTGTCGAAGGTGTCGAAGGCGCCGCGCTCGAGCAGCAGCGCGACGATGGGCTGAGCGAGCACCATCAGCCCGACGGTCGCCGGCACGTTCAACATCAGCATCAGGCGGAGCCCCGCCGACACCGTCCTTCGGATGGCCGCCAGGTCGTCGGCGACCGCCTGGCGTGAGATGTCCGGGAGCGCGGCCGTCGCGATCGACACGCCAAACAGGCCGATCGGGAGGTACATCAGCCTGAACGCGTATTGCAGCCAGGAGACCGCGCCCTCTTCCTGCCTGGCGGCCAGGTAGGCGTTGACCAGGACGTTAATCTGAACCGCCGCCAGTCCGAGTGTGCCGGGCACCATCAGGCGCAGCACCTGGCGCATCTCGGGATCCCGCAGATCGAGGACCGGCTGATAGCGGAAGCCCTCGCGACGCAGCAGCGGCCACTGAATTGCGATCTGGCCCAGGCCGCCGAGCAGCGTGCCGATTGCGATGCTCGTAATCGGCGCCAGGCCGAGTCGCTGCATGACTGGTGTCAGCGCGACGGCGCACAGAATCGTCGCCACGTTGAACATCGCAGGCGACATCGCGGGCACGAAGAAGCGATGCAGCGAATTCAGCATGCCCATCATCGCCACCGCCACCGTCACCATCGACAGGAACGGGAGCATGATTCGCGTCAGCGTTGTCGTCAGCTCGAGCTTGCCCGGGACGCTCGCGAACTTCGGTGCGATCGTGCTGGTGATCGGAAAGGCGAAGACCATCCCCAACACGACCAGGACGCCGGTGACGACCAGCAACGTGTTGATGACGAGGCTGCCAAGCCGCCAGGCGGCGTCGCGCCCGCGCGTCGACAACGTGCGGGTAAAGGTAGGGACGAAGGCCGCCGTCATCGCGCCCTCGGCGAACAGATCGCGCAGCAGGTTGGGGATTTTGAACGCGATGTTGAACGCGTCCATCTGGGAGCCGGCGCCGAAGGTCGCGGCGAGAACGGCCTCGCGGGCGACGCCGAGGATCCGGCTGGTCATCGTCGCCGCCCCGATGATCCCGGCGGAGCGGGCGAGCCTCGAGCTCATGTTCGCCGGCCAGCGTACCACACGGCTGAGACTGTCCCGGAAGCGGACGATCGGTACAAAAAGGAGGCTCCTGCTGTGGGACAGGAGCCTCAGGTGGAGGATGGAATGAGAGGCTTGTGCGTGCCTTTCAAGCTGATTAGACGACGCACGCAGAAAAAGGTTTGCCGCTTTTTTCAGCCGCCAAGCTTACGCCGGACGATTTCGTTGATCTGCTTGCCGTCGACGGTCCGGCCGGCGAACGTCGGCATGACCGCTTTCATGACACGGCCCATGTCCTTCGCCGAAGCCGCCCCCGTTTCGGTGATGGCTTCCTGAATCACGCGCTCGATCTCGGCGACATCCATGGGTGGCGGCAGATACGCCTCGAGCACCTGGATCTCGGCCTGCTCCTTGTCCGCGAGCTCTTCGCGGCCGCCCTTCCGGAATTGTTCGATTGAGTCGCGGCGCTGCTTGATCAATGACGCGATGACCTGTTGCGCCTCGGTTTCATCGAGCGCCCGGCCCTTCTCGATCTCGCGATTCATGAGCGCCGCCTTCGCCATCCGCAGCGCGCCGAGCCGCGCCTGGTCCTTCGCCCGCATCGCCTCCGCGATGTGCCCGCTGATGGTGTCGATTAACGCCATGACAGCACCTCACCATTCACCATTCGCCATTCATTATTCACCGCGTCACCTCTGCATAGATGGCGCGGTACTTGGCGGCAACCGCCGCCGGGCTGAATTCCTGCTGGATCGCTTCCCGCGTGCGCGAGAGCGTCCGGCGCTTGTGATCGAGAAAGTGCGAGATCGCCTTCGCCAGCGCGAGCGGCTGCTCGCGCGGCACGATGGTGACGTCCAGTCCGAACGTGTCGTTCAGCTCGAGGCCGCCCGGATTATCGGTCGAGACGACCGGCGTGCCCGACGCCAGCGCCTCCACGGCGACGGTGGGCAGAGCCTCGAGTAGCGACGGCAGGACGAACAGATCTGCAGCGGCGCAGTAGCGGGCGACCATCGCATTGTCCACGAGGCCGGCAAAGTGCACGTGGCGCTCGACGCCCGCCGAACGTGCGACCCCCTTCAACTCGCCCAGCAGCGGGCCCGTACCGCAGATGACCAGTCGCGTGTCAGGGTGCATGCGGATGATCTCGTTCATCGCCTCGATCAGGTGCCGCTGGCCGGCGAGCGGATGCAGCCGCTTGACGTTCACCAGAAGATGACGATTGGCGATGCCGAGTGCCTGCCGATTCCCCAGTTGCCCCGCGTCGTCCTGAAAGACGAACTCCGGCGCGACGGGCGGGTACACGACGCGCGCGGCGCGGCGGCCGAGGCCGAGCTCGTGCGCGCGGGACATCAGGCGCTCGCTGTAGAACGTCACGAACGAGGCGGCATGGTACGCGCGCGTGAAGAGGTCGATGCCCCGTTTCGGCCGGTAGTGCCAGATCTCGGTGCCGTAGAGCGTCAGGACGACCGGTTTATGCCGGCGCCGCGCCTCCAGCACGGCGAGCTCCTGCAGCAGGCCGTTGCTGTGCACGTGGACGATGTCGGCGGCGTCGAGATGCCGCGACAGCATCCGCCGGATGCGGAAGGCGCTCGTGAGCGAGCCGATGCGCAGCGTGCGCGCCAGCAATCCCTTCGTTCGGGGACGGACCCAGGTGACCGCGCCCGGCAGCGTGGCCGCACGTCCGGCGCGAGGCGGATGGGCGACGTAGGCGACTTGATCGCCGGCTTCGGAGGCCCAGACGCCGAGATGCCAGGGCAGCAGCGCATTGGCCGCCTGGTCGGGTGGGAGGTGCGACGTAATGTGCACGATGCGCATCTTCTTAATGGCGGGGTCCCCTGCACCCCGCCAGGCTCACTCCGCTCCGCGAGCGCTTCGCCGCTCGCTCCGCTCCGTTCGCGTTTGCGCGCAGTAGCGGCGGCGCATTTCGGCGAACGTTGCCGGCACGGCGCCGAGCGTGCCGACTGCAAACTCGAAGAACCGTTCCAAGCGATCGCAGAAGGCTGTGAGCTCGCTCTCGGTGCGGTTATACGGGCTGGCGCCGACGATCGCTTCGCTCGAGTGGAACAGCAGGTTCAGCACCGGTTCGCCGTCGGCGTGGAGATCGCGCGCGAGCGACACCATGTCTTCGAGCGACGAGTAGGATGGCCGCAGCCAGCGCAGGCGCAGCAGCTTCGCCGCGCGCAGCACGCGCTTCGTCGTATACGGCCACGGCGCCCGTGCATAGGCAAACTGCAGCGCCTTCGGCAGCCGCCGGTTCAGCGCCGCCGAGACGGGAATCTCGAGGATGTTGCTGCTCCCCGGACGCGTGGCGCTGTCGTACGCCAGGTAATACGGGGTGGGCGGCGCTTCGACGAAATCGGGCCCGCCCTTGTGCGATTCGTAGAACAGCGGCGCAACGCTCGACTCGACGAGATACCCGGCGCGCTCGAGTGCCGGGACGTGATCGGCGGAGAAGCCGAATCGACCGGATCGATATGAGACCGGCCGCACGCCGACGGCGGCTTCGATCGCCTGCGTCAGCTCGATCAGTTGTTCCTCGAACTGCCGCCGCGAGAGCTGCAATGCGTAGGGATGCCGCCGCACGTCCTCGGCGGAACAGGGCGGTGTCTCCCAGGCGTGATGGTGTGCGCCGATCTCACAGTCCCCGCGCGCGAGCAAATCGCGGAGCACGTCCGCAGACCGCGCGTCCCTCGCGACGGGGTAGGTGATGACGTACGTCGGGCGGACGCCATGCCGCGCGAACAGCGCGTGCAGCCGCGGCAACGCGTAGATGTTCTCGAACCGCTGGTCGGCGCGCGCCGCCGCATCCCACTGGTTGTCGCCCTCGGTATCGATACCGACGAGCAAAGTCGTCCCCGGTCCCTTGTCCCTGGTCGCGGGTCCCTGATCACGGGTCACATGTCCCGGGTCCCTTGTCGTGGGTCCCCGGTCAACAGTCCCGGGACTCACGACCGGCGACCCGGGACCCGTGACCCGTGACCCGGGACAAGGGACCCGTGACCAGGGACGAGGGACCAGGGACTTCGCATTCATCGATCCTGATCCGAGTCGCCGAGCGTGACGTGCCAGCGATCGGTATGCTCGTAGAACGCGGCGTCGACATCGACCGCGTTGACCTTGGCGACGAATTCCATAGTCGACTTCACCTGGAAATAGCCGGAGCGCTTCAGGATCCTGCGGAATCCAGCGTGCATGGCGAAGGTGCGGATCTTGTCGGAGTCGGCCTGCCGCGCCTCGCGATCGATCCATCGCAGCAGCGTGCTGAACCCGCCGACATCGTCCGGATCGGTGAGGAAGTCGACGAGCAGGGTGACACGCCCGCGCGGCTCGTGCACGTGGCGATACACCGCGTAACCGGTGTTGCGGTCCTCGCGGCGCAGCGCGGCGATCGAGTAGCGCACGTGTGGCGCGGTAACGTACTTCCAGTTGAGATACGCGGCATCACGACGGACGGAGAAGTCGAACTTCGGCGCGAGCTCCGTCCACAACTCGGTGAAGCTGTCGTCGAACCGGTGTACCAATCGCACTTCCGCGCGCAGCGGGCGGGTCCTGGCGACGATCTTGACGACCGGCAGCGTGAGCGCCGACACCAGACGATTGAGCGGCACGGGCCAGTTCGGCCGGCGCAGCGCACGGCGCGTCAGCGGCTTCACGAAACAGGGAATCGGGCCGACATCGGGCCAGCGGAGCTTTTGAAACAGCCGATACGACGAGTCCGAGAGCCCCAGGCCGAGCGACGCGCCGACATGACGATCCCAGGTGCGGAACAGCACCTCGCCGAGTCCCTGCCGCTGCCGCTCGGGCGCAACCATGACGTCCATCCCCCACGATCCCTGCACTTCCCCGCCGCGCACCGTGAGCCTCACCGGCATCGTCGCGTACTGTCCGACGATGGCCCGCCCTTCGCGCGCGACCCAGATCTCGGGCTCGTGTCCGGGATTGTTCGGGTTGCGCCGGTACTGCCAGTCCCAACGCAGGCGACTCGCCTCGGCCGCATCGTTGCCGAAGACACGCCGGTACAGCGCCTCCACGCTGCGCCGGTCATCCGGACGGTAACGGTCGATCTCAGCCATGGCGCGCGACGATGTACTCGACGCTGCTGATGAACACGTCCTGTGTCAGCGCGCTGTTGCGCACCCAGCGTGCGAGCCGTGCCGGCAGCTTCCGTACGGTACCGGTGACGTGCAGATCTTCGCGGACGATACGCAGGCCGGCATCGGTGATTTGGCGGCGAAGCCGAACGACGCGGACCTTCTCGAGCAAGTCGTCGTGCTTGACCTCGCCGCGGCGCGCCGCCTGGATGAACGAGTTCTCGTGTGCCGGCTCGCGCAGCGCCCACGGCGCGCGGCGAGCCAGCATCCGGAAGGTGGCAAAGGCCGCCCGGCGTCCGGCGATGAGATGCAGAGGGACCGGAACCTTCAGACGCGGCAGGTGCGCGCCGGCGAACGACAGATACGGAGACGTCGACAGATACATGTGTCCACCGGGCGCCAGCACGCGCGCGCACTCGCGCAAGTAGAGCGGCGCATCCGCCACGTGCTCGATCACGGCGTGCGAGAGCACGAGGTCGAACGTACTACTGCGGAATGGCAGCGCCATGCCGTCCGCCAGCGCGAAGTGGAGGTTGCGCAAACCGCGCTCGCGGCCGAGTACCACCCCCGCCTGCTGAAAGCGCCTGATCGGATCGATGCCGATGGACGTCGCCGCCTCCTCGGCCAGCGACAGCGGCATCCCGCCGCCCCCGCATCCAGCATCGAGCACGCGGCCGCGAATGCGAACGCCGGCGCGCTCGAGAAAGGCGATCACCTTCGCGCTGCGGTAGTACTCGAACAGCGCGTAGTCGTACTCGGAACGGAAGCGCTGGTCGGCGTGCGCCTTGATGGCGCCCTCGTCAATCGTTCGCACTGATCCCGGCCCGCACCTCGTACGCTTCCCGGCAGACCTGCATTATAGTGCCTCGATTGTCCCTCGACACACAGGCTCCGGCGCTCTCGATCGTCGTGCCCACCTACAACGAGCGAGAGCGGCTGCCCGATCTCGTCGAGGCGATCTTCGCGGCGTACGCTGCCGAACGTCTCGACGCGGAGCTGATCATTGTTGACGACAACTCGCCGGACGGCACGGGACCCATCGCCGACGAGCTCGCGAAGACGCATCGCATTCAGGTGCTGCATCGCCCCGCGAAGTCAGGATTGGGCACCGCTGTCGTCGATGGCTTTGCGGTGGCGACGGCGCCGATCGTCGGCGTCATCGACGCCGATCTCAGTCATCCGCCGCACATCCTCCCGCGCATGACCGCCGTCATGCAGCAGACAGGCGCCGATCTCGTCATCGCGAGCCGATACGTGCCAGGCGGCGGCGTGCGCAACTGGCCGCTCGGCCGCCGGCTGATGTCGCGCTCGGCATGCCTGCTCGCTCGCGGGCTGACGCCGGTCCGCGACGCCGCGTCGGGTTACTTTCTGATTCGCCGGGAGCTCGCCGGAGGCGTGACGATTTCGGCGGGCGGATTCAAGATCTGCCTCGAGCTGCTCGTGCGCGCGCGTCCGCGCCGCGTGATCGAGGTGCCGTATACGTTCGAGGATCGGGCCGCCGGCGAGAGCAAAATGAACCGGAAAGAGGCACTCGGGTATCTCGTGCAGCTTCGCGATCTATATCGGTTCAAGCGTGCAACCCCCCCGGTGCGGCAGGAATACCGGCGGCTCACGATAGAGCAGCTTCAGCGTGAGCCGCTGGTGCGCTGATCGCGCCTCAACGGCCACCCCACTTGTCGATCAACCCCGCGCGATCCCGTCCCCCTTCCGTTTCACGCACCTCGAACGTTTCGACGATCCGCCAGCCGGGAGACGCGTCGAGCACGTCCTTGATGACCGGGTTCGCTGCCTGGGATTCGTAGCCAAGGGCTGGCGAGACGTAGGTGAGGACATACCGCACGTCACTGCGCGTGGTCCGGTCCGCGTAGTTGCCGAATCCCCGGCCGATGAAGATCGGCCGGATGTGGTTCTCGAGCGCCAGGCCGTTCGCCAGCTTGCCCTGCACCAGCGTGCCCGGCGGCAACAGCCGTCCAACTTCAATCGACGCCCGATGGTTGTCATACGTGCGGCTGCGCGCCCACTGCGCGTACTGCGCGAGGTCGCTCAGGATGACGAGCATGGCGACGAGCGCGAACGCGCGCGGCGCAGCCGGCTGCCGCGCAAGCCATCGCGCCAGCGACGGCCATTTCAAAACGGCGGTGACGGCCACGACCGCCGCGAGCGCCACGGACAGGCGGACCGTCGCGCTGAATTCGTGGTTGCGGACGTCCGTGAGAAACGGAAGTCTCACGAGGCTGCCGATCGCCAGGTACGCGAGCGCGGCGAACACGGGGAGCGCGATCCACCTCCATCGGCCCACTTCCGCTCCCGCGCGAAAGAAAGAGACCGACGCGCCGAGCGTCAGCGAGGCCAGCGCAATGAGCGCGGGAATGAACATCACGTAACGGCGTTCGTTGCCCGCGTCGTGCACAACGAGTTCCAGCAGGCCGAGCACCAGCCACAGCACGAGCAGCCGCTCGCCGGGCGTCGCCGTCCGCCACCTGGTGAAGATGCCGAACACGGCGATTGCGGCTGCCACCATCACGAGCCACATGCGTGTGAAGAAGTCGTGGATCACCGGCAGCCAGGTCGCGCGATCGATCATGGCTTGCACCGTGTACAAGGGCTTGCGGCTGACCGATACTTGCCAGTTGTAGAACTGGTACTCGTTCCAGTGGGGTAAGACGAAGAACAGTCCAATCGCCACCGCACTTGCCGCGAGTCCGGCAAGCGTCGCGACAGCGCCGCGCACTGTTGCTCGACTCGGTCCCTCGAGACCCAGCACACGACGAATCGGGGCGCTCCAGTACGTGAGCAGGACAATGCACGCCTCGAGCGCGATGGCGGCGACGAAGAATGCGGCGGCCGCCTTGGAGAACCAGGCAAGCGTGGCGGCGGCGCCTGCCACGGCTCCCCAGAAGGCGCTCCCCTTCGATGCCGCCAACGCATAGGCTGCCCATGAGACGACGATGAATGCGGTCATCGTCGATTCCATCAACGCGATGCGGTTCCACATCACGAAGACGTAGTTGGTCGCGAGGAACGCTGCACCAATCAGCGCTGCGCGACCGCCGGCAGTCAGGAAAAGCCCTGCCGCTATTGCCGCGATCGCCAGTAGTCCTGAAGCAACGGGAACAGTGCGGGCCTGCCAGGTGCCGACGCCGAACGCGCTGAACGCGGCATACTCGAGAGCCGTAAAGACCGGCGCGATGAAGACCGGATTCCATTCATCGGTGCGCCAGGTGCCCCACAGCGCCCGGTTGCGCGCGTTGTGCACCCATGGTCCTTCGTCGTGCCAGACGAGCCCGAGCGTCGCCCCGGTGGGTGGATCGGCGGTGAGCCACGCGGTCCGCAGCAGAATACCCACTGCCAGCGCGATAACAATTCCGGCTGCGAGGCGTCGCCGGACGTCAGATGAAATGTGCAAACTCCCAGGATTATAGCTGCCGGATCGTGCGGTCGAGCTCGCGTCTGACGGCGGGTAAGGTACAACTGACAACATGAAATACTCACGCATTGCCACGACGCTGCTGATCGTCGCGAGTGTCTGCACCTACGCGTCAGCACAGGAGCAGACGCTGCCCCCTGCGGCCATGCCACAGGCTGAGAGCGCGGCGCTCACAGAGGGGTGGGCATCACTCGCGGCGGGCCGTCACGAGGACGCGGCGCGCGTCGCGGCACGCATCTCCAGCCGCTTCTCGCGCAACGTCGCCGCGCTGATGCTCGCTGTTGAGGCAGACATCGCCCGCGGGGGCGCAACGCGCGCACTCACCGCTTATGAATCGTGGCTCGGGACCCGCACCGTCGAGGAGCCTGGTGTCCTTCGCCGCATCGCGCGTGCATTCCTGTACGAATGGTCGCGACAGACTGGCGACTCGCGCGCGCGAACAGCGGCACTCGAGGCGCTCGCGCAGGACGGCGATCAGCAGGCGGCCGCGATTCTTGGCGTCGCGGCCGGCGGCGCACCGGCTGCCGTCGGAAAGACTGCCGTGAAAGTCAGCGATGCGGACGTCGATCGTCTTGCCGCGCAGCTCGCGTCGAGTCCGGGAGTCAAGCTCCGCGAGATCCAGAGACTGGCAGACAGCGGCAACCCTCGCGCCGTGGTTCCGCTCGTAGCCGTTCTGGCCGATCAGCTTCCGGAGAATCGAGCGGCTGCGGCGGAAGCGCTTGGACAGCTCGGGGGCAATCAGGCACTGGCAGCGTTGCGGCCGATGCTCAAAGATCCGCACGGTGTCGTCCGCGTGACTGCTGCCGGGGCACTGTTCAAACACGGTGATTTCAGCGGCGCCACCGAACTGCAGCAGCTCGCGGCGAGCGAGCACGCGTCGATGCGGCGAACGGCCGCCCAACTGATGGCGAGTCATCCCGACGAGAACTGGAAGGCGCTCGTGGGGGGGGAGGGGTGCGATACCGGCACGAACCACCCGGCCGGTTCCGCCCGGATGCGCGGGCCCCCCGCGCCGGTC
>JBMDXB010000107.1:0-95755 GCA_048594885.1 Vicinamibacterales bacterium
CGCATGACCTCGTCGTCCTCGCCCTTCCACACCAGGTCGTACGGATCGAGGAAACCGCCATGCGCCTCGAGCAGTTTTCGGATCTCCGGTGTCTTCGCAGCATAGACGGCGTTGCCGCTGGCGTTGACGAAACCGTTGGGATCGGCGTGATGTGTCAGCAGCAGTTCGACCATCTCCCGATCGCCACGCCCAGCCGCGGCGTGCAAGGCGGCGCCGCGCTCGGACGAATCGGCGTCGGGCCACGTCGGGTCGGCGCCGCGTTCCAGCAGCAGGCGGACGATGTCGAGACGGCCGAATTCGGCGGCGGCGGAGAGCGGGCGACGATCGTCGGGGCGCTGCTCGGAGATGCGTGAGGGGTCGGCGTCGAGCATTGACCGCACGGTAGCTAGATCGTTCAGCGCGGAAGCGACCGTCAAATCGTACGTCGCGCCGCGGCCGATGAGCAGCCGTGCTAGAGGCACGTTGCCGTTGCCGGGCCACGTGCGGCGGCCCCGCCGCCATCGCCGCCAGAGCAGCCACGTCAGCCCGTTGGCGTAGCAGCGCCATCTTGACAGAGGCGCCTGCCGCGGGCCGCCCCAGATCGCCAGGTCAATCGGCTGTTTGTCCTGCGGCGCGTAACCCTCTAACGACCCGACCCCGGCGCCATGAATCGCGTGAATGTCGGCGCCACGATCGAGCAGCAGCGTCACCACGTCTGTCGATCCGCCGATCACCGCACGGTGCAGCGGATGACCCCCAGCGCGGTTGATATCGCGAACGAGCGATGGCTGCTGCTCGAGGAAGGCGCGCACGCGTGCCAACTCGCCGGCTTCGGCGGCCTCATGGATCGGATGGTCCTCGGGCGCGGTCGACGGCACGAGCCGTCGCGACGGATCAATCATGGCGCCGAATCATATTATCTGCCGCCCATTTTACGAGGTCCCACACACGATTGAGCGGTCCACCGCATCGAAACGATAGGCCAAGGCTCGATGGGGCGAACTCTTCATTGTCGAAGCCTGGTAATGTGTTGTGCCTATCGAGGTGACTTTGACCGTGGCGTCTTTCAGAACCTCGACAGGAGTATCGGTAGCCGACAGATCCGTCGCTCGAAACGCGCCGACGGGCTGTCAGGTCGCCCTTCATCCGCCATACGAATTGAGGCGTTGGCTTCGGAGAGGAGGAAGACGCCATCGAGCCAGCGCGAAGTACCGTACGGACCATGAATCGTGGTCGGCACCTTGCGGCCGCGTGGCCATTGGTTCCACTGGTGCGACAGCAGGGCGCTCAGGTCGGACGTGTGGTCGTCGTGCAGATGGGTGAGGAACACATGGGCGACGTCGCGGTGATCAACCCCAGCCTGGACAAGTCCGCGAAGCGCTCCGACGGGTTGAGGCGTGCCGCCTGAGGCCGCTGGTGGGAGTCAGGCGTTAAGCGCCGGACGGCCGGCCGATCGGCGGCATTTGGCAGGCGAAGAGCAACTGCCTCGAGCGCTACGACCGTCACGGTCACGACCGTGCCAACGTCGCCGGCCTCAACAGCGCTCGGGACATCGCGCGTCAGGATCACGTCTCCGTATATGTCGAAGGGCACACCCTACCGCGGATGCATCGTATTGAATCGCTGGACATCAGATCTTCGGGCACCTTCGACAAGCCTTTCGGCCCGCGTCACGGCGAGCTGTGGCATCTGAGGGCGTCGGGCCTCATTCAGACATCAGCAGCGTGCCGCACCTTCGCATCATCGACGATGAATCGCGGAACGCCGCTTTCGCGCACGCAACAATTCTCGTCAGACAACTTCTGGAATAAAGGCCACAACCATGATGGCGACGATGATCCACGCTGCGATGAACAGCGGCAAACATAGAACCACATCTTCTGACACTCTACTGGTTTGAGCATTGTCGATGCCTGGTCCATGATGTGGACGAATCGATATTCCGCGCACTAAGCCACCAAGACCGAGCAGAAAGCCCACGCCTGCCAGGATCGGAATCGGAAGGTACAGGACGCTCCACCAGTTCGCGAGGTGGAAGAAGATGTCGGCCAAGTCTGCTCGTCTGATTGGCAAATCGCTCAGCAGTATCAGGAACACCAATGGAACCGCGAGCAGCTCCAGAATGATTGCCCATCGCGTTGCGCTGTTTGTAACTGACACTGCCTGGTAGACGTTGTTCAGATAGCGCCGCAGAAGGACAAGTGCTGCACAAGCAACCGCTGACCAAATCAACACGCTGAGCACAAATTCCCAGGGATACACGTGCGCATTGTGACCCCAGACATCATTTTCGACATACGATGTTGGGAAGCCCAAGAGTCTGCAACTGTAGCCAAAACGCTCAACGGGGTAGTTGTATGGTTGCCTGCACACCGCACTGTTGTAGCTGCCGATACCAGTGCCATAAATCAGCATCACGGTACTGAGGCCAAGAAAGAACGACACAACGCAGCTTTTCGCATAAAAACTCACGGCGCTTTCACCGATATTCCGATCGACGGTGGCCGACGTCCCTTTCAGCAGCATCTGATTCACCCTTCATCCCTCCGGCGCCGGGCGGACCGATGGCAATCGTGGATCTCGTCATCGTTCCCTGTCATGTTCGCGATAGGCTGCCGCCGACCGGGGCGGTCGATCCTCGAAGTAGCGACCGCACACGTTCAGGCCGCGGGATCGATGCAAACTGAACCTTGCCGAACCACAGCAGCCGCTCGGTTTACGCCCGAGTCAGCTCGACGTGTGCCGCAAGTCGTCGATGCGCTTGTGGCGCAGCCTCCTTTGTGGAAAGAAGTGAGCCGCGCAGGAATCGAACCAGCAGGGATGCTCACCCAGCTCTCGCCGGCGGCTTCACGAGCGGGAGCCGTGGATCCGGCGGCGGCCACTTGCGGCGATGGACCGCGTAGCGCGGATCGTCGGTCGCGGCCATCGAGCGGCGGCTGCCAGCCAGGACGTTGAGATAGTAGGCGTCGTACCCGTACGCGGTCACGAACGGGTGATAGCCGTCGCGAATTACCGCGACGTCGCCGTCCTCGACCGTGAGCGTCTCGTCGTGCCGCGGTCCGTACAGCCGTTGAAAGCCGTAGCCGTCGAGATCGCGGAAGCGGAAGTAGTAGATCTCGTCGAGGTCCGCTTCGAGCGGAGGGTTGTCCACGTCGTGTTTGTGCGGCGGATAGCTGGACCAGTTGCCGCTGGGTGTGAACACTTCGCAGATCAACAGCCGGTCGGCGGGAAGGTCCGGCGGCATGATGTCCACGATCTGGCGTGTCGCGTTGCCGCCGCCGCGAATCTCGTATCCGCAGTCCTCGGGACGGATGACGCGCGGTTGCCCCTTCCGCCGTGATGCAACGCGGCACTCAGCGATCTGGCAAGGCGACGCCGCCTCGATCCGGACGCGGAGGTCCGGTGGCAGATACAGCGCGTGTGGATATTCGTCGAACACGCTGCGCCGCGGGCCGATGGAGTAGTCGCGGCCATCGACTCTCGCGCGGAACGCTCCCGCGAGCAGCACGAGACAGACCTCGTCGCCATCCGTCTTCATCGTCCACGTCGAGCCGGCGGGCAACTGACGGACGATGAAGCGGATCGTCTTCCAGCCCGCCTTCTTCGGCGTGATGTCGATGAGCGCCCCCGACCTGTCGGGCGCCAGTCTGCGCGATCGAAACAACGTGTGGTGTTGCGGCATAAATCACGGAAGACGCGGATCGAAGACGACCTTGATGCCTTTGCACTGCCGAAGATCCGAAAACACGCGCTGCCATTCGCCGAGCGGCACCACCTCGGACACGAGCGGCTCGAGCGCGACGCGGCGGCCTTCGATGAGCGCCAGCGCACGGCGCCACGAGCGCGGTGTCGACGCCGCCCCGGACGTCACGATGAGCTCTTTGCGAAACACATGGTCGAGCGGCACGCACACGTCCTTGCCGAAGACGCCGACCTGCACGTAGCGGGCGCCGCGGCCCGCCATTTCCAGGCAGACCGTTGCGCCGGCGGCCGTGCCCGAGCACTCGACGACGACGTCGTAGGCGGTCGATGCGTTGTCCAAGGCGTCGGGACGATCGCTGGTCATCAGTCCCAGCTTTCGCGCGACGTCGAGCCGCGGTTCGTCGTGGGGCAGTCCCACCAGAAGGACGTCACCGCCAAGTGCCCGCGCCACCTGCGCCGCGAGGAGACCCACCGGGCCCGGCCCGGTGACCAGCACGCGATCGCCGATCGTCACCTTCGGCGGGTCGAAGAGGCAATTGCAGACGCACGCGAGCGGTTCCACCAGGACGGCGGCGTGCTCGTCGAGCCAATCGGGATAACGATGAAGGTTCGTTGCGGGAACGACGACGAATCGCGTGAATGCGCCGTCGACGAACGACCCGATCGAGCGCCGTTCAGGACAAAGGTTGATTCGGCCGGCGCGACACCACTGGCACGCGCCGCAGGTCGAGTAATAGGTCTCGCACACCACACGCGCGCCAATCCATGCTGAAGCGACGCCATCACCGACCGCAGCCACCACGCCGGAGACCTCGTGTCCCATCGTCACCGGCGGGCGGCTCGGGAATTCGCCAGCCTCGATGTGGAGATCGGTCCCGCAGACGCCGGCACCGCGGACTTCGATCAGCACTTCGCCGGGTCCTGGCGCCCGTTCCTGCCGATCGGCGATATCGACGTGACCGGCGCCCGATGCGAGTTTGGCGAGGCCTTTCATATGAGAGAGCTACTGCGAGCCCGAGCGGGCGGCTTTCAGGAATACGATCAGGTCGGCGAGCTCCTGCCTCGTGAACACCTGCGCGTAGCCGGCCGGCATCGGTGAGATCGACGCGGGCTGAATATCGTCGATGTCCTCCCGGCGGATGCGGACTTCCTTGCCGTCGAGGCCCGCCAGGACGGTCTCCTCGGGCCGCTCCGATCGCAACAGTCCCGTGTGAACGGCGCCGGCAGTCGTCGTCACGGCGACGGGCTCGTAGCCTCGCGCGTAGCTCGCGTTGGGGAACACCACGGCCTCGAGCAGGTCGCGCTCGCTGCGTATGTCTCCAATCCGCGTGAGATCCGGCCCCATCTTGCCACCGAGATACCCGATGGCGTGGCAGGTCGCGCATGCGGCTTTCGGGCTGTTGAACACGGTTTGCCCACGGCGGCGGTCGCCGCCCTGCAGCGTCGCGAGCAGCTCGTCGAGCTGCCGCATCTGGCGTGCGTTGTCGGCTGCGAGTGTCTCGAGCAGCGCCTCGCCGCGCTGCCGCACCGCCGCGGGGTATTTCAACAGACGCGGACGAAGGACGTCGGCACGGAGATTCGACCGGGCCGACGATGCGTCGAGCGCCGCGACGAGCGCGAGGCCGAGCGATTCGTCCGGGTCGTGCTCGAAGGCGGCGAGCAGTCGTGGCATCTCGAGCGGACCCGCCGTCCTGATGATGCCGACGAGGACCTGGAGCTGCTCGCGCGTCAGGCGTGCCTTCTCTATGACCGCGGCGGCCGCGAGACGCAGGGATGTGGGCCGTGACGGCTCCAGCGCGGTACGCACGACGCCGAACAGATCCGCATCGATCGTCGCGAGACCCGCCGCGGCGAGCGCTTCGATCCGAACGTCAGCGGGCAACGCCGCGGTACGCGCGGCGCCGATCAACGCGTTCCGCAAGTCGGTCACGGCGCTCTTCGGTGCCGGTGCGCGGCCGGCGACGCGAACGGCCAGACCTGCCGCCTCATGGTCTTCTGATCCGAGCGCCCCGACGAGCGTTGGAATCCATGTGCCAGGGAGCTCGCGCCCGCGCGTGGCGCCCATGACCTGCAGCGCCGTCTTCCGCGCCGCTCCCGCGTCCTCGCGTGCCGCCAGCGTGGACAGCAACTGCTGGATCGCCGGGTCGTCGACGAACTCGGTCAGCTTGTCGACGAGATCGCGGTGCGTCTGGCTGCCGGCGGCCGCCGAACGCAGCTTCGCGTCGAAGACCGTCGTCAACTGCGGCGCCCACGCAGGATGGCGGGCGGCAATCCACCACGCCGTCTCCCGGACGATCGCGTCCGTCGATTCCAGCAGCGGGATGACGATGTCCGCCTGCAAGCGGCTGCCCGGCATACCGTCGAGAGCGATGAGCGAGACCCGCTTCGTTCGGGCGGACGGGGCCTGAAGGCCAGCGGCTGTCGCGTCCGCGTCGGCAATCTCGATGAGCGCGTAGGCGATCGCGTGCTCCTCTGTCGTGCCGGCGGTCGCCGCGGACGCGAGCAGTCCGGCGACCGCTTCGCGATCGCCGATCCGCCCGAGTGCCTCGGCGGCGACGCGGCGGAGACCGGCCGACGGCGACGCAAGCAACGGCCGCAGCGCCGGAGCCGACGCCCGGTCGCGCCAGACGCCGGCAGCGTGCGCGGCCGCATGCTGAACGCTCGTGTCGCGATCGGCCAGGGCAGAGGCGATTGCGCGACGCGCTCGCTGACTGTCGATGCGCGTCAGCGCCCAGACCGCGTTCCGCCGCGCGACGGCGGACGGCGCGCTCGCCAGCGCGCGCTCGAGCGCCGGCAGCGCCTCGTCGCCGGCCTTCGCCAGCTGTGCGATCGCTCTGTTCTGAACCGCGGGACGGCTGTCGTGCAGCCGCGCCACGAGCTGTCCGGCCGTCAGCGTCGGCCACGGCAAGCGGAGGCCGCGAGGATCGACGACGCGCGGCGCGCCACGGCGGCGGACGCGGTAGATCGCTCCGAGCACTTCCGGCTTGGCGATCTGCGAGGTCGGGCAGCAGAGCTTGTACCAGGCGCCGGTGTCGATCACGAGCAGGCTGCCGTCGGCGTCCTCGAGCACGTCCGTCGGATGGAAGTCCGTGCTCGCAGACACGAGGAAATCGGAGTCGCGCGTCTTGAACGTCGCGCCGCTCGGCTCGAGCACGTGGCGCGTGATCTTGTGCAGGTTGAAGTGCGCGGCGAAGAAGTTGTCTTGGAACCCGCCGCCGAACGCGCGTGACGAGTAGCGGGTGAGCCCGGATGGCGCCGACGGTCCGAAGTGGGTGAGGCCAGGCAGGAGATCGCCGGTGCGCACGTGTCCGTCCAGCACCGCGTGCGGCTTGCCGTAGACACCGCCGTAGACCGCGTGGATGAGCGCGTCGCGCCGTCCGAGCTGCGGGTGCTCGAGGAACGTGGCGGTGAGAATCCGCTCGCCGGTCGGCGTGAATGCGACATCCACCGGGTTGTCCATCCCGCCGGTCATCACCGGCTCCACGAATGTGCCGCTCTCCGCCTTCGCTGACGCTCCGTCGGACAAGGGCCGGCGGCGGAAGATGTGCGCCGCGCGCGTGACGAGCGGCGGCTGGCCCGGCCGCTCGTAAGTCTGTTCGGCGAACGCACCCTTCGTCCAGTAAATCCAGCCGTCCGGCCCGAGATACGGGCCGTGCAGATCGTTCGCGCATCCCGTCAGCGTCTTGCCCTGGAACCACTCCTCGCGTCGATCCGCGACGCCGTCGCCATTGGTGTCCGTCAGCTTCCAGATGCTCGGCGGCGCCGCGACGTAGAGCGATCCGGCGAACCACATCGCGCCTTCCGGGAACATCATCCGATCCGCGAAGACCACACTGGTGTCGAAGCGTCCGTCGCCGTCCTTGTCTTCGAGCCGGACGATGCGGTGTGGCTTGTCGGCGAGCTGCTTCTCGACCTTGTCGTTGGAGCCGGAGGAGTCGGCGACGTAGAGCCGTCCTTCTTCGTCGAAGTCGGCGACGATCGGCCGATCGACGAGCGGCGGGCCGGCCACGCGCTCGACGGTAAATCCCGGAGGCACCGTCGGCAGTGGCTCGGATTGCGTCGTCACGTTGCGGCCGAGCGCGGCAAACGCCAGCGCCGCCACGAGGATGGATAGCGTGGTTCTCACCATGACTGTCGCGGCCTACCGTCGATCGTCGTTCTCGTTCGTGCGGAAGAGCGACGCCGGCAGTCCGCGCGCGTTGACCAGATTGGCGTCCGGGTTGTAGTCCCACGCGTAGCGCACGAACTGCGGGTTCGCGACCTCCGGGCTCGACACGACCACGGTCGCCCCCTCGATCGTGGCAGCGGCCGGGACGTACTTGGCGTCGGCACCGGCGATCTCGAAGCCGCTCACCGGTTGGCCGTCGCGTGTCTTCAGCGCCGCGCCCGCATGGTCGAACCAGATCCGGATCGCGCTGCCTTCACGCGTCGCCTGGCGGTAGAGGGGGCTGGCGGTCGCGTGCTGCGCCAGCATGGCGAGGCGGCGCCCGACGTCCTGCTTGTTGGTCGGATGGATGTTGGTCGGATTGCCGATGTCGTTGATGATCGCGACGCCGGTGTTGCGCAGTGCCGTCGCCTTCACCTGGCCTTCCTGCACCCGCATCCAGTGGCCGTTCTTCGCCGCGTTGCCGTAGTTGGCGAGTTGCACCCAGTAGAAGGGGAAGTCCCCCTGGCCGAAGGCGCGGCGCCAGTCCTGGACGAGCGTCATCATCGCATCGCCGTAGACGTGGCCCTGCGCGCGGCCCGCTTCGGTTTCGCCTTGGTACCACAGCGCGCCCTTGATCGTGTACCTGACCAGCGGCGCAATCATGCCGTTGAACAGCGTCGTCGGCTCATGGTGATGTCCGGGCCCGAGCGGCGGTTGCGGCCGCGCGCCCGGCGATCCGGATGCCTCCCACTTCTTTAGGTTCTGTTCGTAGCGGCTGCTCGACATCGGGTACTGCATGACGGCGTTCTGCCAGTAGGTGAGGAATGGCTCCAGCCGCGGGTTGCCGACCAGCGAAGGACCGCTGATCCAGGAGGCGATCGGCGTGCCGCCCCACGACGAGTGGATCAACCCCATGGGCACTTTCAGGTCCTGATGCATCTGGCGGCCGAAGAAATAGAGCACCGCCGAGAAGTCCCGGACCGAGTCCGGCGAGCAGACGACCCACTTCGCGTCGACGTCTTCCACCGGCACGGGGGACGGCTTGCGCGGCACGTAGAACAACCGGATCTGCGGGAACTGCGCCGCCGCGATCTCCTTCTCGGCGTCGTCGGCCTGCCGCACCGCCCACTGCATGTTCGACTGGCCGGAGCCGATCCAGACGTCGCCGACGAGGACGGCGGCGATCGCGATCGTATTGGTGCCGCTCACCGTCATCTCCGTCGCCGGCCCGGGCTTCATCGGCTGAAGCCAGACCTCCCAGCGCCCGAGCGAATCGGTCGTCGTCTTCGCCGTCTGGCCGCGAAAGGCGACCGTCACAGCTTCGCCGGGATCCGCCTTGCCGAAGATCCGCACCGGCGCGTCCCGCTGCAGCAGCATGTGGTCGCTGATGATGCCCGGCAGCCGCACGTCAGCGGCGGCGTTGGTGGAGAAGAGGTAGAGCAGTGCGAGGAACGTCGCAGGGGTGCGTCGACTCATGGCGCACATTCTAGACGGATCCGCGCAGCGCGGCGGGAATTTGCTAGGCGGGCTGCAACAGGATGTCGAGTCTCGAGACGCGCCACACGCCGCGACCGATGACCTGCGAGTAGTTGCCGTAGCCGCTGCGTGAGGCGTAGATGAACGTCGTGTTGAAGCCGTACCCTCCGTTGGCAGGGCAGCCGAGATCGATTCGATACCAGCCGTCGTTGCCGCTGGTGGCGCTCCTTCCGCTGAGCGTCACCGTCGCGCCGACGATCGGCGTGTAGGTGTGGGCGTCCACGACGATGCCGTACCGCGAGACGCAGTTGTCGGCCTGAACGAAGAAATCGCCGCGGTAGGCCGATGCGCCGACGTAACTCGTGCCCGCGACCGAGCCTTCGAGCAGCGGCTCATATCGCCCCGGCAGCAGGTCGAGCGTGTATCCCCCGGAGCGGTCGGTCAGCGCCGTCGTGCCGCCGAAAGAAACGGCGATGTTCGCGACGCCCACACCATCGCCAAATCCGAGCACACGTCCGGTGACGCGGACCTTGCCGTCGGGCGGCTCCACCGGTCCAGGCGTTGCCGGCGGTGTCGCGGTGTTCTGGTTGGAAGGCGCCGTCGGCGGCCGCCCGCCACAGGCGGTCGCCAGCAGCAGAGCAGCGAACAGGAGATTCCGCATATTCTTCGACGGGTCACCCATTCGGGTGATGCCGGCGTTCCCGCGCCTGCCGGTTCAGCGTCGCAATCGCGACGCGGCGGTCTGCAGCCGTCAGATACAACGAAAACGCCTGCGGCGCGTGCGGGCCGGCAAGCGCCCTCGCCCAGACTCGCTTTTCGTCGCGCGACAACCGTCGCGTCAGCCAGAGATGACTGACGACGCTGGCCGGCGCGGCAAGCAGCAGGACTCCAGAGAGCCAGACCAGCGCAGCGGGCGGCTCCTCGAAGCCGGCGAGCACCGCGAGCATCAGCCCGACGAAGCCGAGGCTCGTAACCATGGCCACGATCGCCAGCAGCCACCGGTCCGATGACGCTCGCTGCGACTGCGCGTGTGCCAAAAGGCAACCTCTCGAGGCGAATCCAATGGCGGCTTGGCCCAATCGTGCGCGCCGCGCGCACCGGTGTCAAGCTGTGAGCGCGCGCAGGAACTCGCGCGACTCGTCTCGGTACGAGTGTGGGTGGGGCTCTCGCAGGTCAGCCGTTTGGTGGAAACGCAAAGCGGCTGTTATCATCAAGCGTTGCGGCGATCGGCGCCGCGCTCGACGACGCACACCTCTCGGGTCCCCATCGTCCAGAGGCCCAGGACGTGGCCCTTTCAAGGCCAAAACACGGGTTCGAATCCCGTTGGGGACGCCATACTAGGTGGCACTCCGACCGCTCCAGCAGTCATCCGACCAGTCGACCTCACCTTCGAAGCGATACACCTTGCCATCGGGAGAACAGCGCAACGGTCCTTCCAGCACCTCGCGGAGGAGTTGTCGTCCGTCCGCGACGTTGTCCGTCAGCAGCGCGCGCCGCTGGCTCACCCCGCGCGAGCACCTTCCGCTCCACCTGCGCGCGGTCCAATGTGAGCGGCGCCTCCGTTGTTCGCAGTTCAAGCACGAGGGCTGAGGAACGCATCGAACGCTGCCTCGCCAACATGGCCGCTGCGCGACGAAACGCCAGACGCGCGAGCTGCGTGATGTGTTCGATACCCGCGTCGCTGATCCAGCCGCCGCGCTTCTGCTGGTTCAACAGCAGGCGCCGCGCAGTCACACCAGGCGTCCGAGCCCGCCGACGCTTCGTCACCACCGCCAGCGTGACGGGTTCGGGATCGATCTTGACCGGTTCCTGGATGAGCGGCTCGGGCGAATCCGGACGCAGCACGCGGATCGGCCTGGCAGCCGCGTGCGTCAACATCTCGAGGGCCTCGGCCTCGCGGTCCGCCAGCGTCTGAGTCGCGATCCGAGCCGCCTCCTCGTGCACCCCGCCTGCGGCGGTCTTGGCCGCTCGTCGTTCCCGCGCCTGAACCGCCGCCGGGGCCATGGACGGAGCGGCACGTGCGAGGAACAGTCGTATCGTCAGTGGATTCTGATAATCACTTCCGTCATGTCATCCTGTTGGATCGCTTCACCGGCCACGCTGCGAGCACCGCCCAAGATGCCTGCCGCCAGCTCCTGCGTCGACTCGCCTGCATGGGCGCTCACGTAGTCCAGTACGCCCTGGGTGCCGAATTCTTCACCCTCGGATGACGCACACTCGGTGATGCCATCGGTCAGCAGGATCACCAGTTGCTGTGAGGCCAGCTCAATCGACGTTGTCTCGTACTGCGCATCGGGGAAGAGCCCCAGAGGCGGACCTGAGCTTTCGAGCACCCGCTCGACTTTCCCGGACGCGTTCACCAGAAACCCCGGGATGTGTCCCGCGCCGGCGTACGACATTTCGGCGGTGGCGGGGTCGAGACACACCAGCAACAAGGTGACGAACCGATTTTCGTCCAGGTCAGCGATGAGCATGCGGTTCACGCTGCCGAGGATCGTGGCGACGTCCGATTCGACCTGCGCGAACGCACGCACATAGGCGCGCGTCAGGGCCATCACGAGCGCTGAGTCGAGGCCATGCCCACTGACATCGCCGATGCCGACACACAGTCGCCGGTCCCCGACGGCAAGCAGGTCCAGATAATCACCGCCCGTTTCCTCGGCCGGCTGCGCAACCGTGGCCACTTCGAAACGATCGACGCAAATCGGCGTGCTGGCGTAAAACCGCTGCTGGACCCCGCGAGCCATCTGCAACTGAAGCGCCCGCTCGCGTTGCTTGTAGATTTCCGTGATGTCCTTGAGGACGGACACGAAATGCGTGATCGAACCTGCGCTGTCCTTGATGGGAGTAATGGTCTGCTCGGTCCGGTACAGTTCGCCGCATTTCTTTCGATTCACGAGCGTGCCGTGGAACGTCTCCCCTTGCAGCAGCTGCTCCCACAGGCGCGTATAGAACTCGCGGTCGTGCACAGCGGACTTCAGGATTCGCGGCGTTCTGCCGATGGCCTCATCCCTGGTGTATCCGGTCGTCGCCTCGAACGCGGAATTGACGTACTGAATGGTGCCCCCACGATCGGTGATCACCACGCTGTCGGCCGTCTGCTCGACAGCTCGCGACAGCAAATTGATCCTTTCTCGCGAGCGAAACGCTTCATCTGCGGCCCGCTTGGACTCGGTCATGTCGCTGACCATGACGAGCGCGCCTTCGAACGTACCGTCCTCTCCCCTCATTGGTGATGTCGCGACGCTCGCCCACAAGGTAGAGCCGTCCCTCCTCCGGAATCGGGCCTCCAGTTGTTCAGTGACACCCTCGCGCGGATGTCGCAGCTCGACGCGCTTCTCCTCGACGTCGCTGTCGAACATGAAGTCGAACAGCGGCCGGCCAAGCATTTCTCCGACCGTGTACCCGAGCAGATCGGCCATGCGGCGGTTGACGGAGGATGTGATGAAACGCCCATCGATCTTCCAGATGCCTTCGTACGCCGTCTCCACGATGTCCCGGTAGCTCTTGGCGCTTCGTGCGAGCGCTTCGCGTGCGCTCTGCTCGCGTATAAGCTGCCCGTGCTCGGCAACGCTGGCCGCCAGCAGCAGACCCGACAGCGAAGTCACGCCGAGGAATGATTCGAGCAGCATCGCGTTCTGAAGCACGTTACCGCTGACGAAGGGACCGAACCCGTGCGCCGTGCCCCATACCGCAATCGAGGAAATCAGGAAGCACACGGAGGAGGCACCGCCCGACTCGAACCGAATCGCACCCCAGAGCACGAAGGGGAACACGGCAAACCCGAACGCCTCCGCGCGAATGACGCCAAGTCGCGGGTCGAAGACCATCAGGGCACTGCCGACTGCGCCGACCAGGAGGCATGCCAGCTCGGCGAGCCGGCGCGTTCCTCCGAGCGCGACCAGTCGAGGGGCGGTCAAGACCACGGGAGTCACGATCAGGACGCCCATCGAGTCCCCCAGCCACCAGATCAGCCACGACGACGCGAGCCCAGACCACGCGTTGACGTCGGCGAGAAATAAGGCGAGGGCACCGATCGTCGCACTGACGGCCGTGCCTGCGACGCCGAAAATGACCAGGGCCAGCACATCCCGGAGACGCGTGAGCGACCATTCGAAATACCGCCGCTGTCGCAGCAGCCACGCGCCGCAGAGCGGCCCAACGGTGTTGCCGACAGCGATACCCGCCGCCGCAGAATGCGGGATGTCGCTGACGTTGACCACGAACGCGGCCAACGCGATCGCCGGCCACACTCGGTAGCCGAAGAGAAGTGTCCCTGCCAGCGCGATTCCGGCCGGCGGCCAGAGTGGCGAGACATTTCCACTTGTAAAGGGAACCGACAGTCCCAGGATGCCGGCCGCCAGGTACGCGGCGAACACGAACAGGAACTCTCCGCTTTCGACGACCGCGCTGCGGCGCGGCACGCGGGCCGGGCGCGGCTTCTCGAACTTCGGAATCGCGCTCCGCGCCGACGCCTGTGTGCTGTTCAGCGTGGCAGTACTCCCGTAGAATCCCGCCAGCACGGGTCGTGCACGTCAAGCGTCTGTGAAGGTGCGCAAGGGCTCATCGGGCGACCACGTCTGCACTCTGGAGTTTCGGAACGGCCGAACGAGCAGTGCGGATAAGCAAGTCGGGTGCCCGCCTGGTATCGGCAGTTCTCAGCAGGCGGCCAGAGAAAGGTGTGCGTCAGGCAGATTTTCAGGTCGCCTGCAGGCGAACTTCCGCTCATGTAACGACGTCACTGCAGCGCTGCAACCCCACGCTTGATGTGATGTCCGTCCCCTGGACGAAGTCGATGGCCCCGGCGCCGCCGCCGCGCCTCGCGTCGAAACCGCGCCCGCGCGCGGCGTGGTCCGCGTCACGCCGCGCGACGGATCGAAGGACGTTGCGGTAGACTCACGGGAGGGCCGCCGTCGATGCCTCCTTCGAGTGCCCCCGGATCCGATCTCAAGTACCGCCTGCTGCTCGACATCTCCCAGCAAATCAGCCGGACGATCGACCTGCAGGACGTCGTGACCCACCTCCTGCGGACCGTCCGCTCGGTGGTGCCGTACGACGCCGCCGGCATCTTCGTCCTCAATCGCAACGTGCCGTTCGGCCTCGACGCCGGCGCCAACAAGATCGCGGCCATGGCGACGGTCGGCTTCGAGCACATCGCGGAGGGCAACGACCCGATGCTCCGCTCGGGCAAGGGAATCGTGGGGCACGTGATTCACACCGGCGAGACGGTCATCGCCGGCGACGTCAGCCGCGATCCGCGCTACATCGCGGGCCGGGCGCAGACGCAATCCGAGATTGCGGTCCCGATCCTGAGCAACGAGGAGGTCATCGGCGCGCTCAACCTCGAGAGCGATCGCCTCGAGGCCTATGTCGCCGCCGATGCCGAGCTGCTCGAGGCCTTCGCGGTCGCCGCCGCCATCTCGATCGAGAAGGCGATCCTGCACAAGCAGATCGTCGAGAAGGAGCGGCTCGAACAGCAGATCCTCATAGCTCGCGAGGTCCAGGCGAGCCTCCTCCCGACTGACGCGCCCGTGCTCCCGGGCTGGGACATCGCGGGCGCCAATCTGCCGGCGTGGGACGTCGGCGGCGACTACTTCGACTACCTGCCGCTGCCGGACGGGCGGCTCGGCCTCGTCATCGCGGACGTCTCGGGCAAGGGCATGCCGGCCGCGCTCCTGATGGCGACGTTCCGCGCCGCGCTGCGGACCGAGGTCCGCACGCCGCGGCCGATTTCCGCGATCATCGACGAAGTGCACCAGACGCTCGTCGAGTCGATGGACAGCACGCGCTTCGTGACGGCCGTCTATGGCGTGCTCGATCCGCGCGCCGCCACGTTTACCTACGTGAACTGCGGCCACAATCCGCCGATCCTCGTGCGCGCGAGCGGCGGGTCCGAGTGCCTGCCGACGGGCCGGTGGGCCGTCGGCATGTTCGACACCGCGCCCGTCGCGCCTTCGACCGTCGCTCTCGAGCCGGGAGACACGCTGCTCCTCTACACCGACGGCCTCGTGGAGGGCAGCGATCCGGCGCTCGAGGACTTCGGCGGCGATCGCCTCGCACGCATCGTCAGCCAGGCGTCCGGCGTCCCGGCACGCGAGATCATCACGCGCGTGCTCGACGCGACCCGGGCGCACTTCGGCCGCGCGCAGTACGAGGACGACGTGACGCTGCTCGTGGTGAAGCGGCTGGCGGGCGAGCCGGCGCGCGCCGCGAACGGCCTCGCTCCCGCCGCTCGGGCGTCCGCGTGATCCGCGCGTCCTGGCCGTAGCTGGCGCGCCGCGGCGGCACCGGCCGGGCGCGCGACGGGTGCAATGATGCCGGCCATGCGCGTGTGGGCGCTGGTCGCGCTCGTGTTTCGATCCCAAGCGCGCGGACGACTTCGCGGATGCGCGCCAGGCTTGCCCGCTGATAGTCGGTGGCCTCGTAATACTGGATCTTCTGCCCGTTCATGCCAAGACGGTCGACGAGAGGCATACCTCAGCACCTTCTGTCGCCCGGATCTCAACTCCTCGTACTCGCGGAGCTCACGTGCCAATGACTCGAGCTGGCTGCGAAGAGCGTCACCTTGGGGCCCGGAATCAGTCAACGGGTGGCGGGAAGCGAGCCTGGGCAGGGCCGCTCACCTGCGGCGAGGTGGCTTCGATCGAGGAGGACGCGTGCCCTCGGCTGGCCGGTATTGCCGGCGATGAGCGCGCCGGCGATCGCCGCGGGCATCACCATGTCCCCAACCATACTGATGCCGAAGGGCAGACTCACCGTGGCGCCGATCAGCGCACCCAGCCACCCGCGAGCCGTCGTCGATTTCCCCACACGCCGGGCCAGGCACACGATGTCCTCTTCGGCCACGCGCCGCGTCGTGAACTCGTCTTCCGTCCCACGCAGGACGAGGACGTTGCCGTCGATCGTTTCGACCGCTCCCATGGCCCTCTCGCCGCTGCGCAACAGCACGACAACGTACGCGCCGGGCATCGACGGCAGATCCGAGAGCCGTGCCACGGTGGCGGCGGGCCGTTCGAGAACGACGGGACGTGTGGCATGCGCACAGCCGCCGGCGCTGAGCGCCATCGCACACGCCGCGAAGACCATCGCCGCCGGTGCGCGACTCATAGTCACCTCGCCGGGATCATGACCGTGCCAGGCCTCACGTGTCCTCAGCAAATGCTGAGCGTTCTATGAAGATCACGGGCCCGGCTCGTGCTCTGGCACTGAGAGCATCGCGTTTGCCTTGGCACATGCACACAAGTCTCTCCAACCGTACGGCCGCCTTGGCCGTCAAATGATTCAGTGACGTATCTCAACGAACGCGCCCGCGCCGTTCTCGACGCCATGGAGGCCGGTCCGACCTACAACGCCGCCGAGCTGATGGCGCTCGCCGAGGACTTGAACATCGAGGCGTTGCGGGAAGTGATGCGCGAATTGTGGATCGCGTACGAGGTCGAGCGAGTCGGCGATGATGGGTGGCGGCGCGTGTTACCGGCGCCGGGCGATCGAATGCCGAGGGACGCGAGATCCCTGCGCGTCGGCGTCAAACCCGAAGAGCTCTTCGATCACGATTCCTTTGCCGAGTGGTTCAAGTAGGCGTCAGCGACGACGGACTCTCATCTCCAGAAGTTCGTTCACCGTCCACGGCGCGTGACGTCCATCTGAAGCGGCGCGAACCCTTTCGACGGTTTCGGGCGAAATCGGTCCGGCCTCATGTCCCCAGGCACGCCGGATGTACGTGAGGATCGCGGCGAGCTGCTGATCATCGAGGGTCCCCATGGCGGGCATCAGCAGTTCGCCCTTGAGGCCATTCAGAGCGATCCGGACCAGCTGCTCCTCGTCTCCGAGCACCCATTTCGAGCGTCGCAATGGCGTTGCAAGCCGCTGCATACCGCTCCCGTCCGACTGATGACAGGGCGCACAATGCGTGAGAAACGCCTCCTTGCCGGGTTCATCGGCAACAGTGGCGACTGTTCTTTCCCTGTCCGCTCCGCGGCTCCCCCGATCTCCAGCGACTGCGCGTGCCTTTTCAACCGCGTTCGGATGTCCCAGGCGGGCTGCCACCTGGAGAAGATCACTGGTGTGAGGATGATCGGCCCACCATCTACCGATCACCGTCACGAGGCGCTCCGGTACTCGCTCTGCTGCGGCGCCCTGTTCGAGTCCCAGTCTGACGCCGGCGAGTAGCCGATCGCGGTGAGCTGCCGGCGCCATGTCCAGCAGCCGCGCAAGTCGCGTGAGGCTTCTGTCGCTGACCGCCGCCGTGTAATTGGTCTCCCACTCCGTGTAGTCGCCCTTACCCCCAGGCATCGGGTTTCGCGGATGCCGCGCATATTCTTTCCAGTTCTTGTCGGGATCGATGCGGGTGAACGAGTGCGTCTCACCGCGGTCGGCGGCCAGGCGCCGGGCGATGCGGCCGGAGAGGTGCTCGGTGAAGAGAGGCGCCTGCCAGACGCTGGCCGTTTCGAGCCAACTCAAAACGGCCTCCGCGTCGCTGGTGATCGTGTTCTCGAGCGCCCACCAGATTCGCAGCGGAATATATTTGTCGGAGACGTCCTCCTGCCGGCGGATCAACTCGTGCAGCACGGCCAATGCAGCGTCCGTCTCGAGGCGTCCGGCCACGCTTGCGAGATCGCTCCTCACCTCGGCATCCGGTTCACTGCGAGCCAGTCTGACCAGCCTCTCTTGCATCGTCCGCGTGATCCCCAGCTTCGCGGGTCCAGCTTCCAGCGTCCGGCCGCCAGCTTCCGGCTTCGCGTCATGCAACAGGCGCAACGTCCAGGAACGGATCGGCGCATCGGGGTGGTCCAGCAGGCCAAGCGCCCAGTCGGAATCCATCCCCGAGATGAGGTTCGCCGTCCAGAGCACCTCGAGTACGAGCTGTCCGCGTCGTTGGCGGGCCAGTTGGCGCAACTCGGCAGCCAGCGAATGATCTCTGCGTTCGCCGAGCAGTCTCCGTGCCTGCTCGCGGTACCATTTTCTGTTGTCGCCGAGCATCTCCACGAGCTGCTGGTTGCTCCGTTGGGCGAGGTTGAAGGGAGCGACCGGCCGGTAGTCGCGGGCACGCAGTCGCCAGATTCGGCCGCACGATTTGTCCCACGTATCGCGTGGGTCGGTGTGATCCATCCGGATGTCGCACCAATCGGCAAAATAGACGGCACCGTCAGGCCCTACGGCGGTATCGACTGGACGGAAGCTGCGGTCGGCCGTGATCGCCAGAGCATCGGTATCGACTGTTCTGAAGGTCGAGCCGTCAGCCACGAGACGCGTCGCCTGGATGCGGCTGGTCAGCGCCATCCCCGAGATGAGCTGCCCCTCGTAACCGGGCAGCTTTCCCTCCTCGTAGACGACTGAGGTCATCGCAAACCTCGCGGGATAACCCTCATGGTCCATGTGCGAGAAGTGGCCAAAGGAATGCGGTCTGGTGAACGGCCCGTGCTTCGGCCAGTTCTTCTGGTACCGTCCGCCCTGCACCCAGTGAAATCCGCGGCTGTTGCCGCCGTTGTCACCCGAGAAGGCCCGGCCGCTGCTGTCGAAGGACAGCGTCCAGGGATTGCCGCCTCCCTCCGAGAACAGCTCGAACGCGTCGGTGTCCGGGTGATAGCGCCACACCGCCTGCCCGAGGAACGAGATGCCTCTGACTGGCGCCGTACTGGTGCTGCCGTGAACACCGTACAGCCAGCCGTCTGGGCCCCACGTCAAGCTATTCCCCAGAGAGTGAGTGTCCTCGAGACCGAACCCCTCCAGGCGCACGTCGGGATCGCCATCGGGCAGTCCATCACCGTTCGAGTCCCGATAGAAGAGCAGGTAGGGCGGGTTCATCACCCAGACGCCGCCGCGCCCCGTCAACACGCTCGTGGTGATGTTCAGGCCCGTAATGACATCCTCGTGAGAGTCAAACACCCCGTCGCCGTCCGTATCCTCCAGCACAGTGATCTTGTCTGCTCCGCGGACATGGTCGGGCGGCGGCGCCGGTACCCCGTTGTAACGCGCGCGCAGATACTGGTCGTACGAGGTGATGGTGATGCCAGCAGGGAACGGGTACTGTTGATACTGCACGACCCAAAGCCGTCCGCGATCGTCGAAGTGCATGTCGATCGGCTGGCGGATCACCGGCTCCGACGCCACCAGCTCCATCGTCAAGCCGTCGATCGGCTTGAACGCGCGAAGCGTCTCGTCTGGCGGCGGCGTCGTGTCACCCTGCACCCAGTTCGTCAGCTTGTCACCGCCGACGTTCACATAGGTTTCGATGAACTCTTCGACCTCCGGGGTAAACGGCCAGGACGCTGGACGCACAACACGCGAGCTACAGCCAGCCAATAGACCCGCCACCGTCACGCCGGCAATGAACCAACGCGTCGACATGCTCGCTGAGGGAAGTCGCACGCGCGAATTCTACTCCTCATCTTGTTACGGAAAATTCGAACGTCGCGACGAACGCGAGGAGCCTTCGGCCGCGGCTGGACCACGGCGTCGGGATGTGCCGGGTGGGCGCGTACGGAATGGCGCTGGCCGGCGCCAGTTACGACGAAATCCTGAAGAAGTACTACCGCGGCATCGAGCTGCTGAAGGTGTTTTGAGTTGTGCGCCGAGTTGGCGCTCAGGTCTGAATCAGGTGGCCTGGGGCGGCCACCAGTGCCGCGATGTACACCACGCCGGTGGCAATCTGCGCAAGAAGTCTCCTGATGGAAAGCGGTCCCTTCGCCCCACAGCAGAACCATCCCTGAATCATGATGCCGGCAAGCACATAGGCCGTTGCGATCGACGGCGGCCACGGCGGCCACATCCTCTTGATGCGTTCTCCCTGGCTGCGCATAATGAAGGTCCCCCCGCCCTCCTCCCGGTCGTCTTCCGAGGCCGTACTCACCGTTTTCGATGGAGGTCCGCCATGCGTCGACCGACCCTCTTTCCGGCTCCGGCTATTCTCTCGCGACGCTCGGTGCTCTGGGCGATGGTGCTCCTGCTCCCCGGCTGCGCCTCGCGGCCACCCGCGGTACCGCTGTCGACGCCCCAGGCCCGGCCCGAAGCGAAGCCCAGGATCGAATGGACGAAGGTTCCGTCGGAGTTGGGCGAGGTGCTGCGGGACAGCCTGCGCTTCGGTTATCTCGAGGTGCCCGCCGATCACGGCGAACCCGGTGGAGCGCGCATCCGGCTGGCCGTGGGCATACTCCCGGCGCGTACGGCGACGCCGGCGCCTGACCCCGTCGTCTTCATCACGGGCGGACCCGGCGTCCCTGGGGTCGAGCTGTTTGCGCGGCGCTTCGCGGAGTCGCACGACTGGGATCGCCTCCGTGAGCGGCGCGATTTCGTCATCATGGATCCGCGCGGGCACGGCTACTCCGATCCGCGGCTTCCGCGCGGGCCCTCATATTCCGGAGGGCGGTTATGCGATGAGGTCGCCGCAGCCGGCCCTCCGTCCCGGAGCGCGGCTGCCGCGGACTCGCCTCAGATATCGACTGCCGCCGATTGCCGGCGGTTGCTGCTGGCGAAAGGTGTGCGGACCGAGACCTTGAGTTCCATACAGGTGGCGCAGGATCTCGAGCTGCTGCGCCGCGCACTCGGCGCCTCGCAGCTGAACCTGATCGGGGTCTCCTACGGCAGCCGCATCGCCGCCGAGGCGGTGCGGCGGGTTCCCACGGCCATACGCGCCGTGTGGTACTCGGCACCGTTTCCTCCCGGGCAAGAGCGGGCGGACCCGCGGAAGGCGCAGGAGGAAGTTGTCAGCACACTGATTCGGCGCTGCGCCGCCGATGTCCGATGCCAGAAGGCGTACCCACGGCTCCAGATCGAATACGACGCCGTCATGGCGCGACTCCGTCGCGCTCCAGCCAAGATCGGCGTTCCGCAGAGCATCGGTCCCGGGGGTGCGGTCGTCATCAACGACAGCCAGCTGCTGCGCATGCTCTCCCAGCTTCTCCGGAACCGCGACCATGCGGCCCGGGTGCCACTGCACATCCACACGCTGGCCGAGCAGGGCGATGGAGCCCTCCTCGGCATCGGCAGCGAGGTCATGCAGTCCCTCGATGCTGTTTCCGTAGCGGCTGGCACCGGCCTCGCCTTCCGGTGCAATGATGGCGCGGTGAACCGCACATCCAGTGAGGAGGAACAGCAGCGCTGCCGGGCGTGGGTCGGCGCCGCCTACGACGGAAGCCAGGCCGAGCCGTTGCGCAGCGACATCCCCGGCCTCATAACGGTGGGAGAGTTCGACCGACTCGTGACTCGCGCCGCGCGGTTACTGGCCGCCGGGCTCCCGCGGTCGCACACCGTCATCCTCCCGTGGGAAGGCCACATGTGGACCACGGCGTGCGCACCGCGCATTGCGACGGCGTTCTTCGAGGCGCCGGAGCGGGCTCCCGACACGACGTGTGTGGACTCCATCCCGCCGCTGGAGTTCGTGACGGTCGCGGGGCCCAGCCGGTAGGCGGCGGAGGCGAGCACCGCCGGCACGATGCGAAGGGCGTCCCCGTCGTCGTGGTTTCGGACAAGCGCTGAGGGGCGAAAGATGAGTGGACAACAGCAAGGGCCGCCATGGCGGCGGCCCTGAGGAACATGCCACGCGCGACTTGCGATGGCCCCGCTATGGCTTGCGTGGCCGCCGGCGCCGCATGCCAAGCGCAGCGCAGCCGAGGGCGAGCAGTGTCAACGACGCGGGTTCAGGCACGACGGCTTGCGGGACCCCAAACAACGCGCGGTCGAATCCCACGTTCGGGCGACCGGCAGCCTCGAAGCTTACGGTCTGGAACAGCGTTGAGTCATCGTACAGCCAGACGAATGTCGGCGAATTTGCGGTCAGCATGCCGCTTTGTGAAAAGCTGCCGCTGTCTGTCACCACCGTGCCTGTGATCACTCCGGTCCCGCTGGTGGAGGTCACGTAGACGCCGAACGCTGAGATAGGACTGCCGAACTGGAACGTGAGGATGCTGTCGTCATCGTCGGCGAAGGACACCATCAAGGAACCGTCCGTGATCGCATTGGACAGGCCCACCGATGTTGCGAAGGAGGAGTCCGCGCTGACAATCGAGTTCATCCCTCCTGTCTCCGTCATCGTGAACCCCGAGAACGCCACGGAACCTGCGGGTGCGAACGGCGTCTCGAAGCTCTCGACGCTCAGTCCACCGCCGATGAAACTGAGGAAATCGGCTTCGGTTCCTCCCCAGTCGATAATCGTCGTGGCTTCCGCGGCTCGCGGAAGAAGCAGAACCCCGGCGACAGCCGCGCTAGCGAATAAGGCCCTGAACCTGATCTTCATTGATTCCCCCGGTCCGAATCATGCGTGGGCCCTCTCTTGCGTGTCGTCAAGCAACGCGCTTACCGGCAGGCCGTATGCCGCAACCATGTGGGACTGCAACCAGTTGCGAAAACGGGACGACGCGGCGAGCCATCTGAAGGTACCGGTTCTGATGACTTTTGTCTCCAGCTGGACCACCGCGACGACAACGGAGGCGAGCGGCGCGCGCGCGTCTAATCGACGCGCCCGGTAGCCCGTCATGGCTCTCGCCGCTGGTACGCGGCTCGGTCCGTATGAAATCCTCGGCACGCTCGGGGCCGGGGGGATGGGTGAAGTCTACAAGGCGCGCGACTCGCGCCTCGATCGAACCGTCGCCATCAAAGTCCTCCGCAGCGACATCTCCGCCGATCCGGATCGCCACGCGCGGTTCGAGCGCGAGGCGAAGACGATTGCCGGGCTCACGCATCCGCACATCTGCACGCTCCACGACGTCGGTGAGCACGACGGCTCGCTGTTCCTCGTCATGGAGCACCTCGAAGGCGAGACGCTCGCGGATCGGATCGAGAAAGGGCCGCTGCCGATCGAGCAGACGCTGACGATCGCGAGCGAGATCGCCGAAGCGCTCTCGGCTGCACACCGGCAGGGTATCGTCCATCGCGATCTCAAGCCTGGCAACGTCATGCTGACGAAGGGGGGCGCCAAACTCCTCGACTTCGGCCTGGCGAAGTTCCGCGCCGAGGCCGCCGTGCGGTTCTCCGGGCAGGCGTCCGTCGTGACGAGCCCTCACCGCAAGGCAACCACGGCCGGCGTGCTCGTGGGCACCCTGCCGTACATGGCGCCGGAACAGGTGGAAGGGCTCGAGGTCGACGCGCGGACCGACCTCTGGGCGCTCGGATGCGTGCTGTACGAGATGCTCGCCGGCGAGCGGCCGTTCCAGGCGGACACGCCCGGCGCCCTGGTCGGCGCGATCCTGACGAGCGAACCTCCTCCCCTGACGCTCGCGTCCTCGATCGCGCCCGCCCTGCAGCGGCTCGTGAACCGCTGCCTGGCGAAGGACGGCGAGATGCGCTGGGATTCCGCACGCGACATCGCCATCGAGCTGCGCTGGCTCCGCGAGGTGAGTCGCGAGGCCAGCGTTGCTCCCGCCGTCGGGTGGGTGCGGCGGCACCGGGTCCTGCTCGTCACGGCGGCAGGATTGCTGGCCATCTCCGCCCTGCTGGCCGTGTTCTGGATCATTCGGACGAGCGCGCCTCCACCACCCATCTCGCGTCTGAGCCTGGACGTGCAGCCCGCGGCGGAATTGCACGGCGGCACCGCATCTTCGCGGTTCACGTTTACCAACGGCGGCTCGCGCACGGCGATGGCGTGGACGGCGGACGGCCGCGCGCTCGTCTTCGCCGGCCGGCGCGACGGCGTGCGGCAGCTGTTCGTGCGCCGACTCGAGGCCGGCGAGGCGCAGCCGCTGCCGAACACCGAAGGCGCGATCAGCCCGGCGCTCTCGGCCGACGGCGCGTGGGTCGCGTACTGGTTATCGCGCGCCATCCGGAAGGTGCCGCTCGGCGGCGGTCCGGCGATGGAGCTCGCCCGCGCGGACATGCCGTGGGGGCTCGCGTGGGATGTCCGCGGCAACCTGTACTACGGCCAGGAGAACGCACCCATCTGGCAGATTCCGAGAGACGGGCCCGCCAGGGCGGTGACGACGCTGGGTGATGGCGAGGTCATGCACTCGCTGCCCGCGCCGTTGCCGGACGCGAGGACGCTGCTCTACACGGTGCGGAAACGCATCTGGTCGTGGGGCGATGAGGAGGTCGTGGCGCAGACGCTCGCGACCGGCGAGCGCCGCGTCGTGGTGCGCGATGCGGCCGATGCGCGCTACGTCGCGACCGGCCATCTCGTGTTCCTGCGTCGCGGCGTGCTGTTCGCCGTTCCTTTCGACCCCGAGCGTGTCGAGGTGACGGGCAACGAAGTGCCCGTGCTCGAGACGGTCGCCCAGGCGCTGACGGGCATCAACAACGGCGACGTCAGCGGCGCCGGCCAGTTCGCGGTGTCGCCGACCGGCGCGCTGGCTTGGGTTCCGGGCGCTCCAGTGCAGCATGCAGCTCGCGCCCTCGTGTCCGTCGATCGCGCGGGGCGGATCACGCGCCTGCCGGCACCGGAGCGAACCTATGGCGGCCTGCATGCGTCGCCCGACGGACGGCGCCTCGCTTTCTCGATTCCCGATGTTGCCGACGTGGGTATCTGGGTCTACGACATCGAGCGCGCCGCGTTGACGCCGCTCAATCGCGATGGGGAAGCGATGTGGCCGATCTGGTCACCCGACTCGCGCCACATCGTGTTCCGCTGGCTGAAGGACGGGCGGTTTCACCTGGCGTCGCAGGCCGTAGACACGACGGACGCCCCGCGCATCCTCGCCAGCGGCTTCTTCTTCCCGTCGTCGTTCGCACCCGATGGACGGCATTTCGTCGCCGTCAGCGGCCGACGCGACCACGGCATCGTCATGGTCGCTCACGATGGGGAGGCCGGCGTGCAGGCGCTGATCGAGACGCCGAACGAGGAGGCGTGGCCGGAGCTGTCGCCCGACGGGCACTGGCTGGCGTATGCGTCGAACCACTCCGGACGATACGAAGTCTACGTGCGCGCGGCGTCCACCGGCGGGCCCGCGGCGCCCGTGTCGGTGGACGGAGGAGACAGTCCCGCCTGGCATCCGAACGGCAGCGAGCTGTTCTTCGTCAGCCCGGCGGACGCGTCCGGCAAACACCGCCTCATGACGTCGGTGGTATCGCCAGGCTCGCCGCCCCGGTTCAGCCGTCCGCGCGAGCTGTTCGCGTTCGACGGCCGCGCGCTGCGCCTGGATTGCCTGCCCGTGCGCTGCTACGCTGTCGCGCCCGACGGGCAGCGGTTCTACGCGACCGAGCCGCACTGGCCCGCGCCCCCGCCAGCGGTCACGCACATCAACATCATTCAGAACTGGCACGAGGAGTTGAAAGCGAAGGCGCCGGTACGGCGGCGAAACGCCCTGTTCCAGTAGCAACGCCGCCAAGATCCAGATTGACTCGTGGTGGCGAGCGTCTCGATGATTTCGGGACCTTACCCTCGCCTCAAGTCGTCTCGGAGCGCCCGGATCTCGCGACCTTGTTCGAGGACAAGGGCTTCAAGTCGATGCACAGTCTCGCGCAGGTCTTCGTGTTCGTTCTTCGCCCCCAAGGCCGCATCGACCGCTCGCTTGATCCCTTCATTCGCTTGGATCAAACCTTCGGCCGTCTGCTTCAAGCTCTCGAACATCTCCCGGAAGTAGTCAGCCATCGGTCAGGCCCGTAGCGCTACTGTACGGCTTTCGATGATGCCCGGCAAGGGCCAGACAGCCTTCCCCCTGGCGATCAGTCAGGCCGGATTGCATCTAACGAGGTGGACTCAGGAGATGGCCAATCCCACACCCTCGCCCAGCGCTTCACTCCAAGTAGTCAGCCTCACCATCTTCGGCCTCGAGGAGCCTCTCGCTGCCGGAACCACCGCGTCCCTCCGAGCAATCGCACGGATGTCGGATGGGAGCGACGTCACGATATCCGACGGTGCTCAATGGGCATCACAGGATCCAGACGTCGCGCAGATAGATGGGCGCGGTACGCTGGCTGCTGTGCGCGAGGGGCAGACAAGAATCAGTGTCGGGGTGAAGGGCGCGGTCGCCGCCGCAACGGCAACCGTCGTGATGAACGTGGCCGGGACTTGGACTGTTACGTTCGTCCCAATCTCTTGTCCGCACTTCAGCATCCCAGGCTGCGCCGGAGCACGGTTTGCGGAACGGACTGCACTCGCCGATTCGGCCTTGTTGTCAAAGCAAGGGGATCGTGTCAGCGGCACTTGGCTGGTGGCAGTCGAGAGGCGCATCCCCCTCGGCGGACGGCTCGTCTTCAATGGACGGCGCTGCGACGTGGGTGACTCGTCGCCGGGTGAACGGGAGACAACGTTGCGGAACTGGGAGATGGAGCGTGCGTCCGACATGGTTAGCTTCAGCGGCCGCGCCGATTGGAGCGGAACTTCTTCAAGGAGCAGCAGGGACTCTGCAACGGAATGCGCAGCGCCAGCGTAGCGGGGGACTTGCGAATCATCGACTTCCGACGCTCCGGCTTGCCAGTGAGTTGAAAAGTCCAGGGACTCGATTCAGGAGCCGCCGCGTGCGGGGCGTTTCGTTTCTCGTCGCCATTCTGTCGATCACGGCTTGCGACACCTCGCCCGCGCCGACCATGCCGGCGCCGGCGCCGCGTGCAACCATTACCCACCTCTCGATTACGGGCCTCCCTGACCCGATCATCTTCGACGTGCCGCCGGCCTTCGCCGCAGGCCGTATCTATCAGATCGGCGTGCGTGCCACGCTCGACGACGGCACGACGGCCGACGTCAAACCCGACGCGCTCCTCTGGACCTCTAGCGATCCGTCCGTCGTGACGGTGATCGGCCGCGACCTCAGCGCGCATGGCCAGGGAACCGCAACGATTACGCTCGCATTGCCAGGCAGCCCGGTCACGACGTCGCGTGAGCTGACCGTGTCGGTGACGTCAGCGCCGTCTGGACCCATCCGCAGTGACACTGCACGTCGAACGTCTCGCCCGGTCGGAATGCGCGAAACGCGACAAGAACAGCGATACGTTGACCATATGAACGGCGATGAAGAACGACGCTGACGACATGCGGCCGGAGTACGACCTTGGGAGAGCCCTGGCGATCCGCGTCGATCGGCTCGAGCCAGCGGTTCGGTTCCAGCTCGCAGGCGTTGCGGACGAATCCCGTATCCGCCGGCGGGGTGTGCCGCCGCGGCGGATTGACCAGAGCTATTTCGCCGTCGGACTCTGGACCGTCGGACTCTGGAACAGTTGTACGTAGAGGGCCGCGGCCTCAGAGGTGCTTACTGGGCCAACTTCCTAACAGCCGGCCACTCGGCGCTGGCCGGCGGTGAATCGACGCTGCGCGCCGCACTGCCAGGCATGCGCATCGAGTCGCTGCTCGGCTACTTCTATCGCGAACAGCCCTGACACGGAAGCACGCGCCGAAACCCCGGTCAGCGCGGCGTAACCTGGAATGTCGCAGTCGTGTCCGCACGCCGTCCTTGAGCATCCGTCGCCCAGACGGCGAACGTCTTCTCGCCAACGGAGATGTCGGATGGGATGCGAAGGTCGAGATCGAAGACGTTCGGTGGGGGACCGCAGGCTGTGCACGCGACGATTGCAGCATCGGCGCGGCCGCCGAACATTCGCTCGTCCGCAAAGGCCTGGATGCCTGAACTCGACGGTGAGGCTCCGGGCTCGACAACGACGAAGCACGCGAGCGGCACGTAATCCCCGGGGTGAAACGGACCGCCGCACCTGGTCGATATCGTCATCGGAGTGAGACCGGCATTGGGCATGATCTCGATTGCCGCGGCTGTCTCCGCGCGTCGGCCCTGCGCGTCCGCGGCCCACACGGCCAGCGTTCTCTCGCCGGGCGGCATGTCACCCGGAATCCGAAGTTCCAAGGTGAACGTCCACAGCGGGCCGGTGCACACGGTGCAGCCAAGCCTGAACGGACTGAAGCTGCCGAACGGCCGCAAGTCCGCGAACGCCTGCACGTCCGAGCTGACTGGAGAAGTTCCCTCCGCCACCTCCACGGTGCACGCAAGGCGATCCCCGGGTCGAAACGGTTTGGCGCAATCGACCGATACTGCGAGGGGTGTTGAAACGGTAGTCGGTGGGGCGGGCGTTGGGCCGGCGGGTGAAACAGCGCCGCCTCCGCAGGAAACGGATGACGCCAATAGCGCAACGTACCAACAGCGGTTTCCGCCCGTTTGTCGGCGCACTCTCGGCCTCAATGGTAGAGAACCGTCGTATTCTACCGCTCCAGCCGCCTCTTTGAAGGACTGAACATGTCCGTACCCTGCGCTTCGGTGCTATTCCTGCTGTTGGCCTTGTCCGACGGCGCGCAGTCGCCGGCGTTCGAAGCGATCTCGATAACGCGCGCTCGTTCAGGGGATCCGCGCGCCATGCGCCTGCAAGTGGCGGCAAACGGCGACCTCAATGCGACCGCCGTGCCGGTGCTCGTGCTCGTGAGCTACGCGTACGACGTGCCGATCAACCCCTCGGCGCGTCTTGCCGGCCTTCCTGGCTGGCGCGAAACATTCGATATCAAGGCGAGGGCGCCCGCCAACGTCGTTCGCGCCGGTCTTCCGGAAAGCGAGAAGCGACGCCGCACGCAGGGAATGATTCGCGCGTTGCTCGCGGATCGTTTCAAGCTCGAGATGCAAGTCGAGCAGAAGACGATGCCCGTCTACGCTCTCACCGTTGCCCGCGGGGGTCCGAAGCTGCAGAAGCCGGCCATCGCGGAAAAGGACTGCGTCTTCGACACGGGCACCCCGGAAAGCTGCCATACCTTCGTCGAGGGTAGAGGACACCCCCTGACGGCGAGAGCGATCACCATGGACGACCTCGCCCGCTACATCGAGAACTGGGCGGATTTGCCGGTGGTGAACCGCACGGCGCTTCGCGGGCTGTTCGCCGTGCAGACAGATGGGTGGGCGCCGATGCGATTGCCGCCGCCTCCGCCCGGCAATACGCCGGCCGCACGCTTCGATCATCTCCCCACAATTTTCACCGTGCTGCGTACGCTCGGTCTCGAACTGAAGAAGCAGCAAGCCACCGTGCCGGTCCACACGGTGAAGCACATCGCGCGTCCCCTCACGCTGACGTGGTGACGCAGCGTATACTCGGCCCGGATCTGGCAACTGTTCATCCGGACGCGCTACTTATTGCGAACCGGTCTCATCGAAAGCAGAAGTGCACGGAGGTCTTCATGACGCTCGCGTCGTGGCGGGTCACGTCGGGTTCTCTGCGGATCGCTCTCGTCCTCGTCCTGTCCGCCGCGTGCGGCGGCGCAAGCGAACCGGCGCCGGCGGGGAGTACCGCCACGCCGGCCGCAGGCAGCAAAGAACCCGCCCCGCCGCAGGTGAACGCGTGCACCTTGTTCTCGAAGGCCGAGATCGAGGCCGCCGCGGGCCGCCCGGTTCGCGATCCCGCCGAGGAAACGCTGGCCAACCTGTCCACCTGCGGCTATGGCGACCCGAACTCGCCGCTGGTGGCGGGCCGGTCGCAGACGAAGACCGTCGCGCTGTCGGTGGTCAGCGGTGACGCCGGGTACTTCGAGGGGCCGGTGGCACAGACGGCCGCTCTCTACGAGATGGCGGTGAAGAACGCGGGGGAGATCCAGCAGGTCTCCGGCCTTGGCGACAAGGCGCACTGGGCGAGCTCGACCCTGCGCGTGCTTCGCGGCGCATACATGCTCGAGGTCGAAGTCGATGCCGGCGACGCCAGCCGGAAGATCGCCGAGCAGCTCGCCCGCATGGCCATCGAGCGGCTGCCCAAATCCTCCTCCTCGCTATACTGGCCGCCTGATGGAACCGGCCCAACCGTTCTACAACCAATCGGCGACACACTTCACGCTGCGCATCTTCATCCATCCCGACGCGGAGGTTGATGGTCAGCTCGCGATCGAGCTCGCCGACCGCTTCGTCGCAGACTTGTTGTTCCGGGGCACGCGCCTGACATTTCTCTACACGAAACGCGCGGGCCCAGGCGCAAAAATGAACGAGGGCGACTACTCGGACCGCAGGTGGACGACGACACTGCGGAAGCTGCGCGCCAATGAGCTCGCCGTGCTCTGGCTGTGGGCACAGACGCCCGACTTCCCGAACCAGAAGATCTGGCTGTCGATTCATGTGAATCCACCCGGCGGCGACGAGCACCTGCTCGCCGAGACGGTGGAAGTCTCGTGCAGTGTGTCGTATCTGCGGCATCTCGCGGCATCTCCCGAGAAAGTCGAGGCGTTGCTGACGCTTGGGACGATCGCATGGAACGGTTCGGGCCGGCCCTCCTACGGCTTCGGCAATCTCGCACTCTCACCGCGTCGGCCACCCTTCGTCGAATGGGCACGCATGCCGGCGGGCACGCCGCTGATCACGGCGCCCGCCAGGCGCGCCCATCCGATTCCGGTGGCGCACGTCGGCGACATCGACCTGAATCTGGAGCAGTTGTACGTGGAGGGCCGCGGCCTCAAAGGTGCCTACTGGGCCAACTTCCTGACGGCCGGCCACGTGGCGCTGGCCGGCGGCGAATCGGCGCTGCGCGCCGCGCTGCCCGGCATGCGCATCGAGCCGCTCGCTCGCGGTGGACTGCTCGTCGTCGCGACCGAGTCGCCGTTGCCCGCGGACACGGACGAGGACTGTCAACGGTTCCAGCAGCTGGAGGCCGCCCTCAAGCCGGCGTTTCTCTCGCGCGAGGCGACGCCGGAGAGCAAGCGGCCGCTGCTCGGCTACTTCTATCGCGAACAGCCCTGACGCGTACTCCATTTCCGTCGTAGTGCAGGGAGACAGACGGCCCGCACCCGCGCACACCTCAACGGTTGTAGCGAAGGACTGTTGAAAAAGCTGGCCACGGGCGAGGCGGCTTGGGTGTATAACGAACCGTCTCCCGGGGCCGAAACCGGCCACTCGCGGCGTCCGTCGTCGGCACGTGACCAAACCAACATTTCAGATCCGTTGGGCTGAGGGGGGACGTGATGCTGCTTTCATCGATCGCGGAGCTCCTGAAGCGCGAGAGGATCCCGTACACCTGCTTCAGGCACGTCCGGGCGTACACGGCGCAGGAAGAGGCGGCCGTGTCGCACATCCCCCAGCGGTGCTGGGCCAAAGTCGTCATCTGCCTCGCTGATGACGAGCCCGTCCAGGCGGTGCTCCCCGCACACCACATGGTGAATCTCGAACAGCTCCGTCTGTTCGCCAACGCGGGAGCGCTACGCCTGGCGCGCGAGGACGAGATCGCCACGCTCTACCCCGACTTCGAAGTGGGTGCCATGCCCCCCTTCGGCGCCGTGTACGGACACCGGGTGTTCGTGGATCGATGCCTCGTGGGTGAGCCGGAGATGGTGTTCAACGCCGGCACGCACACCGAGGCCATTTGCATGCATTACGGTGACTTCGCTGCATTGGCGAAGCCCGTCGTCGGCGCGTTCGCGCGGCGACCCGGCCACCGGCCAACAGTGCCGGCGGCCGCGGTACCGCGGCAACGATCGTCTCGGGTCTCATCCCGAGCGGAGTGGAGGGGTCAACCAAAGAGCAGTCCTCCATTCCCGGGAATCCGCGTAACTGCTAACGGGAACCAACTGGTTTCCTACCACACGGAAACGCGTATCGCCGATGCGGGTGTCTTCTATCCCATCACACCATCAACGGAAGGCGGCGAGCTGTACCAACAGGCGTTTGCCGAGGGCAAACTCAATGTCTTTGGCGGTAACACGATCGCGGTGGAAGCGGAAGGGGAGCACGCGGCCCAAGGCGGCGCGATCGCGCACTCTGTCTGCGGCAAGCGCGTCGTCAATTACACGTCCGGACAAGGGGTCGTCTACGGCGTCGAGCAGTATTATCACGCCCCCGGCAAATGCTCGACGATGGTCCTGGAGGTTGCGGCGCGGGCTCTGACCAAGCACGCCTTGAACGTGCATTGCGGGCACGACGATGTCTATGGCGCGCTCGATACGGGATGGATCATCGTCTTCGGCAAAGACGCCCAGCAGGCGGCGGATCAAGCATTGATCCTGAGGCGCGTGACCGAGCTCAGCCTGACCCCCGGCATGAACGTCATGGACGGCTTCCTCACGTCCCATCTCGAACGGACGTTCTACAAGCACGAGTCGGCGCTGATTCGCCGGTTCCTCGGTGCACCGGACGACATCATCGACTGTCCTACGGAAAGTCAGCGTCTGCTCTTTGGTCCGAAACGGCGCCGCGTTCCCAGGATGATCGACTTGACGAACCCCGTGCTCCTCGGCCCGGTCCAGAACCAGGAGCACTACATGCAGGGCGTCGTCGCCCGTCGGGACAACTTCACGGAGCCGATTCTGAGGTTCCTCGAAGAGGCGTACGAAGAGTTCGGCAGGCTCACGGGCCGCGACTACGGTCTCATCAGCCAGTACAAGACCAGCGATGCAGACACCGTGTTCGTGTCGCTCGGATCGGCGGCGGAGAACATCGAAGCGGCTGTCGACTACCTGCGCGAGCACCGCCGCGCAAAGGTCGGCTCCATCCACGTGAACGTCCTTCGTCCGTTTCCTGACGCCGCCATCGTCGACGCGCTTGCCGGCAAGCGGAACGTGATCATCCTGGAGCGCACCGACGAGCCGATGGCGGGAGACAACCCCATGGGGCGCGACATCCGCACCGCGCTCAACAAGGCGCTCCAGGGAGAAGCGGGCCTCCCGACAATCGCCGCCCACCGGTTGCCGCGGCTGTTCGCCGGCGTCTACGGCCTCGGTTCGCGCGACTTCAGGCCCGAGCACACGATCGGCGCCTACGAGTACGCCACCGGCGCCCGCGCGCGGAAGGACGGCAAGCGCCGGTCGGACGGCACGTCGTTCTTCGTCCTCGGCGTGGATCACCCCTATGAGGTGAAGTCCGAGGACACGCCGTCGCTGCTTCCCGAGGGGGCGATTGCCGTGCGTTTCCACTCGATCGGCGGCTGGGGCGCCATCACGACGGGCAAGAACCTCGGCGCCATCATCGGCGACTTCAACGATTTCCTGTACCAGCGCGACAAAGTCGTCGACGAGCTGGGCAACCCGAAGGAGATCATCCACGTCAGCGCCAACCCGAAGTACGGGTCTGAAAAGAAAGGCGCGCCGACGTCATACTTCATGGTCGCGGCGCCCGAGCGGATCCGCGTGAACTGCGATCTGCGACACGTCACGGTCGTGCTCTGCTGCGATCCCAAGGCCTTCACCCACACCAACCCGCTCGACGGCATGGCGGAGGGCGGCTGCCTCGTCTGGGAGTCGGAGGAAGAAGGCGAGCGGGCCTGGGAGCGGCTCCCGTTGTGGGCCCGCAGGCAGATCATCGACAAGAACATCCGGGTGTTCACGCTGCCGGGTTTTCAGATCGCGCGCAAGGCGACTCATCGCGCTGACCTCCAGTTGCGCATGCAGGGCAACGCCTTCCTCGGCGCGTTCTTCGCCGTCTCTCCACTGCTCGAGGAATTCCGCATCAGCCAGGAGCAGTTCCGCGAAGTCGTCCACACGCAGTACGTCAAGAAGTTCGGCCGGCTGGGTGAAGGGGTCGTGAAGTCCAACATGGAGGTCATGACCCAGGGGTTCGATCTCGTCCGGGAGATCCGGATAGGGGAGATGAGCGCACCCGATCGCTCGACGCTGCGTGGCAGGGCGCTGCTGCCGGTCCTCGACGGGGACGGAGACGGGTGCGGCTCGGGATGCCGATCGCACCCGATGCCGGAGGTCCAGCAGAAGCGGACACCGCTGACGCAGCTGGCAGCGTTCGACGCGCTGTTCCGCGCGGGCCTCGGCTACAACCAGCCCGCCTCGCCGCTGGCGTCGCTCGGTGTGATGGCCGCCGGCAGCGGCGACACCGCCTCCAAGTACGTCGCCCGGCGCGAAACGCCGCTGTACATTCCTGAGAACTGCACCCAGTGCATGGAGTGCATCGCGGTCTGTCCGGACACGGCGCTCCCCAACTGCTCCCAGGACCTCGAGACCATCCTGCGCACGGCGATTACGCACTACGTCACGGACGCCGGCGAGCGGCAGAAGATGCTGCGGCTCGTGCCGGAGATTGAAACGCGGACGCGCGAGCTGATGCGCGCGAGCCTCGCGAAAGACCCGCCCCCGCTCCAGCAGATCGTCGAGAAGGTGACAAACGAGGTCAACGGCTTCTCGCCGCAAGCCAAGCGCGAGTTCTTCGACATCATCGCCAAGGTGCCGATGGCGTATCAGAAGGCGAACGCGATCTTCGCGACGCCCGAGAAGAAGGCTCCCGGCGGGGGCGGCATCTTCTCGATCTTCGTGTCGGACCTCTGTAAAGGCTGCGCGGCGTGCGTCACCGCGTGCGGCGAGCACCGCGCGCTGCGAATGGTCCAGGAGACCGAAGACGTGAACGCGGAACACGAGACCGGCACCGCGTTCCTGAACCTGTTACCCGACACGCCGCAGAAGTACCTGGGCCTCTACAACGACCTCCATCCGCAGGACTCGAAGACGGCTACGCTGCGCAACATGCTGATGGTGCGCAGGAACTACGACGCGCTGGTCTCCGGCGACGGCGCGTGCGCCGGCTGCGGTGAGAAGAGCATCCTGCGGGCCGTGGCGGCGGTCACCGAAGCCTACATGCGACCGCTCTACCACGCGAAGGCCAATCGGCTGCGCGCCAAAGTCAAGGCGCTCGAGAAGGACGGCGAGCAGAAGCTGGCGGATCTGAAGGCGCGAAGCGAGGAGGAGTACGGCCTGTTCCGCCAGGCGGTCGCCCATCTGCTCATCGGCCTGGGCGGTGAGGACGACCAGGACACCAAGGCGCGGATCGCCGGCCACGGCGCGATCTCCGACAGAGAGCTTGTCGACGCCATCACGGCCGTCATGACGCAGGAGGCGTTCAACCACAGGGATCTGCAGGCGATCGACGGCCGCCTCGGCAACGGCATGTCGGTCATGGCCATGGCAGCGCACACCGGCTGCAACACCGTCTATGGATCGACCCCGCCCAACAACCCGCACCCGTACCCCTGGATGAACTCGCTCTTCCAGGACGGGATCACGGTCGGCTGGCTCCTGGGCGAGAGCTTCATCGTCGATCACGGGCGCCGCTCCGTGATCCCCGAACGGTTGGCCGACGCCCTGCTGCATCGCCAGACCGGCGTCATCAGCCCGCGCGAGTACTACGAGTACGTGCACTTCAGCGACGCGGTGATGACCGATCAGGAGATTCTCGAGCTGCCGAAGGCGTGGGTCGTCGGCGGCGACGGCGGCATGGGCGACATCGGGTACCAGAACACCTCGAAGGTGGTCCTCCAGAATCGTCCCAACGTCAAGGCGCTGATGCTCGATACGCAGGTGTACTCCAACACCGGCGGCCAGAACTCCGACTCGACGCCGATGCTGGGCGGCAACGACATGAACGTGTTCGGCGCGGCCACGCAAGGCAAGAACACCGAGAAGAAGACCGTCGCCGAGACGTTCCTCGCAGGCCATGGATCGCCCTTCGTCGCGCAGGTCTCGATTGCCAACGCGCCGAAGCTGTATCGCGCGATCCTCGACGGCCTGGAGTACCGGGGCACGATGTTCATGCAGTGCTTCACCACGTGCCAGCCCGAGCACGGGGTGGCCGACGACATGGCGCTCGACCAGGCGCAGCGCGTGCGGGACTCGCGTGGCGCACCCGAATTCGTCTTCAACCCGAGACTGGGTGAGACGTACCAGGAAGCACTCGACATCAAGGGCAACCCGTCGATCGACATGGATTGGTACGAGACCAGATTCAAGGGCACGAGCGAGCGGTACCGGTACACCGTCGCCCATTGGTGCGCGACCGAAGCGCGGTTCCGGAACCACCTGAAGAAGATCGACCAGGACGATGCAGCCGGGCTCATCCCGCTCGAGAACATGCTCGTCCGCATCACGCAGCAAGATGTGGTGTACCGGCGTTACCTGGTGCCGAGCCACCGGTCCTACGTGCCGGACTTTGGCGTGTATATCCGCGTGCAGGGCGACGGCGTCTGCGAATACCGGTCGCTCTCGCGCCAGCTCGTGCTCTTCTGCGTCGAGCGCCGCAAAGCGTGGCGGATGCTACAGAGCAAGGCGGGTGTCGAGAACAAGGAATACAAAGCGCAGCGCTCGATTCTTGCCGACGTGGACGCCGGCAGGATTTCGAACGAGGAACTCTTCGCGCGCGCCGAGGAACTGATGCGAGAGCGGATGAAAGCCGCGACGGGCGCTCCGGCAGCGGCCAGTCACGCGCGTCCCGTCGCGGCCGCGCCGGCGGCCGCGACCGAGGCGCCCCGCGGGCCGATCGGCCCACCGCCAATCGACGGCACCGTGATGACGACGTGAAGTGTGGAGGGATCAATGGCCGACACCGTCAGCTCGATTCTGCAGCAGAAGGGCCACGACGTCTGGTCGGTGAGCCCTGGCGAGTCGGTCTTCCAGGCCATACGCCTGATGGCCGACAAAGGTGTCGGCGCGGTCGTCGTCATTGCCGGCGAGACGCTCGTTGGCATCGTGTCAGAGCGTGATTACGCCCGCAAGGTCATTCTCCAGGGAAGATCCTCGAGGGACACGCTGGTCAGTGACATCATGACGAGCCCGGTCGTGTCCGTGGGTCCGAACCATACCGTGGACGACTGCATGAGAATCGTCACGACCAACCGGATTCGCCATCTTCCAGTCGTTCAGGGTGACAAGGTGGTCGGTATCGTCTCGATCGGCGATTTGGTCCGCCGGGTCATTTCGACGCAGGGCGAGACCATCCAGTATCTGCAGGAGTACATCGTCGGAGGACGCTCGGTACAGGCTTGAGCACGTCCGCCCTGGCGGTCACATGCCGTCTCCGAGGCATGCTGCAGCAACTGAAGGCCGAGTCCCAGACGCTCCTCGCGGGGTCGGTGCTCGAGCCGTATCCGAAGTACCGGACTGCATTCGGAGTCCTCGGCGTGGCGGTGCCGCCAGCGCTGCTCTTGTGGGCCATGGACCAAGGCGTACAGAACTCCCTCAGTGCCTATTACTACACGAAAGGCCGCGACTGGTTCGTCGGCACGCTGTGGGTCGTTGGCGTATTCCTCATCTGCTGTTGTTCAGCCAGGCGAGTGAGAAGGTGCGTCTCTACAAGATGTGTGGCTGGCTGATGCTGGCGTGCCTCGCACTGATTGGCGTCTTCGCGCTCGCTCCCGAGGCGATCCGGCAGGCACTGGCGCCGTGGCGCTCCGTCCTGTTGCTGGAATGGGCGCTCGTCTGGATCTTCGGCTACTCCTGGTTCGAAAAGGGCCGTGAGCCGGCGGCGACGGCAGCCGGAAGACCGTCGAGCAGCGGAGTGCACCGAGTCATCGACGGATGATGCCGCGAAGGCGCCGCATCAGCTCGTCGCGGACGCCTTCGCGGATAGCCGATTCCACGTCCACTCCGAATTGCGGCGAGTCCAGCGTGCCGCCGATCGTCAGCGGCAGCACGATCTGGCCGTGACGGGTGCGAAGCCGCGCCAGCTCGCGCACGCTCGCCACAGCCGCGGCTGCGCGCTCCGCCGAGACGATCGCGCGGCCGCGCAGATCGAGCGCGCGGTCGAAGCCGATGCGCCCGGCCAGGTCGACGCGGAGGTGACCCGCCTCGATGACGAGATCGTCGGTAGCCGCGGCGCCCCGTGAGATCGCCAGCGTTGCAGACAGCCGTTCGAACCTGGTGTCGTTGCTGTCGGTGGCCGCGAGCCGCAGCGCGCGGTTAACAGCCGCGAGCAGCGGAAAACCGCGCAGCACGCCGTTGGACAGCACAATCCACGCCGGTCCGTCGGAGCCGGCGATGAAATCCCTCTCGAGGCGGCCCTGGAGCTTCGCCTCCAGGCGTCCCGTTCCCTCGATTCCGGTGTCACGTGCGGCGAGCGTGTCCAGCAGCGCGGCGGCGTCGATCCCCTCGAGCCGGCTGTCATTCGACCACTGCGGCACGTCGCGATCGAACGACAGCGTCACGCGCCCGGTGTGCCTGCCGCCGTTCAGGGCGAACGTCGTCGGCGTGAACGCGAGGCGCGCGCCGTCGATCGTGAACGGCGCCTCGAGACGCTGCAGCCGCAGCCGATCGACCGTGAGCGCAGGCACGCGCAGCGTCCCGCTGCCGCGGAGCCGTGACAGCGCGCGGTCGATCGTCACGCCGACGGAAACTGCCGCCGGTTCGTCCAGCCGCAGGGCGGCGGGACGCGCCGACCCGAGCAGACCGAGCAGCGGCGCGAGGTCGGAATCGCCGATCGCGTCCGCCTGGAATGCCAGGTGAACCGCGTGCGCGTCAGCGCGCGCCTCACCGACGATCGCCGCGCCGCCCACGCGTCCGGTGAGCGCCGTCAGGCGGAGGCCGCCCGCCTCGATCAGCATGTCCGCGCGAATGTCGTCGATGCTGGACGTCTGCAGCGCGTGGCCATCGATCTCGTGCGACACCTGCAGGCGTCCGTCGCCGACGCGGACCCGATCAATGAGCACGCCGGCGTGTGCGTCGGGCGAGGGCGCCGGGAATGCCGCCGGCGCGTGCCATCGGCCGGCGCGGTCGCGAAGCACGGAGACGGTGAAGCCGTCGAGCCTGACTTCCTCGATCCGCACGGTGTCGCTGAAGAGGGAGCGGACCTCAGGCACCAGGCGGATGCGCTCGATCCGGAGCCCGGGTGCCTGCCGATCGCGCGAGCCTGCCTGGATGGCGGAGCCGGTGAACGACGGGCGCGGCGTGAGTGAAAACCCGATCTCGCCGATCGTGACCGGTTCGCCGAGCGTGGCGGAGAGCCGCGCCTCCGCGGCGGCGCGTACCACTCGGGCGGCGAGCGCCCGTCCCTGAAGGAGGAACACGCCCGCGGCCGCGACCATCATCAGCAGCAGAATCGCCGCTGCGAGCGGTAGTCGTCTGCGCACACGGCATTATCAGCGAATCAGCCGCACGCACGGCCGATGGGGGCCGGTCGCAGCCCCGGCTTCGTGAGCGCGGGATCCGGGCGCCGGCCTCGATCAACCGCCGGCGTTCTTTTCGACCCGCTCGCGCAACCGCCGCTCCTGTTCCTGCAGTTCCGGCGTGAACTCCGCTCCGAAGTCCTCCGCCTCGAAGATCTGCCGGATCTCGATCTCCGAATCCTCCCGCTGCGGGTTCGGACAGCGCTTCACCCACTCGACCGCTTCGTCCATCGACTTCACTTTCCAGATCCAGAACCCGGCGACGAGTTCCTTGGTCTCGGCAAACGGGCCATCGACGACAGTTCGCGTCGAGCCGGAGAATCGGACGCGTTTCCCCTTGGACGAGGGTTGCAGCCCCTCGCCGGCGAGCATGAGGCCGGCGTTCACCAGCTCCTCGTTGAACTGTCCCATCTCCGTCAGCAGCTTTCGATCCGGCAGTTCGCCGGCTTCCGACGATGGGGACGCCTTGACGATGACCATGACACGCATGAACGTCTCTCCTCGAGTGGCGGCCGCCAAACCGGCCGCTTTGACAGGTAGTCGGCCGGCGAGGCGATGAATCGACAAGCCTCGCGCTCGGCGTTCAGGATCCGCCCAGCTTTTTGAGCATCGCGACAGCGTTCGCGTTGCGCGGATCGAGCTCGAGCGACGTCCGGTAGTTCTGAATCGCCAGCTCGCGATTGCCGCTGATCATGTAGGCTTCGGCGAGGCTGTCGTAGACGTTCGACGACTTGGGATACGCTTCGACGTTCAGCCGGAAGATCTCGATCGCTTCTGCCGGCTTCTTCGCCTTGAGCAGACGATAGCCGAGCTCGTTGAGCTCCCCCTCGTCGAACTCGTACTCCTCGCGCGCATGCGCCTTCAGGTCGCGGTACTGCGCGACGGCTGCGGCGATCCCCTTCGTTTCGATTGTCCGCCACAGCGCCTCGGACAGCGACTTGAGATTGGCAATCCGCTCGACGTCGGTCAAGGCGCGATCGAGATCCGGCCGCTGCAGCAGGCGGCCGCCGATCACCACGGCGGCAATGCGCTTCGTGTTGCCGATGTTCTCGAGCGGGTTCGCGTCGAGCAGCACCAGGTCGGCCGCCTTCCCGGCCTCGATCGTGCCCACTTCCTTGCTCTGGCCGACATACTCAGCGGCGTTCACCGTCGCGCTCTGAATCGCCTCGAGCGGTGTCAGTCCCGCCTCGACGAGCAGCGCCAGCTCGTCGTGCAGGCTGAAGCCGGGGAAGGCGAAGGGATTGAGCACGTCCGTGCCGGCGATGAACTTCACGCCGGCGCGCCGCATGGCGCCGACCACTTGCAGGTGTTTGCGGAACACGCGGCGATCGAGCGCGTAGTCCACCGGACGTTTCGTCGCCAGCCGCGCGTCGTTCGCCGGCATCCAGGCGCTCCGGATGGAGGCCGGCATGTACTTCAAGCGTGGGTCGCTCGTGAACGCCGGATCGTCGAGCGATGCCATCGAGCGAAGGACCGTCAGCGTCGGACAGTGCCATGTCCCCTGATTCGCAAACGCCGCAAAGAGGGCAGACGCCCTGGCATCGTCGTAGGTCGCGAGCAGGCGGTCGTTTAATTTCAGCAGCGCGTCGCGCGTCGCCACCGGGATGCCCTTGATCGCCTCACCGCCCTTGAGCAGCTCCGCGCGGCGGCTCCTGATCTCGTCCTCGGCCGACGACGCGCCGTAGAGAACGCCGCTCAAGTGTTCGATGCTGCGTTGGCCTGCCTTGGCTGCCTCCACGGCCGAGACGTCGCGCGGTACGTGGCCGCCGAACGAGAGCCCGCGAGCTTTGCTTTCCGCCGCGATGGCGAAGTAAGCCTCTCGTGGCAGGCGCTCGTACACCTTGACGAAGTCGAAGCGGGATGTCTTCAGCTTCTCGATTGCCGAGCCCGCCGCGGCGGCGTCGGCGACGACGAGCGATCCCGGCCAGACGGGATTCGGCCCGTCGACGATCGTGCTCGCGATGTACTGGCGCGGCGCCACCAGACGACCGGCCCTCACGCGTTCGCGCCAGTCGAAGTGCATCGGCATGCCCCACATCTGCCGGACTCCTGTCACGCCGTTGGCCGTGAACAGCGGGAGGAAGCGCTCGTCGTACCAATGCACGTGCATGTCCCAGAGGCCGGGGATGAGGAACTTTCCCGACCCATCGACCACGCGAGCAGTTGCGGCCTGGGCCTTGGCATCCGGGTCGATCGCCGCGATCCGTCCATCGGCGATCCTCACCGTCACGTTCGGTCTGACCGTTCCCGTCGTCACATCGATGACGCTGACGTTGCGGATGGCAATCGCCTGCGCTGGAGCATCCTGTTGCTGTCCCGGCGCCGCCGCCGTGAGGAGCAGGCAGACCGTCAGTGACAGAAATCCATGTCGCATGTGTTGGCCCTTTCGATTGACGAACGGCTCCTACGCCTTCAGCACGGCTTCCGCTGCCGCGAAATCGCTCGCCTCATCGTTGGCGAGCACCGACCAGACGAACGCGCCCGCGTAGCCGGCCGCGCGCGAGGTCTCGAGGATGCGCTGGAGCTCCGACGGCGGAACCCGGCTGGGGAACTCCCCCAGCAGCAGGGGGCGATCGAGGCCGAGAGTCTCGACCGGTCGCGCCAGCGGTGCCCTCGGCTCCAGGTGCTCGTACCAATGTGTCTGGTAGAAATCGAGGTCGAGATGGCGCCAGGTGTCGAGCCAGTGTGCGGCGGCGGAGCCGACCGTCACGGCATGGCGCGTAAGGCGATGAACGAGGGCTGCCGTGTCGATCACGAGCGCGCGCATGTGCTTCGGCCTCAGGCACGACCACCGGCGCGCGCCGAGGCCGCAGATCGCCCATTCCGGCTCGTTGATGACGTCCCACGCGAAGATCCGCGAGTGGTCTCCATAGCGTCCGAGCAGGGGAGCGAACACACGATCGAGCAGTGCGGCGCGCTTCGCGCCGTTCCGCAGGACGTCGCGGCGGCCTCCGAGCCGCACGCCGTTGACGAAACGAGCACGCGCGCACCAGAGGAAGTCGAGCAGTACGAACATGATCTGCAGGTCGCGCGCTGCGGCCGCGTCGAGTGCCGCGTCGACGTCGGCGAAGACCGAGTCGTCCAGGCCGAGCGGCGTGCCATCCTCGGCGAATCGAATCCCGGCGCGGCCGTCGCACAGCAGGAACCAGCGGAGCCGGCGCACACCGGCGGCCGCGGCGCGATCGAGCGCTCTCGCGACGTCATCCGTGCGCGTATGCAGTCCTCCTGCGGGATGCCAGACGTTGGCGCCGAAATCGTGGCCGTAGGCGATCCACGGCAGGTTCGCCCCGATCACGAATTCGCCGAAGTCGATGCCGATGGACGCTCCCACTTGCAACCGAGGCGAACAGGAAGACCGGCTGCCCGGCGAGGCATTATAGTTCGACCCACTCCCGCGAATTGACGACATACCTCGGCCCGGGAGCGATACCGTTGAGCAGTGCTGAGTCGGCGTGCCGATTGCGTGCAGACCGTGAAGCTGCCCGCATCTTCGCGGCAGCGATCGACCTGTGGTTACGAATCGCGACACCCGCCCGCAGCACGATCCAGAGGGCCACCGGCTCGAAGGCGTCCTCGAGCGCGCGCTGACGCGCTATCACCACGACGAGCTGCACGGCGGGGCGCGCTGGATCGGCAATCGCGTCCTCGACGACCTGCTCGTGCCAATTGCGAGGAAAGCCTTCCTCGACACCGACGATTTGCCGAACGACCGTGAAGTGCTGCAGACGCTTTGCAGCGGGCCGATGCAGTTTCTTGGCGAGGGCTATCACATGATCGCCCTCCTGGAGCCTGACAGACGGTTCGTCGTGAAGTATGCGAAACAACTCCACCCCGTGCCACCACTCGAAACGCCCGCGCCCGGCTCGCAGCGCGAGTGGGAGCAGGACCACGCGGTCGCTCCGGACGGATCTCTTCACGCTGCGATCTGGCAGCACATCCGCGCCTTCGAAGCCTACGGCCCGCTCGCCGTGCGCAGCCGCGCGTACATCGCGGACAGCAGCGTCAGCGAGCTGACGCCTCATGAGCAGCGCGCGCTCGAACGGTTCCGCTCGATCGGCATCGTCCGATCGCTCGGGCCCAAGCCGCTGGCGCTCGAGGTGAGCTACCCGGAGAGTTTCCCGACTGAAAAACGGCCGAGCCGGTGCCTCACCCTCTCGGTGGCCGTAGTGCAGGCGTTGGTGACACCGCTGGCGACCGCGATCGAGCGGCGTGTGCGCGCCGGGGACATCCCGGCCGCACGCGAACTGGAAGAGCGCTACCACGAGTTCACGCAACAGCTCTGGCGCAGCGGCGTCTCACACCTCGATTTCTCGATGCTCAACATCGGGCTGGTCGGCAACGGCGCCGACGAGCGCCTGCAGATCTTCGATCCGCACATGGGCGTCATCGATATCGCGGACGGCACCCGCGAGGTTCGCGATCCGATGTTGACCAAGGACGGATCGCAGGAACGCTCCGTGGACAGCGTCCTGCGATCGTCGCGCGACGGCAGCCGCTGGGCGCTCTGGCGCGTCCAGCAGCACGTGGCCACGTCCGGGGATGTTCCGCAGGAACACGCGGAGGCGGCAGGCGCGATCGTGCGCGACTTTCACGCGGCGTCCGAGGGCCTCGAGCAGGGGGAAGGCACCTTCGGGTTCGGGCGCTTCGGCCGAACCTGGCGGCGCCGGCGGACCCACGTCGTCAACACCGTCATGCACGCCCAGCTCTGGGCGCTCGTCAGCCATCCACTCGGCGCGCTCGTGCGGTGCCTGCTCGATCCCGAGACTGCCGGCGCAGTGTACGACCGCTCGATGGCGGTGCTGGGCATGCACGGCGACCGTCCGCTCCAGCAGTTTCGAGCGCGCCTGCAGGTGTACGACCATCGACCCCTGATCCTCGCGGTCAATTTCGAGGATACGGAGTCGAGGCTCGTGAAGCATTGGGGGCGGGTGCAGCTCCCGGCGGAGCTCGATGTCCAGGACGACCCGGCGATCCACTATCACCTGCGCGATCTCTTCACCGGCGAGACGTACGTCCGCACCGGCGACGAGCTGGTCCGCCGCGGGCTCGTAATCGGCCTGGCGCCGAACGAGCTGCATCTGCTGCAGCTCGAGGACGTCGGGGTGGCGGACATGGCCGTCGAGCGCACGCTCGCCGTCGATCGCGACATCGCGCCGTTCCTCCAGGACTGCACCAAACGCGTCGGCGTCGTCGGTGACGTCCACGGCGAGCTGACGGCGCTGGAGGAAATCCTTCTCGCCCTGGGTTTCATCGATGCGCGGAAACGGTGGGCCGCGCGTGATGGCACGCTCGTGTTCACGGGCGACATCGGCCACGGGCGGCACCTGCAGGAGGTGTTCGACTTCATCCATCGCCTTGCCGGCGAGGCGCACGCGCATGACGGACGGATCGTCTGGACGCTGGGGAACCACGATCTCTACGTCGATCGTGAGGGCGGACAGGGCGGCGAGGATTCAGCCGGGTATCGCCTGTGGCCGAGGATCCGCGAAGCCGCGCTGCACCCGGAACGGCATCCGGGACTCATCGTCCAGGCGGCGTATTTCGCGCACGGCAAATTGTTCGTCCACGGCGGTGTCCTTCCGAACATTGTCGAGCTCGCGGCTCGCGAGCGCGGGTCGGGGGACGCCGAGACGGTTGCCGACTACGTGAACGAGGTGCTGCGCCGGACACTGGTCGATCGGCGGCGGATCAGCGCGCGCGATCTGCCGCACGAGATCTTCCACGTCGGCACGAGCCACGCGCGCGAACGGCGCATGCCCGGCGAGCTTGGGTACGAGCCGGCCGGCGTGTTCACGCCCGACCTCCGCGAGCTGGATCACTACCGCTTTCACGGGCGGCTGCTGCCGCAGGTGGTCGGACACACGGCGAGCGCGCGAGGGGAGATTCGCTACTCCCCGGGCTCGTGGGTGAAGCGCGAGTACATCGCGATCGACGTCGGCCGGCAGCACGGCACCGGCAACGGCGGTCTCCTGTTGACCGACTTCGGCTGGGTCGCCGTCACCCCCCACGGCCCCGCGCGCCTCGTCGAGGTGTCACCGTTCTTCGTCGAGCTGGCACGCAAGGCTGCCGGCGCCAGGGGGCGCGACGTGCAGGACGCATCGCAGGTGACGCGCATGCTCAGCACGTACTTCCAGGTGGTCCGGCCGTCGGAGCAGGTGCCCGGCGAGGTGAACGAAGCGTTGTTCGGCGACTTCGCGCCAGCGCAGATCGTCGCGCTCGAGCAGTTTCTCGCGAATGTCCGCCAGACTGGCCGATGCGTCGTCGTCACCGATCTCGACGAGATGCTGACCGCCTTTTCGCGCGGGCCCTTCGAGGAGGACAACCTCGACGTCCTCGCGGCGTACCTCGGTGCCGGGGGCGTCCTGGTGTTCAGCTCAGAGAGGGCCTTCGACTGGTTCTACGCGCAGCTTCTCCGGCCGCTGATCGGGACGCTCGGCCCGCATTCGGGCTTGCTCGGGGGTATCGTTCCGAGTCTCTCGGGCGGCCGCCAGGTCTTCGTGTTCGAGGACGGCGCGTACCGGCTCGTCTCCCTGCCGGGCGCCGGCGAAACGCCCGGCGAGGTCGATGCGCCCCTGCGTCTCCTCGCGGGACGGCTGCACGCGATGCCGGTCCTCGATCGCGCGAGCACCGCCTACATCGTCGATTCGAAAGGGCTGCGGACGATCGATGCGGCGAAGGCGTCGGAAGCCGGCATCGTGATCGACGTCGGCGATGCCGTGTCCACGTCGGCTGACAAACCGATCACGAATCTCCACCGCGGCTACCGACGGGCTATCGATGTCATCGTCGCGGCGACCTCGGCGCTGCGCCAGTCGCCCTCGACGGGAACGCCGGACTCGCCGGACATCGGTGAGACCCAATTGTGGACTTTCACGCGTCCGCAGTTTTCCCCCGGACGCCGCCTGCGCGTTCGCGTCGGCGGCAGCGGCTTCGTCCACGCGGGGGTCGCACACGGCGGCGGCGACTGGAATCCGGTCTACAACGTGCCACTCGTGCCGGTGTCGAATCAGTACGAAGCCGTGCTGCCATCCGCCGTCGATGCGTTCACGTTCTTCTGGACCGAGGCGCCGTGGACACCGGGTCACCCCGGACATTGGGAACGGGATCGAAACGGGCCCAGAGTATTCAGAGCCATCGAGAGGAGATGAGCCATGGGAGAAGGTTCACTGCTGCCGGAGGATCCGCGCGAATCAGAGGACGTCATCGCCACGGACGATCCCGAGCGGATCCGCGAGTGGGCGGCGCGACACGACGCGGAACCTGCGACGGGCGAGGCCACAACCTCGGGCCCAGCCACGCTCAACGTACAGGACGGTGGCGCCGGGATCCGTTTCAATTTTCCTGGCGCAGCGGTCTTCCGGCCGATTAGCTGGGAGGAGTGGTTCCGGAATTTCACGGAGCACGACCTCCTGTTCGTGTACGAAGAGGCCCCCCCGGGGCGGCCGCCCACCAATCGCTACCGGCTCGTCCCGAGGTCCTCGGACGCCGTGCGATCCAGGGCAGGTTCGCCCCGATGAATTCGCCGGAATCGATGACGGACGTGCCCACCGCGCTCCGAGCAGCGATCGACGTTGGCTCAAAAGCCGTATACCGCAGCAACCCGGCGAATGGTTTCCAGGAAGTACACCACGCACCACGCGCCTGCGAGACCGCTCATCGTTCGCGGCCACACGCCGGCCTCGCGGCTTCTCGGCACAGGGGCGGAAGCGGCCTGCGTCCCAAGCCGGCGATGGCAGCGAGTGCGCAGCCGCTCGGCGCGGGCGGCGCTCACATCGTACGCGCGCAGCTGGCGCAGCGCCGCAAGCACGCGGTCATCCGAGATGTCGTTCGGCCTCATGTTCCGTAACTCCTTCTGAGCGCGAGCAGCGCCGGCGAGAGACCGAGCGCTTCCGCCAGCGCGGCACGCGCGCGTGCCAACCGCTGGCGCAAGGCTTCCGGCGTCACCTTGCAGACGGTGGCCGCTTCGGACGGCGTCAGGCCCTCATAGCCGACGAGCAGCAGAACCTCGCGATGCTGCGGAGGCAGCGCCGCGAGCGCCCGTTCGATTCGTCTCTCCAATTCACCGGCGGCGGTCAGGTCGAACGGTGACGGCCAGCTCTCGGCGGCCGGCCACAACATCGAGACGCCGGCCACTGCCTCGTGCAGGCGAGCCGCCCGGCGATGGGTCCAGTACAGATTTCTCGCGACAGTGAAGAGCCATGCCGCCAGCCGTGTGTCCGGATGGAGCAACTCGGCGTGAGACACGAGCCGGAGCCAGGTTTCATCGAGCAGGTCCTCGGCAACGCTTCGACTCCGGCTGAGGCGCAGAAGAAATGCAAAGAGCCGCGGACGGTAGATGTCGTACACGCGATCGAACGCCGTGGCATCCCCGCAGCGGAGAGCTGCGATCAGCGCGGCCTCGTCTTCCCGATCCATCTCCGTCATAACGCGCGAACGCCGCTGGCGTGACAGATGTCACGCACACGTGTCTCAGGAGTTGTATACGGGAAACACGGAGGCTGTCGAATGAGCTTCGTCGACGCGTTCAACCAGGCCGGCGTTTTCGCGAAACTGAGCCTGCTGGTGGGATTCGGGCCACCCTTGCTTGCGATCGTTTACATCGTCCAGCGGACGGAATCGACGCTCGCCATATTGCGCCCCGTTTCACTCGCCTCGATCTTCGCGGGCATCAGCGGGCTCATCGCGGGATTGATAGCCGTCCTGACGGGCCTTGCCGCCATGGACCCGGAGCCAGTCCTGGTGTCGGCCGTCTATGCGGGCCTTGCGGAGGGGCTCGTCGCGCCGTTCGTTAACTTCGGACTGCTGGCGGTTGCCTGGTTGCTCGTCGCCGTCGCGATGCTCAGGCGCCCGCGCCTCGACTAAACGCAGACAGTTCCCTGCCGTGCTATCCTCGCCCCGGCCGTCCCCCAGCCGGTCGATGAGGAGTGAGCCGTGATCCTTGCGATGGCTGTGTCGCTGGCGCTCGCTGGCCCGCAGCAACCCGACCTCGCCAAACTCCCGTCTGGCTGCACGCTGAAAACGTTCGGCGTCATCATCCCGACCGGCTGGTTCGTGACCAACGTGCAGGACATGCCTGAAGGCAGGGAGGGCTGCCTGTACATCCTCTTTCGCGACGACAAGTCAGCTGCGGCCACGATCCACGTCGAGTCGGCCGCCGCGACGCTGCCGATCTTCCAGCAGAAGGATCCCTTTCAGGGCGCGTACGAGAAGATCGCCGAGGGCCTCGCGAAGAACATGAACGTCGTCCTCGAGCGGCAGACCTTTAGAAACGACGACGTGAAGCGGGCGCCGGGAGCCGCGATCGACAAGGCGACGCTGCGCGTATTCGACGCTGAGGTGCCCGGCGACAAACGTCCGTACGAAGTGGTGATCTCCGTGATGCGTGCGCCGTCCCACTTCTTCACGGTGATTGTCGTCACGCTCGCCGAGAAAGCCGATCGTGAGGTGGCGGATGCCAGCCGGGACGCGTTCCGCGAGATCGTCAACTCTCTCACGCCTGCCGCGGCGAAGAAGTGAGGCGCAATGGTAGGCAAGACTGTCGGCAAGTATCGCATCCTCGAGCGCCTCGGTCGCGGCGGAATGGGCACCGTCTACAAGGCACTGGACGAGACGCTCGATCGCGAGGTCGCGATCAAGGTCCTCAACCCTGAGATCGGCGAGCCGGAAGTGCTGAAGCGCTTCCGCGCGGAGGCCGTTTCGCTCGCCCGGCTCAATCATCCCGGGATTGCGACGCTCTACGAGCTCCACCGCCACGAAGACGACCTGCTGATGGTGATGGAATTCCTGCGTGGCGAGACGCTGCAGACGCTCTCGGAGCGTCTCGGCCCGCTCGCCCCGCCGCAGGCCGCGCACCTGTGCATCCAGGTGCTCGACGCGCTGGCGCACGCGCATCGCGCGGGTATCGTCCACAGAGACCTGAAGCCGGCGAACGTGATGGTGACCGACACCGGCGTGGTGAAGGTGATGGACTTCGGCATCGCGCGGGTGATAGGGACCGAACATTACACGAACGCCGGCTACATGATGGGCACGCCGGCGTACATGGCGCCGGAGCAGGTGCTGGGACACGAGATCGATGGCCGGGCCGACCTGTATGCGGTCGGCGTGATGTTCTACCGGCTGCTCACGCGCGAATTGCCGTTCAGGGCGGACACGGCGATCGCGATGGCCCAGAAACACGTGTCGGACCCGCCGACCCCTCTCGGTACGTTCCGTGCCGATCTGCCGCCCTGGTGCGAGGCCGTCATCACCAAGGCGCTCGCGAAATCGCCCGCCGAACGCTTCCAGACCGCCGAGGAGTTTCGCGCGGCGATCCTCGCGGCGGTCAGTCCGGTCACGCTCGGAGAGCTGCCGACGATGGCGACGCCGGCCGTGGCGATGCCGTCGATCGAGCGAACCACCACGACCGTCGTCCTCGGCCGCGCCCACCTGTTCGCGCTCGCCGCGCTGCTGGTCGTGCTCGTCCTCGGCATCGCGGCGCTTGGCTTCGCCGTTCTGAAGCGCGGCGCCAACGCCACGGAATCGACCACGGCGTCACCAGCCGTGCCGGCGCCTGCCGTCGTCTCGGCGACGACGGGCACCGAAGCGACGCCGGTGCCGGTGCCTCCTTCGGTATCCGCTCCCCCGAGCGCGCCGAAGACGTCAATCGCCGCGCCCGCGGGTCCGGCGAAAGCATCACAGCGTGTCGCGCTCGCTACTGACACGGCGCCACCGCCGAAAGCGAACGTCGCCAGCGACTCTGCGAGCACGGCAGCGGGGGAGGAGGTTCCACCGAGTACGCCGCCGGTGGCGGCAGCGGCGCTTCCGGCGCTCACGTTCACGGACGTGAAGATGCTCGTGGCCGACGGCAAGGCGCGACGCGAACGGGCGGTGCTGCTGACGCTCGCGGCCGATCATCTATCGCTCATCGACTCGTCCACACGCGCCGAGCTGACGTCGCTGCCATATGCGTCGATCGCGGAGGCCTTCTTTTCGCGATCGAAGCAGCCGAAATGGAAGACGCAGGATGGGAAAGAAGTCTCGGTCGCGGTGGATTTCGGGAAGATGGGCGTCTTCAGGGGCGCGCGGAATTGGGTGATCTTCACAACCTCGGCCGAGCCGTTGTTCATCCGATTCGACGACAAGGAGCTGGACGCGGCCTTGAAAGCGATCGCGCAGCGAACCGGCGTGACGATCCGGCGCTGAACGCGCGGGCAGGCTGGTCGGCTTCTTGCTGCACACCAGGACGATGGTGCAGCCGCTGGCACGTCTCGGATACGCCTCGAAGGCCGTCGTCTATGCGATCGTCGGCGTACTCGCGATCCTGACCGCCGTGAACCGGGGCGGCCGGATCACCGACACGAGCGGCGCGCTCCGCGTCGTGCTGACGCAGCCCTTCGGCAACACGCTGTTGATCGTGCTCATGATCGGCCTGTCGGGGTATGCAATCTGGCGGCTGCTGGACGCCTTCATGGATCCCGACCGCGACGGCACGAGCGCATCCGGTCTGGTCACGCGCATCGGCAACGCGGTGCGTGGGTGCGTCTACGGTGCGCTCGCGGTCGAGGCATTCCAGCTGTTGCGCGGCATACGCAGCTCGAGCGGTGACAGCGCGGAGCGGTGGACGGCGCGTGTCTTCGACTGGCCGCTCGGCGAGGTCCTCATCGCTGCGGTGGGCGTCATCGTCGCGATTTATGGAGCGTCAGAGCTCTTCCGCGCCGTCAAGGGACGCGACGACCCGAAGGTGGACTGGTCGGCGGTGTCCGTTGCGATCCGCCGCGTCAGCCGCTTCGGCGTGGGGGTGCGCGGCGCCCTCATCGCCACGCTCGGCGTATTCCTCCTCCGCGCGGCGCTCACGAACAACCCGGACGAGGCGGCGGGCAGCCGGGAATCCTTCCTGCTGCTCGGCGGGCTCGTCGAAGGCCGATGGTTCCTCGCCGTGATTGCCGCGGGGCTGCTGGCGTACGCCGTCGATCAGGCGATTCACGCGCGATTCCGTCGCATCCGTCCTGTCGCCTGAGGGAACTGACGCAATCAAAGACCAAGGGACCAAAGACCAAGGACCAAAGACCAAGGACCAAAGACCAAGGGACCAAAAGACCAAGGACCAAGGGACCAAGGACCAACGTGTTGCAGCCCTTTCAGCAGCCTGCTAGACGTCGGACGACTCGGTCGCGAGAACACGGGGCGCGCGCTCGCGATCGCGACGCGGCTTCATGCGCCAGCCGCCGTGGACGAGCGGGACCGCCATCAGCGCGATGGCGATGCCGAACAGAGGCCAGTCGAAGGAAGTGGGCAGCACGGCCCGAACGGCCTCCGGCCCCTGATCCAGCGCCCGGATCGCGTCGGCCATGAACACGTAGAGCGCGAGGACGATGCCAGCCGCGCACGCCAGCCAGGAACGCCGGGGAAGCGCCAGCGCCGGATCGTGGTCATCGGACCGCGTCACGAGCGTGCCCCATGCGATCATCAGCACGGCGATTGAGACCGGCGCCAGCACCGGCCCCCACCACGGCAGCGGCAGCAGGAACAGGATGTCCCAGTCGAGGACTGACGCCGGCCAGCCGGACATGACGCGCAGGAACACGTAATAGAGGATGTCCCAGACGCCGAAGGCGAGCGCCGCGTAACCGATCTTCGTGCGCCACGAGCGGCCGGCGAGGATCCCGGCCGTGAGCAGCATCATCAACGTGGCCGCTTCGCGCACCAGCTCCACGGCGCCGAGCGCGCCATGCACGGGCAGCGGATTCGGCTGGTACGGTTGCACGCGGTCGACCAGCACGCGCAGGTAGTAGACGGTCGCCGACTCGAACCACGCCATCGCGACGGCAAACAGCGCGACGATCAGCCACTGGGAACGCCGTTCCATCGCACGCATCATCGCTCCTGTCCCACCATCTCGCGCGGGATGCCGGCGCGCGCGCCGGCAAGTTCCCGGATGCGATGCTCGACGCGATCGATCACCTCGTCCGGCGTTGACGTCCCCGCCGTGATGCCGACGGTCTCGGCTGAGAGCAACCACTCCGGCCGCAGGTCGGCGTCCGACTGCACGTGGTGAACGCGGCCGCAATACCGTGCGCACGTCTTCACGAGCTCGCGCGTGTTGTTGCTGCTTGCGCCTCCGATCACGATCACGACATCGGACTCGCGCGCGAGATCGCGCGCGGCATTCTGCCGCTGTTTCGTCGGCTTGCACACCGTGTCGACGACGCGCACCTCGGAAGTGGGGAAGCGCTGCCGGATCAGCGCGACGAGATGCTGGACCCTCTGCACCGTCTGCGTCGTCTGCGCCGCAACGCCGATGCGCGGGTGTTCCTCGAGCTTCCAGACGTCATCGTCCTCGAGCACGACGTCGAACTGTTCGAGATCCTCGGTGAGGCCACGCACTTCGATGTGGCTGCGCTGACCGATGATGACCGGGTGATAGCCGTCGCGCACCAGCGCTCGCACCGCCTCGTGCGCGACGTGCACCAGCGGACAGGTTGCCTCGACCACGCGGAGGCCGCGTGCGCGCGTGCTGGCGAGGCGCCGCTCCGACGCGCCGTGTGCCGTCACCATCACGGTCGGCGTCGTCACGTCGGCGATCTCGCGGGCGATGGCGATCCCGCGGGCCCGCAGGCCGGCGGTCACGGTCTCGTTGTGGACCAGATCGCCGAGGATCGTGAGGGGAGCGGCGTTGGCGTGTTCGAGCGCCAGCGCGATGGCGTCACGCACGCCGAAGCACATGCCGAGGTGTGTCGCGCGGAGGATCCTCATCGTCTTGGTATGGGCATATACTTGCTATTGCAAAGTATTTGACCACGAGTGGCCGGCGGCTGTCAATCGGTTCCGGTAGTAGACTCCGGCGCGCGTCTCCCCGCGCTGAGGTGCCGATGATCCGACCACACGAGCTCGCTTCGGACGACGGGCAACACACCTGGGGCGCCATCGTCGCCGCTGCCGGCGGCGACGTCCCGGCGCTGCGGCAGTTGCTCGAGCGCAACCCGCGACTCGCACAGGCCGAGTACTGGTACACGCCCCCCATCCACTTCGCCGTGCGCGAAGGTCACCTCGAGGCTGTGCGCCTTCTGCTGGACGCTGGAGCGCATCCGGAGTGGAACGGGCTGCACGACGGCAGCCTGATCCAGATGGCCAGCGACCGTGGTCATGTGGCGATCGCACGTCTGCTCGAAGACACACGCGATCGCCGGGGGATCGTCCGCGCCGGAGCCGATCATCCAGTTCACGCGGCGGCGGCGCGCGGCGGCGTAGGCCAGCTCCGCCGGTTGCTCGACGACGATCCGGACCTGCTCGACGCGGGTGACGCCGCGGGGGCGTCGCCGCTGCATCGGGCCGTTCGCGGAGGGTCGCACGAGACGGTTGCGCTGCTGCTCGACCGCGGCGCCAGTCTGCACGCCTTTCAGGGGGCTTCACGGGGTGTTGCCGGAGGTCTCTGGCGCGATCTCCAGGCCATCGATCTCGCAATCTGGGCCGCGCGCGAGGAACCGGGCGCGCGCATCGCGCGGCTGCTCGTCGAGCGCGGCGCCACACGCGATGTAACGGTCGCCGCAGCCCTTGGCGACGTGAAAGAACTCACGAGCATCCTCGACGCCAATCCTGCTCGCATCGCCGAGACGCGCCCGTGCGGGCTGCGGCCGCTGTCCGCCGCCGTCCTTTGCGGCCGCGAGGACGTGGCGCGGCTGTTGCTCGAGCGCGGCGCGAATCCGACGTGGCCGGAGCCGACGGCGCCTGGCGGCTTGTCGCTGTACACGGCCGCTCGTGCGGGCGATCGCTCGCTCGTGGACTTGTTGCTCGCCCACGGAGCGGATCCGAATAGCGACGTGGACTCGTCCGGCAGCGCAACCTTCGGCGCCGAAGCGCCGGATATTCGGGATCTGCTCATCGCCCATGGCGGCACGCTCGACCCCTACCTCATTTGGAGGAACGAGGATGAGGAGGCGATGCGGCAGATCGGCGAGAATCCGAACGCCCCCTGCCTCGCCGACGCTTTCACGACGGTCTGCACGCTCGGAAAGCGGGACTTGCTCGATCGGCTGCTGCAGGCCGGCGTCCCCATACCCGGCATCCTCACAGGCTGCCAGAATTACCTGCTGGAGTATCCCGACATGCTCCGCACGCTGCTCGCGCACGGCATGAATCCGGACCTCATGAACTGGCAGCATCAGACCCTGCTTCACCACGCCTGCAACGGTTCGGATCGCAGCAGCGTGAAGATCGAATGCGCAGCGATTCTGCTCGACGCGGGCGCGACGATCACGGCGCGCGACGACGAGTACCGGTCGACGCCGCTCGCGTGGGCCGCGCGGACGAATGCCGCGCCGATGGTGGATTTCCTTCTCACGCGGGGCGCGCCTGTCCATCTTCCCGACGACGAGCCCTGGGCCACGCCGCTCGCCTGGGCGGAGCGGCGCGGTCATGGCGGCATCGTCTCCACGCTGCGTTCGTAATACGGCTGACGTCGACGCTGCCGCCGCAGGCTGACAGCGATACGTATGAGCCGTCCTCTGTCGGCCGAGTCCTGACCTCGCACACGGACACAGCCGCTCGTACACACGCTGATTCGTGAATCTTCTGCGTGGCACTGGGCTTGTGTTTGGACGACTGTCGTGCCAGTCAAGCGGTTGAGCTGTGGGGCGCTGCTGGTTGTGGCCGTGGCCGCGAGTGATCCGCGTCCGGCGTTCGCCCAACGGTGGGAGTGCTACGCGTTCGGGCCCGGTGAGACGGCGGCCGGCGCTGCCGCGCGCCTGACGGGTCGCGCCAGCGACACGCATCACGAACGATTCCAAATCCTCGACCCGGCGACCTCGAGGTTCGTCGCGAAGAGCCGCTACGCCCGCATCCGATCTGGCTGGCTGGCGTGCGCATGGACGGCGGGCAGCGGTCCGGTCGAGCTGAGCACCGCGTCGCTGGTGACCACGGGCGGGCGGCGCCCGTTGTGGATCGACCGGGCGGGGGCGGGAATCGAGCCGGACCCGCTCTGGTATCTCGTCGTATTGCTGGTGATGGCGTCGTTCGGCATGTACCGGTTCGATCGCCGCTGGAGGCAGGGCAGGGAACTGGCCGTCCCGCTGACCGAGTTCGGCGAAGCCGTGATCAGGGAGTTCGAGCGGCCGCTCACTCCGTCACGAGATTGCCGTCCGGGGATCGAATCGCGGCTGCGCGTCAGGCCGCACCAGCGCCGCGTGGACGTGCTCCTCGCGCCCGCCGCCGGGCGGACGTATCCGAACCTCTCGGATCACAGGAAGAACGTGGAGTACGACCTGGCGCGCGTGCGCCAGGCGCTCGGTGACGAAGCATTCATCAGCGAGTCGATGCGGCAGCGCGGCAAATGGGTGGTCCTGTCGTTCCGCGCCGCCATCGAGCGACATCAACAGGCAGGTGCCATGTGAACGTTCTCCTTCTGAGTCTCGGCGGTGGCGGCGGGAACATCCTGCGGTCGTTGAAAGCGATCCTTCAGCGCGATCTCGAGGTGACCGAAACGATCGACGCCGCGTATGCCGATCGATTGCGGCAACGCATTGCGACGAAGTTTCTCGACAGCAACGAGTTCTCGCTCGCGGACGTCCCGCCCGAGGAACGGCTGCTCATCGGAGCTACAACGACGAAGCGGCTGGGGTCTGGGCACAACCCGGACGTGGCGCGCGCCGCGCTGGAGGAATCGAGGAGCGAAATCGAGGCGCTGGTGGGCCGGTATGCGGCGATCGTGCTGATCGCGACCGGCGGCAAGGGGACCGGCGCCGGGACGATCTTTCCCATCGCCGAAATGGCGCGCCGTCAGAAGAAACTCGTCATTCCGGTGTTCGTGTGTCCGTCGTTCGAACGGCACGAGGTCGAGAAGCGCCGCTACGATCACGCTCGCAAAGTCGTCCAGGAGTTCGATCGCGCGGGCATCAGGCTGCTCGAGATCCTGAACGACCGTGGCTACAGCGACCGCGCTCCGCTGCCGCAGTCCGTCGTCTGGGAGCGCATGAACGTGCCGATCGCGCGCAGCCTACGTGGGTTGCTGTACGTCCTGGAGGATCTCTCGCAGGTCGATCCCTCGGACCTCTCCGTCCTGTTCGCCGGGCCGGGGCGGCTGCGCCTTGCGTTCGCCGAAATCGATCCGCCGGACGGCGCCGATCCCACTGCGGAGCAGATTGACGAGGCGGTGCGCGCCTGCTGGGAGAATCCCTACGACGCCTTCGGCGCGTCCGTCGGCACATCGCTGATCTGCATCCAGGGACACTGGTCCAACGTGGTCGATGCGCGCATCAAGGGACGCTTCCGCTCGCTCGTCGCGAGCGACCGAGACGAAGCCTACAACCCGCTGTACGCCCGCGCCATCCAGATGCCGAAGCCGTGGGGCGTCACGGCGCTCTTTGCCGAGCACACGGGGGATCATCCCCCGATCGAGATTGCGTGGCCGCTCGAGCAGTATGAGCCGCCGCCGAGGGTCCTGCCATTCGTCATGAGCGAGCCTCCCGCTCCCGAGCCCCCTGCGCCGGAGCCGCTCGCGGCGCCGGCGACGATCGCGACGTCGCGGGAGACAGAACAGGAGTTTTCCAGCTTCCGGGACTTCGCCCGCGCGCTGAACCGCGGCGATGCCGCCGCCCTCGCGCTGGCTGCCAATGGGTCGGAGGCATCCATCGGGTTCGATGACGTGGAGCTGAGAAAGCTGCTGACTGCCGTCTGGTTCCGCGGGGTGTTCGAACGCCTGTCGCGAAGCTGGCGCGAACGGTTGTTCGACGCGGTCATCGAGCTGGTGCCCGTGCCGAACCACGTCGTGCGGGTCGGCCGGCACGCCGTCCCGCTGAGCGAGGTCAGCGTAACTCAGTTGGACGACCTCGCGACCCGGACGGATCTCCCGGAGGCCGTCCGTCGCGACGTTCAGTTGCTGATCGCCATCGGCCGCTTCTGGGGGGAGGACGCGATCCGCCGCTGTCAGTTCACCGTCGAAGCTTCGGCGGAACCTTCGAGATTCGGCGTGCCCAGTCTTCGCTCGCTTCTGCTGCGGTGATCGTGCCGGCAGCGTCGATCACCGCCGCGCGATGAAGCCCCGCTGTTCGCCGTTCTGGGTTTCGTAGACACCGACGATGTCGCCGCGCGCGTTGATGCCGAAGGCGGCCGTGCTCTTCGAGTTGGGAACGCGAAGCGTCGTGTCCTGCCCGTTCACCCGTACGAAACCCTGCTTCACGGACGATGAATCCTCGAAGACACCGACGATCGTCCCTTCGTCGTTGACATCCCATGCCTCGGTGAGCTTCGCTCCGGATACCGTGAACGTCGAGAGCGCACCGCGCTCGATGAGGTAGGCCTGCCCGGTCGGCATGATCATGCCGACGATCTTCGAGCCATCCGCGGTGGCGCCGTTGTGCATGCTCCCCGGGGGGTCGATCAGCTTGACCGACGCCGCTGTCACGGCCGAAGCGGCGAGCGCGCTGGCGGGGATCGTCATCCCGCGCATCGTCGCGATGTCGCCGGTCTTGTGAAAGCAGCCGACGACGCTGCCATCACCCAGGAGGCGCATCGCCATTCCGTACTCGAACTCCGGATGATCGATGCGCCGGAACGCTCCCGATGGCGCCAGCAGGAAGCCGTGGTAGGCCATCGGGTCCTTCTCGTCGGGCATCCTGAAGCCACCCGACACCCCGCCGTTGGCATCGATCCCGTACACCTGCGTCAGCGACGCGCCGGGGTACTGGACGCTGGTGAACGTGCCGTCCTTGTAGACGAACCCGTAGGTGCGGTCCTCCTGGGAGTACCAGCCGACCACGTGCCCGGCGGCGTTGATGCCGGATGCGGCGGTGGACTTCGCGCCCGGATAGGCCAGCTCGGTGTAGGTGTAGGAACCTTCGCCGCGCCTGCTGCAGCCGGCGGCGATCACGAGCAGAAGGACAGCAATGAGGCGGATCATGAATCGTCTCCTGGTCACATGCCGCGCCGCTCGATCGGCTGCAGGGCGGCGAACTGCGGGGCGGGCAGCCGCATCTCGCGCGCCGTCAGGTCGGCGAGCCGCGTGTCGCCGCGCAGCCGATCGAAGCGCATGTCCCACCCGACGTGGACGATGAACGGCGACCGCTCGTCGGCGGCGCGGCGCAGCCATTTGAAGGCGGCGTCGGCGTCGCCGAGCCCGGCGTGTACGGTGGCAACGTCGTACGGCGACACGTACTCGCGCTCACCCCGCGCCAAGAGCTGATCGAGCGTCCGTCGCGCCTCCTGCTCCCGGCCCGACACGGCGAGCGCGTGCCCCAGCGACGCCAGCGTAAAGGTGCTCTCCTTGAGCTTCACGGCTTCGCGGAACGCCGTGATGGCGGCGTCGCGTTGTCCCAGCCCGAGGCGGCCCCAGCCGAGCACGGCCTGCGCCCAGTAATCCGGCATCATCCCGTTCGCTTCCGTCGCGTACTTCACCGCCGCGTCGAACCGCGCGTCGAACAGGCTGTGCCAGCCGAGGCACGAGATGAGCATCGGGTTGACCGGATCGAGCGCGACGGCTTCCTTCGCCTGCTCCATCGACTCCCGCTGGCGCCCCTGCCCGAGCAGGAAGTGCGCGTAGTCGTGGCGGATCTGCGCGTGGCCGGGACTGATCTCCAGCGCGCGGCGGAAATGCGCCTCCGCCCCCTGCCAGTCCCAGTCCTGCAGCATCTTGACGAGGGCGAGCTGCGCGTGCGCTTCCGCCATCTCGCCGTCGCGATCGAGCGCGGCGCTGGCGGCGCGGCGCATGCCGGCGAGTGCCACGCTCGGCGCGATGTCGCCGAAGAACCCGAGGAAGTAGTAGGCGCGCGCCAGGCCCGCCTGGGCCGGCGCATAATCGGGATCGAGCTGCACCGCGCGCTCGAACGCCGCGAGCGCCTGCGGCAGCTTCGCGTGCGCCTGGTAATACGACGCCTTGAGATACGCCTCGTGCGCAGCCGGATCGAGCTCGCGGGCGGCCGGCGCCTGCGGTGCGGACGGCTCGCGGCGGCGCGTCACGGTCGCCGTCACGGCATCGGCGAGGTCGTGCTGCACCCGGAACAGCTCGCGGACGTGGCCCGTGTACTCGTGCTCCCAGAGGCGCTGCTGGCGATCGGGCCGCACGAGCCACGCCTTCACGCGGACGGTATCGCCATCGCGCGCGAGCGTCCCTTGCAGCAGCACGTCCACGTGCAGCTCCCGCGCGATGTCGGCGGGCGATTTCTGCGCGTCCTTGCCCATGCCGGATCGGCCGCCCGCCTGGCCCTCACCGCTCATGAATGCCATGCCGCCGCCCATGGCCATGCCTGCCGCGGGCATACCGCCCATGCCGCCTTCCATCGCGGTCCCGTACCGCATCACCGACATGCGCGACACGACGCGGACGCCGGGCACGCGCACGAGATCGCTGATGAGCGCGTCGGAGAGGCCGTCGGCGAGATAGGCGTGATCGGGATCGGTCGATTCGTTCGTGAACGGCAGGACGGCGAGGCTGGTCACTGGCGGATCCGCGGGGCGTTGTCGCAGGTTCCAGCCGACGAGCGCCGCGATCGCGAGCAGGGCGGCGGCCGCGGCGCCCGCGATCGTGCGGACGCCTGGCGCGCGCGGGCGCCCGCGCACCTTGCCGCAGACGTCGAGCGCGTCGCGGAACTGACCGGCGGTCGCGAACCGATCGGCAGGCGTGCGGTCGAGCGAGCGCACGAGCACCTGTTCGAGCGCCTCGGGCACGGCGGGGCGGACGGTGCGAATCCTCGGCGGGGGATCGCCGAGGCGCTTGGCGATGATCGCCTGAACACTGGCGCCCGTGAACGGCGGCTCGCCCGCGAGCATCTCGTAGAGGACACAGGCAAGGCTGTACAGATCGGATCGGCCGTCGAGGATGCCGCCGCTGGCCTGCTCGGGGCTCATGTACAGCGGTGTGCCGAGCGTCACGCCCGTCGCCGTCATTCCGGCGTCTGCCGCCGCGTCGATCGCGCGGGCGATGCCGAAGTCGGCGAGGACCGCGTGGCCGTCCTCGAGCAGGATGTTCTCCGGCTTGATGTCGCGGTGGAGCACGTCGCGGCGGTGGGCATGGTCGAGCGCGCTCGCCACCTCGCACGTGATGCGCACCGCATCGTCGATCGGGAGCTGCCGCTCACGCTTCAGGCGATCGCGCAGCGCCTCGCCCGCGACGTACGGCATCACGTAGTAGAGGACTCCGTCCGCCTCGCCCGAGTCGTGCAGCGGCAGGATGTGGGGGTGGGTCAGCCGCGCCGCGATCTCGATCTCGCGAAGAAAACGCTCCGGTCCGAGCGCGCGCGACACGTCCGGATGGACGACTTTGACGGCAACAGCACGATCGTGCTTGCGATCGCGAGCCAGATACACGGTGGCCATGCCACCGCGGCCGAGCACGCGTTCGATCACATACCGGTCTGACAGCACCGCCGAAGCGGCGAGGACAGTAGTGTCCAAGGCTGTCTCCGGGGGAGCACGGGCATTATACGCGCTCTGACGGCGGGGAGAATGCCGATCAACTCAGCGTGCCTTTGGTGCCGTTCCAGCGCACGGGCCGGCCGGCTTTGAGCGCCGCGTTGGCAATGTGCGACGTCCGCGCCGCGCGGTGGCCGGCGCGGATGTCCGCGTTCGGCGCCTTGCGGCTCCGGATGCAATCGAGCCAGTTCTGGAGATGCGCCCGCGAGCCGTCGCCGCTCGAGCGGACGAAGATCTCCGGCTCCGGCGTCAACGAGCCGGGCGCATATTCGGCGGCGTCGCGGTAGAAAGCCAGCCGCGCGCGATCGATCTTCAGCGTCCCCAGCTCGCCGCGGAACTCCAGTCCGCCGTCGTCCACGCGGCTGACGTAGGTGCCGAGATACGCGGCCGTGAAGTTCGGGAACTCCACGGTGGCCGAAACGGTGTCCGGCGCCTCCCAGATTTTGATGTTGTAGTTGTGCCCGGACGCCATGGCCGACGTCGGCGCATCGACGTCCATGTACCAGTGGACGACGTCGATCCAGTGGGTCATGAGGTCGGTGAGACAGCCGCCGCCGAACTGCCAGAAGTGGCGCCACTGGTAGAAGCGTTCCGGGCGGAACGGCTGGTCGGGCGCGGGGCCGAGCCACTGCTTCCAATCGAGCTTCTCGAGGGTGACGGGCGAGTAGGTGCCGGCGCGCGCGTGCTGATACCAGTAGGTGTGGACGAACGTGATCTGCCCGAGCCGTCCGGAGTCGATGATCTGCTTGCCGAGGATCCAGTGGTCCCAGCTTCGCTGCTGCATGCCGCTCTGGACGATCTGCTTCGACGCCTCCACGGCTTTCACCATCTCGGCGCCTTCTTCGATGCTGTGCGAAATCGGCTTCTCGACGTAGACGTCCTTGCCGGCAGCGACGCCGTCCAGTGTCATCTTCGTGTGCCAGTGATCGGGCGAGCCGATAAGGACCGCGTCGATATCGCGGTTGTCGAGAATGCGTCGGTAATCCGCGACCTTGATCGCGTCCGGCCCGGCGATCTCCGCGGCCTGCTGCAATCGCGGCTCATAGACGTCGCACACGGCGGCGATCTGCGCGCCGCGCAGGGCCTTCAAGTGCGTCATCAGGCCGCGCGCGCGTCCCCCCGTGCCGATCACGCCAATGCGGATGCGATCGCTCGCGCCCTGCGCGGTCGCCGCAGCGAGGCGGGTACCGATTGCGAAGCCTGAAGCAGCCGAGAGAAACGCGCGTCGCGTGCAGTCCATCGAGAACCTCCTGTGGATGAGCTCGAAAAATCAGCGCGGCCCCTTATCATCGGGCGCCCGCCAGTCCACACGGACGGCCACGAATCGCAGGAGGCCGAATGTCTCGCAACTTCAGGCAATGCGCCGCGGCATCGATCGCCCTCGTTCTTCTGTTCGCGCCCGCGGCGGCGGCGGCCCCGCAGGCGGAGTATCGCGCATTCTGGGTCGATACGTTCAACACCGCGCTCAACAGCCACGCCGACGTCGTCGCCGTCGTCGACAAGGCAAGAGCGGCGAACGCGAACGCCATCTTCGCGCAAGTGCGGCGCCGCGGCGATGCCTGGTATCTGAACTCGCTCGAACCGCTGCCAGACCCGAACACCATCGCTCCGGGCTTCGACCCGCTGCAGGACCTGATCATCGAAGGCCACGCGGCGGGACTCGAGGTCCATGCCTTCGTCATCATCGGCGCGGTATGGAACAGGCACCCGGTGATTCTGGGGCCACCCGCCAGCCCGAATCACGTGTTCAACCTGCACGGCGGGTTCGACCCTGCGACCGGTACGATCGTGCAGGGACCGGACAACTGGCTGACGCGGAGCCTGCTGCCGACCATCGCGTTCCAGGGCCATCGTTTCGGCGCCGACTTCTGGATCGAGCCGGGGCATCCGGATGCTGCGGCGTACACGGTCGATGTCCTGATGCACCTGGTCGCGAACTACGACGTCGACGGGCTGCATCTCGATCGCATCCGGTATCCGGAGTTCTCGGCCACCGGCCAGACGCCCGCGAACGGGACGAACATCGGCTACAACTTCACGAACATCGCGCGCTTCAATCGCCACTACGGGATCACGCCGGAGGATCTGCCGCCGGCGACCGGTGACGTGCGCTGGACGCAGTGGCGCCGCGATCAGGTCACCCACCTCGTTCGCCGCATCTACTTGAACGCGGTTGCGCTGAAGCCGCAACTGAAGATCTCGGCGGCGCTGATCGCGTTCGGCGGCGGACCCGTGGCCGAGACGTCGTGGCCGACGGTGTCGGAGGCCCATTGGCGTGTCTACCAAGACTGGCGCGCGTGGACGGAGGAGGGCATCCTCGATCTTGCGATCCCGATGAACTATAAGCGCGAGCACATCGCGTCACAGCAGACCCAGTTCAATCAGTGGCTCGAGTGGACGCGCAATCATCAGTACGGCCGCGCCGCGCTCATGGGGCAGGGTGCCTTCGTCAACGCGATCGAGGGGACACTTCGCCAGGTGCGCCGATCGCTCGCGCCGTCCGCGACGACCGGCAACACACTCGGTGGCGTGGTGTTCTTCTCGATGGCGACCAGCAACGTCTTCACGAACAACGGTGCGACGGTTCCGGTGCCGTTGCCGAATCCGTACTCGATCCCGCCGAACCAGTTCACGCCGACCCGCTCGTTCGCGGAATTCGCCTCGGGACTGACGACGGGGAAGTCCGTCGACGGGACGACGCTGTACGAGGATCCGGTCGCCAATCCGACACCCGTCTTCAATCTGCCGGTCCCCGTGCCGGTGCATCCGTGGAAGAACAACCCGCAGGTCGGACATCTGAAGGGATTCGCGAGGACGGAGCTCGGCGCCGCGGTGGATACCGGTGCGATCCGGATCGCGCGCGAGGGCAGCGACACGCCTTCAACCGGGCGCACGCTCGTGACGAATGCGACCGACGGCGGCGGCTTCTACGGCGGTGTCGACCTCGCACCCGGCGCGTATCGCGTGACCGTGACACCGAGGGGCGAGACGCCCTACACGTCGTGCGTTGCGACAGCCGTCGTCACCGCCGGCGCCGTGTCGACGCTCGACGTCGTCGTCGATCGCACGGCGCCCGTGACGGCGGTTGCCGCTGACCCGCAGCAGCTCTGGCCGCCGAACGGCGAGTTCGCGACCGTCAATATTTCCGGCACGGCGTCGGACGTGGGCACCGGCATTACCTCCATCACGTTGCGCGTCATCGACGAATACGGTGAAGTCGAACCGGCTGTTGCCGCGATTTCCGGCGGCGGAGCGACGTCGCTCCCGTGGTCGGCGCAGGTGCAACTGCAGGCATTTCGGCGCGAGGAGGATCGCGACGGCCGCACCTACACGATTGAGGCGACGCTGGTCGACCGCGCGTGCAACCTCCGCGTTGTCACGACGAGCGTGGTGGTGCCGCACGATCTCAGAATCGATCGATGAGCACGCGCACGACGGCACGCCACTGGCATTGGCATACGCCCGGCACGCGCCGAGGCGCCTCAAATGGAGATTTTTGTAGCGCTCGTAACGATTTCGGTGGTCGCGCTGCTGCTGGCGTGGTGGCCGACGGTCCGCACCGTCGCCGCTTATCGGAAGCCGGCGGGCGGTATCCTGCGCGATTCCGGGCTGGGCTATGCGCAGGTGGCGCTGCTTCCCGGGTGGCGCCCTGCGCAGATTCTGAATGATGAGGCAGGCCTGCAAGCCGTGGATCCGCTGCGACGGCGCTATCTGATCGTCATCAGCGAGTCACGCGAGGATTTCAAGGCCAACTTGACCATCGAGGATCATGCGGCGTTGACACTGCAGCACCTGGCCAAGTCCGTTCGGATGGTCGGCCTGTCCGATCCCGCGTACGGCAAGGTCGGTGACTTCACGATGCTGCAGTACGAAGTCGAGGCGTTCAGCGACGACACGTGGCTGAAGTATCTGCACACGACGATTCGCGGACGCCGAGCGTTTCATCAGGTCCTGGCGTGGGCCACTCATTCGATGTACGACCGCGGGACCTTCGACGCGCTGGTGCGGGGCTTCAGCGAGCTGCCCGGACCGGACCCCGTGGTGCGGTCTGCGCCGCCGGTGATCCCGCACATCGTCAGCCGATCGCGATACGACGTTCAGTGAGCGTCACGCGGCGAGTGCCTGGTTCTTCAGCTTCGCTCGGCGATGCGCCGTGATGGCGGCAATTACGTGGCACACCCATCCGAGAAATCCGCCGCTGCCGATCCAGAGTCCGGGCGTCACGATCAGCCAGAAGATCCCGCGGAGAAAGTCGCCGTTGTAGAACTGCCCGATCCCCGGGATGATCGCGCTCAGCACCGCGGCCAGCCCGGGGTTCCTGTAGTCGGCCATCGAACACCTTCCGAATTCCGTTCTACCACGGTTCGTCGCTGGCCGCGACCAGCCCCGCGACGGCGGCCGCGTCGACAGACTGTCTGGCCAAACGACATTCGCACGGAGATGCTTGGCACCGACGGCGCGCTCAGGTCGGCTCGATACGACCGCGGCGGCCGTTGGGGCCCGCAGTATGGTAGTATGGTGGTATTGCGATTATGCCCAAGCTGACCTTCTCGCTGGACGACGAAACGGTCGAGACGCTGCGCAAAGCCGCGGCGCGGACCGGGAAGTCTCAGAGTCTCGTCGTGCGCGAGGCCGTCGCGCATTACGCCGCGCAAGAAGACCGCTTGCCGGACGCCGAGCGCGAGCGCCTGCTCGGCGTCTTGCGACGGATCCGCAGGCGGCCACCGACGCGGCCGGCAGCGCAGGTCGACCGCGAGCTGCGCGAGATCCGGCGGTCGCGGCGCTCGGGGTGGACGCGCCCCTCGCGATGACGGTACACCTCGATACGTCCGTCCTCGTGGACGCGCTCACGGGACCGCGCCGCTCGTTTGCCGCGCTCGAGCGGACCGTGGGACGCGGTCACGTCATCGCATGGTCCGCGCTGGTGCTCTACGAGTGGCTGCGAGGGCCGCGTACGTCCGAGGAGATTGCCGATCAGGAGGCGCTGCTGCCGGCCTCGGACGCCCGCGCATTCGGCCCTGCGGAAGCGGCGCGGGCAGCCGCCTTGTATCGCGCGGTGCGGCGACCGCGCGGACGAGACATGGACCTCGCGGTTGCCGCATGTGCGCTCGAGCAGCGCGCAGGCCTCTGGACGCTCAATCCCGCGGATTTCAAGGACATTCCAGGACTCGAGCTCTACGACGAGTAACGCCCCGCATCACGGCGGAGCAGATCACGGTCGATACATCGGCGGGCCAACGGCGGTTCGCTCCCGACGCGGTGGCGACGATCGCCGTGCGACGCACGTACGCGAAGCGCGGCGCGCTCGTCGGCGCCGTCGTCGGCGCTGCGCTGGGGATCCCGCATACGAGGGGGGAGCACGCGGATCGCGACGCACCGGTGCTGACGGGCTGCTGGGCGCCGGCGTCGGAGCCGTCGCCGGGGCCTTCATCCCGCGCATGAAGGTGGTGTATCGGGCCGGCAGTCCGCCGGGCGCTGCGCGCGCCAGGGTGGCACGCCAGTGGTCAGTCACCGCGGCGTGGCGCTGGTGAGCGTCAGATTGGTTTCTGTGCGACGAGCCGCACGAGCCGGATGGTTTCCGGTCCCCAGTCGTACTTTCCGGTCGTGTCCTCGTACTTGAGGATTCGGAAGCCTTTGAATATCTCGAGCAACTCGCCCGTGCGGAATCCGAAAACGGCGTTCGCCTCTTCCGTGTGCCCCGCCTCGATGACGACGAGGCCGCCCGGCTTCAGCGCATCGCGGACGCGATGGACGCTGCGCTTCTCAATGGCGTAGATGATCGCGACGAGATCCCAACGCTCGCGGCCGAAGTCGAACTCCTCGTCCGACGCGTGCATCGCCGTGATCGTGAGGCCGGCTGCGGCGGCCTGCTCGCGCGCTTTCTGCAGGCCCACGGCGGCGACGTCGAATCCGGTGACCTCCCAGCCCTGGCGGGCCAGGAAGACGGCGTTGCGGCCTTGGCCCATGCCGACATCGAGTGCCTTGCCGGCACGAACACCGCTGACGGCCTCGACGAGCAGCTGGTTAGGTTTCGTGTTGAATTCCGGCGGCGCGGCGTACAGCTTGTCGTACAGCGTCGCCTCGTCGTACGCGGAGATCAGCCGCACCGTCCGATCGGCGACGGCGGCGGTGACGCCGTCGGCGAGGAGCTTCGCGTGGTACTTCGTGAGCGCGTCGCCCCATGCGAGCGTGGCGTTCGCGGGCGCGTTCTTCCAGTGCCGGAAATCCTCGAGCGCCGCTTTGCCATCGGACTGGCCGAGTCCCGTCGTGGCGACGGAAAACGCAAACGCCAGCGCAAGGGCCACGCGCCTCATCGTCCCTACGTCAGTTCCTTCATCCGCCAGGACTTCCGATACGTGCGCGTGAGCAGGGCGTCGGCCTGCGGTTTCTTCGGGAAGCGCAGGCGCGCGGCGTCGAGCTCCAGCGTCTCGCCGGGGAACTGCGCGGCGACGTTGCCGAGCAGCACGGTCTCGGTCAGCGGCCCGGAATAGTCGAAGTTCGCGGACAGCTTCGTGTTGCCAGCCAGTACCGCGTCGACGAACTCCGCGTAGTGGTCGCGCGGCGCGATCTGCGGCGCGGCCGCATCCTTGAACTTGTCGGCCGGCAGCGCGAACGGCGCGCCGCCGTGCGGCAGGACGATGATGCCGTCGGTGCCGATGAAGATGTTGCCCTGACCGGGCATCCGCTCGCCGACCTGCTCGACGAGCTGCGCCGGCGGCCGCTCGGTACCGTCGTACCACCAGTAATTGACCGTCTTGCCTTCGGTCAGCTCCGTGCCCGGGAAGACGTACAGGAACTTCGCGCGGATCGCCCAGTTGTCGCGCGTCGGCTCGGGACCGTGCGACGTGATCGACAGCGGCGAGGTCAGCTTCAGCGAGCGGTACGACGGGCTGAAGATGTGGCACCCCATGTCGCCCAGCGTGCCGGTGCCGTAGGCCTTGCGCCGGCGCCACTCGCCCGGGTGGAACTTCCCGCGCAGGAACGAGCGCTCGTCGGCAACGCCGAGCCACCCGTCCCAATCGAGCGCGGGCGGCACCGGATCCGCGCCCTCCGGCAGCAGGCCGTCCTCACCCCAGCTCTTGTTCGAGAAGACGTGGACCTCGCGGATCTTGCCGATCATGCCGCTCTGGACCATCGCTTCGCCGAGCCGCTGCGGCATCGAGGAGCTCGTCTGGATGCCCATTTGCGTGACGAGACCGTGCTTGCGCGCGTAGTCGGTGAGCCGGCGCGCTTCGGCGAGCGTCGAGGTCAGCGGCTTCTGCACGTAGACGTGCTTGCCCATGCGCATCGCTTCCATGGCAATGCGCGCGTGCATGTGATCGGGCGTCGAGACGTTGACCGAATCGATGTGGTTCTTCTCGCGCTTCAGCATCTCGCGCCAGTCCTGATAGACGCGCACCTTCGGGAACAACTGCTGAACGCGCGCGATCGGACAGAGATCGACGTCGGCGATCGCCACGAGGTCGAACGCGGGATGCTTCGAGAACGCGTTGAGATCGGAGTAGCCCTGGCCGGAGGCGCCGACGGCGGCGTGCCGCAGCTTCCGCGCGATCGGACCGGTCTGCGCCAGCGCGCCGGCGGACATCGCGACCGTCGCAGCCGCGAGGTCGCAGAGGAATCGTCGTCTGGAGGTGAGGATGAGTGCCATGCGCGCACTATAACGCAAACGGTGCGCGCGTGTTGCGCTTCGCCTAAGATCGGAAGATGACGAGAGGGAAGCTTCTACTCAGCGCGCTCGTCGCGTTGCTCGTGGTGGTCGGCCTGGCCTACACGTGGGGGGCGTCGGGCCGCTCGGCCGCGGAGGACGCGCTCGCCGCGGCGCGCCGGCAGCTCGATGCGTCGGACGCGCGCGGTCATCTGCTCGCCGCCCGCGTCAGCCTCTACAACAACAACTTCGGCGACGCGAGCCGCAGCCTCGAGGAGGCGAAGGCGCCGCTGCGCCGCCTGCGCGCGGCGTACGAGGACGAGGGGCGGAGCGATGCGGTGTCGGCGATCGACAACACGCTGAAACACGTGGAGGAGGCGCAGCAGTTCGCGGGGAAGCTCGATCAGACGGCGCACGCCCGAACGAACGACGCGATGGAGGCGCTGAAGGCAGCGACCCGGTAAGAGCCGCTAGAGCGACCGCAACGTCACCGCCGGATCGACACGCATGGCGCGGCGCGCGGGGATCGAGCACGCGGCGAGAATCGCGAGCGCCACGAGTGACGAGACGGCGGCGAGCAGAGCGGGGCTCGCCGGCTCCAATTCGGCAACGGCCGCGAGCGCGCGGGTCGCCGCGACGGCGGCGAGGACTCCGGCGGCGACTCCGGCGCCGGCCAGCGATGCGCCCTCGCGCATCATCAGTCCCATGACGTCGATCGCGCGCGCGCCGAGCGCGACGCGGACGCCGATCTCCCGCGTTCGTCGCTCGACGGCGTACGCCATCACCCCGTACACGCCGGTCGTCGTCAGCAGCAGCGCCAGCAGGCCGAAGAGATCGAGGACCAGCGACGCGGCGCGCTGCGGAGCGCGGCGCTCACGGACGACCGACTGGATCGTCCGCGCGTCGAACAACGGAAGGGCCGGGTCCATCTGCGCGACGACGCCGCGGACGATCGGCAGCAAGTCTGATGCGTCGTGCGTCGCGCGGACGACCAGTCCGGTCGGCATGCGGCGCACCGACTCCTGCGCGGAAGGAAAGAAGACGAACGGCGCGGCGCGGTCGCCGACCGCGTCGTACGGCGTATCCGCGCTGAGGCCGACGACCGTGACGTCCGCGCGCCCCATGCGGAACCGTTTGCCGATCGCGTCCTCGCCGGGCCAGAACTGCCGCGACATGGTTTCGTTGACGATGGCGACGGGCGCGGCGCCCTCGTTGTCCGCCTCGGCGAAATCGCGCCCTCGCGCCAGGCGCGCCCCGACAGTCCGGAAGTAGCCGGGCCAGACCCAATTGCAGTAGGCCGTGCGCCGTGCCGCATCGCCTGCGCCCGCGAGTTGAACGTGCGTGCCGATGCGGGCACCGCCGAGAGGCACGAGCGACGCGATGCTCGCCGATTCGACGGCAGGAACGTCTTCGAGTCGGCCGAGCAGCTCGCGGCCGAACGCGCGCTGCCGCTCCGGTGAGTAGCCCTGACCGGCAAGGTCGAACGACGCGACGAGAAGCCGGTCGGCATCGCCCATGCGCGTGTCGGCAGCGGTCGCGTCGTGCAGGTGCCGCAGCAGCATCGCGGCCGTGGCCAGCAGTACGAGCGAGAGTGCGATCTGCGTGATGACGAAGCGCCGCTGCAGGCGTGCGCGGCGGCGGGGCGTACCGGCCACCGTCGCGCCGGCGATCGCGGCCGCGACATCGGGCCGCGACGCGTAGAGCGCCGGCACCATCCCGAACGCCAGCACGGCAATTGCGGACGCGGCGAGCGTGCCCGCGAGTACCGTGGCGTCAGGACGCACGTCGAGCGGCAGCGGGATCGCCAGGGCGCTGACGAGTGCGCCCGTGCCCCACCACGCAACCAGCAGTCCGCCAACGGCGGCGGCCGAGGCGAGCAGCGCGCTTTCGGTGAGCAGTTGCCGCACGAGGCGCCAGCGGCCCGCGCCGAGCGCAATGCGCATCCCCATCTCACGCTCGCGGCGCGATGCCCGCGCCAGCAGTAGCCCGGCGACGTTGGCGCAGGCGATGAGCAGCACCGCGCCGACGACGGCAAAGCCGATGAGCGCGACCGACAGCGCGTCCCCGCGATCGGCCGGCCGGACACCGCCGGTGAGCGGCGCGAGGCGGAAGTTCGTATCGGCGTCGCGCGTTGATGGCGCAGGCTGGAGACGGGCTGCCAGCAGCGCGAGCGCCGCCTGCGCCTGCGGGAGCGTGACGCCGGATCGCAGCCGTCCAGCCAGATAGAAGCGAACGTCGCCGGCCGGATCGAGCGCGCTCGATCGACCGGGTGTCACCAGCGCCCACAGCATCGGCGGATGATCGGCGAGTTCCGTGCCGATGAACCCTCTGGGCGTGACTCCCGCGACGATGAACGACTGACCGTTGAGGAGCACGGGCCGGCCGACGATTGCGGGATCGCTCTCGAAGTATCGCTGCCAGAAGTCCCACGACAGGATTGCGCGATCGGGGTCCGCGCCGGTCAGGCGGCCAATCGCCGGCTTGACCCCGAGCGTCGCGAAATAGCTGGCGTTCACGAGAGCCGCCGAAATGCGCTGCGGCTCGCCGCGTCCGGCGAAGTTGAGCGACAGCGGCACGGATGCGGCGAGCCCCTCGAAGACACCGAGCGCGGCGACTGCATCGACCTCGGATGCCTGGAGCATCCGTTCGTGCCCGCTGCGTCTGTCCACCGCTCCGATCCACAAGAGGCGGTCGGGGGCGGCGATGCCGGGCAGCGGTCGCAGCATCACCGCGTTGACGACCGAGAGCATCGCGGTGTTGGCGCCGACACCGAGCGCGAGCGTGAGCAGGGCAGGGAAGGTGAACCCGGGCGCTTTCAGCAGAAAGCGCAGCGCGTAGCGAACATCCTGAACGAGGGCCGGCATCGATTCTCTTAGGCTTGGGCCTGATTTCGCAGGTGGAGGTACCCGGAGAGACGGAGGGCCGGTCGCAAATGTTCGGCGCCGCGCGCGGAGAGGTTGCAGAGTCTGCCCACTCTCATGTCTCATTTCGAGAAACCGTGACACTCACCGTTTTACGAAAAACGAAAAACGGTGAGTGTCACGGTTTTCAGTCGGTCAGGTTCAGGGTCTGGGCGGGGGGCGGGAACTCGTTGAAATCGATGACGACGGTGCGGCCACGGCGGCGCACCCAGCCGGCGACTCGCACCAGCAGGACCACCGTCGCGAGCGTGCCGGCGACGGCGAGCGAACGGCGACCGCTCGCGAGCGCCGCGCGCTCGACGAGGACGAACAGCGACGTGAGCGCCAGAAACGCGACGAGCCCCACCGGTGCCACCCACCGGACGTTCTCGAGCGGCGCAAACGTCGATGCCAGCGGCAGCTTGCGCGTGTTCAGCATCACCACCCCGAGCATCGCCAGCGCGACGAGCAGACCGTTCGCCGCGTGCCAGCATGCCGTGCGCCATCCCAGCACGACGACGTTCAGCGGCAGCAGCGCGACGAGCGCGGGCAAGACGAGGCTCAGGAGCGCTGCGCGCTTGACGCCCGCCATGTATGGACGCTCGTCGCCCGTCCAGGCGAGCTGGAAAACCCAGTTCGCGCGGATGTCGGCGGGCGTGCGGATGATGTGACCGAAGGCAACGACGAGCGCCGCGAGAAGCGCGTACTGGGACCCGAGGAACGACAGTGGGACGCTCGTCCCGGTCGAGCGCTGAAGATCCGTGTTCACCAACGTTGCCGCGAGGCCGACGGCAATCGCGACGCCAATCGCCGCGCGGTGCGGCGCGCTCCGCGCGAAGCATTGAACCGCGAAGAAGAAACCGGCGCGCACACCCTGCCGTCGCGCGACGACGTGACGTAGGAGCCAGTGCGTGAGCGGCGCCAGGCGCGAGCGGTGGCGGATTGGCTGCGCCGCCGTGAGGCGACGGCTGTTCCAGAGAAACGCCGCCACCGCCCCGAGCGCCGCGATGCCGAACACGAGCCCCGCGACGCCGGCGAGGCGACGCATGATTGGAATCCGGCCGACATACAGCGGCATGGCCTGACGTTCGAAGCGCGCGATGTACGGGGGCAACTCCGGCGGCGGCACGCCGATCACCGCGTCGCCGGCGAGCGTGTCGTGCAGCCCCACGAACCAGAGCACCGGCACGACTCGTCGCCACGATTCGCTGTCGTCCAGCCACGTGCGCGCGACGCGCGAACTCGCGCCGGGCAGCAGCAGGAAGCCGATGACGCACACGACGAGCAGTCCCGACTGCAGCGCCGGCCCGATTCGCGCGAACAGCACGCCGCCCACGATCGCCCGCGTCACCTCGCGAATCGCGACGACGGCGGTGAAGCCGAACCACGCGGCAGCCATCGTGCTCAGCAAGTGGGCGCACACGAGCTGCGCAATGTCGACGGTCCCCCCTCCGAGCTTGCTTTCGATCAGCACGGGATAGATCACGCTCGGGGCGGCGTTCAGCGCGACTGCGAGCCCTGACGCGAAGATCACGAGAGCCGTCAGCTTCGCGTGCGCGATCGTTGCTCGCTCCACCGGCAGGGTGCCGAGGACGGCGGCGTCGCGCGCGTCGAGCGGCAGCGCGTTCCACTGCACGACGGCAACGCTGGCGCCGACGACCAGCGACCAGCCGACGAACAGGAACGTGTCGTCGAGCATGGCGACAGCCGTGCGGCCGCCCGACGGAAACGGCGGAATCAGGTACCTGAGCGTCAGAAGCCCGGACGCGAACACACCCACCGTGATCAGCGCCGCCGTCCACGTCGCAATGCTCTCGCGCCGATCGCTGTCCGGCGACAGCAGATCGTTGTGGAGCAGGCCTTGAAGAAAGCGTCTGACCAGCAGCCGGGTCGCCGGAGAGGCGATCGTCATCATCGATCTACGCAGGCCATGTGACGACGTCGGCGATCGCGTGCGCGGTGCGCGCGGGATCGGCGCTCGCGGAGAGCTGAGCGAACACGCCGTCGAGCGAGCTGGTCGCTGCGGTTGCCCGCAGCCGCTCGACGGAGTCGTCGGCCACCATGCGCCCTTCGTGGAGCACGATCACCCTCGTGCACAGCTTCTCGACGAGCTCCAGCACGTGCGAGCTGTAGAGGATGGCTCTGCCGCGCGCCGCGAGGATGTTCAGCAGATGCCGCAGGACGATCGTTGTCGTCACGTCGAGACCGGAGTCCGGCTCGTCGAAGACGAGGACGTCCGGATCGTGGAGCAGAGCGCCGGCGATCAGCACCTTCTGCTTCATGCCTTTCGAGTACGACGCGATGGTCTGATCGGCGGCCGTCGAGAGACCAAGTAGCTCCAGGAACGCAGCGATCTTCCGATCGAGCTGTGCCGGCTCGAGCTCGCGCAGCCGGCCGACCAGCTCGAGGTACTCACGGCCGGAGAGGAACGCATAGAGATGCGGTTCCTCGGGTACGTAGCCGAGCCGGCGGCGATACGCGATCGGGTCGGCGGCGATGTCGGTTCCCTTGAACAGCACGCTGCCTGCGCTCGGTTCCAGCAGGCCGGTGAGCATGCGCGCCGTCGTCGTCTTGCCGGACCCGTTTCGCCCCAGATAGCCGACGACCTCGCCCGGCCGCAGCACGAACGTGACGTCGTCCACGGCCGTGACCCCGAAGAAGCGTTTGGTGAGATGGCGTGCTTCGAGCATGGCGTTCACAGCTTAGACACCGGATCGCGCGGTGTGGGCGTATTATCTGGCCCCATGTCCGACGACCAGGAGCTCGATACCGGCCGGCGTGAGCTCATGCGGCTGGCGGCGATGGCGGTGACGCTGCCGGGCGCAGGCGAGTTCTTCTCCGTCTGGCTCCGGGCTGCGCCGGCAGAGCAGGCCGGCAGCCGTCCGTATGCGCCGCCCGAGCCGCCGCTGCTGCGCAATTATGCTCCGAAGTTCTTCGACGTCGAGGATTTCGCCGCGCTGCAGGCGTTCACCGAGATCCTGATTCCGACCGACGACACGCCTGGAGCAAAGGAGGCGCACTGCGCGCACTTCATCGACTTCGTGCTTGCCGCGTCAGGCGAGGCGGCCCCGGACACGCAGCGCCAGTGGCGTCGCGCGATGGCCGCGCTGCGCGACGCCGGCTTTCACGGCGCGGACGCCGCTCGCCGCGCCGCGATTGTCGAGGAGATCTCGCGCCCGGAGCGCGAGCGCGGCGCGAAGCACCCGGCCTACTTTGCGTATCGCCTGATCAAGCAGGAGAACACGTTCGCGTTCTACACCTCGCGCGCGGGCACGATCGAAGCGCTCGACTATCGCGGCAATTCCTTCAACGCGACGTTCCCCGGCTGCGCGCATTCGGAACATGGTGCATAGTCCCTGGTCCCTGGTCCCTGGTCCCTGGTCCCTGGTCGCAAGTCCCTGGTCCCGAGTCCCGAGTCCGTGGTCCAGGGTCCCGTGACCAGGGACCCGTGACCAGGACCCGTGACCAGGGACCCGTGACCAGGGACCAGGCCCGTGACCAGGGACCCGTGACCAGGGACCCGTGACCAGGGACCCGTGACCAGGGACCAGGGACTAGGGACCATGACATATGACGCCGTTATCGTGGGTTCGGGCGCGTGTGGCGGGTGGGCGGCGATGGAGCTGACGCGCGCGGGGATGAAAGTCCTCATGCTCGAAGCCGGCGCGAAGATCGAGCCGCACGAAGAGTTCCGCCATCGCTTCCTCTACGAGATGGACTACCGCGGCCGCGGCAGGCCGGGCCTGCTGCGGCGCTACGCGGGCAGCGAGCGGAACTACCGCATCATGATCGACAACCTCGAGAACCCCTACACGACGGGGCCGGACACGGTCTACCGGTGGGGACGCTCGCGGTGTCTCGGCGGGCGCACGATGCACTGGGCGCGCGCGACGGATCGGATGGGGGACTACGAGTTCAAGGCCGCGTCGCTCGATGGCTACGGCGTCAACTGGCCGATCGGCTACGCCGACGTCAAGCCGTACTACGACCGCATCGAGAGTTTCGTCGGCGTCAGCGGCAACAAGGACGGCTGGCCGCAGCTTCCTGACGGTCCGTTCCTGCCGCCGATGCCGCTGAACTGCGCCGAGACGATCTTCTTCGCGGCGGCGAAGAGCCTCGGCTGGCCGGTGACGCAGCGGCGCGTCTCGCAGCTGACACGGCCGCTCAACGGCCGGCCGTCATGCCACTACTGCGGCAACTGCGTGAACGGCTGCGAGGTCGGCGCGATGTTCAATCCCGTCGCCGTCACGCTGCCGCCGGCGCTGAAGACCGGCAGGCTCGAGGTTCGCTGCGACGCCGTCGTCGCTCGCGTTCGCATGAATCGCGAGAACCGCGCGCAGGGCGTGACCTACATCGAACGCCACACGAAGAAATCGATCGACGTCGATGCACGCTACGTGATCCTCGCGGCATCGACGCTCGAGAACACGCGCCTGCTGCTCCTTTCGGAGAAAGGCGGCCTTGCGAATTCGAGCGGGCTGCTTGGCTACTACTTCATGGACCAGGTCGGCGGCGGCGGCGTCAGCGGGATCCTGCCGGCGCTCAAAGGCGGGCCGAGCCGGCTCGATGACGGCAAGGCGTCCGGCATCATGGTGGCGCCGTTTCAGAACATCGACAGCAAGACACGGCGCAAGGACTTCATCCGCGGCTACATGTTCAACGCGACTGGCGGGCAGACGGAATACCCGTCGTTCGCGCCGAACCTGCCCGGCTACGGCTCCGAATGGAAGAAAGAGGTGAAGAGCCGCTACGTTGCGCAGGCGCGTGTCTGGATCGCCGGCGCCGAGATGCTCGCGCGGAAGGAGAACTTCGTCGAACTGGATCCGGAGGTGACGGACGCGTGGGGCATCCCCGTCATCAAGATCCACCTCACCTTCGGCGACAACGAATACAAGTTGATCGAGGACTTCCAGCAGAAAGCCGAGGAGTGGTTCAGGAAGGCGGGCGGCGAAATCATGCAGGGCCCGGCGACGCCGGCCGGTTTCCCCGGTGCCGAGGGCTCACCGACCGCGAACCCGGCGCGCCCCGAGCCGGCGAAGCCGCGCCGCCGGCCGCTCTCGACGATGATCCACGAAGTCGGCACCGCGCGCATGAGCGCTGACCCGCGCGACGGCGTGCTCAATTCCTACTGCCAGACGCACGACATCCCCAACCTCTATGTCTTCGGCGGCAACGCCTTCCCCTCGACCGGCGACAAGCACCCGACGCTGACGATGATGGCGCTCGCCGCGCGCGGCTGCGATCACATCCTCACGCAGGAAAAGACCGGGCGCCGGTAGCGGCACACCCGAAGTTATTGAAAACACGCCCAATATAGTCCTTGACCACCGGTGATGACAGTATGATATCACTATGATGTCATCCATTCAGGAGGTCTGTTGATGTTGCGTGAACAGGAAATCAAAGGGTGGTCAGGCTGGCTGATGGCGGTCGTGCTCATCGCGGTGCTCGCCTATTCCATTCCCGCGCTCGTCATCGCCATTCGCGACTCGACGCCCTGGCTGATTCTCACGTGGATCCTCGTCGCGGTGGTGTCGGCAGGGTCCCTGTTCGGTTTGACTGTCGTCAATCCGAACGAGGCCAAGGCGGTGGTGCTGTTCGGCGTCTACAAGGGAACCATCAAACAGCAGGGGTTCTGGTGGGTGAATCCGCTGACGGTTCGCCGCCGCATCTCGCTTCGCGTCCGGAACTTCGAGAGCAGCAAGCTCAAGGTCAACGACCGCGACGGAAACCCGATTGAGATCGCGGCCGTGATCGTGTGGCGCGTGATCGAAACGGCCGAAGCGCTGTTCCACGTGGACGACTTCGAGCAGTTCGTGCACGTGCAGAGCGAGGCCGCAGTGCGCAACCTGGCGACGACCTATCCATACGACGCGCATGAGGACGAGCAGATGTCTCTGCGGCTGTCGGCGCTGGAGATCTCACAGCGGCTGAAGGCGGAGATTCAGGAACGGCTCGCGAAGGCCGGCGTCGAGGTCATCGAGGCGCGCCTCAGCCACCTCGCGTACGCGCCGGAAATCGCGAACGCGATGCTGCGTCGCCAGCAGGCTGCGGCAATCATCGCCGCGCGCCAGAAGATCGTCGAGGGCGCCGTCGGGATGGTCGAAATGGCGCTGGACCATCTGAGCGAAAAGCGCGTCGTGGCGCTCGACGAAGAGCGGAAGGCGGCGATGGTCAGCAACCTGCTGGTCGTGCTGTGCAGCGATCGCGACGCGCAGCCGGTGGTCAACACGGGCACGTTGTACCAATAAGATGGCGGAGCGGAAGACCTTTCTCGTGCGACTCGATCCGGCCATCCACGAAGCGCTGCAGCGCTGGGCCGACAGCGATCTGCGCAGCCTCAACGCGCAGATCGAGTTCCTGCTGCGGCGCGCGCTGCGCGAAGCGGGCCGCGAGCCGAAGCGCGGGAACCTCGATCAGGCGGAGTGATCGCCATGCGTCGACACGTGCAGACAACGAACACGGAGAAAAGTCTCGCCCTTCCGGCCGGACTGGATCGCATGCGTCCCCGGGAGGTTCGATGGACCGGCGGTGGCTGGGTGCTCCTCGTCTCGGCGGCCGCGCTCGTCATCGGCGGCCAGGCCGCCGCTATCGGCCTCGGCGTGAAAGCACTCGGCGGACGTGACGACGTGCGCGCTTTCCGCGAACACGCGATCGTGACGAGCGCCGTCGTCACGCGGAAGTGGCGCGCGAGCGGCGACGATCGGCCGCGGTGGGTCGCCTACGAATACACGGTGAACGGCCGCCGGTTGCCGGGTGAGGCGCGAGCGTCGCGGGCGCTGTGGGAGAGCCTCGAGCCCGGCTCGATCATCCCCGTACGCTTCGACGACGAGCGACCCGAGCGGAGCTTTGCATGGGGGCGTGAGCCCCGGACAGTGCCGGCAGGGGTTCCGTACCTCGCAGGCCTGGCGGGCATTGCCAGTGGCGCGCTGCTGACGATCCCATTGTTTCGCCAGCGACGACTGCTGGCGGAAGGGCGAGCCGCCCTTGCGACCGTGACGCAACGCACCAAAGGGCAGCACGGCGAGACGGTCCGCTACGAATTCCGGACGCTCAGCGGCGCACGCTTCACTGGTCAGACGACCCGGGCGAGCAAGACGCCGGCGGTCGGCGGCACGCTCTGGGTCATCTACGAGAGCGAGGATCCGCGGCACAACAGCCCGTATCCTGTCTCCCTCGTCAGGCTGGCTCGCGAAGCGCCGTTGGTCGCATCGCGACGACACGCCCACGCCGCGACATCCAACATCACGATCCGCTGACGCTCACCGCGGTGGCGGTACCGGCGGTCCGGCCATCAGCGGGCTTCTGGTGGCCGGCGAGCTCGTCGTGGAGCGCGCGCTCTGGGCCGATCCGATTCGCGTCACGACACGCGCGCCTTCCTGGATCGCGCCGTCGGCGATCTCGGTGGACGTCGCATCGCTGATTCCGGTCTTCACGCTGACGGTTCGCATCGACGTGCCCTCCAGGATCGACAGCGTATTCGACCCCGGCCGAAGCCGCAGCGCCGCCGAAGGGACGGTGAGGACGTTGTCGCGCCGGGCGACCTCCGCCGTCGCGCTCGCCGTCATGCCCGGGCGCAGCTTCAGGCCCGCATTCGGCGCGGTGATGATTGCCGCGTAGGTGACGACGTTCTGCTCGACCGTCGGATTGAGGCGCACCTGGCGCACCGTACCCCTGAACGATTCGCCCGGATACGCGTCGACCGTGAAGGAGACGTTCTGCCCCTGCGCAATCCGGCCGACGTCGGCTTCGTCGATGCTCGCCTTGAGCTGCATCTGCGAAAGATCGGCGGCAATGACGAACAGCGTTGGCGCCTGGAGGCTCGCGGCGACCGTCTGGCCGACGTCCACGTTCCGCGCGACGACGATGCCGTCGATGGGCGCGAGGATGACGGTCTTCGCGAGGTTCACGCGCGCCTGCGTCAGGTTGGCGGCCGCCTGCGTCTTCTGCGCGTCCGCCGACCGCACCTGCGCGCGGGCGGAGTTGACCGCAACGTCGGCCGCGTCCATGTCGTTCGCCGACACGAGCTGCCGCTCCCACAGCGCCCGCGTGCGATCCCGCTTCGTCTCCGCGTCGGCGGCTGCGACCCTCAGGCGCTCGAGATCGGCTTCGGCCTTCTCGAGGTTCGCGCCGGCCTGCTCGATCGCGCTTTCGTACAGCGAAGGCTCCAGCCGCGCGATCACCTGGCCTTTGCGCACGACGGAATTGAAGTCGGCATGGAGCGACAGCACGCTGCCGGACACCTGCGTGCCGACGCTCACCATGCTGACCGCCTCGAGCGTGCCGGACGCGGTGATCGTGCTGACGATCGACTGCCTCGACACGACCGCCGAGACGATCTCCGGCGTTTCGTCGCTCCGGCGCGCGTAGGAAGCGCCGAGGCCGATGGTCGTCGCCCCGGCGACGGCGAACGCGGCGGTGAGGGCTTTGTGCTTCATGTCCTTAGGGACGGCTCGCCCGTGGCGGCGCGGTGCCGGCCATGTGAAGAAATCGTGACAGCGAGGCGTCAGCGGGCGCCGCCGATCCAAATTCCGCGATTCCGGATCCGGTCAGCCCGTCCGAATCCGCGCATTCGGGGTCTAAAGAGGGAAGCTGACGCTGTCAAAGACCAATCGCCAAGGACCAAAGGCCAATGATCTGTGCTTGGTTCTTTGGTCTTTGGGAGTTGGTCTTTGCAGGCCGGCAGTTTTCAGCGGCCTGCTAAAGGTCCGGACACGCAACGGCTGCTGCTGGCAGCAGATGTGCTGTCGCAGGTCGCCAGCCATCCAGCGGAGGGTTGTATGCGAGTATTCGCGTCGCTGCTGATCGTCTGCCTGACGACCCTCGGACACGCCGCTCCACCGCAAACCCACACGATCTCCGGAACCGTCGTCGACCCCGCCGGCGCTGCGATCCCTGGTGTCAGCGTCGAGTTGCGGAAGGGCAGCACCGTCGAGCGCCGCACGGTGACCGACGAGAAGGGCGTCTGGCAGTTCGCGAACGTCGCCCGCGGCGAGTACGTCGTCCGGCACATTCTCGTCGGGTTCGTGACGACTGACGTTCGCGTCACGATCGGCGATGTCGCTCCCGGCCCGTTGCGCGTTGTCCTGAAGGTCGGCGCGCTGACGGAGACCGTGGAGGTGCAGTCTGCTTCAGCGGAGATCCGAGCCGTGCTGGGCGCCAGCTCTGGTCGCGGCGGCGTCGCCGGTGGCGTCGTAGGTGGCGTGGTCGGGGGAATACCGGGCGCTCCGCCTCCGCCTGGCGCCCCGGTGGCGGTTCACGACGCGCTGCTCGGACGCGGATACGTCACGGTATATCCGGACACGGCCTCGTACGCGCGCATCGAAGAGAACCGGTTCCGCCGTGTCACCGAGCATCCGCTCTCGACGTTCTCGATCGACGTGGACACCGCGTCGTACGCCAACGTTCGCCGCTTCCTCAATTCCGGCACGCTCCCGCCCGCAGATGCCGTACGTATCGAGGAGCTGATCAACTACTTCACGTTCGATTATCCCGAGCCCCGCGGCGAGGCTCCCGTCTCGGTGACGACGGAGGTTGGTCCGGCGCCGTGGAGCCCGAAGCACAAGCTGGTGCTCGTCGGCCTGCGGAGCACGCCGATCAAGCAGGAACGGACTCCGCCGCGCAATCTCACATTCCTGCTCGACGTCTCCGGGTCGATGCAGCCGGTGAACCGGCTGCCGCTCGTGAAGACGGCCATGCAGATGCTCGTGGACACGCTGCGGCCGGAGGACACCGTCGCGATCGTCGTCTACGCCGGCCACAGCGGCCTCGCGCTGCCGGCGACGAAGGGCTCGCGGAAGGAAGTCATCAAGCACGCGATCGAGCAGCTGCACGCCGGCGGATCGACGAACGGCGCATCCGGCATTCAGCTCGCTTACGACATCGCGTCGGAGAACGTCCGCAAGGACGGCATCAACCGCGTGATCCTCGCCACCGACGGCGACTTCAACGTCGGCATCACGAGCCACGCCGATCTGCTGAAGCTGATTGAGTCGAAGCGCGAGCGCGGCATCTTCCTGTCGGTCCTCGGTGTCGGCGACGACAACCTGAAGGACTCGACGATGGAGATGCTGGCTGACAAGGGGAACGGCAACTATTCGTACCTGGACTCGGTGTCGGAAGGGCAGCGTGTCCTGATCAAGGAGGCGGGGGCGACGCTCGTCACCGTGGCAAAGGACGTCAAGGTGCAGATCGAGTTCAATCCGCGCTTCGTGAGCGCCTATCGCCTGATCGGCTACGAGAACCGCGTGCTGCGGAAGGAAGACTTCAACAACGACCGGAAGGACGCCGGCGAGCTCGGCGCGGGCCACACCGTGACGGCGCTCTACGAGCTCATTCCTCCCGGCGAGCCGATCAGCGGCGCCGTCGATCCGCTCAAGTACCAGCGCGAATCGGAGAGGCCGGCCGCGGTGGCGACGAACTCGGACGAGCTGATGACGGTGAAGCTGCGCTACAAGGCGCCGGATGGCGACAGCAGCAAGCTGCTCGAGTTTCCGGTGCGCAGCACGGCGGCGCGCATGTCCGCGAATCTTGGCTTCGCGGCAGCGGTCGCGGAGTTCGGCATGCTGCTGCGACGGTCCGAGTTCCGCGGCGACGGGTCGTGGACGCAGGTCGTCTCGCTGGCCCGCGAACATCGCGGCCGGGACGAGGACGGCTATCGCGCTGAGTTCGTCAGGCTGGTCGAGCTCGCCGCCGCACTCGATCGCAGATTCACGGCGCCGGACTCCGAGCGCTGAGGATTCACGGGGGTTCGAATCACTCGACGTAGAGCGGCGTCGCGCCCGACGTCTGGAGATCGAGCGCCGACGCGCGCCCTTTCGGATAGGTCTTGCCGCCGAGCATGCCGGTGTCGATCAGGAACAGCGATCCGCCGAAGCGCTCCGTGATGCGGCCGTCCGGCTGCGGCGTGTGACCGGTGACGAAACGGCGGACGCGATGCTGCTTCAGCACGGCGCTCATGCGCGCCGTGCCTTCTTCGTCGCTCCACGTCGAGAAGCCGCGGTACCACATCGGGCCGTCGCCGTGGAACAACGCGGACAACTGGATGTTCGCGGCCGGCGGGACCAGCGCGGCAATCCTCTGCGCGTCGTCGGGAATCTTCTCCTCTTTGATCGCGGCGTTGAGGCGATCGATCTCGGTGCGCGCGGCGTTGACGACGTCGATGAGCAGCGGGGCCGGTCCGACGAGCTTCTTCTCGTGGAGCAGACGCACCGCGGCATCCCACTGATCGATCTCCCGGCGCACGCGGCGATTCAGCGAGTCGAGCGACTCGGTCGTGAACTCCAGGTTGATGCCCGCGTGCATGAACGCTGTGCCCTCGATCTGGACGGCAATCGGCTTCGAGCGTAGCCACTTGCCGTAGCGTCCGTCCTTCGCGAACGCGGCGAGGTACGCCGCCTCGCCGCCGAAGCTCGCCGCGGTTTCGGGGGCGACGTCGCGCATCTCGCCGAGCATGTTCATGACTTCGTGATTGCCGAGCAGCATGTGGACCTTGCCACCCGCCGACGCGGCCTGTTTCTCGAGCGCCATCAGCAGGTCGAGCGTCTCGCTCACGGCGGCGCCGCGGTCGGTCAGGTCGCCTGTCTGCACGAGGACCGCCTTGCCGCCGCTCCAGCGCCGCTGCGCGTCGATGAGTCCCGCCCGCTGCAAGATGCCGACGAAGGCGCCGGCTGCGCCGTGCACGTCGCCGATGGCGATGATGCGCGGCGGCGCAGGCGCGGTGCCTGCGCGCGGCGCCGTGATTGCGGCGAAGACGATGACGAGTGCGAGCAGTCGTCGTGCGTGTGACGCCATACCTGCACCGTAGCTTAACCGTGTGCGCCGTCGGCGACAAGCCGCGCCGCGTCAGTGCGTCCACGAGGTGTACAATCGACCGATGAGGCCGGCTGCCCGGGCCGCCTCGCCGTGCGCCGATGTCTCCGATTCGTTCGCTCGCCGCCTACCTTCAGGAGAGCACCGCGGAAGTCGAACGCCTGTTCGACGTTCTGTCGATCTTCATTGCCATCACCGACGACCCGGCATGCGCGCACGTCCGCGTCAACCTTGCCTTCGCGAAAGTCCTCGGCATCGCGCCGTCACAGGACCTTGTCTTCACCGATCCCGACGTGCGGCTGCCGTTCACGGCGCTGCACGCAGGGGAGCCGATCCCGCGCGATGAGTTTCCGCTGCAGCGTGCGGTCCGCACGCGAACCGAGGTGCGCGACGAGACCTTCGAGATCGTGCATGCGGACGGCCGCCGCACGGCGCTCAACGTGTTCGCGACGCCGCTCACGGGAGAGGACGGGCACATCCGCGGCGGCGTGGCGGTCGCTATCGACGTCACGGCGCAGCGCAAGGTCATGCGCCAGCAGCGGCTCCTCGCGGATGCGAGCCAGGCGCTGGCCTCGTCGCTCGAATACGAGTCGTCGCTGGCGGAGCTGGCGCGGCTGGCGGTGCCGGTGTTTGGTGACTATTGCGTTATCGACGTGCTCCAGGAGAATGGCGCGTTTCAGCGCGTCAGCTTCGTCGTCCACGACCCCGCGAAACGGGAGGTCGGCGACGCGCTGCAGCGATACCCGCCGTCGCTCAACGTCGACAGTCCCGCCGCCCACGCCATACGCGGTGGCGACGTGCTCGTCGTCAACCAGTTCGCGCCGGACCTTCTCGTCCGCGCCGCGCAGAGTCGCGAGCACCTGGACCTGCTCCAGAGGTTCGGCGCGCGGGCGTTCATGATGGCGCCGCTCCGCGCGCGCGGCCGCACGCTCGGCCTCCTGACCGTCGGATCGTTCGACGAATCGCGGAAGTACGAGTCCGAGGAAGTGGCCCTCGTGGAGGAGGTGGCGGCGCGCGCGGGGCTCGCGCTGGACAACGCGCTGCTGTATCGAAGCGTTCAGGATGCCAATCGCTTGAAGGAGGACTTCCTGGCGACGCTTTCGCACGAGCTGCGCACGCCGCTCAACGCGCTGCTCGGCTGGACGCAGATGCTGAAGTCCGCGAACCTCGACGACGCGTCGCGCCGGCGCGCCCTCGAGAGCGTCGAGCGCAACGCACATGCGCAGGCGGTGCTGATCAACGACCTGCTCGACGTCTCCCGCGTGATGACCGGCAAGCTGCGCCTCCAGGAGCAGGCTGTCGATCTCCAGGCCGTCGTCCTGGCGGCCGTCGATTCCGTGCGTCCCGCCGTTCGCGCCCGGCAGATCGATCTCGGCGTTTCGCTCACGCCGCTCGCGGGTGAAGTCATCGGCGACCCGGACCGGCTGCAGCAGGTAATCTGGAATCTGCTCTCCAACGCGGTGAAGTTCACGCCGCCACACGGCCGCGTCGATCTCTCGGTCGAGCAGGTCGGCGGGGCGGTGCAGATCGCCGTGGCCGACAGCGGCGTCGGGATCGACCCGGCGTTTCTCCCGCACGTGTTCGAGCGCTTCCGTCAGGCTGACAGCAGCACGACGCGCAGCCATGGCGGGCTCGGGCTCGGGCTGGCGATCGTCCGCCATCTCGTCGATCTGCACGGGGGCACCGTCACGGTCGAAAGCGAGGGCGCCGGCAAGGGTGCGCGCTTCGTCGTCACGCTGCCGTTCCGCCAGCCCACGCCGGCGGTCGCAGGCGGCGTCGAGACGCGCGCGCAGACGTGGACGCTGCGGGGCGTGCGCGTGCTCGCCGTCGATGATGACGAGGACTCGCGGGAGCTGCTGCTGATGATGCTGCGCGCCGCCGGAGCGGACGTGATGGTCGTCAGCTCCGCGGCCACCGCGCTCGACGTCGTCGGCAGCTTCAGGCCGCACGTGATGGTCGCCGACATCGCCATGCCGAACATGAACGGCTACGAGCTGCTGCGCGAAATAGCGTCGCGAGAATCGGTGCCGCCGCCCGCGATTGCGCTCACCGGGTACACGTCAGCCGAAGACGCGCGCCGGGCGGCCGAGGCGGGATTCGCGCTGCATCTCTGCAAACCTGTCGATCACGAGACGCTCATTCGCGCGGTGGCAGGGCTCGCCGAGCAGGACGCCTGCAGCACGGACTAAACCGCGACTCGCCGCAGGTCGGTGAGAAGCCGCCTTGGCACGCGGCGTCCGCGTGAGAGCCGGACGATCGGGATGTGCGCGGTGACGGGGCAGGTCGCAATCAGGCGTGCCGTTTCCGCGGCATCGATATCCACCAGCGAGTCATCCAGCAGAATCAGGTCCGGCACGTGGCAGGAGGCCTTGACGATTGCCTCGAAGCCGGTGCGCGCGACCGAAACACGAAAGCCGGCTGCGCGAAGCTCTGTCTCGCGCTCGGCGCGCGATGCCGGATCGCCGTCAGCGACGAGGGCGTGCGGCTCGACACCGGAATCGACACGTATCGTCCGCGCACGGACGGCCGCTCGCGCCGACGTTGGAAATCGAGACACCGAAACGGGTTTTCGGCTCACGCCGTGCCGCTCGAGCAAGAAGGCTGCCGGAGACGATGTCAGCTGAAAAGACGATTGACCGCGACGCCGACGACGGAGGTGCCGAGGACGACGAACAGCGTGTCCGTGTCGCCGATCTGGCCGCGCATGTCGAGCATCGCAACGATCAGCAGGCCGGCGAAACCGCCGGCAAGGGCAGCGATCACGATCTCCAGCGCCACGAGTGCTGGCCGGCGCGGGCATCGATGCGAGTCGGTCAGGTGCCCCTGACATCGGGGACAGGTGTCCATCAGCGAATGCGGCTCAGAGGTTGACGCACGATAACACAGGGTGTCTCGACCGCCGGGGCACGAACGGATGAGCTCGATCGTGCTAGGCACGTTAGTGCCGCGCGCGCACGATCATCACCGCGCCGATCCCGGCGATCACCGCGGCAAAGAGATGCGCGACGGTCAGCGGGCCGGTGACGCGCTCGTTGACGCGCAGGAACTCCAGCGCGAATCGGAACCCAGCAGTCAACAGCAGATATCGACCGACAACGTCGAGATCTGTAACGCCGCGGCGCCGCCAGCGGATCAGCAACCACGTCAGCACGCCGAGAAATGCCGCTTCGTAGAGTTGCGTCGGATGAACGGGAACGTCGGTCGGCGGCAGTCCTTCCGGAAACGCGACGCCCCATGGGAGCGATGTCGGCCGCCCGTAGTCGTCGCCGACGAGAAAGCATCCGATCCGGCCGAGCAGGTGGCCGATCGCCAACGCCGGCGTAGCGGCGGATACGACCGGCACCATCGGCCACCGCTTGATGCGCATCATCACGAGCGCCGCGCCGACGCCGCCGGCGAACCCGCCGAACCAGCTCATGCCGCCGCGATCGGTGAGGAGATCCCACGCGGACTCCGTCGACATGTGCTCGGCGACGTAGAGCAGCTTGGCGCCGATCAGGCCGCCGAGCAGGCCGGCGATTGCCGCGTCGGTCGCGGAGTCGGGCAGGCGGCTGCGCGCGAGCTCGCGCCGGAACAGCCACAGGCCGGCCATGGCGCCCACGGCCACCATCACGCCGAACGTCGTCACCTCGAAGTTGCCGATTCGGAAGAGGACGGGGTACATGTGTTCTCATGGTGACCCCTCCCGGCGATGCTTTGCAAATGCGTTTCGTGCATCGGTTCCATCGGGGCGCCGATCCGGCGCGGCCGGTGCTGCTCGCGCTGCACGGCACGGGTGGCGACGAGAACGACCTGGCGCCGCTCGCACGGGCGATCGATCGGTCCGCGTCCGTGCTCAGCCCGCGTGGACGCGTGCTCGAGAACGGCATGCCGCGGTTCTTCCGGCGGCTTGCCGAAGGCGTGTTCGACCTGGAGGATCTGCGCATCCGCACGGGCGAGCTCGCCGCGTTTGTCGCCGCCGCGTCGCACGCATACGGTTTCGATCGCCACCGCGTCGTCGCGGTGGGATACTCGAACGGAGCGAACATCGCGGCGAGCCTGTTGTTGACGAAGCCGCACGTCGCCATTTTGGCCGGCGCCATTCTCCTGCGGCCGATGGTGCCGTTCGAGCCGGACGCCGTGCCAGATCTGCGCGGCGTGCCGATCCTGATCTCGGCCAGCCGTGCGGACCAGATGGTTCCGCCCGTGTCGACCGAGCGGCTCGCGGAACTACTCGCCTCGGGCGGCGCGGATGTGACGACGCGGTGGTATCAGACGGGACACGCGTTGTCGCCGCGAGAGATCGACGACGCGGCGGACTGGTATCGCGAGAGGTTCTGATGGAGCAGTGGAACGTGTGGCGTTGGCTCGGTCTCGAGCGGCCGCCGGCCGAGCGCGAGGTGCTCGACTCGGTCGTCGACCTGCTCGAGCACCTCGATCCCGACCGCGCGCGCTACGTCGCCGGGTTCGCGTATCTGCTCGGCCGCGTGGCGTCCGCCGATTCGACGATCAGCGCCGACGAGGCCACCGTCATGAAGCAGCTCGTGATGGAGGAGGGCCGCCTCTCCGACCGCGAAGCGCAGGCGGTCGTGCGTCTCGCGCTCGACGACAATCGCCGCTTCGGCGGCACGCACAATCTGATCGTCGCGCGTGAATTCGCCGCCGTCACGACGCCGGAGCAGCGGCTCGGTCTGCTCCGGTGCCTGTTCGCGGTGTCGGCGGCGGACACGTCGGTGCAGGTCGTCGAGGACAACGAGATCCGGCGCATCAGTCAGGAGCTGAAGATCGAGCACGCCGACTTCGTCCGCGCGCGGATCGAAGTCCGCGAGCATCTCGCCGTCCTGCGGCGACACGGCGATACGACCCGCTGAACGCCGGAAATCCGGCAGCCGCCGGCCGCGCGCAACAACCTCTCCCGTGTTTGCGGGAGGTTTTCGGCCTCATCGCCGTGGCACATCCGTTGCCCGATGGCGGGCGTGCCCCGCAAAATCCTGCTGCTTTCCGGCATGGCGGCCGCGATGCTGCTGCCGTGGCGCGGCGCGTCGGCGGCCGCGACCGAGCGGACGGCGGAGACGACTCATATCAGACCGACCGTCGAGCGGCTGCGTGATGCGCTGACCTACGGGCTCGCGCGCTCGGCGACCTTGCGCACGCTCGTCGACAGGATCGAGGACTCCGACGTCATCGTTCACATCGCGCCGCAGATGCGCCCTCGCGGACGCATCGCCGGCGAGCTGCAGTTCGCCGCCGCGACGGGTGCCGCGCGGTACGTGCGGGTGACGGTGCGGGCGGATCTGCGCAAGGCACATCTGGTCGCGATGCTGGCGCACGAGCTGCAGCACGCGATCGAAGTCGCCGGCGACCCCGCCGTCGTCGACGCGGCGTCGCTCGACGCGCTGTACGCGCGGATCGGATTCCACAACGCCAGCGGCACGCACGAGACGCACGCGGCTCGATCGATCGAGGCGCGCGTGCTGCGCGAGATCGATCGTTAGCGGTCCCTGGTCCCTCGTCCCTGGTCCCGGGTCCCTCGTCCTGGGTCCCGGGTCGGGATGGTAGGATCGATCCCTCCGGTCGGGCCGCTAGCTCAGTGGTAGAGCACCTGACTTTTAATCAGGGTGTCCCGGGTTCGATCCCCGGGCGGCCCACCAAAATACCCAACAAATCAGCGCATTGTGGCCGTCGCGGCCTGTCCCTTCATTCCTTGGGGTCACACAGGGGTCACAGTGCAGGGGCGTCGCGCCGCAGCCGGGCGCCCTTTGACGGAAATATGGACGTGCACAAAAATGCCGCCGGGTCGGTGTGCGCTTCGCGAGACCTGGGAGATCTGATCCCTATCCGGGGGTTAACGCCTCCTGAACAGCCGCCAGATCCACCACGCGCGCCACGTCCAGATCGGGCCGCGGATAATCATCGCGCACCGTCCTCGAGATCATCCAGAATGGACTGCACGCCGCGCGTGAACATCTCGCTGATCAACGCCATCCCGGCCAACCATATTCTATCTGCGCACAACGTCTTCCAACCGGCGCAGCCGATCCTCCTGCGTCTGTAGTTGCTGCTTCAGTAGGTCACTTTCCAATTTGAGTGCGTCGTTTTCTGCTTTCAGATCCTTGATCGCCTGCAGCATATAGAACGGCAGTTGGTTGTACTTGACGGCTTTGTAGCCTTCCGCATCGGTCGTCACGAGATCCGGCAGCACCGCTTCGACGTCCTGCGCGATGAGTCCAAACGAACGGGTCAGGCCGAAATGGCGCTCGGGGAACTCGTCGGCGCGCCAGTTGAAATAGACCGGCTGCAGGCGCGTGACCATGTCGAGGCTGCGGGCAAACGGCGTCACGCCTCGCTTGAACCGCCGGTCCGAGGAACACGCGCCGGCAATCACGCTGCCGTCTGCGTCCTTCACGCAACCGATACCCCCGGTGCCGACGCGGATGTCGCCCACGACGTGGAGCTTGTCCAGCGGACTGTTGATACCGATCCCAACATTGCCAATCCCCGTAAAAGCCGCGATGGTGGGACCGGACGGCGACCAGGCGTATAGAGGCGTGCCCGTGGTCGAGGTTGCATAAACTCCATAACCCTGGGTTGCCTGCCCATAGACGCCAGTCCCATTTTCATTGTCCGCGAAACCTCGGACGCCCCACCCGCCCGTAGCGGACGTTTCACCATAGATGCCATCCCAAGCCGTATCCCCAGATGCCACAACCCGAAGTCTGGCAATCCCAGTCATCGCCTGGGCGGAGTCGGTACCAATCAGGACACGGCCGGCGGGATCGATCCGCATGCGCTCCGCAAACGTCGTCGATCCGATCGGCGTCGTCATGAATTGCAGCAGCGTCCCGTTGGCCATGTCCGTCCAGTTCTCCGCCGCGCGGAACATGATCTGGCCCTTGCCTCCGGTAAACCCCGACGGCGCGTAGCCCCGCACTGCCAGCCCGCCCAGGATGTCGTTGGTCTGCACCGGCAACGGCGCGAACACCGTGCCGCGCGCCGCGCGCGACACCAGCGGCAGCGCGCCCAACGCGTTGCTGTACACGTCGATGAACGCCCCCGGCGTCTGCGATGCCGCCACATGGAGCGGCGCCGCCGGCGCGCCGGTCCCGACACCGATGTTCGTGCCCGTTTGGAACACGACCGAATCGCCCAGGTCCGTCGCCGTCGTGAACACCGCCAGCCGGCCCGGAGTGCCGGCCGTGACCAGCGGATCGATGACCGACGAGACCGCACTGATGGTCCCTTTCGCGCCCACTGTCGGCTCGCCGGCGAGCACGAACGCCGAGGCCGGCTTCCCGCCCACAGTCTCGGCGTCGGCCGCCTTCAGCGCATACGGCACCGCCACTAGCATCACGCGCGGCAGATCGCGGCCCGCCACCGACACTTGCAGCCAGCGCGCCTGTTCGGAACGGAAGATGTCCAACGGCAACGAAACGGCCGTCCCGAGATACGCGACATAGCGGCCGCGGTCATCGGCCGTGACCGTCTGCGTCTCGCTCCACAGCAGCGTGGCTCCCTCCGCCTCGTCGAACAGCGCGAACGTGACCATCTGCGCCCCGGCGAGCGGCGTGCCCGCCGCATCCGTCAGGATGCCCGACACCGGAATCAGACGCGTGGTTGGTGAGGATGCCGGCGTGTCCTGCGCGACAACGACCGACGCAGTGGAGATCAGCGCGACGACGAACGCGAACGATCGGTACTTGGCGATCCGCATTAGAACCTCCCATGGCTGATACACGGGGAGGCCCGGCGGCATTCTATACCGTGCAGACGACGAGCAACGCACGACTCCACGGCGACGCAGAGCCCTGGTCCCAAATTGCCGCAGCCGCGAGCATCCGGTTGGAGTTTCGCCGAGAGTGCGGTTGGCGTCGTTCACCATTTCAACAAAACTGCGGCGCGCGGCCTCAACACAAGCCGCCGAGCGCGCGCCGTGGCTTACACCTCGGCGGCGGGGGAAACCTACTTGCGCGGCAAGTGTGCGGCGATCGAGCGGACAGAGGATTCCCATTTCTCGCGGGGATCAGGTTCCGGCGGTTCGGGCAATCCGAATGACGCGCTCGGCATGTAGCCGTCGGCCGCCGGGTCGAAATTGTGCATCGTGCGTGGATCTGAGGTTTGCGCCATGGTTTCTCTTGTCCTTCTTCTTGTGTCGTCCCGAGTTACCTACCACTCGTAAGTCCACATCGCATCGCGCCCCCGCTCGCTGCCGCGCCGCGCGCCGATCGAGCACGTCGCGACTCTCGCTCGGCACACATCGCAAGGCAGTCGCCTGTCGAGCACCCGCCGCATGAGCGACGCTATCCGCCTCGTGATCGCGCGGCCCGGATCATCCACCGTCGCGCGCTCAGTCGTCGAGCGAGTCTCATTGTTTGTCATCGAAGTGCCTCCTGGGTGCGCTGCTGCTGCAGCAACTTCGCCAACTTTTCTTCGCGGCGCTGGCGTGCGGCGCGCGCGACGAAAGTGGCGCGGCTGCAAAGGTCGGCAATCTCTTTGGTCATCGCCGCAGGGCCGGGCGTGACGTCGGTGTAGGTCGAGAGGCAAAAACGCATTCGCGCGTGCATCGTCGCGCTCCACTCGACAGCGAGAAGGACCGCCACGACCCACGCGTTGCGTTCGCAGCGCAGGCAACCGCGCCGGTCCTTCTCCGGGCTGCGGTAGTGCAGCCCCCGGCCGTCGCAGGGCTCGGCGGCCTCCGCGAGGTGGTGCCCGATCTCGTGCATCGACCGCGCGTACGCGACGTCATCGAAGGCGCCGTTTGCGGGTAACAGAATGTCGCCGCTCTTGACGTAGGCTTTTCCGGTGTTGTCCAGCAATGGATCGGCAACGATCCGGACAGCGAAAGCCTCGCTGAGTGTTCGCGCGTGTTGGAGCAACGCGTCGTTACGCTTCGGCCCGCGAAGTAGGGGGCGCAGGCGATCCTCACCCTCGCGGAACTGCTGATGCATCTCCTCGACAACTTCCCGCTCGGCCTGCGCGCGCAGTTTCGACTGCGCCTCTTTAATTGCGGCGCGTTGTTCGGCGTACGGTTTGTGCTCCCGCCGCGTGGCGTTCCGCGATGGCGTCGAGCGCGGCGCGGTGAGTCTCGAGCAGTTCCTTGTACCGAGCCGCAGCCCGCCGTTTGACGGCTGGTGTTCTGCGCGTACCATTCGGGCGGGTGTTGCAGGATCATGCGGCCTGCCTTCCGTGGTCTGCGCGCATGACGCGCTCGCGATGCTGGGGGTACTCGTCGCGCAGTCGATCGTGCTGTTCGCGGAGTCGATCGAGGTCGCGCGCCAGTCGCGCGATCTCGGCGATGGCAGCCTGCAACGCCGCGCGAAACGCCGCGCGCTCGTCGGCGAGGGTGAGGATGCGATCGCGACACGCCCGCAGGCGGTTGATCTCCGCCTGCTGCTCGGCGAGATCGGGCGCGTGTCGATTGACAGTGCTCATCCACGCCTCTGCCGCCGCGCGGCCTGCCGGCGTGCCTGCCAGGCGGCAATCTGCTCGTCGGTCCAGCCCTTACGGCCGGCCGAGATCTGGATCGGCTCGTCGAGCATGCCGCGGCGCCGTTCGCGCCAGAGCGTGGCCTCCGAGATGCCGCGCGACTCACAGATCGCGCGCGATGAATGAATGCGGGGGAGCGTGATTGTCAGCGGGTGCGTGCTCATGAACTTCATCATGAGCCGCGTGACGCGTACTGAAAATTGGGGAATTGGGGGAACGTGACTTTCTTACTGGCGGGCCTTGCGGCGGACGCGTCGGCCGCGACGAAGTTCTAACGCGAGTCGCGCGGCGAGATCCTCCGCCGCATCGCGGATCGTCTTGATTGCAGTTACCGCCGGTGCGCCGTCCAGTATCTCCTGCCATGTGGCGCCCGTCTGCCACGCTGCGAGCCACGCGAAGTGTTCTGCGTTCTTCAGCGGCCGCGAGTAGGTCGCCGGATTGTCAGGCACGAGCACGCCAGTCGTATCGTCCCGATCGAACCAGCAGCGGCCGCGCATGGCGGGATAGCGCGCCCACGCGCGGAGCGTCGCGATGGCATAGGCGCGCGGCCAATCGTCCGCCGGATCGGTGCTCACGAGGTGGCATTCACGCGCCCACGTACCGATCTCGTCCTCGTCAATGCCGCCGTGCGTGCCGAGCACCGCCAGCTTTCGACGGGCCAACTCGTGCAGGAAGACCCATCTCGCGAAGGCTCGGCTATCGTCTGTCCAGACACCATCCCTCGCATCGGAGATTGGACACCCAAACCCGTCGAGCGTAAATCCGACACGCCGCGAGCCGCCATCCTTCCGAGGGGTCGCCATTGGTCACGCTCCCTTGACGAACGGCACGGCGGCGCCGCAATCAGGGTGTCCCTGGTTCGATCCCCGGGCGGCCCACCAAACTTTCACGAGACGGATGTAGCCTTCGCTCGGCTGCAGCCGCGCGAGTTCGTCCACGAATAGCGCTTCGCGCCTCGCCTTGACGACAGCCTCGCAGAAATCTTTCGTCGACGTCAGCCATTCAGGGTCGGCTATCACAGAGATGCAAACGACCCGCTGCGCGCTGGCGCGGTCAATGTCCGAAGCTGCGTGTGACTCGCCATTGAACTGAGTTGTTTGAGGACCCAATATCGTCCGACGATCCCAGCCGCGGATCGACCGCGACCGTAAGGGCTCTTGCCCTTTGATTCACCGACCCTGCAGAGTCGTTCCACGCTGAGCATCCAGCAGCGCCGCACACTCCAAAGCGCGACGAACCAGGTCCTTGGGAGCTCCGTGGAGGCGCAGAAGCGCGATCGCGTTTCGCGTTGTCGCCGGTCCAGGCCGCAGCTGATGGTCGAAGATCAACCCATCGGGACCGACAGCGTCGCCAAAATGAAACGCGGAATAATCGTCCGGCAGGAGGTCTACGAGTTCACCGTCGTGTGTTGCCGCAATCACAACGTGGGGATTGGTCCGCCCAGCATTGGACACCAGTTCCAAGAGGACAGCTTGTCCCGCGGCGATGCGTTCCACAGCGTTCGTGCCGCGAAACAGTTCGTCCAAAAGAAACAAATGCGGCGCAGGGCCAACGCTTACCTCCACCAGTCCGAGGAGGTTCTCTACTTCGGCGATGTAATAGCTCTTGCCGCTCAAAAGATCGTCGGATCGGCCGATACAACTGCGCACGCTGAACACGGGAGCGTAGTATTCCGACGCCAGACAAGTATTCAGCGTCTGCGGCAGAACGACGGTCACGCCAACTGTTCGGAGGAACGTCGATTTGCCAGACATGTTGGAACCGGTTATCAGCAGCCCTCGACCGGGAGCCAGGCTGACGCTATTCGGTACCGCGTCGACCAGAAGAGGGTGTCGGAGGTTGCTCAGTTTCGCAGGCGCGCCAGGTTGCACAAAGCTCGGCCGGGTCCAATCACGCCGTCCGGCGCGGAAGGACGCAGTGCTGATAGCAGCATCCACTTCACCCATCGCGGCAATCACGCGTAAGAGGGCGGCGTGGTGCACGCGAAGGTCGCGAGCGCCAAAGTACACACCGTTTGCATCCAGAAGGAATGCCAGGTTCAGGTACTCGTAAACAACACCGCCTACGTCACTGACCATGATGGGCAACATGCCCGCACCCATCGGAAGCATCAACGGGTCGCCGCTAATCCACCTGGCGATCGTCTTGAGACGACCGAGGGAAGGTGTGTCGGCCTGGATGGAGCCAATGAGAGGCCGGACATCGGCGCCGCCGAAGAAGCGAAGGGACTCGGCAGTCTTGACGACCGGCGCGATCTGCCGAAAGGCGGCCGCTAGCGCCCCAATACGGCGATCGGTGAAGTAACGCACGCCAACGTTAATCACAAGGACGCTGATAAATGCCGGGGTGAGTTGTGGCAACAGCAATGCCAGACCGAGGAGCAAGATCGTTGCGGCCGTGAGAATCGGAAATACCACGTACCACGGGCGTGTCTCGATGGCATCCGGGCGGGCGAGCCACCACAGGTCGTAACCGTGGGGATCTCTCAAACGGGAAAGTGCCGTCTGCGCTCGTTCTCGCAACGGACCGTCAGATTCGAGGCGGCTGACGAGCACTTCGAATACGTCGAGATTGTCAGCGACCGGAAAGGTCCGCAGACGATGATAGAGCGCGTGCTGTCCGAGCGTGCTCTCTGTTCGGTCGAGAACAGAGAAGACGTCGTCGAGGTCCAAGTCCTCCCATGTACGAGAATCGAGCGACGCCCCGGACCCCATGTTGGACAGGCGGGACCGGTGGGACTCGGCAATTGCCTCCATCTTTCGCTCGCGATTGACCGGTTGCCCCCATCTGGCACGGATCTGAGCCAGAGCCCGTGCTCGCCCGCGCCGGACGGCCGGAGCTCCGAGGCCCAAGAGGGCTACGAAAGCGACGACGACCAAGGGGGCCATAGGAAGCGCTCACTGTAACAGTGATTCTCCGAAGGACATACTGTCGCATCCAAGAGTCCTATTGGTTCCAAACCGCGCCGGTTTGGTCCACCACATCCTCTCAGTCATCACCCCGCGGGTGGCGCAGGAACAGCAGCCAGTACTCGGCGCCCGTCGCCGCGCCGATGGCGGCGCTCAGCAGCACGAACACGACGAACGCAAAGGACGGAGTGAAGCTGCCGTCGACGGCGCCGACGACGAGGCCCCATGCGGAGAACGGCAGTGCGCCGGCGACGAGACCGAGCCCGGTCACCTCGAACCATCGAGTTCTGCCGCGAGCGAGCCACCACGCGAGCAGGGGAGCGGCGACAACCAGGGCGGCGACGAGCGCGACGACGGCCGCCACGATCGCTCCCGGGCCGAGAATCGGCAGCGTCAGCACGAATGCAGTCGCCGGCGTCAGCAGGGCGAGCGGAACAACGATATCGGCGAGGAAGGCTCGTGGATTCATCGAAACGCGACCCCGGATGGCGGCGCAAAGAACGAGAACCCGATCCGAACTGATATGGAAAGACCGGTGTCAAGAGAAACGGTTGTTCGATAGCACTCCAAGTGCACGCCCGGCTTATGAGGCCATCCGGGCGTGCACGCTGTTGGGATCCAGTCAGCTGATCGGCTGAGCGGCAACGACGATGAA
>JBMDXB010000108.1:0-40860 GCA_048594885.1 Vicinamibacterales bacterium
GGTCCACTACCTGCTGAACTTCTCACGCGACCGGATGGCGGAATCCGTCAACCTCGGCGTCAAGATGGCGAGGGAGTGGTGCCAGCAGCAGGGTATTCCGCTGCCGCACGGCGGCGGGCCGCTGCCGCAGCCGCCCACTTCCGCGACGACGTCGCTGCGCTTCACCGAGCAGATGAAAGGCTTCGTCGCCAGCGGCGAGACGGATTTCGACAAAGGCTATCAGCAGGGAAAGTCCGCCAACACGCGTCTCGACGTCAAGCTGACGATCCGCATGGACGACGCGGAGACATTCATCACCGACCCAAATCACGAAGCGCGCATCGAGGGAACCGTGACGAGTCCGCTCCTCGGAGGCACACGGCCCGTGCAGCACGGCACCTTCAACCTCCTCGTGCAGGACGCCGACCCGCGCAAGAAGCAGATGCGCTACCGCATCTCGTGCGCCGACGCCCAGGGGCAGCAGGTCACGATCACCGGCGTCAAGCACGTCGAGAACGACGACGGCATCGATCTCTGGCAGGACACGACCACCCTCTACGTCACGGTGTTCGAGGGTGCGGTGGCAGCAGGTGCGGATGATGCCGGCGCCACGGTGCGCGCCGCCGGCATCATCCGCATCGAGCCAATTGACTTCATGGCGCAGATGACCACCTTCCGCACGGAAGGCGGCACGGCGGCGCAACGCCTCGCGGTCATGACGCGCTTTGGCACGCTGTTCATGGGCAAGCTCTGGGACGTCTACGGACCCCGAGCGATCTGACGGAGCCGCCATGCCGTTCGATTTCGACGTCGTGATCATCGGCAGCGGGTTCGGCGGCGCCGTGTGCGCGTACCGGCTCGCGAAGGCCGGAAAGACCGTCCTCGTGCTGGAGCGCGGACGGCGGTGGGCGCCGAAAACGACAGCGGGGGCGACGGCGTTCCCGCGCCTGCCCGGCGATCCGTGGATCTGGGACGATCGCCGCCCCGAAAAATGCAACGGGTGGTTCGACTTTCGCGTGTTCCCGAACATGAGCGTCGTCCAGGGCGCTGGCGTCGGCGGCGGCTCGCTCGTCTACGCGAACATCTCGGTCAACGCGAAGCCGGACACGTTCGACAGCGGCTGGCCTGGCGAGATCAAGTACGACAAGCTCGTCGACCACTACAACGCCGTGGGCACGATGCTCGGCGTCGGTCCCGTCCCTGACAACCAGTGGCCGGAGCGCACCCGGCTGTTGATGGAGGGCGCGAAGAAGGCCGGCTACGGCAACCGGTTCCGCAGCCTCGATCTCGCCGTCCGCTTCGACAGGAACTATCACTACGGCCTGCCTGATCCCCACACCGAGCAGCACTCGAAGAAGGAGCCGAACGCGTTCGGCATCGAGCAGGGCACGTGCGTGCACCTGGGCAACTGCGACATCGGCTGCGACGTCAACGCGCGGAACACGCTGGATTTGAACTACCTCGCGGGCGCCGAGCGGCTCCACGGCGCCAAGGTCCGGCCGCTGCACATCGTCCGCCACATCGTCCCGTCGAACGGCGGCTACGAGATACGGTACGACGAGATCGTCACGCAGGGCGCCGGCCCGGCGCTGAAGGCCGGGCGCGTGACGGGAAAGATGGTCATCGTCGCCGCCGGCTCGCTCGGATCGACCGAGCTTCTACTGCGATCACGAGACGACGGATTCCTGCCGAATGTCAGCGGCCGGCTCGGACATGGATGGAGCAGCAACGGCGATTTCCTCACGCCGGCGCTCCATTTCCTGCGGCAGCGCCCCGTGGAGCCGACACGCGGCCCGACGATCACCGCCGCGATCGATCTGCTCGACGGCCAGTACCACGGACGCGCGATCTTCGTCGAGGACGGCGGGTTTCCCGACTTCGCGCGCGAGCAGCTTCAGCGGCTCGCGGCGGAGGTGTCCGACGACGTCAGGGAGCAGCTGATCATCGAAACGCTCCGCCCGGTCGTCAGCGGCGGCAGCTTCATGCAGCACGTGATGCCGTGGTTCGCCCAGGCGCGTGACGCAGCGGATGGTCGGCTTTCGATGAAGAACGGCCGCCTGTTCCTCGAGTGGAACATCGACGCATCGCGCGAGACGATGGATGCCGTCGCGGCGATCCATCGGAAGCTGGCGATTCTGACGAAGGGCATTCCGCTGACGCCGCTGACGTGGACAGCGGGGGAGGACCTGATCACGCCGCATCCGCTCGGTGGCTGCAACATGGGCGGATCGGCGAACGACGGCGTCGTCGCGCACACGGGCGAGGTGTTCAACTATCCGGGGCTGTTCGTGGCCGACGGCGCGATCGTGCCGAAGGCGATAGGGCTGAATCCGTCGAAGACGATCGCCGCGCTGGCCGAGTATATTGCCGCGGGAATCGTCGCGAGCGGTTAGCGGGTGGCGGAGGCGCGACTAAAGTCGCGCCCTACGGACGATCAAGTTCCGCCGCCCGGCTTCTTGGGTGGCGTGACGGCGATCGGCACGCCCGGGAGATTGCCCGGCATCGGCTGTACGGTGGGCTGCCCCGGGCGCGTGACGAACGGCTGCGGGAACGTGGGTGCGGGCGGTTCGGCCGGTTTGCGTGGCGTCGCGGCTCCCGGCTCGGTCGGCAAGGGCACTGGAGGCTCACCGCCCGGATCGCGCGGCGGCATCTGCATCTGAGGTATCTCGATCGCGGCCGCCGTTCCCGTATCCCGCCCGATCCTGAACGGACGCAGGTCCGCTTCCGTCACGTCGAGCACGCGAACGATGTGCGGCGTCAGCGTGAGCAGGATATCGGTCTGGCGCGTGTCCTTCACGTTGCGCGCGAACAGCCGGCCGAGGATCGGCAAATCGCTGAGGCCCGGCACGCCGCCCAGCGCGCGCCGCTCGTCGTCGCGAATCAGCCCCGCCAGCATGTTCGTTTCCCCGTCCCGCAGACGGATCGTCGTGTTGATCTCCCGATTGCTGAAGGTCGGCAGGCCACCGAATCCCTCGCCCGCCCCATTGGTGATCGAGATCTTGATCGCCAGCGTCACCTCGTCGTCGTGGTGCGTGCGCGGCGTGATGTCGATGTTGACGCCGATGTTGCGGTACTCGAACGACGTGATCGGCTGCTGGTTGACGCCGCCGGTGGCAATGGGCGCGAACGTGACGCCGGGCACCGGCACCTGCTCGCCGAATCGGGCCTGGGCCGTCTGACCGTCCGTCGTGCGGATGTTCGGGCTGGCCAGCGTGCGCGTGTTGGCGTCGGTCTTCAGCAGCCGGAAGTAGAGCGCGGGAAGACCGGCAATGAACACGTCGGACTGCGACAGCGAGCGAAGGTCGCGCAGCGTCAGGTTGTCGCGGTTGGGATCGGCGGCCAGCGAGATGCCGTCCTCGCCGGGCGACGCGATCTGGACGCCGTATTCTCTCAGCCGCGATCGGTCGACCTCGAGCAGCTCGACGTCGATGACGACTTCCGGCCGTGCCTTGTCGATCGCGGCGATGAGCCGCCCGGCCGCGGCGATCCGCTCCGGCGTGTCTTTGATCGAGATCGCGTTCATCGCCGTGATCGGCGAGACATTCCGGATGTCGACGACGACGCGGAGCAGGTCGATGACTTCCTTGAGGTCGGCGTTGCTCAGATAGAACGTCTGGACGACCGCTTCTTCGTACTCGCGTCGCTTGGCGGGCGTGTCCGGAATGATCGTGACCGTCTTAGGCGCCGTGACGCGGTAGAACGTGCGCGTGCTCGTGGTGAGCGTGGTCAGCGCGTCCTCCAGCGTCATGCCGCGAAGGTCCGCGGTCGTCGGCGCGTCGCGGAACGTCGGGTCGAATACGATGTTCAGGCCGGCAAACTTCGCCACAACGGTGAAGATCATCCGAGTGCTGGCGTTGCTGAAGCTGAAATCGGGGAGCTTGACGCTCGAGGGGAGATCGAGGCCGGGAGGCGGAACCTGCCGCGTGCGCTCGACGAGCGCCTGCAGCTCCGTCTTGCCGGGCCGCGCCAATGCGAGCTTGGTCCGCAGCCGCTGCCGCACGTCCCGAACGGCGGATTCGATCTGCCCGTCGGTGGGATTGAGCTCGGCAGCAATCTGGAATTCGACGAGCGCCTCTTCGTACCGCTCGCCCTGCATCAACCGGCGGCCGCGGAAGAAGTGTTCCTGCGCCGCACGCAGCTTCACGCGCTCGAGCGCCAGCCGCGACGTGCGATCGTCCGGCTTCAGCCGGACGACTTTCGTGTATTCAACGACGGCGCGGTCGTAGTCCTCGACGTTCTCGGCGCGGCGGGCCGCGCGCATCGCGGCGCTCGACGCGCAGCCTGCCGCGAGCAGGGCGGCCACCAGCAGGGACGCGGGAAAGATTCGTCTAGCGAGCATTGCCCACCGGCACGACGTCGGCTCCACGCGGGATCTTGAAGACGAAGAGTGTATCGGCCAGTCCGACGTTCTCCTTGAAATTGGCGAACGAGAACGTCTGACGGCCGCCGGAGGCGTCGGCCGCGGAAAGCGCCCGGATCTGCAGCGTCGACTTGTCGACCACCACCTGAAGCCAGTCGTAGTCGCGCTCGGGCAGCTTGGGATCGAGCCGGAGCGAGTAGGTGTCGCCGCTGCCGCCCGACACGAAACTGACCTTGAAGTCGCGCGTCAGGTTGCCCTTGCCGACGAGGAACAGCACGGCTGTCGTCGCCTGGTCGGCTGCCGGCACCTGGCTCACCATGACCTGCTTGTCCGCCGGCACGTACAGGTACATCCGGTTGCCGTCGGAGACGAACTCCTTCTTCTCCGGCACGGTGTAGTTCCAGCGCATCTTGCCCGGCTTCTTGACCTGAAGCGTTCCGCGCTCGGTGGTCTTCTTGCGCAGCACGCCGCCTTCGGCCTGGTGGACGAAATCCGCCGTGAAGTCGCGGACCGAGTCGTACTTCTTCTGCAGCGCTGCCGCGACCTCCGGGGCGGACGGGCCCGCCGGCTGCGCAGCGGTGAGCAGGCCGAGGCTGAGAAGCGCTGTTACGGCCGACGTCCAAATGATGGTTCGCATGGCTGTGGTATTCCGAGCGCGAGGCCCGGCCAAGGCCGGGCCCCACGTTGCGCAAGGCCAGGCCCTACGTAGGGGCCTAGCTTGCCCGGCCCGGCGGTCGGCTGGTTCAGGCAATGTTAGCATGCCGCACAAAGTCGGACAGATGAACGAGATGCGGCTAAAGCTCAGCCTCGGTGCCGCTTCGCGGCGACGAACGCTCTGACCTCGTCAACGGGTCGGGTATTGAGCACGTGCCGCGGCTCGACCCATCCGCGGCGTGCGGTACCGATGCCCATGGCCATTTGACGGTCCAGCCAGGCCGCGCGATGGCAATCGCTGTCGATCACCAGCGTCACGCCCGCGGCAATCGCCGCGCGCGCGTGGTCGCCGTCGAGATCGAGGTGCGTGGCCGCGCCGTCGACCTCGAGCGCCGTGCCGGTGTCCGCCGCCGCGGCGTAGATCGCCTGGAAATCGAGGGGATAGCCGGGACGCCGGCCGACGAGTTGGTTCGCCGGATGCGTGATGACGTTGACGAGCGGATGGCGGATCGCCTGGAGGCAGCGGCGCGTCAGCGCCGCCCCGTCCTGGCGCGCGGGCTCGTGGAGCGACGCCAGCACGATCTCGAATCGCGCGAGCACCTGATCGTCGAAGTCGAGCGAGCCGTCCGGCAGGATGTCGACCTCGACGCCGTGCAGGATGGTGATGCGCGGGTACTGTTCCTGAACGCGCACGATCTCGTCGCGCTGCGGACCGATCTCGTTGGCCATCAGGTTCCGGGACGCGGCGGAACTCTGCGAGTGGTCGGTGATCGCGATGTACTCGTAGCCGAGCGCCACTGCCGTCCTGACACTCGCCTCGATCGGATCGCGGCCGTCACTGTAGGTCGAGTGCACGTGAAGATCGCCGCGGATGTGACGCCGCTCGACGAGCTTCGGCAGCGCGCCGGCGGCCGCGGCCTCGATCTCGCCGCTGGCGTTCCGCATCTCGGGCGCGATCCACATCAGCCCGGCGTCGCGATACACGTCGTCCTCGGTCGCGCATGGCGTCGCGCGTGCGCGGCGCGCATTTACGGCGGCAACGTGCGCGCGGGATCCGGTCGCGGCAAAGAGCACGCCCCCGTATTCATCCGGTGCCGCGACGCGCACGTCCATTTCCACGCTCAGATGACGCAGCACGGCTCGTCGCGCGCCTCGATGCAGGACGGCGTCCACGGGATTCGAGCGGCAGATGACGTCGAGCGCCGCGGGTGGATCCGCGGCCGACGCCACGAGGACGAAGTCGCGGACCAGCGGCTCGTAGCGGCGCAGGTCGCCGGCGGCTTCGACCCGTTCGACGGCGCCCGTGGCCGCCAGCGCGTCTTCGATCGCGTCCATCAGATCGAGCGCTCGTCCGAGCGGGAACAGCGGTACCTCGAGCGATAACGCGCCAATACCGGCGAGCAGCCGCTTCGCGGTCTGCGGCCCGAGCGTGCGCGCGAGACGATCATCGTCGAGGACGTCCTCGAGATCGGCAATCGTGAGCACGTCGAGCTGCTGAACGAGCAGGAGGGCTTCGCGGGTTGGGATCGCGGTGAGATCGAGCACACGGCGGAGCAACGACGGAAGCCCGGCGCGAGCTGAGGCCAGCGCAACATGGTGTCCGCCGAGCGCGATCTCACGCAGGCGCCAGGCGACGCGCGGAGCGATGCCCGGATGGTCCAATTTGCCGCGCCGCGCGCGCTTCAGGAGCTGTGAGGCGTCGGAGCTGTCGAGAGTCGCGATCGCCTCCGCCGCGCGGCGCAGCTCGACGGCTTCATCGGCGACGCCGCGGATCTCCGCCAGGTCAGCGAGTTGCTGGAGAGTATCGGCAGGCTGCGTGGTGGGCTTACCCCTTCGTCGCGCTCGATGCGAGCGGCTGCGGCGCCGGCTTGCTGTCGGTCGGCAGCTTCGCCGTCACCCAGTCGGAAATGCCGCCCTTGAGCGCGAACGCGCGATACCCGAGCCGACTGACTTCGGCGGCGACACGCTCGCTCACCAGCTCGTCGGGATCGGAGTCGTAGAAGATGATGTCGCGGTCGCGTGGCAGGCGTGAGACGTCGAGCGCGCCGGGCGCCATCCGGATCGCACCCGGCAGCATCACGGTGCTGTGCTCGTACGGATACTTGAGGCGAACGTCGACGAGAACCGGGGCGTTTTCGGCCGGACCTTCCAGCCGCTGTTTGAGTTCCTCTTTCGTGATGCGCGGCACCGCCATATAGCGGTTATTGTCATCATCAGCCGCGCACAGTGTCAAGGTTCAGACACGCCCGTGCGCGTGCGTGTGGTCCGCATTCGAGTGAACGACCCACCCGGGCGATCGCCGGCCGCACACGATGCAGCGGAGGAACATCGTCCCGCCGTCGCAGCTCACCGAGTAGTCATGTCCCAGAACGTAGCAGCAGATCCAGCTCCACATGATGCCTCACTCCGTCCTCCGAAGTGATCCCCTCTCGCGCTTTGCGCAATGGCAAGCGAAGTGCCACGAGCCTCTCGCCGCACAAGTGTTCAGAATTGGCCCAGATCCGAAGGAGAGAGCGGTTATCGCCGGCAATGACGAATGACGGGCATTGGCCCGAAATGTGCCTCGAGTTACGAAGCTGTAAATGGGATCGAGCTACTTCGTGAAGTCGATGCTCACGGCTGCGGGACTGCCGAAGCGCACGGTCGTCGTCACTCGCCGCTCGCCGAACTGCGGGTGGCGGAAGATAATCTCGCGGGTGCCGAGCGGCAGTTCCAGGTTGGCAATCGGCGTCTCGCCTGCCTTCTTGCCGTCGATCCAGACCTCGGCCCAAGGCTGCGCGTTCAGATTCACCGACCCGCGCGGCTGGATGTTCACCGACGCGACTTCGCCGGCCTCAACGTCCACCGCCTGGGTGGTGCTGTAGCCCAGCGCGCGGTTCGTCAGCGTCAGTGTGTGGCGCCCCGGTGGCAGCAGGATCCTGTCCTGTTCGGTCGTACCCAGTGAGCGGCCCTCCTCGGAGATCTCGAGGACGACCGGCGCGAAGATCGCCACCCATCCGGAGAACACCGGAACGTCGACTGTCGCCGTCTTGCCCGCGTCGACGCGGACCGCCCGTTTGACGGTGGCCGACGACGTGAGGAGGGTGACGACGTGGCGGCCGGCCGCGACGTCGTCGATGCGCAGCGGCGTTTCGCCGACGGCGCCGCCATCGAGCAGCACCCGCGCCCCAGCCGGCTGTGACTGCACGATGAGAACGCCCGTCTTGACGGGCACGGGAGCGGCGACCGTCTTTGCCGGCGCCGCCTGCTCGCCAATCTCCGCCTTCAGCGTCTCGCGATCCGGCACGTAGACGCGCCCGGCGGTCAAGATGCCGGCCAACAGAATCGCGGCGGCTGCCGCCGCCTTCCAGGGAAGTCCGCGGGGGATCCCGGCCCCGCCGCGATGCGCTCCGCTGTAGGCCGCCGAGAACATCGGCGGGTGGGTGCGGGACGGACGGCCGACGTCGCCGGCCGGCGCCTCCGTCTTGAGGCGCAGGGGCGCCGCCGGGGCCACATCGGTCTTGGGAGCGGCGGCAGGCACTGCGGCGAGGGAAATGGACTGCGACGGCGGCGCGACAACGGGCACCGGGGTGTTCTTGGCGGGCCTCGGCGGTTCCCAGAGCGACTGCGGCTCCAGGTTGACCGCGGGAAACACCGGCTGCGGAATCGGTCGCGGCGGTGGCGGCGGATCGAAAATCGGCTCCGACGAGTACAGCACCGAGGGTACCGGAGCGATTCCCGTGCGAGGCGGTTCCGGTTCGATTGCAAAGGCGGCCGGCTGCACCGGTACGGCGGGTGGCGCCGGCGGAGCGACAGTCGATCGCAATGAATCGGTGTCGTGGCGTTCGCGGCGTGACCGGCGCCGTCGCGACGATGGCTTCGCCGACTCGAGCTCCGCGACGGCGGCGGCGAAGTCCGTGATCGGATCCGATTCCACAGCATGAGCCACGGGTTCCGGCTCGGGCGGAGGCGTGACGACCGCCGCGACAAGTGGCGGAACGTCGACATCCGGCCGCTCAACGATGGGCGGCTCCACAGCTACCGGAGTCGCCTGGGCGGGTGGTTCAACGACGGGCTCGGGTTCCACGGCCGGTGGTGTTTCCGCGACGACAGCGATCGACTCGAGGGCGAACTCACTCGGCGTCGGCGCAGGGGCAGGAGCTTCCGGAGCGATCGCTTCGGCGGCCGCCGGCGAATCGAGCGCGACGACCATCTCGGCGTCGTCGAACGACGGCTCGGGCTGCGAGTGGATCCGCACCGGTTCAGGCGGCGCGTCCATCGGCGGCTCGAAGACGATGGCGGCGGCGCCGGCGGGTTCTTCTGGCGCGTTCATCTGCCGCGCGAATTCCGCGAGCGACGTGCCGCACATGTCGCCGCCGATCGCTGAGGCGAGCTGCCGCACGTCCCGCAGCCCGGCATCGAGGCTCTCGTACGGCCGCCGTCCGGGAAGCGGCAGCGCGCGCTGCAGGAAGCGTTGCCAGGCGATGGCGAACGCGACCGTGCCGCGCAACTGCGCGATCTCGATCGTCTCCGCCATCAGATCGGGCAGCGTCTCCGGCGTCTCGGGACGATTGAGCGGACGGCCAAGCGCCAGCGCGACGGCGGCAATCGCGGCCTGTGCGATATCGGCGACGAAATCGAAGCGCGCCGCGCCGGCGACCGGCGGCATGGCGACCCTGAACTCGTTCCAGAGACGGCTGCGGTGCAGGTTGAGCCGCTGCAGCACTGCGCTGAAGCCGGCCTCGACGATGACGAGGCGGCCGGTTGGCGAGAGGATCAGACGCGACGGTGAGAGCGCGCCGTGCGGCAGTCCCGTCCGCGCGCGCAGCACGTCGAGGATCGGCAGCACTTCGAGGAGCAGTCCGATGCCGACGTCGATCCCGGGAACGATCGACTCGTCGCGGCACTGCTCGTGGGCGAGCTCGATGACATCGGACAGCCGATCGCCGGGGACGAACGGCGACACGAGCACCAGCTCACCGGTGCTCTCGTCCCGCTCCAGGCCGCGGGGCGACGCGACCCGCTCGTCGCCAACCGTGGCGACCCGCGCCATCGCGTCACGAAGCGCGTGCTCGTAGGCAAGGAACTCCGGCCGCAGGTACAGGCGCTCGAGAAACGTGCCTTCCCCGCGGTCTGTGGCGAGGACACGACGTCCGAACCCGTCCTCGAATCCCGAGGCGGTCATCGAAGCGAGTAAGCGAACCGAAGGACCCGACATTGCAGGTGTTTGTGCGAACTGCAACCCGCGCACCAGCACCACGCCCGCATAAATCCCGAAAAACCCGCGAGAAAGCGCGAATTCTCTGCTCGCACCCTGCGGTCGAGCTTTGCCGCGTCATGACCAGAACGTAAGGTCCGCGCCGATCTTGTAATTGCGCCTTCGCCATGCGTTATAACTCCGGCATGACGGATCCGAACGAAATCGCCGCGCTGCAGGCGTCGTTTCGAGGAGCGCTGAGCACGGCAGACGCGCTGGCGGCGCTGCAGGACAGGATCGCAGCGCTCGACCCCCACGGCGATATTCCGCCGGCGGATCTCGAGGAACTCGCGCGCGTCACCGCGGCGCACGCGATCGCGTCAGCGGCGTTGCGCGGTCTGGTGAATACGATGAGGGTGAGAAGGGGAGTGGAGACGATGTAGGGGCGGAGCTTGCTCCGCCCGGGGGGCCGACCGAGGTCGGCCCCGACGCCAGAGACCGCCTTCGCGCGAATCGTGAGCGACGGTTGGTGGACGCGGCGAGGATCGAACTCGCGACCTCCGCATTGCGAACGCGGCGCTCTCCCAGCTGAGCTACGCGCCCACTCTGTCTCGTGGCTGATCGTCCGCTGATCCCCGGCGGCGACGCCGGGCGCAGACACGAAACCTAATCGTAACATGCGGATGCGGCGCGTCGCAACGCGCCGTGGCTCGCACTTTGCGAGCGCTGTGCGCGGGAGGACCCTATGGCCGACCAGTCCAAGCCCGCCAGCACGACCGACTACTCCGCGTCGCAGGCTCCAGAAACGCAAGACAGCGCACACGGCGAGCGCGAAGGAGATTTCCGCGCGATACCCGGCGGCGATCCGCGACGCTCGACGCTCGCCGTCGGCATGGAGTCATTCGATGCGGACGCCTGGCCGCGTCCCGACCCGAAGGGGATACACTGGCCGGATGCCGAAACGGATAGGCATCCTCACGGGCGGCGGTGACGCGCCAGGGCTGAACGCCGTCATCCGCGCGGTGGTGAAGGCCGGCGCCAACAGCGGCTGCGAGACCATCGGCCTGCAGGACAGCTTCGACGGGCTGATCGAGCGCGACCGCTGGCGGCGCCTCACGCCGCGCGACGTCACCGGGATCCTGCGTGTCGGCGGGACCATTCTCGGCACGCGTAACACCGGCAACCCGTTCGCGTATCCGGTCAAGACATCCGGCGGCACCGTCGACTACTCGAACCGGTGCATCGAGACGTTCCATCACCTCGGTCTCGACGCGCTGGTCGTCATCGGCGGCGACGGCACCCTCAGCCTCGGCTACGAGTTCTACAAGCGCGGCCTGCCGATCGTCGGCGTCCCGAAGACAATCGACAACGACATCGTCGAGACGACGATTACGTTCGGGTTCGACACGGCGGTGGCCTTCGCGACGGACGCCATCGATCGGCTGCATACGACGGCGGAAGCGCACCACCGCGTGATGGTCGTCGAGGTGATGGGGCGGCACGCTGGCTGGATCGCGCTCTACTCGGGCGTCGCCGGCGGCGCCGACGTCATCCTCATTCCCGAGATCCCCTTCGACCTGAAGAAAGTTGCCGAACGCATCGAGCAGCGCGAAGCCTTCGGCGCGAAGTTCAGCATCGTCGTCGCCGCCGAAGGGGCACGGCCGGTGGGCGGGGCGCCCGTCGTCGTCCGCGAAGCGACCCGGGCGGTGCAGGAGAAGCTCGGCGGCATCGGCGCGCAGGTGACGCGCGATCTCGAGCCGCTGACCGGGAAGGAATGCCGCTCGGTGGTGCTCGGCCACCTGCAGCGCGGCGGCGCGCCGACGAGCTACGATCGCCTGCTCGCGACCCGGTTCGGCGCGCGCGCTGGAGCTGGTGCTGGAAGGGACGTTCGGCCAGATGGTGGCCTTCCATCCGCCCGACATCGTCTCGGTGCCGCTCGAGAACGTCGTCGGACGCACGCGCAACGTGCCGACCGACTTCGACGTGATCCGCACGGCGCGGGCGATGGGAATTTCCCTAGGCGACTAGTACGTCGAGGTACTTCAGCGCGCCGCCAGTGTTGAAGACGACCACGGTGTCCGTGCTCTTTACGCGGCCGTCGCGCAGCAGGACCTTCACTGCGTGAAGTGCCGCACCGCCTTCCGGCGCTGCACTGATGCCTTCGAGCGCGCCGAGCTCGCGCATCGCCGTGACCATATCCGCATCCGAGACGGCGATTGCGGTGCCTCCGCTCTCGCGCACGGCTCGCAAGACGAGGAAATCGCCGATCGCCTTGGGGACGCGCAGGCCGTCTGCTACGGTCGTGGCGTTCTGCCACATCTCCGATCGTTCGGCGCCCTGCTCGAACGCGCGGACGATCGGCGCGCAGTGTTCCGCCTGGACGGAAACCATCTTCGGCCGGACGCCGGGCGGCTTCCAGCCGATCTGCTCCAACTCCTCGAACGCCTTCCACATCCCGACCATGCCCGTGCCGCCGCCGGTCGGATACATGATCCAATCAGGGAACCGCCATCCGAGCTGCTCGCCAAGCTCGTAGGCCATCGTCTTCTTGCCTTCGATGCGGTAGGGCTCTTTGAGGGTGGAGACGTCGTACCAGCCGAGCGGCTTTCCCCGCTCGGCGGCGATTCGCCCGGCGTCGGTGATGAGCCCGTCGACGAGCGTAATGGTCGCGCCGTACAGCTCGCATTCGCGAATGAAGGGGACCTTGACGTCGCGCGGCATGAAGACCTGCGCGGCGAGGCCCGCCTTCGCTGCGTATGCCGCCATGGCGTTCGCCGCGTTGCCCGCCGACGGAATCGAGAGGACTTTCGCGCCGAGATGCGCGGCCCTCGTGACGGCCGCGGCGAGCCCGCGCGCCTTGAACGAGTTGGTCGGATTGAGCGATTCGTCCTTGACGAAGACGCGCTCGAGGCCGAGGCGCTCGCCCAGCCGCGCGGCGTGAATCAGCGGCGTCCACCCCTCGCCGAGCGTCAGCGGTTCCTCGCCGTCGAAGAGCGGCAGCAGCTCGCGATAGCGCCACATATGCGGCGCGCGGCCCGCAAGCGACTCCCGGCGCCACGCGCGCGCGGCGCTCAGATCGTAGCGCGCGAGCAGGGGAGCGCCGCAGGTACACAGATGCTGCTCCTGTCGCGGGTCATACGCTCCCGCGCCGCACGGCACGGAACATTCAAGATGCGTCAGGTAAGACACTGGTCCGTCATCCGTCTGATTGCCGATTGCCGACGATCGGCAATCGGCAATCGATCGAGCTAGCGTCCCAAGAGCTCGGCGTCCTTTTTCTTTTGCAGTTCGTCGAGGAGCGCGATGTGCTGGTCGGTGATCTTCTGGACCTCGTCGAGGCCGCGGCGCTCGTCGTCTTCCGAAATCTTGTGGTCCTTCAGCAGCTTCTTCAGCTTCTCGTTCGCTTCGCGCCGGACCTGCCTGACGCCGTTGCGTCCTTCTTCGGCGTACTTGTGCACGATCTTCGACAGTTCCTTGCGGCGCTCGTCGGTGAGCGCCGGGATCGGGACGCGCACGACCTTGCCGTCGTTCGTCGGGTTGAGGCCGAGGTTGGCGCTGCGGATCGCCTTCTCGACGGCGGACATCAGCGACGGGTCGAACGGCTGCGCCACGATCATCGTCGGCTCGGGAATCGAGAGCGAGGCGACCTGGTTGAGTGGCATGTGCGAGCCGTAGGCTTCGACGTGCACCGTGTCGAGGATGGACACGGACGCGCGCCCGGTGCGGACGCCGCCAAGCTCGCGCCGTACGTGCTCGATCTGGCTGTCCATGCGCTTTTTGACTTCCGCGAACAGTCCCTTCAGATCACTGACATCCATAGATGCTCCACTACAAAGGCGGCCCTGAGCATCGCGGCCGCCTCAAGGACCAAAGGCCAACTACCAAGGGCCAAGTAAGCCAAGGACCAAAGGCCAAGGACCAAAGGCCAAGGACCAAAGGCCAAGGACCAAAGGCCGCGACGCCTTGGCCTTTGGCCTTTGGTCCTTGGTCCTTGCAGGCCGTCATATCTCAGCGGCCTGTTAGCTGACCGTCGTCCCCACCGGGTCGCCCATGATCACGCGGCGCAGATTTCCGGCCGTCGTCATGTCGAAGACGACGATGGGCAGCTTGTTGTCCATGCAGAGCGAGATGGCAGTGGCATCCATGACCTTCAGGCCCTGCTCGAGGACTTTGAGGTACGAAATCTCCACGTACTTGGTGGCGGTCCGATCGATCATCGGATCGGCGGTGTAGACGCCGTCGACCTTGGTGCCTTTGAGAATGACGTCGGCGCGCATCTCCATGGCGCGCAGCGCGGCCGCGGTGTCGGTCGTGAAGTAGGGATTGCCGGTACCGGCGGCAAAGACGACGACGCGGCCCTTTTCCATGTGCCGGATCGCGCGCCGTCTGATGAAGGGTTCCGCGACGGCGCGCATCTCAATCGCCGTGGCGACGCGCGTGGGGACGCCCGCGTGCTCGAGCGCGTCCTGCAGCGCCAGCGAGTTGATCACCGTCGCCAGCATGCCCATGTAATCGGCCGTCGCGCGATCCATGCCGCGCGCGCTCGCCGCCAGGCCGCGGAAGATGTTGCCGCCGCCGATGACGACGGCGGCCTGCACGCCGAGTGCGTGGATTTCGTGGATTTCGCGCGCGAGCTGTGTGGTGACGGCGGGATCGATGCCGAAGTTGTGCTCGCCCATCAAGGCTTCGCCGGACAGCTTGAGCAGCACGCGGCGAAAAACCGGCTCCGACATCCGGTCGAGTATATCTGAGCGGGCCGGGCACGCAGCCCTCTAACACCGAGCCCAGGGAGGACACGGAGAACAGCAAAGCCTCCGTGCCCTCCGTGTTCTCCGTGTTGAGACGCTGGGGATCGGTTCAAACGGTTACGCCGTTTCGCCGAGCTTGAAGCGGACGAAGCGGGCAATCGAGATGTTCTCTCCGAGCTTCGCGATCGCCGCCTGAATGGCCTGTCCAATCGTGACCTTCGGATCGCGAATCGACGGCTGGTCCAACAGACAGACCTGCTCGTAGAAGCTATTGAGCTTGCCTTCGACGATCTTGTCGATCACCTGCGGCGGCTTGTTCTGGCCTTCCATCTGCCCGCGATAGATCGCGCGCTCGCGATCCAGCACGTCGGCGGGAACATCCTCGCGACGCACGTACTGCGGGCTGGCCGCGGCGATGTGCATCGCGATCTCGCGCGCCAGGTTCTGGAAGTCCTCCGTGCGCGCGACGAAGTCGGACTCGCAGTTGACCTCGACGAGCACGCCGATCTTGCCGCCCATGTGGATGTAGCTGCCGATCAGCCCTTCGTTCGTGGAGCGGCCGGCCTTCTTCGTCGCCTGCGCGAGGCCGCGCTTGCGGAGGATCGTCGTCGCCTCCTCCAGGTTACCGTTTGCCTCGGTCAGCGCCGCCTTGCACTCCATCATGCCGGCGCCGGTCGCGTCGCGAAGCTTCTTCACCATCGCTGCCGTAATGTCCATCGTGCTCTCCGCTGTCCGTACGCAAAAAGCGCCGGCCGGAAGAACCGGCCGGCGCAGAGAATGTCGAACCGACCGGGCTAGACCGAGGCCGGCGTGGTCGCCTGCTCGGGACGCGCCGGACGCGCGGGCCGGGCGCGGCGCGCGCGCTCCTCGCCCTCGGCGTCCGCCGCGTCTTCGGCCTGCGCCGACTCGCGGATCGAGCGGCCGGCGATGATCGCGTCGGCGATGCGCGAGGCGAACAGCCGGATGGCGCGCAGCGCGTCGTCGTTGCCGGGAATCACGAAGTCCACTTCGTCGGGATCGCAGTTGGTGTCGACGACGCCGACGACCGGAATCTTCAGCTTGCGCGCCTCGTCGACCGCGATCTTCTCCTTGCGCGTGTCGACGACGAAGAGTGCGTCGGGCAGCCGGTTCATGTTGCGGATGCCTTCGAGGTTCTTCTGCAGCTTGCGCTTCTCTTTCTCGAGCTGCGAGATCTCCTTCTTCGACAGCGTCTCGTAGCGGCCGTCGGTCTCCATCGCTTCGAGGTCGCGCAGCCGCGCGAGGCTCCGCTGGATGGTGGAGAAGTTCGTCAGCAGCCCGCCCAGCCAGCGCTGGTTGACGTGGTACATGGTGCAGCGCTGCGCCTCTTCGGCGATCGCGTCCTGGGCCTGCCGCTTGGTACCGACGAACAGGACCGTCTTGCCGTCGGCGGCGAGGTTGCCGATGAACTGCTCGGCCTCGCGATAGAGCTTCGCGGTCTTGGCGAGGTCGATGATGTAGATGCCGTTCCGTTCGCCGAAGATGTAGGCCTTCATCTTCGGGTTCCAGCGCTTCGTCTGGTGACCGAAGTGGACGCCCGCCTCGAGCAGATCCTTCAACGCAATGCCGGTCAAGCTCCCTCCACAATAGATTTCCGACGCGTTATCGCTTGCTGAACTGGAAGCGCTTGCGCGCGCCCTTCTGTCCGTACTTCTTGCGCTCCTTTATGCGCGCGTCGCGCGTCAGGAAGCCGGCCTTCTTGAGCCGCTGCCGCAGCTCCACGTTGTATTCCACGAGCGCCCGCGCGATGCCGAGGCGCAGCGCGCCGGCCTGGCCGGCCGTGCCGCCGCCGGCGATCGTCGCCAGCACGTCGAACTTATCGGCCGTTTCGGTCACGGCCAGTGGCTGCTTGATCTGGGTGCGAAGAGCTTCGGTGGGGAAGGCCTGCTCGATCGGCTTGCGATTGACCGTCATGCCGCCGCTGCCCGGCCTGAGAAACACGCGCGCGGTGGACGTCTTGCGCCGACCGGTGCCGTAGTACTGAATTCCTGCTGCCACGTTTATGCGACCTCTCGCTTACTGGTCCTGCCGACCGGCTTCTGTGCCTTGTGCGGGTGCTCCGGTCCCGCATACACCTTCAACTTGCGCCACATTGCCTCACCCAGCTTCGTCTTGGGAAGCATGCCGCGCACCGCCTCTTCGACCATCCGCACCGGGTTCTTCTGGCGAAGGTCCTTGGCGCGCTCCTCGCGCAGCCCGCCCTCGTAGCCGCTGTGATACCGGTACAGCTTCTGCTCTTCCTTGCGGCCCGTCAGCCGCACTCTCGCCGCGTTGACGACAACGACGTGGTCGCCCGTATCGATGTGCGGGGTGTAGACCGCCTTGTGCTTGCCCTGCAGGAGGCGCGCAGCCTCGGTGGCCACCCGGCCGAGGACCATCCCCTCGGCATCAATGACGTGCCACTGCCTCTCCACACTCCCGGCAGTGGGAACAAACGAACCCATGAACATCCCTTTCGGCCTTTGCCAGCTTGCAGCCAACCGCCGGCCCGGTCCGCGCTTCCTAACCGCGGCCAGCCACAGGCAGTCGGCCCCACTCAAAGGACGGCAAACCAAGAGGATACAGGTGATTGCGGGTGTTGTCAAGCAACGGCGCGGCGGATCCGGTTTGCAGAATACGCTCATTACAGAATCGTTAGTCGATGACGATCCTGCACACCGCCCGACCCGCCTGCTGAGGCGGAACCTACCAGAATTGCGCACTTCTGCCGAATTTGTGCCGCTTCAACGCTCTGGCACCCGACTTGCGGATGGGCTCGCGCCGATACCTTTGTCAGCAGGCGACCGTGTTCTGAGGCGCGCCATGCGCACCTTGCGAGGGAGCGGCGCGGGGCCGCAGGGTCCCCAGCAAGCGACCTTTGACACACGTCATCCTTTGCGTTAGGGTGAACCGCCTGCCCGACAATAAGTTGCGCAATTTTCAGGAATAGGACGGAACGGTGTTCCGCAGAGCGAAATCGCTCGTGGGCCTGGATATCGGGTCGAGCGCCGTCAAGGCGGTCGAGCTGAAGCCCACCGGCAAGACCTACAAGGTCACGGCCTTCGGCAGCGAGCCGATCCCGCCCGACAGCATCGTCGATGGCGCCATCATCGACGCCGCTGCCGTGGCCGATGCCATTCGCCGCCTGTTCGACGGCCGCAACATCAAGACCCGCGACGTGGCGGCGTCGCTCTCCGGCAACGCTGTCATCGTCAAGAAGATCACGCTGCCGGTGATGACCGAGGCGGAGCTCGGCGAGTCGATCTACTGGGAGGCCGAGCAGTACATCCCGTTCGACATCCAGGACGTCAACCTCGATTACCAGATTCTCGACGCACCCGACGGTGCCGCGGCGAAGGGCACGATGGACGTGCTGCTGGTCGCGGCCAAGAAAGAGAAGATCGCCGACTACACCGGCGTCATCGCCCCGGCGGGGCGCTCGGCCGTCGTCGTCGACGTCGACGCCTTCGCGCTGCAGAACGCGTTCGAGGTGAACTACGGGATCGATCCCGCGGCCGTCATCGTGCTGCTCAACGCCGGCGCGAGCGCGACCAACATCAACATCCTGAGCGGCGACCGGTCGGTGTTCACGCGCGACATCTCGATTGGCGGCAACGCCTATACCGAAGCCCTCCAGAAAGAGCTGAACCTGCCGTACGAGCAGGCCGATCAACTGAAACGCGGGCTGCCGGTCGACGGCGTCACGTTCGACGATGCGCGGCCGGTGCTGCGCGCCGTGAGCGAGAACGTGATGCTGGAGATCCAGAAGACGTTCGACTTCTTCAAGGCGACGGCCGCCTCGGATCGCATCGACCGGATCGTGGTGAGCGGCGGCGCGTCGCGCGCCGAGGGCTTCACCGAGCTGCTGGCGGACCGCTTCGAGGCGCCGGTGGAGACGTTCGATCCCTTCAAACGCGTCGGCTTCGAGCCCCGGCGGTTTCACGTCGACAGCGCCGCCGACGTTGCGCCGACCGTGGCGGTGGCCGTGGGCCTCGCGCTTCGGCGGGCGGGCGACCGATGATCCGCATCAACCTGCTGGCGGTCGAGCGCGAGCGCACGAGGCGGCGCGGTCTCATCCCGCCGGCGCAGCGCGTGACGATCCTCGCCAGCCTCATTCTGCTGGCGACGGTGCTCGGCATCGGCTGGTGGTACTGGTCGCTGCGCCAGCAATCGACGCAGGTTGACGACGACATGCGGAAGGCGGAAATCGACATGCAGCAGTTGCGGTCGGTGCTCACGCAGGTGCGGCAATTCGAGGCGAGCAAGGCGGCGCTGCAGCAGCGCGTGAGCCTGATCGAGCAGTTGCGGCGCGGCCAGTCCGCGGCGGTGCATGTGGTCGACGAGATCAGCAAGGCCGTGCCCGAGTACCTCTGGCTGACCGAGGTCGTGCAGAGAGGCGAGAACCTGACGATCGTCGGCATGACCACGTCGCACACCGGCGTGTCGGATTTCATGGGCACGCTCGCGGCGAGTCCGTGGTTCCGGAATGTCGATCTGATCGAGAGCGTCGAGGACGCGACGCAGAAGGCGGCGGTGGTGGTGAAGTTCTCGATCAAAGCGAAGATTCTCAATCCGGAGGCGCCACCGCCGGCGGCCGGACCGGGTCGCGGCGGGCGGGGAGCGAACTGACGTCGGCAAGGGGCCAAGGGCCAAAGGCCAAGGGCCAAGGACCAAGGGCCAAGGACCAAAGGCCAAAGGCCAAAGGCCAAGGACCAAGGACCAAAGGCCAATTAAAGGCGCATGCCGGCGCCTCCGATAGGCACAGGGGCGTATGGACCTTTCGCTGAACAAGCTTCCGTGGTACGCGCAGATCGCCGCATTCGTCGTCGTGTCTGCCGGCGCGGTCTTCGGGTTCTGGTATTTCTACGTCTCCGCCATCCAGGCGGACATCGAGGCCCGGCGCACGCAGCTGACGACGCTGCGCGGCGAGATCGACAGGGGCGTCCGCACGGCGCGGCAGCTCCCCGAGTTCCAGGGCCAGGTCGCGGATCTCGAGCGGCGTCTCGAGAGCCTGCGCGCGGTGCTGCCGGAGCACAAGGACGTCGCCGAGATCCTGCGTCGTGTGCAGGGGCTCGCCAAGCAGTCGAACCTCGCGATGCGCGCGTTCACGCCGCTCGAGCCGAAGCAACAACCGCTCTACCAGGAGCTGCCGTTCAGGATCCTCGCCGAAGGCCGGTATCACGATCTCGGAGCGTTCTTCGATCGGATCAGCAAGTTCCCGCGCATCATCAACGTCAGCGAAATGATCATCAGGGCACGGCCGAACGCGGACCCGGCCGGCCCGACGATCGTCGCCGAATGCACGGCGACGACGTTCGTCCTGCAGGAAGCTCCGGCGGCCAAACCGAAGCCGGGCGCGCCGCCGCCTCCTCCCCCGACCGCACAATGACGACGCAACGCATCCGGCGATTCGTGACCGCTGGCGCGTTCGTCATCGCGTGTGTCGCGGTGTCGGCGCAGCCGCCCGCGCCGCCGCCGCAGCAGTCCGGCCCGACGGCACCGGGTGAAAAGCCTGCGGCCTCACCGCAGCCGTCGCCGTCCGGCGGCTACACCTACGACCCGGGCGACCGGCGCGATCCGTTCGTCAGCCTGCTCGGCCGCGGCAGCGATCCGCGGTCGTCGGCGAACCGGCCAACTGGACTCGCGGGCGTGTTGATTGCCGAAGCGGTGGTGACCGGCATCGTGCGTGGCACCAGCGGCTACACGGCGTTCCTCCGCGCGCCCGACAACAGGACCTACATCATCAAGGGCGGTGAGCGCCTGATGGACGGAACCGTCAAGTCGATCACGGAAGGCGTGGTCGTGTTCTCACAGGACGTGAACGATCCGCTCTCGCTCGTCAAGCAGCGCGAGATCCGGAAGACGGCGCGGCCCAGTGGGGAGAGCCTGGAATGAAACATCTGAAGTTGCCGATTCCTGCGGCGATTGCGTGCGCCTTCGGCATCGCGCTGACGGCGGACTCCACGCCGATTCGGCTCCTGGGCGTGTCGAGCGACGGCAGCGCCGTGGTCATCAAGGCGAGCGAGCCGGTGGCGTACGCCGTCAGCCGGCCGGACCCGCTGACCGTGGTCGTGGAGCTGCGCAACGTCACCGTGGCCGAGGCCGTCAACGACGTCGAGCGGCGCGATCTGATTGCCGGCGTTTCGCTCGAGCAGGCAACCGCCGCCGATGGCGTCGCCGTCGCCCGCGTCCGGGTGGCGCTCGCGAAACCCGCCGAGTCGAAGCTGCGGAGCGCGCGGAACGTGATCTGGGTGCAATTGGCGCCGGCGGCCGCCGCAAAGCCAGAAGACGCGGCCACGGCGGTGCAGGCGCTCCTGCCCCGATCCGACGCTCCGGCAAGCGGCAGTACTGCGCCCGCCGCCGCCACCGCGATCGTATCGGTCCGGTCGCGAACGTCCGACGGGATCACCACCGTGACGCTCGGCGGCAACGGACGACTCACGCCGACCCAGGTCACCGAGACCGCCGACGGTCCCCGGCGGCTCGCGCTGGACTTTGCCGACGTCGACTCGCAGGCGGCCGCGCAGACGGCGATCGACAGCGCGCTCGTGACGCGAGTGCGCGTTGCGCTCAACAGTCGGTCGCCGCTCGTCACGCGCGTCGTGATGGACATTGCGACGGGTGTCACCTATCACGTGGAGCATTCGGCAACGGACGCGCGGGAGCTGTCGGTGATTTTCGAGAGGCCGGCTGCGCCGGACGTCCTCTCGCTGTCACAGGCGCTCGCCAATGGCGCGAAGTTCACGCCGGCCGAGCCGGTCGGCATCGACCCGATGGGTGCGCTGAAGACCGTCGGCCCCGTCGCGCCGCCGCCGCAATCACCGGCGGAGGCGCCCGCGGCGCAGCAGCCACCGCCCCAGCCGCCCGCGGCACAGCAACCACCGCCGCCGCCAGGCGCGCAGCAACCACCGCAGCCGCCGCTCGAGCAGCGTCCGATCGTGCCGCCCGCGACCGGCCAGACGATCGGGACGGCGCAACAGAAGAAGTACGTCGGCACGCCGATCACGCTCGATTTCACCGGCGCGGATCTTCGGTCGGTCCTGCGCATTTTCGCCGAGCCGAGCGGGCTGAACATCCTGATCGACCCTGGCGTGCCCAGCGCCCCGCAGGATTTCCTGCTCAAGGACATTCCGTGGGATCAGGCCCTCGAGATCGTCCTTCGCGCGAATCAGCTCGGCTACGAGATCGACGGCACGGTCATCCGCATCGCGCCGCTCTCGGTGCTCGAATCGGAGCAGAAGCAGCGTGCGGCGCTCGAAAACGCGCAGGCGGATGCCGGTCCGCTGCAGGTCCGGACCTTCTCCCTGAGCTACGCGAAGGCGGATTCGCTGTCGCCGCTGCTGCTCAAGTCCACCGTGTCGCGCCGCGGGCAGATTCAGGTCGATCTGCGCACCAACACGTTGATCATCACCGATCTCGCCGATCGGCTGCAGACGACGGCCGACCTGATTGCCACGCTGGATCGTCCCGAGCCGCAGGTCGAGGTCGAAGCGCGCATCGTCCAGACGACGCGTGACTTCGCGCGCGCGCTCGGCATCCAGTGGGGCATCAACGGGCGCATGAGTCCGGAAATCGGCAACACGACCAACCTGGCGTTTCCGAATCGCGGCGCGATTGGCGGGCGGGTACTCGGTCAGCAGGGTGCCGCAGGCACTGACGTTCGCGCGAACCCGAACGACCAGACCGCGACGGCGGTCAATCTCGGCGTCGCGGCGCCGAACAGCGCCATCGGCCTCGCGTTGGGCGCCGTCAACGGCGCGTTCAACCTCGACGTCGCGCTCTCGGCCCTCGAAAGCTCGGGGAAAGGCCGCGTGCTCTCCACGCCGCGGCTGACGACGCAGAACAACGTGTCGGCCGAGATCGCGCAGGGCATCGAAATCCCGATTCAGACCGTGTCGAACAACACCGTCGTGGTGACGTTCAAGGACGCGACGCTCAAGCTCACCGTGACGCCGCGTATCACGGCGGCGAACACCGTGATTATGCAAGTCGAAATTCAGAACGCGACGCCCGATTTCAGCCGGGAGGTGAACGGCATTCCGCCGATCGACACGCAGCGCGCCACGACGCAGGTGCAGGTGGACGACGGCGCGACGACGGTGATTGGCGGCATCTTCGTCAGCCGCGAGCAGGCGTCCAGCGACCGTACGCCGCTTCTGAGCCGGATCCCGCTGCTCGGATGGCTCTTCCGGCGAGAGTCGATGCAGGACGAGAGCCGCGAGCTGTTGATCTTCATCACGCCGCGGATCCAGAGGGGATAGGAGATGACGAGAATTGCACGCTTCGTCGCGCGACTTGCGGTCGTAGCCGCCGCACTGGCGGGTGCCTCCTGCGGCGAGCTGACGCGCCAGGGGCAATCGCCGGCCAATCTGGTGATCGATTCTCTCGAGGGCGCCCGCGGCGATGAGCCCGAGACCTTCAACCAGACACTGGCGTCCGACGTCGTGACCGACGTCGATGGCGTGCCGACGATTTTCGCCGACATCGGCCGCGCGTCGTTCCGGATCATGCTGAAGGATCCGGGTCCGCCGCAGTCGCCGGCGACGCCGTCGCCGAACAACGCCATCACGATCGAACGCTACCGCGTCACGTACATCCGCGCGGACGGGCGCAACACGCCCGGTGTCGACGTGCCCTACGGCTTCGACGGCGCCGTGACGATCACCGTGCCGGAAAACGGATCGGCATCCACTGCGTTCGTGCTGGTTCGCCACGTCGCCAAGGCGGAGGCGCCGCTCGGCGCGCTGCGTTCCAACCTCGTCGTCCTCAGCACGATTGCCGAGGTGACGTTCTACGGGCACGACCAAACGGGACGGGAAGTCAGCGCGACGGGCCGCATCGGGATCGAATTCGGTAATTTTTGATCTGCAGGACGAGCGTCCCTGGGACGCCGGTTGAACATATGAGATCAGCACGCATCATGAAGTGGCTTCCACCGCTGGCGCTCGCGTCATCGATCGTCGTCGGCTGCACCATGAAGAAGCAGGAGGCGCCGCCGCTGACCGGTCCGTCCGAGTTCGGCACCGCGATCACTATCTCGGTGACGCCCGACGTGCTGACGCAGGACGGCGCCTCTCAGTCGCTGATCACGATCACCGCGCGCGAAGCCAACGGCGCCCCGGCGCGCAACCTGTCGCTGCGCGTCGAGACGTTCGTCAACGGCCAGCCCGTCGACGTGGGCACGCTGTCGGCGCGGACGGTGGTGACGAACAACGAGGGACGCGCGACGCTGACGTTCACCGCGCCTGCCGGCGTCGTGGGCGGGACCGAGTCGCTCATCACGATCGGCGTGACACCGATCGGCGGCGACATCAACAATGCGGCCACCCGAACCTCCACCGTTCGACTCGTGCCGCCCGGCGTGATCCTCCCGCCGGCCGGGCTGACGCCGGCCTTCACGGTATCGCCGGCGACGCCGGCCGAGGACACGGCCGTGCTCTTCGACGCCAGCACCAGCACGTCGACGAACGGCATCGAGAGCTATCGCTGGACCTTCGGCGACGGCAGCACCGGTTCAGGCGTGACATTCACCAAGACGTTTGCAGACCCGGGCAACTTCCCGGTCACGCTGACGATCACCGATCCGTTCGGGCGCAGCGCGTCGACGACGCGAAACGTGACGGTTTCGCAGGGCGCAAACCCGAGCGCGTCGTTCGTGTTCTCTCCGGACGCGCCGCGCGTCAACGAGCAAGTGCACTTCAACGCCATGGCATCGCAGGCGGCAGCCGGCCGCCGCATTGTTGGCTACACGTGGGACTTCGGCGACGGCGTCGTCAGCGAGGCCGGGCCGCTCGTCGGGCATACGTACACCGCCGCCCGCACGTATAACGTAACGCTGACGGTCACCGACGACGCGGGACGGACGGGGTCTGTGACGAACTCGGTGACGATATCAGCGGCCAGCAACCCGTAGGCGGCCATGGCGAGCAGTCCCCGCATCGAGGAACTGAAACGCCGGGTCCAGTCGGACCCGGCGTCGATTGCCTTCGCCGCGCTCGCCGAGGAGTTCCGGCGCTCCGGCCGGTTCGAGGAGGCGATCGCTGTCTGCAAACAGGGCCTGCAGCGGCATCCGTCCTACATTTCCGCGCACGTGACGCTCGGGCGCGCCCTGCTCGAGATCGGCGAGTACGAAGAGGCGCGCGAAGAGCTCGAGCACGTGCTGCGCGTCGCGCCGGAGAACCTGGCGGCAATCCGAGGACTCGCCGAAATCCATCATCGGCGGGGGCAACTGCCGGAGGCCGAGCCGATGGCCGCGCCGCCGCCGTCGCCGCTCGCAGTCTCCACAGTGGCGCCTGCGCGGCCGGCCGAGCGCGATGCCGCGGACGAGGCGGCCCTCGCTGGACTCGAGGACTTCCTCGCTGCGATCCTGCGCGCAAAAGAGTGCCTGCCGTCACCATCTCCAACTTCGCACATCGTCTGACACGCGTCCGGGCCGCATTCGCGCCGGCGCAGATCGACGCTCTCCTCGTCAGCCATCTTGCGAACATTCGCTATCTGACGGGATTTGCCGGCACCAGCGGAGCGCTGCTGGTCTCTCAGAACCGCGCGACGCTGTGCGTGGACGGACGCTATTCCACCGCAGCCAGGACGCTCGATGCAGCGACCGCTGGCCTCTTCGACGTCGTCGTGAGCGAACGCGAGGCTGACGAAGCAGCCGAGCAGGTGATCCGCAACGGCGCCTCGAGACGGGTCGGTATCGAAGCGGCGTATCTGTCGGTCAGCCGCTTCAACCGCCTGACCGGCACCATTGATGACCGCGAGGTGGTCGCAACCGAGCGGATTGTCGAAGCGGTGCGGGCTGTGAAGGATGCCTCCGAGATCGCGACGCTGCGGGAAGCGGCGCGCCGGCTGTCGCTCGTCGCGCGGGACCTGCACCGCTTCGTCCTTCCCGGCCGTGCCGAGCGCGACGTGGCCGCGGACCTCGACGCCGCCATGCGCGCGGCGGGATTCGAGCGGCCGGCGTTCGAGACCATCGTTGCGTCCGGTCCCAACAGCGCGCTGCCGCACGCCCGGCCGACCACCCGGACGCTGGAGGTCGGGGAGGGGGTCGTGCTGGACTTCGGGGGCATCTACGACGGATACTGCGTTGACCTGACGCGTACGCTGCACTTTGGGCCGCGTCCACCCGCGCTTCGCCGTCTGTTCGCGGCGGTTGCCGAAGCGCACGCGGCCGCCGTCGCCGCGGTGCGGCCGGGAATTCCCGCGAGCGAGATCGATAGGGCGGCGCGTGACGTCCTCGGGCGGCACCGCCTCGCCGAGGCGTTTGGTCACGGCACGGGCCACGGCCTCGGACTCGAGATCCACGAGGAGCCGCGGCTGTCGGAGGCGGGCACGGCTCGCCACGATGCCATCGTCGAGCCGGGGATGGTATTCACGATCGAGCCGGGCGCGTACGTGCCGGGCGTCGGCGGCGTGAGACTCGAGGACGACGTGCTCGCCGGCGAGAGCGGCGCGGAAGTGCTGACGGACGTGCCGATAGATCAGTAGGCAGTAGGCAGTAGGCAGTAGGCAGTAGGCAGCGAACAGCGAACAGCGAACAGCGAACGGCGAACAGCGAACAGCGAAGAAATGGACTTCGAAGATATCGAGCGCATTCTGGACCTCGTGAAGCAGCACGAACTGGCCGAGTTCGAGCTGGAACGGGACGGGCTCAAGCTGCGGGTCCGGAAGGCGAGTGCGGGTTTTCCCCTGGCGGCGCCGCTGAGCGTGCCGCAGGTGGCTCCTGTCGTGCAGATGCCCGCCGTGCCTGCGGCGGCGGTGCCTCCGCCGATGAACCCCCCGCCGGCGGCGGAAACAGCGGAAGACGAAGAAGTCGAGCTTGCGGTCGTCAAATCTCCCATCGTCGGCACGTTCTACCGTTCACCCGAGCCGGGCGCGCCGGCGTTCGTCGAGGCGGGGCAGCGCGTCAGGAAGGATCAGGTGCTCTGCATCATCGAGGCGATGAAGCTGATGAACGAGATCACCTCGGAGTACGACGGCGAGGTGGTGAGCATCTACGTCGAGAACGGCCAGCCGGTGCAGTACGGCGAGCGGCTGTTCGCGATCCGGACCTCCTGATACATGTTCAAGAAAATTCTCATTGCGAACCGAGGCGAGATCGCGCTGCGCGTGATCTGCGCCTGCCGCGAGCTGGGAATCAAGACCGTCGCCGTGTACTCGGAGGCGGACGAGAACTCGCTGCACGTCCGGTTCGCCGACGAGGACGTGTGCATCGGCCCGGCGCGGAGCGCCGACAGCTATCTGAGTGTCCCGGCCGTGCTGAGCGCCGCGGAGATTACCGGCGCCGACGCCATCCATCCCGGCTACGGGTTCCTCGCTGAGAGCGCCTATCTCGCGGAAGTCTGCGAGGCCTGCCACATCAAGTTCATCGGACCGGCGCCCAACGTGATCCGGCTGCTCGGCGACAAGGCGCGGGCGCGCCGCGCCATGAAGAAAGCGGGCGTTCCGATCCTGCCGGGCAGCGACGGGCCCGTGGACGGCGAAGAGCAGGCGCTGAAGGTCGCGAAGGACCTCGGATATCCCGTGATCATCAAGGCGGTCGCCGGCGGCGGCGGCCGCGGCATGCGCATCATTCGCGCGCCGCAGGAGATGGGCAAGGCGCTCAAGACCGCGCAGCGCGAGGCGGAAGCGGCGTTCGGCGTAGGCGACGTCTACATCGAGAAATATGTCGAGAATCCGCGGCACATCGAGTTCCAGGTCCTCGGCGATCATCACGGCGCCGTGGTGCACCTCGGTGAGCGCGAATGCTCGATTCAGCGTCGGCACCAGAAGCTGATCGAGGAAGGGCCCTCAGTCGCCGTGACCGAGAAGATGCGGCGCAAGCTGGGAGGATCGGTCGTCGACGCCGCGCGCGCGGTGCAGTACACCAACGCCGGTACGTTCGAGTTCCTGCTCGACGACAAGGGGAACTTCTTCTTCCTCGAGGTGAACACGCGCGTCCAGGTCGAGCATCCGGTCACCGAGTTCATCACCGGCGTCGACATCGTCAAGGAGCAGATCCGGATCGCCGCGGGCGAGCGGCTGTCGTTCAAGCAGGGGGACGTCACGTTCAACGGCCACGCCATCGAGTGCCGGATCAACGCCGAGGATCCGGAGACGTTTGCGCCGTCGCCGGGCGTCATCCACGCCTTCAGCGTGCCCGGCGGGCCGGGCGTGCGCGTCGACACGTTTGCGCACTCGGAGTGCACGATTCCGCCGTACTACGACTCGCTGATCGCCAAGATCATCGTCCACGGCCGCGATCGCCAGGAAGCGATCGCGCGGATGCGGCGGACGCTCGAGATGTCCGTCATCGAAGGGATCAAGACGTCGATCCCACTGCATCTGCGTATCATCACCGATCCCGATTTCATCGCCGGCCGGCTCAGCACGGCCTTCATGGAACGGTTCCTCGCGGAAAAAAAAAGGGATAACGGCCGCCTCGCCGAGGCGGTCTGACAGCAGGGTGCACGGCGGGTGCACGGTGCAATGTTCGAGAGACTGGCCGTTTACCCGATCGTCGACGTCGATGTCTGTACGCGTGCCGGCCTCGAGCCGCTCGCGTTTGCGGAGGCCTGTATGCGCGGCGGCGCCCAGGTGCTGCAGCTGCGGTGGAAGGACGCCGCGAGCGGCGAGCTGCTCGATCTCTCGCGGCGCCTGGTCGCCGCCGCCGGGCGTTTCGGAGCGGCAGTCGTCGTGAACGATCGTCCCGACGTCGCGCGGCTCGCGGGCGCGGCCGGTGTCCACGTCGGGCAGGAGGATCTCCAATCGGACGACGCGATTGCCGTCGCCGGCGAGGGCGTTGCCGTCGGCATTTCCACACACGATGCGGCGCAGGTCGATCGTGCGCTGGCCGGCCCGGCCGCGTATGTCGCCGTCGGCCCGATCTACGGAACGGCCACGAAGGACACTGGCTACACGGCGCGCGGGCTCGATCTGATTCGCTACGCCGCGGGCCGCGGCAAGCCGGTCGTCGCAATTGGGGGCATCACGCTGGAGCGCACGCCCGAGTTGGTGCGGGCCGGCGCCGGTGCCCTCGCGGTGATCTCTGATCTATTGTCAACGGGCGATCCCGAGGCGCGCGTCCGCCAGTACGTGCAGGCGCTCGCGTAATCGGATGGCTTGCTGAAGCGTATATAATCCCCCCGTTTTTCCACATCAGCAGGGGCGCGCCGCCCCGGACTGCGAGGACACAGAGTGGCAGGACCAATGTCGCGAACCAAGTCGATCGAGATCTTGCTCGCCGACGCGAAGGCGACGGGCGAGGGCACGCTGAAGCGCACGCTGGGTCCGTGGGCCCTGATCGCGCTCGGCATCGGCGCCATCATCGGCGCCGGGCTGTTCGTGCGGACCGCCGCCGCGATCGCCGATCGCGCCGGCCCCTCGGTCACGCTCGCGTTCATCGTCGCCGGCATTGGCTGTGCCTTCGCCGGGCTCTGCTACGCAGAGTTCGCCTCGATGATTCCCGTTGCCGGGAGCGCCTACACGTACTCGTACGCGACGATGGGCGAGTTCGTCGCCTGGATCATCGGCTGGGACCTCGTGCTCGAGTATGCCGTCGGCGCTGCGACGGTGGCAATCTCATGGAGCGAGTACCTGAACAAAGTGCTCGAATGGTTCGACATGCGAATACCGTACGCGTGGTCGCATTCCCCCTTCGAATCGGTCGCGGCGACGGGCGAGCAGGGGATCATGAACATCCCCGCGGTCCTCATCCTCGGGCTGCTCTCGGCGCTTCTCATCCGTGGCACGAAGGAGTCGGCGTTCGTCAACGGCCTGATCGTCATTCTCAAGGTCGCAATCGTCGTGCTGGTGATCTCCATCGGTTGGGGATTCATCAATCCGGCGAATCACACCCCCTTCATCCCCGAGCCGAGCCTCTACACGACGCCGCAGGGCGTGACGCACAACTACGGCGGCATCATGGGCATCCTCGGCGCGGCGGGGGTCGTCTTCTTCGCCTACATCGGCTTCGACGCGGTCTCGACGGCCGCACAGGAAGCGAAGGACCCGAAGCGTGACATGCCGATCGGCATCCTCGGGTCGCTCGCCATCTGCACGGTGCTGTACGTGCTGTTCGCCTACGTGCTGAGCGGCGTCGCCACCGTCGAGGATTTCCGCTCCAGCGGCCGCGAGGCGTCGGTGGCATTCGCCATCTCGAAGTACATGCACGGCTACGAGTGGCTGTCGCGCGGTGTGACGGTGGCCATCCTGGCGGGCTTCTCGTCTGTCATCCTCGTCATGCTGCTCGGGCAGTCGCGGGTGTTCTATTCGATGAGCCACGACGGCCTGGTGCCGCCGGTGTTCTCCGAAGTTCACCCGACCTACCGCACCCCGTGGAAATCGAACATGCTGTTCTTTGGCTTCACTTCGCTTTTTGGTGCCTTCGTGCCGGTAGACGTCGTCGGCGAGATGACGAGCATCGGGACGCTGTTCGCGTTCATCCTCGTCAGCGCGGGCGTGTGGATCATGCGGGTGAAGCGGCCTGAGATCGAGCGCGGCTTCCGCGTCCCCGCCGTGCCGGTCGTCTCGACGCTCGGCATCATCGTCTGCGCGTCGATGATCTACGGCCTGGGCTGGACGAACTGGCTGCGCCTGATCGGATGGCTCGCCATCGGGCTGGTCATTTACTTCAGCTACGGACGCAGCCACAGCCGGCTGGGCAGTGCCTGATTGGGAAGCCGCGATTAGCCAACGTGAACCCGAGGCCGGCGAGCCGGGTCGGCCTCGGTCTGGCGCAGCACCTCGCGTGTCACTAGCGCGGTATCGCCTTCGCCAAACGCGAGGAACTTCAGCAGGTACGCGACCGGGTTGCCTTCGGTCCATCCGAAGCACGCGTGCGGGATCCTTCCCGTCACGTCGCGGATGTGGAGAAGAATGGCGGCAATCGCGTTCGGGATTGCCGGGCTGTAGGCGCGCAGCACCTGATATTCGCCGACGTTGACGCCCCAGACGTCGAGCGTGTCGGAAAACTCCGACGCGTCGCCGGCGAACACTCCACGAACAGCACCCACGCGTCGGCGGGCAAGTGGTGTGAGTCCTGCGCCTCGCGCAGCTTTTGCGCGTATTCCGCGACGTCGCCAGTGTCGGGCCGGCTGGCGATGATGCGGACAGGCCGTTCGCCGGCTTCGCGCAGAAACCGCTGCGCAACCGGATCGGCGTTGATGCCGTGCATGCGCAGCTCGGTCGATCGCAGGACGCGCGACACCAGTGACGTCACGACGATCGTGAAGATGAAGAACGCGGCGATCTTCAGGCCCTCGGGCCGTTCCCTCATATTCACCACGATCGTGTAGACGAACACGATCGTCAGAGCGAAATAGCCGGTGCGCGAGACGACGGTATGCCCGCGACGCCAGCGCCACGGCCAGCGCCGCCGATCCCATCACGACGAGCACGCCGGTCGCGTACGCCGCCGCCTGGACGTCAACGCCGGCGCGGTAGTAGAACGTCACGGCACAGGTCACCGCGGCGAAGAGGATGACCAGCGGCCGGTTGGCGCGTGCCCCCTCCGGCGCCATGCCGTAGCGGGGGAGATATCGCGGCACGAGGTTCAGCAGCCCCACCATCGCCGACGCCCCGCGAACCAGAGAATCGTCACGGTGCTGATGTCGTCGCATCCCGCCACCCGGCGAGCAACTCCGTGTGCCGAGCGAGGTAGCCGAGACCCAAGCGAGAATCACCGCGTTCAATCCGAGGTAGACGGCGACGATTGGCACGGCCAAACCCAATCGCCTGGCGTGAGGCCCTTCCGGCTGGCGCACTCCTTCGAGCAGCCAGAGCTTCAGGCGGCCCGCGAGCGAAGGCGGCGCGTGCATGCGCGTGCGAGGTTAGATCTCGGCCGGCTCCAATTTCGGCACGATCAGGTGCACAAACAGCAACGCCAGGAGATACGCCGACGCTGCGATGAGGAATACGGGAACGTAGCTGCCCGTGGCCTGCAGGATGTAACCGGTGAGCTTCGCGATCAGCATGCCGCCGACCGCGCCCGCCATGCCGCCAAACCCAACCACGGAGCCCACCGCCTTTCGTGGAAACATGTCCGATGCCATCGTGAACACGTTGGCCGACCAGCCCTGGTGCGCCGCCGCGGCAAGGCTGACGAGCCCGACCGCCACCCACAGCTCCTTGGCGCCTGAGGCAAACGCCATCGGCACCACCGCGAGCGCGCACACGAGCATCGCGGTCTTGCGCCCTGCGTTGACGCTCCAGCCGCGCTTGATCAGTGCGGAGGACAGCCAGCCGCCGCCGATGCTGCCACCGTCCGCGATCAGGTAGATCACGACCAGCGGAGGACCGATCGTGGTCAGGTTGATGCCGTGGTTGCGGTTCAGGAAATCGGGAATCCAGAACAGATACAGCCACCACACCGGGTCGGTCATGAACTTCGCCAGCGCGAAGGCCCACGTCTGCTTGTATTTCAGCATCGTGCGCCAGGGAATGTGCACCGCGGCGTCCGGCGGATCGCTGCGGATGACGGCGAGCTCCGCCGGCGTGACCTTGGGGTGCGTCTCCGGGTGGTCGTACATGAACCACCAGAGCACGAGCCACAGGAAGCCGATGGCCCCCGTGGCGACGAAGGCCCAGTACCATCCCCAGTTCAGCGTGATCCAGGGAACCACCAGCGGCGTGACGAGCGCGCCGACGTTCGTGCCGGAGTTGAAGATCCCGGTGGCTAGAGCGCGCTCGCGCTTCGGGAACCAGTCGGCCACCGCCTTGATCGACGCGGGGAAGTTGCCCGCCTCGCCGAGACCGAGGAGGAATCGCGCGGTCATGAAGCCGGCGACCGAGACGCTGAAGACCTGCCCGAACGTGCCGAACATCGCCGCGACCGGCTCGCCGATGAGCGTCGCCTCGGCGTGCGCCATGGCGGCCAGGCTCCAGACGACGATCGCGATCGCAAATCCCGTCTTGACGCCCAGCTTGTCCATCACGCGGCCGGCGAGCACGAGCCCGATCGCGTAGGCGAGCTGGAACGAGAACACGATGTCGGCGTAATCGATCTCGCTCCAGCCGAACTCACCCTGCAGCGTGGGCTTGAGAATGCCGATGACCTGACGGTCGATGTAATTGACGGTGGCGGCGAGAAACAGAAGTGCGCAGACGACCCAGCGGTAATGGCCCTTCACACGTGTCCTTTCTGGTGCCGGTGCTCGCGCAGGAACTCGTACACGGCCGGCGCAAGTGACAGCGCAATAATCGCCAGCGCGACCAGCGAGAAGTTGTCGCGGACGACGGGAATATTACCGAAAGCATACCCCCCGAGGGTGCAGATTCCGACCCACATCACCGCGCCGAGAACGTTGTAGAAGGCAAACGTCCGATAGGACATGGCGCCGGCACCCGCCACGAACGGCACGAACGTGCGGACGATGGGCACGAACCGCCCCAGGACGACCGCCTTGCCGCCGTACCGCTCGAAGAACTCGTGCGCCCGTTCGAGATGGTGCCGGTTCATGAGGCGATGCCATCGGCTCGCGGTATCGGTCGCCCGGAAGATCATCGGACCGACGCGGTGGCCGATCGCGTAGTTCACGGCATCGCCCAGGACGGCGGCGATGACCAGCAGCGCCATCACGACGCGTACATCGAGCGCGCCGGTCGCCGCGATGGCGCCCGCCGCGAACAGCAGCGAGTCGCCGGGCAGCAGCGGCGTCACGACCAGGCCCGTTTCAGCGAAGACGACGACGAAGAGAATGCCGTAGACCCAGTTCCCGTAGGTGGCCACGAGCTCGATGAGGTGCCTGTCGAGATGAAGAAAGAGGTCGACGATCGTGTTCATCAGTGTCCGCTCTCGCCGGCCAGCTCCTTGACCACCTCGCCAAGAGCGGTCTTCGCGTCGCCGAAGAGCATCAAGGTATTGTCCGCGTAATACAGTTCGTTTTCGATGCCGGCGAACCCCGGATTCATCGATCGCTTGTTGGCGACGACGAACTTCGCCCGGTCGGCGTCGATGATCGGCATGCCGTAAATCGGGCTCGATTTGTCGTGCCGCGCCGCCGGGTTGACGACATCGTTGGCGCCCACGACCAGCGCGGCGATGATGATCGAGCCGACGACGGCGATGGCCGAGATCGCGTTCGTCAGCGACATGAGCGGCGTGTGCAGCAGGCGGGAGACGCCCTGAATCACCTGCAGGCCGACGAACGTGGCCAGCAGCAGCACGAATGCCATCGACCACATCTCGAGCGCAGACATGGGTCAGATCTCGCCGCGCGCCGCCGCCACGGCGAGCTCCTGGTCGCTCGCCTCGACGAACTGTCCTTCCCATTTGGCGACGACAACGGTCGCCAGACAGTTGCCGATGACGTTGGTCATCGTCCGCGCCATGTCCATGAGCTCGTCGACGCCGAGGATCAGCGTCACGCCCTCGAGCGGCAGCCCGTAGCTGGCGAGCGTGCCGGCCAGAATCACGAGCGACGCGCGCGGCACGCCGGCAACGCCCTTGCTCGTCAGCATGAGCGTCAGCAGCATCGTGATCTGCTGGCCGACCGTGAGCTCGACGCCGGCCGCCTGCGCGACGAAGACCGCGGCGAGCGACAGATAGAGCGTGGTGCCATCGAGGTTGAAGCTGTAGCCGAGCGGGAGCACAAACGAGACGATCCGCCGCGGCACGCCGAGCCGCTCGAGCACCTCCATCGCGCGGGGCAGTGCAGCCTCGCTGGAGGTCGTCGAGAAGGCGATCACCGCCGGCTCCTTGACGGCCTTCAGGAATTTGCGGATCGGGACCTTGAACAGCAGCGCCACCGGCAGGAACACGCCCAGGATCAGCACGGCGAGCGCGATGTAGAGGGTCGCCACCAGCCAGGCGAGATTCCAGAGGACGCCGATACCGCCGTGGCCGACGGTGTAGGCAATCGCGGCGCCGACGCCGATCGGCGCGTAGTGCATGACGATGTTCGTGAACTTGAACATGGTCTCGGCGACCGCCTCGCACCAGGTGAGCACCGGGCGTCCTTTCTCGCCGAGCACGCCGAGGGCAATACCGAAGAAGATGCTGAAAACGACGATCTGCAGCACGTCGCCCTTGGCCATCGCGTCGATGACGGACTCGGGAACGGTGTGCAGCAGGATCTGGTCCCAGGTCTGCGCCTTGGCGCTCATCTCCGGCGCCTGCCCCACGGGCAGGTTGACGCCGACGCCCGGCTTCGTCATGTTCACCGCGACGAGGCCAATGATGAGCGCGATCGTCGTCACGATCTCGAAGTAGATGATCGCGCGCAGGCCCATGCGGCCGACGATCTTGACGTGGCCGGCGCCGGCGATCCCCGCCACCAGCGTCGCGAAGATGAGCGGCGCGATGATCATCTTGATCAGCCGCAGGAACAGCTGGCTGAAGGGACGGAAATACGCCGCCCATTCGGGATGGAAGCGGTCGACGAACGCGCCGACGACAATCCCGATGGCCAGGCCGATGAAGATCTGCTGTGTGAGCGTGATGCCGCGGCGACGCGCGGCGGGCTGTACCTGTTCCACCCGTTCCCCTTTGAATGGCGGCTATCGATTCTGTGTGGCCTGAATGCTCATGGCGTAGAACGAGCGCCACGCAAAGAGAAGCGCCACGGCGAAGAACCCCAGGGAGAGCAGGCCGCTGGCCTGCGGACCGTAGTCGACCGTCATCTTCACGCCCAGCTCCACGGCCAGCAGGCCGAACAGCGTCGTGAACTTGATCACCGGGTTCATCGCGACCGACGACGTGTCCTTGAAGGGATCGCCGACCGTGTCGCCCACGACCGTCGCCGCGTGGAGCGGCGTGCCCTTCTCCTTCAGCTCGGTCTCGACGATCTTCTTCGCGTTGTCCCACGCGCCGCCGCCGTTGGCCATGAAGATCGCCTGGAACAGGCCGAACAGCGCGATGGAAATGAGATACCCGATGAAGAAGTACGGCTCGAGGAACGCGAAGGCCAGCGTCGAGAAGAACACCGTCAGAAAGATGTTGAACATGCCCTTCTGCGCGTACTTCGTGCAGATCTCGACGACGCGCTTGCTGTCGGTCACCGACGCGCGCTCGGCCCCTTCGAGACGGATGTTCGCCTTGATGAACTGCACCGCGCGATAGGCGCCCGTCGTCACCGCCTGCGTCGAGGCCCCGGTGAACCAGTAGATGACCGCGCCGCCCGTGATCAGCCCGAGCAGGAAAGGGGCGTGCAGGATCGACAGCTTGTCGACGTTTTCGGTGAGACCGGCCGTCAACAGCACGATGATCGAGAAGATCATCGTCGTCGCGCCGACGACGGCCGTGCCGATCAGCACCGGCTTGGAGGTCTCCTTGAACGTATTGCCGGCGCCATCGTTCTCCTCGAGCATGTGCTTCGCGTGCTCGAAGTCGACGTCGAAGCCGTGCGTCCTCTTCAGCTCCTGTGATATGCCGGGAATCTGCTCGATGACGGAGAGCTCGAACACCGACTGCGCGTTGTCGGTCACGGGGCCGTAGGAGTCGACCGCAATGGTCACCGGGCCCATTCCCAGGAACCCGAACGCCACCAGGCCGAAGGCGAACACCGCGGGCGCCGTCGGAATCAGGGCGCTCAGGCCGAATGTGCTGACGATGTAGGCGATCCCCATCAGCGTGACGATGCTGAGCCCGAGCCAGTAGGCGCTGAAATTGCCCGCCACGAAGCCTGACAGGATGTTGAGTGACGCGCCGCCTTCGCGCGACGACGTCAGGACTTCACGGACGTGCCGCGATTCAGTGGACGTGAAGATCTTCACAACCTCCGGGATGATCGCGCCGGCCAGCGTCCCGCACGTGATGATCAGGGACAGCTTCCACCACAGCGAGCCGTCGCCGAGTCCGGCGATGAGGAAGTAGGACATCGCGAACGTCAGCACGACCGAGACGATCGACGTGAGCCAAACCAGCGTCGTGAGCGGCGCCTCGAAGTTCATCTTCGCCGCCGTGCCGTAGCTGGCGCGGGCCATGGCGCCGTTCACCAGATACGACAGGCCGCTGGCGAGCACCATGACGACGCGCATCATGAAGATCCACACCAGCAGCTGCACCTGCACCGTCTCCGACGGCACCGCCAGGACGATGAACGAGATCAGCGCGACGCCCGTGACGCCGTAGGTCTCGAAGCCGTCGGCGCTCGGGCCGACCGAGTCGCCCGCGTTGTCGCCCGTGCAGTCGGCGATGACGCCGGGGTTCCGCGCGTCGTCTTCCTTGATGTTGAAGACGATCTTCATCAGGTCGGCGCCGATGTCGGCGATCTTCGTGAAGATGCCGCCGGCGATACGCAGCGCCGCGGCGCCGAGCGATTCGCCGATCGCGAAGCCGATGAAGCACGGGCCGGCGTAGTCGCGCGGGATGAACAGCAGGATGCCCAGCATCAGCAGCAGCTCGACGCTGATGAGCAGCATGCCGATGCTCATGCCGGCCTCGAGCGGGATCTGGTGCAGCGGGAACGGCCGGCCGCGCAGGCTGGCGAACGCCGTCCGCGAGTTGGCGAACGTGTTGATGCGGATGCCGAACCACGCGACGCCGTAGCTGCCGGCGATGCCGATCAGGCTGAAGAGCAGGATGATCAGCAGCTTCACGAGCGGGAAGTGCAGCAGCGCGCCGAAATACAGCGCGATGATCGTTCCGATGAACAGCTCGAGGATCAGGATGAACTTGCCCTGGGTGATCAGGTACGTCTTGCAGGTCTCGTAAATCAGCTCCGAGACGTCCAGCATCGACTGGTGGACGGGCAGGTTGCGGACGCGCTGGTAGATGAACCACCCGAACAGCAACCCGAGCGCGCAGACGCCGAGGCCGATATACAGGAGCGTGCGCGCGTTGATCCCGCGGAACGCCACCTGCGACAGATCGGGCAGCACCAGCGCCGCCTCACCGCCGCCGACGTGATGCGCGGCCGGCGCCTGCGGCTCAGGAGGCTGTGCGCTCTGCCCGGCGAGCGGAACCGCCGCCAGCGAGAGCAGTAGACACAACCAGATGATGCCGGCGCGGAGCCGGACGAGACGCGCGAAACCAGTCTTGACGCTCATGACACCTCAATCAGCGAAAACAATGGCGAACGAAACTCCGCATTATAAATGCAACGCCGCGAGTCCGCGAGGGCCCGGCGCAATCCGGTATAATTCGGCGGCCTCAGCCAGGAGAGAAATTGGCCGAATGGAGGGAGTCCGCAGGATCAGCCACTGCCGGACCGTCGCCGTGGTGGGCCGGTCCGCGGCTCGTGCTGATGCTGCTGGCTTCGGTCCTCGCTGGCGGCATCGCGGGCTACATGGCGATCGAGGGCTGGTCATTCTGGGATGCGCTGTACATGACCGTCATCACGGTGACGACGGTCGGCTACAGGGAAGTGCATCCGATGTCGCGGCAGGGGGAGGCGTTCACCGTCGTTCTGCTGATCGGCGGCGTCGCCACCGTGCTCTACGGCTTCTCGTTCGTCATGGCGCGGCTGGTCGAGGGCGGCCTGCGGCAGCAATGGCTGAAACGGCGGCATACCCGCATGCTTGACGAGCTCCATCAGCACTTCATCGTCTGCGGATTCGGGCGCATGGGGCACATCATCGCCCGTGAATTCCATCGTCAGCAGATTCCATTCGTGATCATCGAACGCGACGGCGATCGCATGCACGAAGCGCTCGAGGCCGGCTACCTCGCCGTCGAGGCCGATGCCAGCAGCGAAGACGTCCTGCGGCGCGTGCGCATCGATCGCGCGCGCGGCTTCATTGCGGCCGTCAGCACGGACGCCGAGAACGTCTATGCCGTGCTGACCGCGCGGCTGATGCGGCCCGATCTCTTCATCATCGGCCGCGCCGAGACGGAGGACGCGAAGGCGAAGCTGGTGAAGGCGGGCGCCGATCGAGTCATCTCGCCGTACCACATCGGCGGCGTCCATCTCGCGCAGACGGCACTGCGGCCCGCCGTCGTCGACTTCGTGCAGATCGCCACCAGCTCCGAGAACCTCGAGCTCGCCATGGAGCAGATCCGGATCGAGGATCGCTCCGCGCTGGCGGGGCAGACACTCGTGCGCGCGAACCTGCGGCAGAAGTACGGCGTCATCGTCGTCGGCATCAAGCGGAGTGACGGCCAGATGGAATTCAACCCCGCGCCGGACGGGGAGATGTGCGTAGGCGACGATCTCGTCGTGCTCGGACGTCCCGAGAGCCTGCGCGATCTCGAAATCGCCGCGCGGCAGGCCGCCGTGGCGGCGACCACCCGGTGACCGGAACGGAGCCGGCGGCGAAGCGCCGGCGTAGTGGAGGGAGCCTTGGCGGGGTGCAGGGGTCCCTGCCACTCAAACGGTGATTCGCATGAGCGCGCGTGTGCTCGACGGCCAGTCGGTGGCCGCCGCTATCCGTGAATCCGTACGCCCTGACATCGAGGCGTTCACCGCGTCGGCCGGACGGCCGCCTGGACTCGGCATCGTGCTGGTCGGCAACGACCCGGCCTCGGAGGTGTACGTCCGCAACAAGGTTCGCGCCGGGACGGACACCGGACTCTGGGTCGATCTGCAGCGCCTGCCCGGGACCGCGACGGTTGGCGACGTCCTCGCGCTCGTGGAGCATCTGAACGGCAGCGACGTCCACGATGGCATCCTGGTGCAGTCGCCGCTTCCGGCGGCGATCGGCAAGCGCGAGACGCAGCGCGTGTTCGACGCGATCGATCCGGCCAAGGACGTCGACGGCTTTCACCCGGTGAACGTCGGCAAGCTGGTGCAGGGTAGGGCGCGTCTGATGCCATGCACGCCCGCCGGCATCATCGAGATGCTCGAGCGCACGGGCATCACGGTCGCCGGCACGCACGCCGTCGTCATCGGCCGCAGCGAGATCGTCGGCAAGCCGATGGCGCTGTTGCTGCTGCAGCGCGACGCGACGGTGACGATCTGCCATTCCAAGACGCCGGACCTGCCGAAGGTGGCCGCGACGGCGGACATCCTCGTGGCGGCGATCGGTCGCGCCGGGTTCGTGACGCCTGCGTTCGTCAAGCCGGGCGCCACCGTGATCGACGTCGGCATCAACCGCGTGAGCGATCGTGCGGTCGCGTCGACGCTGTTTCCGGCTGACTCGCCGCGTCTCGCCGATTTCGACAAGCGCGGGTCCGTGCTCGTCGGCGACGTCCATCCCGGCGTCGTCGAGGTCGCCGGCGCGTTGACGCCAGTGCCCGGCGGCGTCGGCCCGCTGACCATTGCAATGCTGCTCAAGAACACGCTCGCGGCCGCGCAGGGGCGCCTTTCCCGAACGTAATCGATGACGAGGGCGGCGCTGACCGGCGGGATCGCGACGGGAAAATCCTTCTGCCTCGAGCGATTCGCCGCGCTGGGCGCGGCGGTGATCGATGCCGACGTGCTGGCGCGCGAAGCGGTGGCGCCGGGCTCCGCCGGGCTGACGGCCGTCGTCGAACGCTTCGGCCGCGAGGTCCTGCGCGACGATGGCTCGCTGGACCGGCCGGCGCTGGGCGCGATCGTCTTCAACGATCCGGCCGCGCGCGCGGCGCTCGAAGCGATCGTCCATCCCGAGGTCTACCGCCGCATCACGGACTGGTACGCCAACCTGCCCGCCGGCACACGCCTCGCCATCGCCGACATCCCGCTGCTGTTCGAAACGGGGCACGAGCACGACTTCGATCGCGTGATCGTCGCCGCGTGCGATCCGGAGGAGCAAGTGCGCCGAGTCATGGCGCGAGATGACGTGGACGAAGAGGCCGCGAGAGCCCGGCTTTCGGCGCAGTGGCCGATCGAGGACAAAGCGCGCAGAGCCGACCACGTCATCCGCACCGACGGCACGTACGGGGAAACCGAGGCGCAGGTCGTGCGGCTGTTCGAGCTGCTTTCTCGCCGCTGATCGCGCGCCGCGCTGCCGCGCGGCGCAGGGAAACGCCGAGGAGGCCGAGGACGCGAAGACCGCCGAGAGATCTCGACGACTTCAAGGTACGAAAGCCGGTCGCCGCGCCAAAGGCGCGGTGTGGAGCGAGAGGGAAGCCGCGCCCCCAAGCACCGGACAGCGCGCCGGGCGTGGTG
>JBMDXB010000109.1:0-1671 GCA_048594885.1 Vicinamibacterales bacterium
ACGGCAACGCGATGCTGGTGATGGGCGGCGGCGTCCGCGGCGGGAAGGTCTACGGCAAGTGGCCCGGCCTCGCGGCCGAGCAGCGGTTCGAAGGACGCGACCTCGCCGTGACGACCGATTTCCGCGACGTGTTCGCAGAAGTGGTGACGCGTCACCTCGGCGTGAAGGACGCGTCGCAGATCTTTCCCGGCCACCGGGTGAACGCCACCAACTTTCCGGGCTTTCTATAGATAACCAGCCAGGACGCAGCGCCGGCGGGCCACGAAGACGCGAAGACACGAAGAAACATCTCTTGAGAATCTTTGTGTCCTCGTGACTTCGTGGCCAGGCCGACGCGCGCCCGAAGCAGACCGATGGAGTCTGGGATCTACGTTCCCGCGACGATGCGGCCGGCGAGGCGCTTCGGCGCGCCGTCCTTGTCCTTCGTGCCCTTGTCTTTCACGAGCGCCAGCGCCTCCGGGACGCCAATGTAGTCCATCGCCTTCAGCGTGTACCACCGGGAGTCTTCGTCCTCGGTCGCGTAGCGCGCCGCGAGAGGCGCGACGGCGTCGGCGGACCCGAGCCGTCCGATCGCATCGATGATCGCGGAGCGGACGTTCTCTTCGGGCTCCCTCGCCAGCATCGCCAGGAGCGGCTGCACCGCGGACGGCGTGCCCGAGAGCCCGATCAGGTGCAGCGCGTTCAGGTTCTTGCCCGCGCCCGACGCCTGCAGCTCGGCGAGCTTCGCCGCGATGCCCGCGTGCGGCGCCGCCTTGAACTGCTCGCGGTTCAGCCGCGACCAGACTTCCTGCGCGCCTTCGACGATCAGGTGCGCGAGCCCGGATTCGGCCTCGTCCTTCCGGCCCATCCCCGCGTTGTAGCCGCCGAAATAGTTGTGGAGCCGCATCCGCGTCGGCTGCGCCGCGCCGCCGGTCTTCTGCACCTGCAGCTCGACGTCCATGTAGCCGTAGAAGAGCGTGGCGCCGTACGGGATCTGCTTGCTCTCGAGATATACGTCCTTGATGGTGCCGCCGATCTGCCATGCAGCGCCGCTCGCCGCGACCTTCAGCCCCATGAGCGCCGCTTCGGCGCGGAGCGCGTCGCCAAGCAGCGCGCCGAGATCCACGGTCTTCTCCAGGTTGTACTCAGGACCCCGCGTGAACATGCCGCTCGTGCCGCGCCGCACGATCTTCGCGCCCTTGTCGTAGGCGGACTGGAACGCGGTGACGCTCACCGCCGGCACCGATGCCGTGTCGAACACGGGCGCCGTGATCTTGTTGACGTCGTCGGAGCCTTCCGCGAGACGAACTTCCTTGATGGTCCCAATTGCCACAAGCGCGGCCTGCGCCAGAATCGCGACGAACGCGAACGTCAGGAGATGTTTTCGCATCGGGTCCACCTCTCTGCGGCGAAATGCTACAGCACTTCGTGTTCGGTCCGCGCGATGATTTCCTCCTGCAGCGCCGCCGGCAGGTCGCAGAAATAGTCGCTGTAGCCGGCCACGCGGACGATCAGGCCGCGGTACTCCTCGGGATTCGCCTGCGCCGCACGCAGCGTCTCCGCATCGACGACGTTGAACTGCACGTGATGGCCGTCGAGCGTGAAGTACCCGCGTACCAGGTGTGCGAGACGCTCGATCCCCGCGTCGCCGGCGAGCACGGCCGGTGTGAACTTTAGGTTGAGGAGCGTGCC
>JBMDXB010000011.1:0-2002 GCA_048594885.1 Vicinamibacterales bacterium
ACGTCGCGCGGCACGAGGTTGCCGAAGCTCGGATAACGGCGCTCGAGGTAGTAGTCACGCTCCGCTTCCGGGATCTGCTCGGGCGGCCGCTTCTCGCCGTGGGCCTTCGGCACCCAGACGCGCCCGTCGTTGCGCAGGCTCTCGCTCATCAGCGTCAGCTTCGACTGGTGGGTGCCCGACACCGGGATGCACGTCGGGTGAATCTGCGTGTAGCACGGGTTGCCGAAGTAGGCGCCGCGCTTGTGCGCGCGCCAGGCCGCCGTGACGTTGGCTCCGACGGCGTTGGTCGACAGGTAGTACGCCGTCCCGTAGCCGCCGGTGCAGAGCAGCACGGCGTGGCCGGCGTAGCGCTCGAGCTCGCCGTTATTGAGGTTGCGGCAGACGATGCCGCGCGCCTGACCGTTGACGACGACCACGTCGAGCATCTCGCGGTTGGCGAAGACCTGCACCGTGCCCTGGTCCACCTGCCGCATCATCGACTGGTAGGCGCCGAGCAGCAGCTGCTGGCCCGTCTGGCCGCGCGCGTAGAACGTGCGCGAGACCTGCGCGCCGCCGAACGAACGGTTGTCCAGCAGGCCGCCGTACTCGCGGGCGAACGGAACGCCCTGCGAGACGCACTGGTCGATGATGTTCACCGACAGCTGTGCCAGCCGGTACACGTTCGCTTCGCGCGATCGGTAGTCGCCCCCCTTGATCGTGTCGTAGAACAGCCGCTGGATGCTGTCGCCGTCGTTCTGGTAGTTCTTCGCGGCGTTGATCCCCCCCTGCGCGGCGATGCTGTGCGCGCGGCGCGCGCTGTCCTGGATGCAGAAGCTGAGGACGTTGTAGCCCAGCTCCCCGAGCGACGAGGCGGCCGACGCGCCCGCGAGGCCGGTGCCGACGACGATGACGGTGTACTTGCGGCGGTTGGCCGGGTTGACGAGCTTGGATTCGAACCGATGGCGGTCCCACTTCTCGGCAAGCGGGCCCCCGGGCACTTTCGAGTCAAGAGGCATATGAACCCTACCGGGTCAGATAGACCCACACCGGAATGAGAGCGAGCCCGCCGCCGATCACGATCGCGCCGATGACGCCCCAGAGGGTCAGCCGGCGCGTGTACAGCGGGTGATCGAGCCCGAGCGACTGGAATCCGCTCGAGATGCCGTGGCGCAGGTGCAGTCCCACGATGAGGGTGCAGAGGGCGTAGAAGGCGACCCACACCGGCGACTGGAAGACTTCCGTCTCCAGCCGGTGCAGATCGCGCACCTCCGGTCGATCCGCCACCGTGTACCACGTGCCGTACTTGAACTGCTTCACGTGGATCAGCACGAACACCAGGGTGACGATCCCCGACCAGATCATCGTGGACGAGGCGAGGCTCTTGCGGCTCGTGTGCCCGGCCATCTCCTTCTTCACGTAGGCCTCGGGTCTCGCCGCGCGGTTCGCGAACCACATCCGCACCGTCTTGTAGATGTGGATCACGAAGATCGCGGCGAGGCCGATCTCGATCGGGATGATGAGCGGGTTCGAGATCAGCGCGTGCGAGTACTCGTTGAAGGTCTCGGGTCCTGCGAAGATGAGTGCGTTGCCGATGAGATGCAGGATCAGGTACACGAACAGCGCGAGCCCCGTGAGGCCGATCAGCAGCTTCGTGCCGACCGACGAGGACAACACGCGGCGAAAGGTGGACATCAAGCGACTCCCGGGATTGGGTGATTCTACTACGCTTGATCGGCCGCGTGCGCATGGCACAAGATTAGGAGTTCACTATCCTCGTCACTCAGTACTCTTATGAAAATCCACGAATACCAGGCCAAGGGGATCCTCGCGCGGCACGGCGTGCCCGTGCCGCAAGGGGAGGTCGTCTTCAGCGCCGCGGAAGCGGCCGAAGCGGCCAAGCGCCTCGGCGGCGGCACCGTCGTCGTCAAGGCGCAGATCCACGCGGGCGGGCGCGGGAAGGGCGGCGGCGTCAAGGTCGTCAAGAACGCGGAGGAGGCGGAAGCCGCCGCGAAGACGATGATCG
>JBMDXB010000110.1:0-31337 GCA_048594885.1 Vicinamibacterales bacterium
AAAAGAGGAGCGGGACGAAGCGCCACCACCACCCGCGCATAGATGGATCCGAGAGTGTGCGGGGGGGGGGGGGGGGGGGGGGGGGGGGGGGGGGGGGGGGGGGGGGGGGGGGGGGGGGGGCGGGGCCCCCCCCCCCCCCCCGGGGCTGGGCCCTGGCTCTCCGGCGCCTCGCAAACTCCATCGGCGGTTTTGATTCGCTCATAGGAGCGAAAACGAGTACACAGGAGCATGCCCCGAATCCTGCGCACCGCCCTCGGTGTATCCGCGGCCTCGTTGCTGGCCTTCGCGAACGTTGATTCCACGCCGGCGCCGTCCTCACAGACGGCGACAGTCGCTCAGGCGCCCGCGCCGGATACCTCCGAACTCGCCAATCATTCGTTCCGCCTTCGCTACAATCGCACCGGCATCCGCAGCCTGAAGCGCGTCCACGACGTTCACGACACCGACTACATCGCCGCCTACGGCGCGCTCGGCCGGCTCGTGGTGCGCTATCGGACGTCGCCGCACGGCGACTGGCGTGAGCTGCGCGAGATGGTGATGCAGCCCTCGTCGAATCCGCAGGCGATCGAATATGCGCTGGGCACAGTGCCTCCGGGATTTGCGTCGAAGGCGAGCCCGGCAACCGAGCGCGGCGTCGGAGGGCTGCGCGCGCTGCACGACGGCCTGGTACCGCTGCCGCCAGGCGGCGGCCGCGCGGGGGGCCGCAGTGCGTTCCCTGGCGCGCCAGGCGCGCCGGCGGCCGCAGACGTACCCGTCTTCACGTGGGCGCCGGGTCCGAACGAGCCGGGCGGTGGCGGTCCTGGCGCGGCAGGCTCGGTGCGCTGGGTCCAGTACACGTTTCCGGTCGCCGAAGACGTTGCGCGAACCGAAGTGTTCTGGGTCGCGCCGCCGCGATCGTGGCGAGTGCTCTACGCCGACGCGGGTGAGTGGAAAGAGGTCACCGCCAAGGCGCCATATGGCGTCGAACCGAACCGCTTCACCGTCCTCGAATTCGCTCCGGTGAAGACGACGGCGCTCCGCGTCGAGATCACGATGCCGCCGGCGGGTACGGTGAGTCTCGCGGAGTGGCGCGTCGGCACCGATCCCGGGATCGTCCCATCGTCAGATCTTGCCGTCCGAGAGACGTTCCAGCTCGCCGGCGACGCGCTCGAGTGGACCGTGACGCTGACCAACGGCGGCACGCGTCAGGTCGAAGTCGGCGACCTCGCTGTGCCCCTGGCCTTCGCGGAACGCGCCGGCGCGCGCGGCGATATCTACACGAAGAAGCTGATGCGTCACGCGCTCGTCAACGGCCACGGCTCGTGGGTCTACTGGCAGCGCAGCAACGGCGAAGGCCCCTACCTCGTGATGATCCCGATGGGTGAGACGAAGTTCGAGTTCTTCGACAGCGGAGGCGGCGTTTTCACGCCGTACATCCACGCCAAGGCCGCGAGTGTGGCAGCCATCGCGGCCGGCGGCGACTGGCGCCTGCCCGTGAGCAGCCTCACGCTCGCGCCGAAGGCCTCGGTCACCTATTCATTTCGTTTCCGGTGGGTCAGAGATTTCGCCGGCGTCCGCGACGCGCTCTACGAGGAAGGGAAGTTCGACACCGTCGTCGCGCCCGGCATGGTCGTGCCGAGCGATCTGCCGGCGATGATCTCGCTGCGAACCAAGAACGCCATCACGGCGATCGATGCCGAGCATCCGTCGAGTACGAAGGTTCAGTTCACCGGCGAGCGGCCAGGCGGCGCAAAGGTCTACAAGGTCGAGTTCTCGAAGCCGGGCGAGAACCTGCTCAAAGTTCGCTACGGCAATGGCCAGTGGGCATCGCTCGAGTTCTTCGTCACCGAGCCGCTCGAAACGGTGATCGGCAAACGCGCCGCCTTCCTCGTCAGTCACCACCAGCACAAGGATCCGTCGAAGTGGTACGTCGGCGTCTACAGCGACTGGGACCAGAAGAACGAGGTACTGCGCAGCCCCGAGGATCGCGACTCGCTCTCTGCCTGGCTGACCGACGCGAACGACGATGCGGGGAATGCGCGGCCGGCGTTCATCGCCTCGAAGAACGTGTTCTTCCCGAACCAGACCGAGATCGAGAGCCTCGAGCTGTACATCAGCAAGTACCTCTGGGGCGGCATGCAGATGACGGAGAAGGAGGCGTATCCGTACGCGATCTACGGCATTCCGAACTGGATGGCGAACCGCTCGAGTCCCGATCCGGGCCGCAACGGGCGTGCGCACGTGTGGCGGATCTACGACTATCCGCACATCATCATGCTGTATTACCGGATGCATCACATCGCGAAGTTCTATCCGCACATGGTGAAGCATCTGGACGCCGCGGCGTACCTCGAGCGCGCCTACCGGACCGCCGTCGCCTACTGGACGGTGCCGCTCGCCGTGGAGAAGTGGTCGGCGGATGCGGTCGGCACGATGAACGAGGCGTTCATCCCCGAGCTGATCCAGACGCTCGAGGACGAGGGGAAGCGCGAGTGGGCGAAGTCGCTGCGCGGCTACTGGGAGGGCAAGGTCGATCGCTTCGTCAACCGGACGCCGAACCTGTACGGATCCGAGTTCGCCTTCGACTCGACCGGCTTCGAATCGACGGGTGCGTTTGCGAAGTACGCCATGACGCGCGACGCTGAAGACTTCCGCCAGCGTGTCAGCCGCGAGGCCGCAGAGAAGTTCATGAACTTCCAGTTGCGGCTGAACATGACGGATCGCGGCTGGATCGAGGCGACCTACTATCAGCTCGGCACCGACTATCGCGGCGGCATGACGTATCTCCTGAGCTACATGTCGCAGCTCGGCGGGTGGTCGATCCTCGACTACGCGCTGCACTTCTCCAAGGACCCGACCGACTACCTCCGTCTCGGCTATGCCGCGTCGCTGAGCTCGTGGTCGCTCGTGAACTCCGGCACGGCGGAGAGCGGCTACGGCTACTGGTTCCCGAGCCCGAACAACGACGGTGCGACGGGCGGCGGCTTCATGCCGGAGGCCTCAGGCCGCGCGTGGATCGGCAAGACGATGAGGCGGGGCGCCTGGTACTACAGCGCGGAAGAAGACGTCGGCTACTGCGGCGCGCTGCGCACGCACGCGACGATCGTCGCGCGCGATCCGATCCTCGGCGAGATGGCGTACGGGGGCGTGCTCACGCGTGCCGGCAAGTCCGTCAGCGTGATTCCGCGCGACGGCCTGCGCGTCCGCTTCCATGTCGTTCGCGACGCTCAGCGCCTGCACATGACGCTGGATCGCGACGGCTTTGCCAAGGAGAAGCCGATCGTCGTCAGCGACGATCTCTCGCGCATCGAGTTCACGCTCGAGAACCGCACGGGACCGGCGCACGAAACAGCCCTCATGCTCGCCGGTCTTCCGCCTGGCGAGTACGAGTTGAGCAGCGACGGCCGTGTGGTAGGCCGGGTCAACGGATCGCTTGAAGAGCAGCGCGTACTCCTCCGCGTCGGGCCCGCGCCCCTGACGCGCTATTCCTTGCGCCGCTTGGCCTGAACCTGCGCCGTCTGGGAGCCGCTCGTCACCGTGCCTTTGAGCTCGTCGTTCTCCAGCGTCAGCTCCAGACGGTATTCGCGATCGTTCCGCGCGTTCTTCGCCTGCAGGACCACTTTGTTGCCGTCGATCGTGCCGCTGGTGATCGGGTGCCGATCCGATTCGTCCTTGCCCACGGAGCCCGTGACGCCGTTGTCCTTCTGCTCCAGGATCAACAGCACGGGTTCGCTTGCCGCCGTGCCGTCGGGCCGCTGTCCCGTCAGCGTGCCGTCCCATTTGCCCGTGACAGTCGCCTGGGGCGTCACGACCAGCGCAAGTGCGAGTGTCACCAATGAAATGAGCATGTCAGCCTCCTCCCCGGCCGTGGCGTGCGCCGTATCCGTGAATACGGCGCCGCATCCGTTCGGTTAACAGCGCCATCGTGACACGAATCGGACACCGCGGTGGACGGCGATCCGATCCGGCGCCAGAAGAAGAGCTGACGCGATAACATAGGCCGCCATGAAGCGACTCTTCATGGCGGCCCCCGCCATTTCTGTTCTCCTTGCCACCACCCCCGGCGCGCAGACGACGCAGGCGCCGGCGTATCGGACGCTCAACGACACGTTCGCGCCACCCGAGATCACCTCGGTGGAGGCGTGGAAGGCGCGCGCTGCGTATCTGAAAGAACACATCCTCGCGTCGGCGGGACTGCTGCCGATGCCGGAGAAGACACCGCTGCGGCCCGAAGTCTTCGGCGACGTGAAGCGCGCCGACTACATCGTCTCGAAGGTTTACTTCGAGAGCCTGCCGGGGTTCTTCGTCACGGGCAACCTGTATCGGCCGGCGGGCGATGGCCCGTTTCCGGCGATTCTGTCGCCGCACGGCCACTGGACGTACGGGCGTCTCGAGAACACGGCGACCGCGTCGGTGCCGGGGCGCGCGATCAACCTCGCGCGGCAGGGCTTCGTCGTCTTCACCTACGACATGATCGGCTACAACGACAGCCGCCAGCTCTCGCACACCTTCGGCGGCCGGCGCGAGAACCTGTGGGGCCTGAGCCTGGCGGGCCTGCAGCTCTGGAACAGCATCCGCGCCATCGACTTCCTCGAGACGCTGCCGTACGTGAAGCGCGACGCGATCGGCGCGACCGGCGCGTCGGGCGGCGGGACGCAGACGTTCCTGCTCGCCGCCGTCGACGAGCGGATCAAGGCCGCGGCGCCGGTCAACATGATCTCGCTGCACATGCAGGGCGGCTGCCTCTGCGAGAACGTGCCCAACCTGCGCCTGGATACGACCAACGTCGAGATCGGGGCGACGATCGCGCCGCGGCCGCTGCTGATGGTGTCCGCAACCGGCGATTGGACGAAGGACACGATGCAGAAGGAATATCCTGCCGTGAAGCAGGTGTACTCGCTGCTCGGCGCCGCCGATCGCGTCGACGCGGTGCAGTTCGACGCGCCGCACAACTACCACCGCGAGTCGCGCGAGGCGGTGTACGCGTTCATGGCGCGCTGGCTGCAGGGCGCGCCGGCCGGCGTGAAGCGCGAGGAGCGGTCGTTCTCGCCGGAGCCCCTGCCCGACGCGCTGGTATTCCACACCCGCACGCTTCCCTCGGGCGCCGTCACGCCGGCACAGTTGACCGAGAACTGGGTCCGCGCCGCGGAGAAGCAGCTGCAGGGGAGCGATCGCGCGGCGGCGTGGACGGCGCTTCGTCACGCGCTCGGGTTCGCGGACCTGAGACCGGCGCCGCCGAAGGCCACGACCTCGCGGCCGCACACGGTGCTGCTGGCGTCGGCGGATCCGCAGCTCGAGGGACAACTGCGGCGCGAGGGACTGTCCGTCCGCGTCATTCCATTCAGCGCGTTCGACGAGGCAGCGGCGGCCAAGATCCGCCACTTCGAGACCTACAATCGCACCGCTGCCGGCCAGCGCGTCGCCGACATCGTCAACGAGCTGCGCAAGGAGCCCGGCGCGATTCTGATCGCGCAGGGGGACGCGGCGCTGGCGGGACTTTTCGCCGTGAGCCTCGTACCGGTCAGGCTGGCGGTGCTCGATGTCGACGGCTTTGCGACGGCGAGCGACACGCTGTTCGTCGAGCGGATGTACATTCCCGGGCTGCGCCGCGCCGGCGACTTCCAGACGGCCGCGGCGAACGCCCGCGGCGAGATCGTCGTGCACAACGGCGCCGGACGTTTTGTCCTGAGCGGACCGCGCGTGCGTGACGAGAAGCTGACGGCGCGCGAGATCGCGGCGCTCGTCAAGACGGCACGGCGTTCGTGACGGCGCGGCGACGGGTGGCGGCCGTGGCCGCCCTGCTGGTGGTCGCCGCCGCCGTGTTGCTGTGGTACTCGCGGCGGAATCCGGAGTACGACGATCCCTTCGTCGCGCCGGACGCGACGAATATTCGCCGGGCGCTCTTCGCGGAACTCCAGCCGGTCGCGCTGGCCAATTGCGAGCTGCGGCGTTTCGGCGAACCGAACGACGGCGGCTACCTGATGTGCGCGAACCTCCTCGGCTCGGTTCGCGCCGGCTATTCGTACGGCATCAACGGCTACGACCAGTGGGGTTGCGACGTCTCGCGGACGCTTCGCATCCCGGTCCATCAGTACGACTGCTTCAATGTCGAGAAGCCGTCGTGCCCGGACGGGACGACGATCTTCCACGCCGAGTGCGTCGGCGCGGCGGCATCGAAGGACGACGGCGGGCGAGTCTTCGAGACGATCGCCGGTCAACTCGAGGCGAACGGGAATTCCACCGATCGGCTCGTCGTCAAGATGGACGTCGAAGGGGCGGAGTGGGACGCGCTCCTGACCGCGCCCGCCGGCGTTCTCCAGCGGATCGATCAGCTCGCGATCGAGTTCCACGGCGCCAACCAGCGGAAGTACGTCAGCGTGGTGCGGCGGCTGAAGCGCTACTTCCACGTCGCCCAGGTGCACTTCAACAACTACGCCTGCCAGGGCGGGCTCGAGCCGTTTCCCTCGTGGGCCTACGAAGTGCTGTTCGTCAACCGCCGCGTCGGCGAGGCTGCCGGACTCCCGGCGCCGCCTTCCCCGCACCCGCTCGACGCCGCGAACACGCGCGAACGGCCTGATTGTCAGCTGCGCTAGTCAATGCTGAATGCCGAATGCTGAATGCTGAAACCGGATGCCGCTTCTCCCCTTCAGCATTGCGGCATTGTTCAGCATTTGGCATTCAGCATTCAGCATTGACAAGGCCTGCCGGAGAATGTTATGTCTGTAACAGTCTGAATGTTATAAACGTAACACTATGACGGACGCCATACTCCGCCAGCTCACGCGCCGCGAGCGCCAGATCATGGACATCCTGTTCCGCCGGGGACGCGCCTCGGCCGAAGAAGTGATGAACGACCTGTCCGGCGGGCCGAGCTACTCGACCGTCCGTACGCAGTTGCGCGTGCTCGAGCAGAAGGGCTACGTACGGCACGAGGAGGAGGGGCGCCGCTTCATGTACATGCCGGCGGTGCGCCGTCAGTCCGCGCGCAGGTCCGCGCTCAAGAACGTTGTGCACACGTTTTTCGACGGATCGGTGGAGAAGGTGGTCGCCGCGCTCCTCGGCGGCGAGGCGGCGCGCGTGAGCGACGAGGAGCTCGATCGTATTCTCGAACTCGTCGAGAAGGCCAGGAAGGAAGGCGCGCGATGAACCTGCTGATCGAGGTGGCCGTCGAGTCCACCGCCATCCTGCTTGCCGCGCTCGCGCTCGTGGCCGTGCTGCGGCGCCAGTCGGCGGCGCTGCGTCACTGGATCCTCGCCGTCGCATTCGCCTGCGTCGCGCTCGCGCCGGCGATCGGCGCGCTCGCGCCTTCATGGGGACCGTCGCTGGCGGGGCTCCCGCAACTCGTGGGGCTGGGGTTCCGCGCCACGGACACGGCGCAACTGAAGTTGCGCCCTACGGAGAGCGGTGCGACGTCCACTCCCGCGCCTCCCGCAGCGCTGCCGCAGCCACAGCCGGCACCATCGGTGATGAACGCGGTGCTGCCGTTGTGGGTCGCCGGGGCGCTCGCGGCGCTCGCGGTGCTCGCGCTCGGCATGTGGCGCCTCACCCGGCTGACCCTGCGCTCGTCGGAAATCACCGCCGGCATTTGGGCCGAGCGCATCCGCTCGCTGGGCAGCGGGCGCGCCGCACGCGTGCGGCTGCTGCTCACGCACCATCCGTCCCTGCTCGTGACGTGGGGCGCGCTGCGGCCGGAGGTCATTCTGCCGTCCGCCGCGCAGCAGTGGACGCAGGACCGCATCGACGTCGTGCTGCTTCACGAGCTGGCGCACGTGCGCCGCGGCGACTGGCTCGTCCAGATCGTGGCCGAAATCCTCAAGTGCCTGCTGTGGTTCAACCCGCTCGTCTGGCTCGCGTGCGCGCGGCTGCGCGTCGAGAGCGAGCACGCCTGCGACGATGCGGTGCTGGAGCGCGGGGTGGAGGGCTCCACCTATGCCCGCCACCTCGTTGACATCGCGCGCGAACTGAAACGCGGCCGCATCTGGATGCCGGCCGTCGCCATCGCGCGGCCCTCGAGTCTCGAAAGGAGAGTTCGCGCCATGCTGGATGCCCGCGTCAACCGCCGTCCTCTTTCCCGGCTCGCCGCCGCAGCGGCGGTGCTGGTCCTCACCGCCGTCACGATCCCGCTCGCCGGGTTCGCGGCGCAGACGGTGTTCTCATCGGTGAAGGGCACCGTCCTCGATCCGTCGAACAACGTCGTGCCGGGCGCGACGCTCGTCCTGACGAACACGCAGACCCAGGCCAAGTACGAAGTGCAGAGCGACAAGACCGGCCGCTACGAATTCCTCGGCGTCGTCCAGGGTGACTACGCGTTCGAGGCGAAGCTGCCCGGGTTCATGACGCTGCGTGGCACGCTGACGCTGACCGGTCAGAGCGTGCAGAAGGACGTCAACCTGCAGATCGGGACGCTGCAGGAGACGATCACGGTGTCGAGCAGCCGGTCGGCTGCGTCCGTGGCGCCGGCGCCGCTGGCCAAGCCGATCGCCAGGCCGCCGGCGCCGAACTGCACTCCCGCCGCGACGGGCGGCAACATCCGTCCGCCGCTGAAGCTGCGTGACGTGCGGCCTGTCTACCCGGTGTCGATGAGCAGCCAGGGCGTCGAAGGCACCGCCCAGCTCGAGGCGCGCATTGGGGTGGACGGCACGGTCGAAGACGTGCGTGTCGTCTCGGCGCCGCATCAGGAGCTCGGCATCGCCGCGGCGGACGCGGTCCGCGACTGGATCTTCACCGAGACGCTGCTGAATTGCGCGCCGGTCGCGGTGCAGATGAAGGTGACGGTGAACTTCACGCTGCAGAAATAGGCGGCAGTCCCATCGTCGCAAGCCGCTGCGCGAATCGCGGGTCGCCGCGCAGCACGTCCCACTGCGGCGACACAGCCAGGTGGACGAGGCTTGGATCGCGGCGATCGATCGCGCGGTCGAGGTGCCGGAACGCTTCGTCCAGCTCGCCGGCCTCGCCGCAGAGCAGCGCGAGCTGCACGGCCGGCGCGCTTTCGGGCCGTGCGACGCACTGATCGATCGCCTGCCGCACGACAGCCGCGCGCCCGCCTGTGTCGTAGGCGTCCTCGAGTTGCGCGATCACCTCCGCGGCAACGCCGTGCGTCTCCGCGTGCGCGATGCTCTCGGCCATGTGGCGATCGAAATTCCCCTTCTTCAGCCACGCGCCCGCGGTGTATTCACGCGCGAGCGGATGGCGCGGGTCGAGCGTCAGCGTTTTCGTCGCCCACTCGATCACCTCGTCATAGCGGCGCATGTTCCAGTAGCTGTGCGCGATCTGGATGTGGACTGCGGGGGAGAACGGATCGCGCTCGAGCGCGCGACGCTTGGCGGCGAGCGCGGCGTCCAGTTCGCCGACGGCCTCGAGCAGCCGTCCGTAGAGCAGATGCGCTTCGGTGTGATCCGGATTCAGCTCCAGCGCGCGCTCGAATGCGCGTCGCGCGCCCGTCCAGTTCCAGTCGCCGAAGAACAGCACGCATCCGAGCGCGACCTGCGCGTCAGCTGAGGCATCGTCCATCGCCAGCGCCCGCAAGGCCGCCGACCGCGCGTCGTCATAGGCCTGGGCGTGCGGCACGACGCGCAATTCCGCTTGCGCGCAGCACGCCAGTGCCAGGCCGGCGTGGGCGGCCGCATACGTCGGATCGAGATCGATCGCCGCGCGAAATGCGTCGGCGGCCTTCGGCAGTTCCGTCCTCGACGCCGACAGCAGGTGTGCTCGTCCGCGGCCGATCAGCTCGTGGACTTCGGGATCCGCGGGCAGGATATCGACGAGCCGCAGTCGCGACGTGGCTGGCTGCCGTGTGCTGACGGACGCGACGAACCGATAGCCGGCGCGCGACACGGTTTCGATGAACCGCTTGCCGCCGTTCGGCTCGCCGAGCGCCTTGCGCAGGCTCGAGATGTGAACCGAGAGGATGCCTTCCTCGACGAACGTGTCCGGCCACACGACGTCGAGCAGCTCTCGCTTCGTCACGAGGCGTCCGCTGTTGCGCACCAGTGCGATTAGCAGATCCAGTGCTTTCGGCGCGAGCGCGATCGGCCGTCCCGCGTGCGTGAGACGCCGCTCGCCGGTCTCCAGCTCGAACCCGCCGAACGCGAACACCTCGGAGGAACGCATGCGAGTTAGGCGAATCTTAGCAGTTCCTTCGGGACGCGCGTGGCCGTCCCGCGTTCGAATGCGCACGAAGGACGACGCATGCAGGACCCATTCATCGGCACATGGCGGCTCAATCCTGCCGGTTCGCAGTTCGATCCCAACCACCGTCCGCGCGAGGGCACGATGCGGTGGCAGCTCGACGGCGACGGCCACTACCTGCTCACCGCTGAGGGGACCAACGACAAGGGCGAGAAGTGCACCGAGCGGCCGCAGCGGTTCATCCCGGACGGAGAGGAGTACCCCGTCCCGGATTTTCCAGGCCTGTCCCTCGTGACATCACGTCCGGCGCCCAACACGATCGAAGGACGCTGCAGGCGGGAGGACGGCTCGATCGTCGGCGAGGCCTCGTACACCGTCTCGGCGGACGGCAGGATGATGACCGCGACGACCGCCGGTTTCGATACGCAACTGCGGCGCTTCGAGATGCGGACGCTGTGGGACAAGCGCGATTAGCTATTCGTATCTGAGCGCAACGACCGGGTTGATGCGGCTGGCGCGGCGGGCGGGCAGGTATCCTGCCGCCGCCGCGACGGCGGCGAGCAGCAGGACGGCCAGCGCGATCGCCAGCGGATCGCCTGGGGCCACGCCGAACAGCTGGCTCTTGACGGAGCGTGAGGCCGGAATCGCGATCATCGTGCCGAGCACGGCGCCGCCGACGACGAGCACGAGCGTCTCGCGCACGACCATCCAGATGACCGAAGCGTGCCGCGCGCCAATCGCGATGCGGATGCCGATCTCGCGCGTGCGCCGCACGACGGAGTACGCCATCACGCCGTACAGCCCGATGCATGCGAGCGCCAGCGCCAGGCCGCCGAAGAACGTCGCCAGTATCGAGAGGAGCCGCTCGCGAACGAGCGAGTGGTTCACGCGCTCGTCGATACTCGCCACCCCAACGACGAACCCGCCGGGAATCGCCTCGCCCACGACCGTGCGGATCGAAGGCATCAAATCGAACGGCTTGCGCCCACCGCGAACCGCCACAGCGGCGGAGGTGATCGGGTCGATGGACTGTTCGATCGGGATGTAGGCCATGCGCTCGTCCTCGTCGCGCAGGCTCTTGTAGCGCACGTCACGCGCGACGCCGACGATCTCGTATTCGTCTTGCACACGCTGACCGGGGAAATTGATCGTGCGCCCAAGCGGGTTCTCGCGCCCGAAGTACGCCCGTGCGGCAGTCTGGTTGAGGATGGCGACCCGCAGCGATGCCGCCCGATCCTCGGTCGTAAACGTCCGGCCAGCGGTCAGCTCTATGCCCATGGTCTCGAAGTAGCCGGCCGTCACCTGATTGATGTGAATCCCGGCGTCCTGCTTCGCAATGGATAGGCCACGGACGGCGGCCTTGACGCCGCGATCGCGGCCGGTCAGCGGCGTCATCGTCGACACCGCCGCGCGCTCGACGCCGGGCAGCGCCCTGACGCGCGCGATGAGGTCCTCCCACAGGGCGCCGAACTTCGCGTGCATCGTGCGACGCTCGGCCTCGGTCTTCGGCACGATGTTGCTCCCAGGCACCGTCGCCTCGACCACCATGGTCAGGACATTCTCTCTATCGAACCCTGGATCGACCGTCCCGAGATGGTGCAACGTGCGCAAGAACAGGGCCGCGCCGCACAACAGCACGATGGCGAGCATCACTTGCAGGACGACAAGTGACTGCGCCAGCCGCGTACGCCGATTCGATGAGGTGAGAGACATCGCGCCGGGTCTCGCGCGGTCCGCGCGCGTCGCGTGCAGCGCCGGTGCGATGCTGAACAGGATCGCGGTCATCCCTGCGACCGTTGCGGTGAACGCCAGCACACGCGCGTCGAATTGCGGCTCGAGGAGAACACCCTGTCCGCCGTTCCCGAACAGCGTCACGACGAACGACACGCCCCATCGCGCAAAGAGCAACCCGACGATCGATCCGAGTGTGACGAGCACGGCGCCTTCGGTCAGCAACTGCCGGATCAGCCGGCCGCGGCCGGCGCCAATCGCCAGGCGCACGGCCATCTCGTTCCGCCGTGCGCTGGCGCGGGCCAGCAGCAGGTTGGCGACGTTGGCGCAGCCGATCAGCAGGACGATGCCGACGATGGTCATGATGATCGACAGCGGCTCCGAATAGTTGCGGCGCAGGCGGTCCAATCCCTTCGCGGCCTGAACGAGGGCGATCCCCGTGAAGTACTCACCGCGCCTGCCGCGAGGCCAGCCGATCTCCGTCATGTAGCCGTCCCAGAGCGCTTCCACGTCGGCACGCGCCTGTTCCACGGTCATCTCCGGTCTCAGGCGCGCGACGACGCTCATCCACCACATTTCCTTCGATCGCAAGCTGCTGCCCGCCAGCATCATCGGAATGGTGAGATCGATTGGCGAACCGGTCTGCAGCCCAAAAAACCCCGGCTCGGTGACGCCGATGATGGTCACCCAGTCGGTGCCGACCTGGATCTTCCGCCCGAGGACGCCGGGATCCATCTCGAAGCGGCGCTTCCAGAATCCGTAGCTGATGACAGCCGCGGCGCCATGAGGCCCGCCGCGGCCGACGACCGAATCATCCTCCGGCGTCAGCAGGCGGCCGTGCGCCGCGTTCACGCCAAGCACCTCGAAATAGCTGCCCGAGGCATGCTGGCCGCGGATCCGTTCGGGAAATCCGTCGATCGTGACCTTGAAACGATTCTCGCTGAACGCCGCGATGCCGGCGAGCGATCGGTTGCCGTCGCGGAGGCGCTCGAAGCAGGGATATGGCGGGCCGCTCGACCCGCCCGACTTGCCGCCGGAGTTGTCGACGAAGACGACACGCGAGGGATCCTTGATGGGCAGCGATTTCAGCAGCACCGTGTCGACGAGGCTGAAGATCGCCGTGTTCGCGCCGACGCCGAGGCCGAGCGACAGCAGCGCGACGAGCGTGAACGCGCGTGACCGCCTCAGCAGACGCAGCGCGTACGTAATATCGCCCCGCAGTTCGTCGAGCAGTCGCAGGCCGAGGACCTCGCGGCATTCGTCCTTGCGCGCCTCGACGCTGCCGAACTCGGCACGCGCGCGGCGGCGTGCTTCGTCGGCAGCGACGCCGCTCGCGCGCAGGTCGGCTTCGTACAGCTCGATGTGCAGCCGCATCTCGTCGTCCATCGAGCGCTCCAGCGCGCGGCGTCCCATCCGTGCGCGAATCCACGACGTCAGCCTCGCCATGAGCGTCATACGTCCTCCGGAGCGGCCGACAGCGCCAGCTGGATGCCCTCCGACAGCTGCCGCCAGTACGCGACTTCTTCCTTGAACCGGCGGCGGCCGGCGGGCGTGATGCGGTAGTACTTCGCCTTCCGCTTGTTCTCGGACTCGCCCCACTCGGAGGCGATGAGGCCCTGGTGCTCGAGGCGATAGAGCGCGGGGTAGAGCGATCCCTGCTGGATGAGGAGCCGCTGCCCGGAGATCTGCTGGATGCGCAGCAGCACGCCGTATCCATGCAGCGGGCCGAGCGAGACCGCTTTGAGGATCAGCAGGTCGAGCGTCCCTTGCAGCAGCTCCGTCGGATTCGCCATGCCGCTCTCCTAGACAGGCAAAGAGAGTAGTCCCGCCTCTCCTAGGATGTCAAGGTGAACATGGTCCCGCGGCGCCACGCATTGACAGGAGCAAGAGAGGAGGGGAGAACTTCCTTCTTTCTCTTTGAAGAAAGAGATTCTCTCCTCCTCCCGTTCTCCTGTGACATGCGGGATGTCCGAGTAGTTACGGGTACACTGGCGGTGTCATGGCCGCGAAGTCCGAGCAGGTACTCGTCAAGGCGGGCGACCGGGACGTCAGCGTGTCGAATCCGCGGAAGGTGCTGTTCCCGGGCGCCGGCTACACGAAGCTCGATCTCGCGAACTACTACCTCGCCGTCGCCGACGGCGCGTTGCGCGCGGCGGGCGGGCGGCCGAACGTGCTGGTGCGATATCCCAACGGCCTCGACGGCGAGTTCTTCTACCAGAAGCGGGCGCCGCAGTCGCGGCCGGACTGGATCGAGGTCGTGGCGCTGAAGTTTCCGTCCGGCCGGACCGCCGAGGAAGTCGTGCCGCGGGACGCGGCGGCGCTCGTCTGGATGGCGAACCTGGCCTGCCTCGAGCTGCACCCGCATCCGGTCAGAGCCGACGATCTCGATCATCCCGACGAGCTCCGCGTCGATCTCGATCCCGTTCCGGGCATCGAGTGGCCGCAGGTGCGCGACGTCGCGACGATCGTCCAGGCGGCGCTGCACGACTTCGGGCTCGTCGGCTGGCCGAAGACGTCCGGGTCGCGCGGCATGCACGTCTACGTCCGCATCCGCCGCGAGTGGACGTTCGACGAGGTGCGCCGCGCCGCGCTGGCGTTCGCGCGCGAAGTCGAGCGCCGCGCGCCGGCGCTGGCGACGAGCAAGTGGTGGAAGGAAGAACGGCACGGCGTCTTCCTCGACTACAACCAGAACGCGAAGGACCGCACGATCGCCGGGGCCTACTCGGTTCGACCGACGGCTGACGCGCGCGTGTCGGCGCCGCTGGCGTGGGACGAAGTCGGCGACTGCGATCCGCGCGAGTTCACGCTCGAGACGATGCCGCGACGGTTTGCGTCGGGTGGCGATCGGCACGCCGGCATCGACGATTACCCGTGCTCGCTGGCGAGCCTGCTCGAACTGGCCGATCGTCAGGCGGCTGAGGGACTGGGGGATGCGCCCTGGCCGCCGCACTATCGCAAGCAGGCGGGGGAGCCGGCACGCGTCCAGCCGTCGCGACGCCGGCAGCCGAAGCATCCGCTGATCGAGGTCGCGCGCGCCGAGCGAAAGGCGGACGCGCTGGCGGCGCTCGACGAGTGGCGCGGGCAGCATCCGGAGGTCGCGCGGCACCTGCAGCCCGCCGACGTGCTCGTTGACGCGATGCGCGGCCGGTTCAGCACCTGGACGCGGATCCGCCTCAATCTCAGGAACGTGCCCGAGGAGCTGCGCCCGACGCCCCGAACACGTCCTTGAGCTCGAACGGCGGCGTCACCTCGAGCTGATCGTAACGGCAGTCCTTCGGCCGCTTGTCGGGCCGCCACCGGAGAAAGATCGTCGCGTGGCGGAAGCGATCGCCCTGCAGGTGGTCGTACTTCACCTCGCACACGCGCTCGAGCCGCAGCGGCTCCCACGACAGGTCCTTGCCGGCGCTCCAGCGGCTCTGCCCGCCCGGCATGCGCGCGAAGTCGCTGCCCGCCGCCCAATCGCGCCACGGATGCTCTTTCAGCGCGTCCTTGCGCAGCGGCTCGAGCTCCTTCACGAGCTGCCGCCGGCGTTCCATTGAGAACGCCGAGGTCACGCCGACGTGATGGAGCGTGCCCTTCGTATCGTAGAGTCCGAGCAGCAGCGATCCCACCGCGTCGTGCCCGCTCTTGTGCCAGCGGAAACCGGCGACCACGCAGTCAGCGGTCCGCGCGTGCTTGATCTTGAACATCGCCCGCTTGCCGGGCTCGTACTTCGCCGCCGCCGGTTTCGCGATGACGCCGTCGAGCCCGGCGCCCTCGAAGCGTTCGAGCCACTCGACGGCGACGTCGCGGCTCTCCGTCACCGGCGTCAGATGCACCGGCGCCTTCGCCCGCTTCAGCAGCCCCTCGAGCAGCTTGCGGCGCTCGCCTTGCGGCAGGGCCCGCACGTCGCGGCCGTCAATCGCGAGCAGATCGAACGCGACGAACGAGGAGGGCGTCTCGTGCGCGAGCTTGGCGACACGCGACGCCGCCGGATGCAGGCGTAGCTGCAGCGCATCGAAGTCGAGCCCCTTCTGCGTGGCGATGACGATTTCGCCGTCAACGACACAGCCGTCCGGCAGCGCCTGGAGCAGCGCGTCGTGCAGCTCGGGGAAGTAGCGGTCCAGCGGCCGCAGGTCGCGGCTCTGGATATAGACGTCGTCGCCGCCGCGGAACACGATCGCGCGGAACCCGTCCCACTTCGGCTCGTAGAGAACGCCGCCGTCCGGCGGCAACTCGTCCATCAGCTTTGCCAGCATCGGCTCGACGGGCGGAGCGATCGGGAAGCGGGTCACACGACGTCCAGTATAGTGCCCGGTGAGGAGGCGACGACGTATCGGAGCCGTCGATGAGGCCAGGGATCCGCTCGAGCGCCGCTACCGCTGTTGCGGCGTGCCGGGCATCAGCGATCGCAGCCGCTCCCGGTTCTCGACCAGGTCGGACAGCTCGCGAAACATGTCCGCGCTGATCTCGCGCGCGTAGGGGAGGATGCAGTCCCTGGTTTCGCGCAGATAGCCCTGCACGAACTCCGCGTCGTGGACGAAGCCGAGGGCGGTCAGGTTGCTGATGCGATCCGCGAGCTTGAGCAGCTTCGCCCGGCGGGTGCCGGTCTTCATGATCCGCTGCAAGTACTCCGATTTCGGCTCGCGCACGCCGTCCGGAGTCCGAAGCGTGACCTCCATGACGAGCTCATACACGGCAGGGCCGTCGGAATCGATCCTGGTGATCTCGTGCTCCGTGACGCCCGGCATTGTCGGCGCATCCTCGAACAGGTCGTGGATCACCGCGGCCTTCAGCAGCACGGGATCGACGATCTTGTAGTCGAGGAGGATCCCGAGCGTGCTGATCTGATGCCGGAACATGTTGCTGCCGGCGCGGCGCCGCACGCCGATGAGCGCCATGGCCTTGACGATGTATGGGGCGAGCGTGATGCGGCCGAGCGACTGTTCGAGATCGTCCATGCAGCAGGCTGGCGTGCCGACATTCTATATCGTGACGGGGTGGATCCGATCGATGCCGGGAAGCGCGCGGGATCATGCGGGTCCTTCTCAGTGGCCGCGGCCGTCGTCAACGTGGCGGAGTGCCTCGGAGCTCCCACTCTTTGATTTCCTCCTCTACGACGGCGAGCATCGCGACGCCCGCGGGCGTCGGCCTCGCCGCTGGTCCGCGCTTGTCCAGATCATCCAGAAGTTCGGCTGCGAGACGACGGATTGAAGCGCGGCGTGTAGCCGCCGAAACAGACGTCGTCGCCGCCGCGGAACACGATCGCGCGGAACCCGTCCCACTTCGGCTCGTAGAGAGAGCCGCCGTCGGGCGGCAGCGCGTCCAGCAGCTTTGCGAGCATCGGCTCGACGGGCGGATCGATATCCGTGTGTGAAAAGTCGTCGCCCTGGAAGAGCAGCGGTTCGCCCGCCACCGTGGCGAGTACGTAGGCAAAGCAGTCGCCGACGTTGAGCCCCGCGGCATGACGGCCCTTGCCGAACCGCGTGAATGCGCGGCGCGCCTCACGACCCTGTTCTTCATCGACGGGGGATATCTCGATCGCGCCGCGGTCGAGAAACAGAGCTGCGCCCGCTGGTGCGGCGCAATCTGACGCGCGGCGGCGATCTCATCGACCTGTCGCGCCGGGAGCGGCGCTCCGCCGCCCGGCCGATCGTGCTCCTCGGCGATGTGAGCGGATCGATGGAACGTTACAGCCGCATTCTGCTGCACTTCGTCTACGGCATCTCGCACGGCGCCGCGCGCGTCGAGGCGTTCCTGTTCGCGACGCCCTGACGCGTGACGCCGCTCGTTCGCCGCCATCGCGGCGCAGAGGCGGTCCGGCGGCTGGCGCGCGACGTCCAGGACTGGGCCGGCGGCACGCGGATCGGCGAATCGCTGCGCACGTTCAATACGACCTGGGCGCGGCGAGTCCTGCGCAACGGTCCCGTCCTGCTCATCGTCTCGGACGGCTGTTCTCGCCCGCGAGACAGCTCGCCTGCGGCGCAGCTGCCGCCGGGTGATCTGGCTGAACCCGCTGCTTGGCTCGGAGCATTACGAGCCGCTGACGCGTGGCATGCAGGCCGCCCTGCGGCATGTCGACGACTTCCTGCCCGCGCACAACCTTTGCGCCAGGCGGCCCGCACGCTGGCGCACATCGCCGCATACCGAGGCCGGCGGGATGATCGCCCGGATGGGACAGCGGCTGCGGGCGCGGCAAAGACGATGATGGACCGCTTCTTCGCGTGCCTGGCGGCGAGGATTGGGTGAGTCGCTCGGGCTCTGGGCTCGGGACTCGCGGCTCGGGACTCGCGGTTCGGGACTCGCGGCTCGGGGCTCGGCGGTTATAGCACAACGCTGGCGCTGCCGGTCTCACTCGCCGCCGCCTGCTGCTTCGATCAGCAGCATCGCCGGCTCGCTGACGAAGATGCGCTCGTGGAACCGGCGTCCCCACGAGAGCGCGGTGACGTCCCGGTACTCGTGGCGCGTGGTGTCGCCGTGTCCGGGATGGAGCTGCTTCCAGATCGATGCGCGCACATTCGGGTCCGCACCGCGCTCGAGCAGCAGCTCGGTGAACGGCGCGACGAATGGGCCGCGCTTGCCGAAATTCATCCAGAAGTTCGGCTGCGAGACGATGGTGTTGAAGAGCGGCGTGTAACCGCCGAAGCCGTTCGCGCCGACTCTCGAGCGGACGTTGGGGTCCATCCGCTGGTCGAGCAGCCATCGTGCGATCTCGAGCTCGTCGTAGTCGACGCACATGTGCAGCAGCGTCGTCCCGCCGAGCGGCGTGCCGACGGTGGCGTTGATCGGATCGCCGCAGCCCATTTCGCTCGGGTAGATCTCCCGATGCGTGAACGTTCGGCTCAGGAGCTGCGGATCTCGCCGCAGGTGTTCCTCGAGCAGATCGATGCGCCCGCGGTGTAGCGCCATCGTCGGCGTGTCGGGCAGCTTCACGCCGTGGCCGGCATACATCTCCAGGATGGCGTGCTTTGCCGTGGGATTGCGCCCGTCGGTCTCGAGGACGACGTCGACCGGCGCGAGGAGCTTGCCGGAGTCGTCGTACACGCGGACGCCGAGCTGGAAGAGGAGGGCCGTGCCTTCGACGCTGAGCGTGTAGGCCGGACCGCCGAGTGCGTCGTCCGGCGGCTTGGGACGGCCGAGCATCTCGTGCAGCATCCGCGCAGTCCCGACCTGGCTTTGGAGTGCGGCGCGATCGATCGCCGACGCCAGATCCGTCGCGCCGAGGCCGTGCAGCATCCTGATAATGCGATCGCGCCCGAGGTTCGCCGCGTAGGTCATCGGCGGCCCCCAGTTGCTGTCCTTGCGGATCAGCGCGTCTTCGTGAATGAGGTGCGGATTGGCCGTGACGAGTCTGCGAACCGTCTCGAGATCGTCGCGCCAGATCGCGTCCACGAGTTCAACGCCCTGCACGAGCCGCGGCCAGCTCGACGCCTGATAGCTGCGCGCCAGCACGTGCTGCGCGTCGGCGAGCTTCACCTCCTCCGGCGATATCGCGGCGGGATGAAACTCCCGCAGATCGGCGATCGCGCCGGGCTCCGCCGCGCGAATCGCACGCAACAGATCCTTGGCCTGGTGTTTGAGCTGATCGAGATTCGGACGGACCGGCAGGTGACGGGTGGGCATACGAGCCTCCTCTGGGCTGCCCGGGTCCGCTCGCGTGGGCGAAGGAGGTTCGTGAGAGCCGAACCGTCAAGGCACGTGATGATCAGGTGGACTCGGTCCTGCCCGCGGACGGGAGGCGCCCTGCGCGCCAGGACCGATCATATCCGAATGTCCGAGTAGTCCGAAGGTCCGAGTAGTCCGAGTTGCTGAGTCTTCCTCGGACTCTCGGACACCTCGGACTCCTCGGATCCTCGGACTTACCGCCGTCCGATCGGCTCGCCCGACACGATCAGCTCGACACGGCGATTGCGCTGCCGTCCCGCCGCCGTGTCGTTGGACACCACGGGCTGGCTCTCGCCGAAGCCGCTCGTCGCCACCGCTGCCGGACCGATCCCCTGTCGGATCAGGAAGTCGCTGACGGACCGCGCGCGCCGTTCGGACAGGTCCTGGTTGTACGCGGCAGTCCCGACGCTGTCGGTGTGGCCCTCCACCGCGAGCTCCAGTCCCGGATGCGCCAGGACGATGCCGGCGATCTTCGCCAGCTTCTCGCGAGCGCCAGGTTTGAGGTTCGCGCTGTTGAAGTCGAACAGCACGTCCGACAGATTCACGATCAGGCCGCGGGCTGTCTCGCGGGTTTCGAGAATCACGTTCAACTGTTCGCGCAGCCGCGCCCGGAGCTCCGCCTTCTCGCGCTCGGATTGCGCCGCGGCGGCCTGAGCCTGCGCTGCGGTCGACTGCGCTTCACGCGCCTGCGCCTCCGCGGCCGCCCGCGCCGCATCGGCGGACTGCTTGGCCTGCTCGGCAGCCTTGCGCGCGTCCTCGGCGGCGCGCCGTTCCTCGGCGAGCCGCTCGGCCGCGCGTTCGGCTTCCGTCTTCGCTCGATCCGCGTCCGCCTTGGCGCGCTCCGCGGCCTCGCGTGCCGCTTCCGCGCTGCGGCGCTCGTTCTCGGCCTGCTGGCGCCGCGCCTCCTCGGCCTGACGCGCGCTCTCGGCCGCGCGGCGTCGCGTCTCCTCCGACTGCGCACGCTCGATCGCCATCGACTCGCGCTGGACGAGCAGCGCGCGCTGTTCCGCGGCGAACGCCTCCTCCTGCTTCTGCAGCGAGATGAGCCGCGCGTCCTCGGCGGTCTGCACCGCCTGCCGCGCAGGCATCATGATGTCGTTGCCGCGCCGGCGCCGCTCGCGCGCCTCCTCCGCCTGGGCGAGCAGACGCTCCGCCTTCGCAAACGTGTCGGACGCGAACACTTCCGCCCTGGCCAACCGCGCGAGCTCGAGCGCGTTCCGGGCCTCGGCGAGATCCAACGGCGCGCCCGGTTCGAGCGGCTTCACCCTGAAGGACGCCGGTGGCTGGTTCATGAGATACGAGCCCCGCTTCAGCAGCTCGTATTTGGCGTTGATCACCTCGACGTTACCGACCGTGCCTCTGCGGACGACGTTCTCCATCACGACAACGTCGCTTGGCTGAGTAACGGCGAAGTACGGCTCGGCCGTGACGATGAGGCCGAACGCCTGCAGCTCGGTCGTGACGTTCAACTCGCCGTCGTCACCATTGACCTGCAGCTCGCCGAGGTTCGTCGCGCGCCCCTCCGGCGTCACCGCCCACAGCACGTAGGTGAGGTACTCGGGTCCGAATCGCGAGGCGGAGTGGAGCTTGTCGAAGCTCGCGTTGACGCGGATCACGCCGTCATCGCCGCTGACGCGCGCCGACCCTTTGGCTTCGGGCATCAGCGGCGTGCCGGCGAAATCGATCGTCGTCATGCCGCTGCGCGGACGGTAGTTGATCGCAGGCGTGGTCCGGCCGACGACCGTGACCCGGAAGAGCGGCACGTCGGTCTGCTGAACGACCGTCGTGGCAGTCTGCTGTGTGGGGTTCGAGGTTTGTGCCGACGCGCCGGCGGTCAGCACACCGCCGGCCAGCAGTATGGCTGTGATGTATTTCATGGGGAGACCTCCACTCCCGTTGAGAGCAAGGTCTCCGCCACACTCGACCGCGGCTATTTGACGATTTGCGCGGCGCCGCTGGAGGTCAGCCGTTCGAAGAGCTCGGTGGTCTCGAGCTGGGCCTTCCGCATCGCTTCGCGCATCTGCTCGCCGAAGTCCCCCATCTGTTTGCCGAGCGTTTCCATTTCCATGGCGAGGTCCTGCATCGGTTTTTCCAGCTCGCGCATCTGTTCGCCGAGCGCGCGCATCTCGCCGTCGAGGCGCCTCATCTCGCGGTCGATCTGCTGGCGCTGATTTTCGAGCTCGGCGCGCTCCGCCGCCGTCGGTGGCCGTGTCTCGGAGAGGGACATCCGGGCCTGCCGCAGTGCGAGCTCGGCCTGGCGAGCGGCGAGCGCACTTTGCAGCATGCCGAGGCGCCCCTGCTGGACACCGATTTCGCCCTGCTTCTTCCCGATCTCCCCCTGCCGCGCCCCGAGCTTGCCCTGCTCGCCGCCGATTCGTCCTTGCTCGGCGCCGATTCTGCCGAGCGGCTGCCAGATTTCCTTGATGCGCTGTGCGACGGCGGGATCGCGGACGATGTACTCGCGATCACCGTCGCGGAACCAGACGAGCGGCTCGCCCGGCTTCCGCAACTGGCGTGCTCGAGCCACGTCCTCCTGCGAGCCCGACATGTACAGTCCGTTCTCGTCGACGAAGGCGACGTAGCTGAATCGCGAGGCCGGCGTGTCGCGGCGTTCCGTCTTTTGTGCTGGCCGCATGGGTTCCAGTGCACGTGCGCTCCGGCCGGCGGCGGCAGCCACTGCCGTCTGCGCGGGGCTCGCAGGCACGGCTGCCTGGCGCGCGGTGAGCCGCAGCGGTGCCACGAGCAGGATCGCGCCGCCGATGGCGAGCGCGGCAACGGCGCGCGATCCGCGGGTCCGGGTCGAATGATCTCGAAGCATGCTGATTCTCCGCTTGAGGCTCGAGAACGACCACGGCGCGCCCGCGGCGGCCAGGCTTGTTCGAGGCCGCGACACGCCGAGGTCGAGCAGGAGGCGGCCGTATTCCTGCGGCGCGGCCTCGAGCGCCTCCAGGACGGCGGCATCGCACGCGGCTTCGCGCCAGAAGGCGTACTCCCGCGCGGCGACGTGTGCGAGCGGATGAAAGAAGAACAGGTGCTCGGCGATCGCGGGCACGCATCCGAGCCACAGGTCGCGCCGGCGGATGTGGGCGAGCTCGTGGCAGATCGCCATCCGCTGCTGCTCGTGCTGCAGATCGAAGAAGCGCGTCGCGGGTACGAGGATCACCGGCCGCGGCAGTCCGACGATGAGCGGTGTGGCGACCTCGGCGGATGCGCGTATCGGCGGCGTCCGCCGGATGCCGAGGCGCGCCGCCAAGTCCGTCGCCATCGACTGGACGTCCGGCGGCGCCGGCGGAGTCCCAGGAGGCCCGACAGAAGGACGCCTGCCGCCCAAACCGCGGGGGTCAGGTCTTGAATCATCACATTTTTCAGGACCTGGCCCCTGCTCGGGCTGGGGTCAGGTCTTGAATCTTGAAAAATCTGATAATTCAAGACCTGACCCCCGGTGGGGGGCGCCGGCGCGGGCAGCACCGGCAGGTCGATCGGTGCCGCCCAGACGAGCGCGATGATGAACTTGGCCGCCGCGCACCACCAGAGCACGGTGCGCGTTGCAGGCGAGAGCCCGGGCGCCAGACGCACGATCGCCCACACACTCGCAGCGAGCACGGCGCCTCCGATGGATGCCGCCAGAAGCATTGCCAGCATTCATCGGTCCTTTCTCGTGCTCTTGCCCGCGCTCAGCCTGGTCACGATGTCCTCGAGCTCGCGCAGCTCGGACTCGGAGAGGTGCGGCGTTTCGGAGAGATAGGCGAGGAACGGAGAAACCGATCCGCCGAGATTCCGCTCGACGAACCGCCGGACGGCGCCTTTGAGCAGATCGCGGGACGTCGTGCGGGCGCGATAGCGGTAGACGCCGTCCGCCAGCCGGCGGACGAGGAACCCCTTGCGCCGCAGCCGCTCCATCATCGTCAGCACGGTGGATCGGGCGAGGCGGCGCGGCGCGCCGTAGCGATCCGCCGCTTCGCCGACCGAGAGTCCGTCGTGGTCTGCGAGGAACCGAAGGAGGGCCAGCTCCTGTTCGCCGAGAGAGCCTGTCGCCACGGGTGACTACACCTGTCGTCAAGCTAGCACTGACGACAAGTGTAGTCAAGAGAGAAGCCGTCGGGCCGACCAAGGTCGGCCCCTACTAGCGCAGCAGGTCGTTGAGCGCCTTGATGTCCTTGGCCTCGAACTTCATCTTCCGGTCGTAGGTGAGCAGGCCGTTGATTTCCTGTTCGACGTCGGTGATCTGCGTGTAGCAGATGCCGGCAAACGCGGGGTTCTTCGCGATCGCCCGGTAGAGGCCGGTCAGGCGCGCGAGCGCATCCTCGCGCGTCTTCTCGACGCCCGAGTAGCCCCACGCTTCCTTCGGGACCTGGTGACCAGGCGGAATGAAGGCGATGCCGCCGAACTCGGAGAGATAGATGGGCGTGCCGTTGTATTCGTACCCGGGGATGAGCGCTGCCATGGCGTTGTCGGGGATGCGCGCGCCCGGCCTGCCGATGTCCTTGTACTTCTCGGAGATGATGTCGCCGGTCCGCGCGTAGTCGTGGATCGCGAACAGGTCGGTCATGTCCGTATGCTCCCAGCCGTCGTTGTCGATGACGAGCCGCGTCGCGTCGAGCGACTTCGTCAGCGTGTAGAGCGACTTCAGATGGCTGGCCTGGCGAGCGTCGCGCAGGTTCGGCGTGCCCCAGCTCTCGTTGATCGGCACCCACATCACGATCGACGGATGGTTGTAGTCGCGCTCGACCGACTCGATCCACTCACGCGTGAACCGCCCGACGTACTCGGGATCGTGGAGATAGGCATTGGCCATCTCGCTCGACACCAGGAATCCGAGACGATCGGCCCAATACAGGAAGCGTGGATCCTCCACCTTCTGATGCTTGCGGGCGCCGTTGAAGCCCATCTCCTTGGCCGCCTTGATATCGAACTGGATCGCGTCGTCGGTCGGCGGCGTCAGCGTGCTCTCCGGCCAGTAGCCCTGATCGAGGACGAACTTCGGGTAGATCGGCCGGCGATTGAGCGTCATGCGGTTGCCCTCGACGCCCACCTCGCGGAAGCCGAAGTACGAGGACACGCGGTCGAGCGTCGCGCCCTTGCGACGAAGCTCGAAGGCGACGTCGTACAGATTCGGCGATCCCACGGACCACCACAGCGGGCTGCCGACGACCGCGCCAAGCGTGACGCGGGGCCCCTGCACGGGTGCCGTAGCGGTCGCCACTTCGCGATCGCGATAGCGGATGCGCGCGACGAGCTCGACGTCCTGCTGCGGCCGCGCGACGCGCCCGTCGAAGCGGACGGTGCCGTCGAGCGCCGCGCTGATGCGCACGGAGTCGAGATAGGAGTCGCCGGCGGCTTCGAGCCAGACCGGCTGCCAGATGCCGCTCGTCCGCGTGTAGAAGATGCCGCGCGACTTCGGCTCCCAGTACTGCTTGCCGCGCGGAATGTAGCGATCGGTGGGTGGATCGAAGGCGCGCACGGTGACGACGTTCGCGCCGGGCTTCATCGCGGATGTGATGTCGAAGGCGAACGGCGTGTGGCCGCCTTCGTGCTCACCGACGCGCGCGCCGTTCACCCACACGGTCGCGTGGTAGTCGACGGCACCGAACCGCAGCAGGACGCGACGCCCTTTCCAGCCGTCAGGCGCGGTGAACGTGCGGCGATACCAGACCCACGGGTGAAACGAGGTGTCACCGATTCCACTGAGGCGGGTCTCGAACGCGAACGGCACGGTGATCTTGCGTGCGAACGCGCGCGAGCTCGATCCCCAGTTCTCGTCGATGCCGGCGTTCGTGTCGTCGAACTCGAACTGCCACTCGCCGTTGAGCGTCAGCCAGTCGGCGCGCTGAAACTGCGGCTGGGGGTACTCGGCGCGCGGCGGACCTGCCGGTTGAAATCCGCCGACCATCATGAGCGTCAGAACGAGCGCGAGCGTCCTCATGGCGGCGGATTATATTCCGAAGCGCAGCGGCACATTCCGCATTAGAATCGAGCCCGATTCCGAGATCTCGCCTTTACAGGAGCAGGGGAGAAAGGGAGCACCTTTGTCTTTCAGAAAAGAATGCTTCCCCTTCTCCCGTTCTCCTGTGAGCTCGCGATCCCTCATATGAAGTCGATTCACTGGACGTCAATCATCGTGCTGGCGCTCGCGATTGGGCGCGTGGGCGCGGCACAACAGGCGACGACGCCTGCGGCGCGGCCGGCGCGGACCGAGGCGGACGCGCGTGCGCGTGCGGAGCGCAATCGCGCGGAGCGTGAGAAGGAGCGGCAGAAGACCGGCCAGCCGCCCGAGTTGATCGCCGACTACGCCAAGGCCACCATCGGGCCGGTGCCGCAGCCGCTCGGCGTCGATCGGTCGTTCTACACGAAGTACACCGATGCGTTCGGCATCCCCGTTCTCGCCTCGGACAAGGTCCCCGACGCCGCCCTCCTCGTCGCGCGCGACATCGTCAACTCGATGCTCGCGGCGCGGCCCGACATCCGCAAGGCGCTCATCGCCCGGAACTGGCGAACCGGTGTCATCGCCGAGGTCGAGATGACGATGGACATCCCCGAATATTCGCGGATGAAGCGGCCCGGCGCGTCGAAGGACGAACCGGTCAATCAGCTCGATCGGGACTATCACGCGAACCGATCGCGAGGCCTCGGCGGCAACCCGACGACCGGCGCCGAAGAGAACCTGCTCGGCTATCCGGGTACGCGCTACTGGGGCGAGCACATCTTCGTCCACGAGTTCGCGCACGCGATCATGACGGGCATCCGCGACGTCGATCCGGCCATGCACGCGGAGATCCGCGCCGCGTACGACGCGGCGATGGCGGACGGCAAGTACGTGCACGCCGATGGCCGGAAGCACTACGCGACGACGAATCCGAACGAATACTGGGCCGAGGGCGTACAGTGGTGGTTCTTCTCCAACTACGGCGAGTGCTTCGCCGGCGACGTCCGCGTTGAAACGCCGGAGGAGTTCCAGGCGTATGACTCAAAGCTGTTCGAGCTGATCGGCCGCGTCTTCACCACGCACCGCATCCCGATGGATGTTTTTCACGGCAAACGTATCCGCAAGGTGACTTGCCCGGCTTCCAAAAACCCATGAGACATCTCCGCGCGCGTCAGGTCGCTGCTCTCGTGCTCACCCTGTTGACGTCTGGCGCGATCGGCGCGCAGACGCCACAGCCCCCTCCGCCGCAGACGGTCATCCTGCCCGACGCGCTGGCCGCGCGGCTGCCGCCCGACTGGCGGCACCCGGTCACGTCATGGCTGCTCATCCCGCAGACGCAGATCGCCAACCTCACCGCGATGTCGGACGAGGCGCTGCGGCAGTGGTTCGTGCGGCCCCTCTCCCGCACCGCGCGGGCAGACGAGTTCCTGAAGGCGCAGTTGAAGGCCGACCCCGCCGCTCGCGTCCGCGTCGCGATCGTGACGGCGATCACGACGGAGGCGCGGTGGCTTGCGAATCCTGAGACCGCGGCGCTGCTGGAGCGTGCGATCGCGTCCGACCCCGACGCGACGGTCTCGCTCACGGCGCTCGAACGGCTGCGCCTGGTCCGCATGCGCGGGTTGAACGCGATGCTCGCCGAACGATTGGCGGCCGCAAAGGCCGCCGGCGACACGGCAGCCGCCGCTAGGCTGGCCCAGGAGCGCGACCGCTGGATTAGCCTCGAGCGCGGGACGATGCTGCCGGCATTCCTGCGCGACGCGCCGCCGGTGTTTAGCATCCTGCCGGAGAAACGCTCCGTCCGCGTGCTCGCGTTCGGCGACTTCGGCACCGGATCGGCGGAGCAGAAGGCGACCGCCGACACGATGATCCGCTACCACAAGGAGCGGCCGCTCGATCTCGCGTTCACGGTCGGCGACAACTTCTACTCGCGGGGTATGGAGAGCACGTCCGATCCGCGCTGGCAGACGCAGTGGAAGGATCTCTACGGTCCGCTCGGCATCACCTTCTACGCGTCGCTCGGGAATCACGACTGGGGGCATCCCGACAGCCCCGCCGCGGAGATCCTCTACGCGCCGGCCGACAAGAGCTGGCGGATGCCGGCCTCCTACTACACCTTCACCGCCGGGCCGGTGCAGTTCTTCGCGCTCGATACGCAGAGCCTCATGCAGTCGGACCGGCAGCTCCGCTGGCTCGACGATGAGCTGACACGCAGCAAGGCGACGTGGAAAGTGGTCTACGGCCACCACCCGATCTACTCGGCCGGCAACTACGAGGATCGTCCGGACCTGATCGCGACGCTGCTGCCGCTGCTGCGCAATCGCGCCGACGCGTACTTCTGCGGCCACGATCACAACCTGCAGGCGCTCAGGCCGGAAGACGGCGTGCACTTCTTCGTCACCGGCGGCGGGGGGGCGGGGCTCTACAACATCCGCCCGCACGAGCGGACGCTGTACGCGAGCCGCGCGAACGGATTTGCGGTGATCGAGGCGGACGCCTCGCAGATGAAGGTGGTGCTGGTGGACACCACCGGCAAGCCCGTGTACGAGAACGTCATTCGGAAGAGTACGACGGTGGCGACCGCCCGGTGAGGGACCGTGCTACATCTTTTCGATCAGGCCGCGGACTGCCGCCGCCTTGCTGGAGTGACCCGTCCGTTCGTAGAGATCGAGTGCGGTCGTCCACAACGACCGGGAGAGCACCTTGTCGCCACGATCGTGGGAGATGTTGCCGAGCCCCAGATAGTCCGACGCCATCGCGTCGAGCCGCCGCAGCCGCTCGTTGATGTCCAGCGAGCGGCGCTGCATCCGCTCGGCCTCATCGAACCGGCCCACGGTGCGATAGAGATCCGCGAGATTCGAGCACGTCCGCGCGACGGCCTGTAGCTGTCCCAGTTCCTCCTGGATTTGGAGCGCCTGACGCAGCCAGTTCTCCGCCGTCGCGCTGTCGCCCTCTTTCCGCGCGAGCACTCCCAGATTGGCGTAGATCGCGGCCATCCCTTCACGTCGCCCGATCCGCTGCTCGATGCTGAGCGCCAGCCTGTAAAAATCCTGTGCCCGGCCGAACTGTCCGCGTTTCGCGGCGAGGACCCCGAGATTTGTCAGGTCTTTGGCCGCCACGTCGTGCCAGCCGTGTGTTTCGTTGATCTCGAGTGCCGCCCTATACGCCTCTTCGGCTCGTTCGAGATCGTCACGCTGCATGTAGACGTTTCCCAGCGATCCGAGGTCCTTCGCCGTACCCTGCTCATCGTTCAATTCGACGTGGATCGCATGGGCGCGCCTGAACAGGGCTTCTGTCTTGTCGAGATCCCCGAGACTGAGATGGATGTTTCCCAACGCGCGAAGATCTTCCGCGATGCTGCTACGGCGGCCGACCGATTCGTCGAGCGACAGTGCGCGGGAGACGTAGTCGATAGCCCGATCGGTCTCGCCACGCTGGTAATAGAGGATGCCAAGGCTGCGGAGCGCCTCCGCCTGTTTGTCCGGGACGTCTGAGACGCTCACCGCGCGCTCGTACATCTTCTCGGCCTGCGCGAGCCTGCCGGTTTCCAGCAGGAAGTCGCCGAAGCGCCGGAAAGCGATCGAATCAGTGCTGCCCTCGACAGCCCTCGCAAACAGCAACTCGGCGTCGGTCAGCTTGCCGGCCAAAGCCATTCGCTCCGCGTCGTTCAGCAGGTCGGTGGTCATACGTCGATCAATCTCAAACGGTGCCGGTCTTGCGGTGATCTCGCAGCCAGGCCGCGAGCTGGCCCCGCAAGTGCTTCTCGAAGACCGGCAGCTCGTCGAACGTGGAGTAGAGCATCTCCTTCTTGTCTTCCAGTTCCCGGCGGAATGCGATCACCTTCTGGAGCTGCTCCCCAGGGTCACTGAGCTTGCCCGGATCCACCGCTCCGAACAGCACTACCACGTCGCGCATCGTCCCGTTCGCGATGCATTCGCGCGCGACGTGATACTCCTCTTCAGTGCCCGACGAGTACTTGCCGCCGCCGCCGGCCGGCGAGCCCCACCGGTCGCGAAGGACCAGCACGCAATAGTCACAACGACGCAGGTCCTTGTTGATCAGTTCTTGCGGCCTGCCCATGCCCGCGCGCGCGAGCTCCCAACCAATGGGAATGAACAGCGCGCCGTCTTCGAGCGCGTCAGATTCATTGTAGTCGTTCAGGACGCGGCGGAACGCCTCGCGCTCGGGCTCGAGGCCTCCAGGGCTGGCGATGAAGACGCGGTAAACCGTTACCTGCACTGCCATGCGAGGCGTTGGCGGTGAGTCTAACGCAACTCGCGAACGAAATCGGGCGCCTTACCGAAGCAGCGCGCGGCCAGAGCCGCGCCCTGTCGATTGGCCGAGGCGGAACTGAAGTTCCGCCCTACGGATCTAGAACAAGTAGCGCAGACTGAGCTGGACGTCGCGCGAGCCTCCCTGGCTCGTCACGCGACCCTTTAGATGAGCGGAGCTGATCTGGTGCGTTTGACGGCGCGGCGCGTTCGCATCTACGCTGCAGAGATCATGTTCATCACACGTTCGCTCGTCGCACTCCTGCTCGTCGCCTCGCCGGCGCTCGCGCAACCCGTCGATCCGTTTCCCGCACCGATTCCGGACGCCGAGGGGGCCGTCACGGTCGCCTTCGCGGAGTTCGCCTCCATCCCCGACGTCGGCGGCGAGGCCGCGCGGCTGATGCTGCTGGCGGACGAACCCGGGACGAAGCGGCTGTTCGTCAACGACATGCGCGGCATCCTCTACGCCGTCAGCTACGACGGCAAGAGCGTCGCGCCCTATCTCGATCTGCGGGAGGAGAAGTGGGGCGTGGCCGTGCAGGCGCGCAACGCCGAGCAGGGTTTTCAGAGCTTCGCGTTCCACCCGCAATTCAGCCGCCGCGGATCGCGCGGCTTCGGCAAGTTCTACACCTACGTCGACACCAGCAACGTGACGGCCACGCCCGACTTCAGGCCGGGCGGCGGCAAGCGGACGCACGACACCCTGCTGCTCGAGTGGACGGCGAAGAACCCGGCCGCGGCGGTCTACGACGGCGGCGCGCCACGCGAGATGATGCGGTTCGAGCAGCCGTTCGCGAACCACAACGGCGGTCACATCACGTTCAACCCGCTGGCCACCGCGCGAGACGAGGATTTCGGCTTGCTCTACGTCGGATCCGCCGACGGCGGCAGCGGCGGCGACCCGCTCGAACTGGCGCAGAACCCCGCATCCCTCTTCGGCAAGATCCTGCGGATCGATCCGCTCGGTACGAACAGCGCCAACGGCAAGTACGGCATCCCTGCGAGCAATCCGTTCGTGAAGGAGCGCAGGGACAACGCGCTCGGCGAGATCTACGCGTCGGGCGTGCGCAATCCGCAGCGCTTCTTTTGGGACGCCAAGACGAAGCGCATGTTCGTCGCCGACATCGGTCAGAACATCGTCGAGGAGATCAGCCCGGTGATGGCGGGAGCGGATCTCGGCTGGAACGACTGGGAGGGCAGCTTCCAGTTCGCCAAGGGCAGCATCAGCCTGGAGAACCAGCGCGGCGACAAGCGGCTCACCTACCCCGTCGCCGAGTACGGCCACAGCGATCCGCTCCTCCAGCGCGGCGCCGCCATCACTGGCGGCGTGGTCTATCGGCGCGACACGATTCGGCAGTTGAAGGATCTGCTGATCTTCGGCGACAACCCGAGCGGCGAGATCTTCTACTTGCACGCCGAGAAGCTGCCGGCGGGCGGTCAGGATGCGATCCGTCGCGTGCTGTTCGACGACAAGGGGGAGGCGAAGACGCTGCTGCAGTTGATTCAGCAGAAGAACGAGGCGCAGGGGAAGAAGCCGGCGACGCGCGCGGATCTGCGCTTTGGCGCCGGCCCGGACGGCAAGGTGTTCATTTTGAACAAGCGGGACGGCGTGATCCGCCTGCTCGTGCCGGGCGGATCGCGGCGGTCGAGTTAGATCCGAGGGG
>JBMDXB010000111.1:0-116077 GCA_048594885.1 Vicinamibacterales bacterium
CACATACTCCGCGCCGAACAGCCGCCTAGCACGATCGAGTGCCAGATTCTCGGCGATGTCGACATACTCGCACCCGCCGTAGTACCGCTTGCCCGGGTAACCCTCCGCGTACTTGTTCGTCAGCACCGAGCCGGCGGCCTCGAGTACCGCCTGGCTGACAAAGTTCTCCGACGCAATCAGCTCGAGGCCGCTGTTTTGACGATGAATCTCATCGCCGATGGCACGCGCGATGTCGGGATCGGTGTCGGCAAGCGATCGCCAGCGGGATGGCGTCTCGATGGTAGGCATTCGTTCGTCCTATCGTTGTCGTTCGATGTCGGCAATCTGATTGACGCGGCGCTGATGACGGCCGCCTTCGAACGGCGTCGCCAGCCAGAGCGTCACTATTTCGTCGGCGAGGCCGGCCGCCACGACCCGGCCGCCGATCGCGAGAACGTTGGCGTCGTTGTGCTCGCGCGACATCCGTGCCGTGTAGAGGTCGTTGCACAGCGCCGCGCGGACGCCGGCGATCTTGTTCGCGGTGATCTGCTCGCCCTGGCCGCTGCCGCCGATCACGATGCCGCGGTCGGCACGGCCGTCGGCAACGAGCCGTGCCACCTCGGCGCAAATGGGCGGATAGTCGACGGAGGCGTCGCTGTGCGTGCCGCGATCGTCGACGTCGTGGCCGAGCCGCCGCAGCGTCGCCACGAGGTGCTGCTTGAGCGCAAACCCCGCGTGATCGGCGCCGATCGCGATGCGCATAGAATGAGGATTATACGGTAATGTCCGACGCGACCGTCGCCATCAGCCGTCGTGGAGAGGACCGGATCCGCAGCGGACATCCGTGGATCTACAAGTCGGACGTCGGCGACGTGCGCGCGTCCGGCGGCGACGTCGTTCACGTGCTGTCGCGCGGCCGCCCGGTGGGTCGCGCGCTCTACAGCGATCGGTCGGAGATCGCGCTGCGAATGCTGACGCGTTCGGCCGATCCCGTCGGCGATGAATTCTGGCGGGCACGCCTCTCCGACGCGATCCGCTTCCGCGAGTCTCTCGACATCGATGCGACCGCCTACCGGCTGGTGCACGGCGAAGCCGATCTGCTGCCGTCGCTCGTCATCGATCGCTACGGTGACCACCTCGTCCTGCAGGCGCTGTCACAGGGGATCGACCGCCGGCTTCCCGCCCTGACGCGGCTGCTCGTGGAGCTCGTCGAGCCCGCGGGCATCCTCGCGCGCAACGACCCGCGGGTGCGATTGCTCGAGGGGCTCGAGCAGCGGGTGGAAGTCCTGCACGGCACGGTCCCCGACATGATCGAAGTCCGCGAAGGACGGATCCAGTACGCGGTCGACCCATACCGCGGGCAGAAGACCGGGTTGTTCCTCGATCAGCGGGAGAACCGCGTCGCGGCGGCGCAGTACGCGCGCGGCCGGCTGCTCGACACCTTCAGCTACAACGGCGGCTTCGCGCTGGAGCTCGCGCCGAAGTGCGACGAGGTCGTGGCGATCGACATCTCCGAGGACGCCGTCGCGCGGATCCGGTTGAACGCCGAGCGTAACGGACTGAAGAACGTGCAGGCGCGCGCGATGAACGTGTTCGACGAACTGCGCGAGCTCGAGCGTCGCGGCGAGCGGTTCGACACGATCGTGCTCGACCCGCCGGCGTTTGCGAAGAACAAAGCATCGGTTCCGAAGGCGCTCTCCGGCTACAAGGAGATCAATCTGCGCGCGTTGAAGCTGCTGCAACCGGGCGGATTTCTCATCACCTGCAGCTGCTCGTACAACGTCAGCGAGGCGGCGTTCGCCGACATCATCGCCGCGGCGGCCGCCGATGCGCACGCGGACGTGACGGTGGTCGAGAAGCGGATGCAGGGGCGCGACCACCCGGTGCTGCTGACCGTGCCGGAGACGTTCTACCTGAAGTGCTTCATCCTGCGGAAGATTGGCGGCGTGTGATCGCTCACGCGCCGTTGACCGCCGACATCCGCTCCAGTTGTTCGGCGAGCACGACGTGTCCCTTCTCGGCTGCGATCTCCGCTGCGGTCTTGCCCCGCTCGTCCTCGAGTCGCGGGTCGGCGCCGCGTCGAACCAGCAATTCCGTGATATCCGTGCGGCCCGCGCCTGCGGCTGCCATCAGCGGCGTGTAACCGGCCTGCTGCCGCGCGTTCGGGTCCGCGCCGCGGTCGAGCAGCAGTGACACGATATCGATGTTCCCTGCCGCGACTGCAGCGTGGATCGGTTGCACTTTCATGTCATTGCGAGCTGTCGCCGTGACGTCGGCGCCGCGATCGAGGAGCAGGCGCACAGTCGATGGTCCGGCGAAGAACGCTGCGAGTCCGACCGCTGGGTATCCATCAGGCGACCATGCGTTCGCCAGGGCCGGATCCGACTCCAGGAGCACGCGCAGCCGTTCGTCGCGGCCGAGAGCGGCCGCCTCGAACACGCTCAGCGACGCGCCTTCAGCCAGCCGCTGAGCCTCTTCCCGACGGTTGTAGTACAGGGCGGTCAACACCGCCGACTGCGGATCCCGCATCGCTCCTCCTTTGCTGCGGTCGTGATGCCGTCGTCTGCTGACGGCCTAGCTTACTTCGCCCAGCGCGACCGGGTGCTATAGTGACCTTGGTCCTTGGTCTGGCCTTTGGTCCTTGGCCTTTGGTCCTTGGCCTTTGGCCCTTGGCCTTTGGTCCTTGGCCTTTGGTCCTTGGCCTTTGGTCCTTGGCCTTTGGTCCTTGGCCTTTGGCCTTTGGCCCTTGGCCCTTGGTCTTTGGTCTTTGGCCCTTGGTCTTTCAGGCCGGCCATCGTTCAGCCGGCCTGTTAGGGACTCCCGAAGATGCATACTCGTACTGCGCCACTCGAGCCGTCTGATTTCACCGCCGCATTCCCAAGCTCACGCAAGGTCTACGTCGAGTGTCACGGTGTTCGCGTGCCGATGCGCGAGATCACGTTGACCAACGGCGAGACGGTCCGTGTTTACGACACGAGCGGGCCGCAGGGGCACGATCCACGACAGGGTCTGCCGAAGCTCCGCGAGCCGTGGATCGCGTCGCGCGGCGGGTCTGGGCCGTGCGTGACCCAGTTGCACTACGCGCGCAAGGGAACCGTCACGCCGGAAATGGAGTTCGTCGCCGTTCGAGAGGGATTCGATCCCGAGTTCGTACGCAGCGAGATCGCACGAGGGCGCGCGATCGTTCCCGCAAACATCAAGCACCCCGAGCTCGAGCCGATGATCATCGGCCGCAACTTCGCCGTGAAGATCAACGCGAACATCGGCAACTCCGCGGTGTCCTCGTCAGTCGATGAGGAAGTCGAGAAATTGCGCTGGGCCACGCTCTGGGGCGCAGACACGGTCATGGATCTGTCGACGGGGCGCGAAATCCATGAAACGCGCGAGTGGATACTCAGGAATGCAGCCGTCCCCATCGGTACCGTGCCGATCTACCAGGCGCTCGAGAAGGCCGGCGGCCGCCCCGAGGATCTCACCTGGGAGATCTACCGCGACACGCTGGTCGAGCAGGCCGAGCAGGGTGTGGACTACTTCACCGTCCACGCGGGAGTGCTGTTGCGCTACATCCCGATGACCGCGCGCCGCGTCACCGGCATCGTTTCACGCGGCGGCTCGATCATGGCGAAGTGGTGCCTCGCGCATCATCAGGAGAACTTCACCTACACGCACTTCCGCGACATCTGCGAGATTATGCAGGCCTACGATGTGTCGTTCTCCCTGGGCGACGGGCTGCGGCCGGGATCGATCGCCGACGCCAACGACGAGGCGCAGTTTGCGGAATTGCGGACGCAGGGAGAGCTGACGCGCATCGCATGGGAGTACGACGTCCAGGTGATGAACGAAGGACCGGGCCACATCCCCATGCACCTCATCAAAGAGAACATGGAGAAGCAGCTCGAATGGTGCGGCGAGGCGCCGTTCTACACCCTCGGTCCGCTGACGACGGACATCGCCCCCGGCTACGACCACATCACGTCGGCGATCGGCGCCGCGCAGATCGGCTGGTACGGGACGGCGATGCTCTGCTACGTGACGCCGAAGGAGCATCTCGGCCTTCCCGATCGCGACGACGTGAAGGCCGGCGTCATTGCGTACAAGATCGCGGCGCACGCCGCTGATCTCGCCAAGGGCCATCCTCGCGCGCAGGCGTGGGACGACGCGCTGTCTAGAGCGCGGTTCGAGTTCCGGTGGGAGGACCAGTTCAACCTGTCGCTCGACCCCGTGACGGCACGGGCCTACCATGACGCGACCCTGCCGGCGGACGGCGCCAAGCTCGCGCACTTCTGCTCCATGTGCGGGCCGAAGTTCTGCTCGATGGAACTGACGCAGCAGGTCCGGTCAATGGCCGATGCTGAGGCCGCGCGCGCCGGCATGGAGGAGAAGTCCCGCGAGTTCCGCGAAAAAGGGGGCGCCATCTACCTCAAGACGGAGTAGGCTCTGTTCTCCCAGTACGGGAATACACCCGGGACGCACGGTGTTTACTGGGGACGCACGGTTCACTGTCTTTTCGTCTCGAGGAGGAGGGCTGCGATGAGGAAAGTTGTGTTGCTGGCGGCGGCGGTGGTCTTCGCATCGGCCGGTATCGCGCAGGCAGAGACCTGGAAGGGCGTGATTGGCGACTCGATGTGCGGGGCAAAGCATTCAGCCGACAAGGGTTCTGACCACAGCAAGTGCGTCGCCAAATGCATCCAGGGCGGCAGCAAGTACGCGTTCGTCGTCGGCGACAAGGTCTATCAGATTTCGAACCAGGACTTCGCCGACCTCAAGGCGCACGCCGGCCACGTCGTCAGCCTGACGGGGACGATGAAGGACGACGCGATCACCGTCAGCAAGGTGGAGATGCCCAAGGAAGAGAAGAAGTAGTCGCGCTCAGCGTGAGACGCCGGCCGGTGCCGGGACGATCTGAACGATTGTCCTGAAACGCGCCGGCTCGGCGCCGCGCTTCGGATTCATGTATCCCTGCGATCCTCCCCACGTGTAGTCCTTCACCGTCACGCTCGGCGGAAACGCCATCGTCTCTTCGCGGAAGCGCGCGAGGTCGAACATGTGGGTGCCGGGCGCCTCGAACACCAGCTCTCCCCGCTGCTTCAGCACCGTCTTGTAGTACGCGACAATCTCGGCAAACGCCGAATTCGTGCCGAACAGGTAGTAGCGCTGGCCGCGTCCGGCGTCGTATGACGTGATGAACTGCGAGCCCGGATAAATGGGAACGCCGAGCGTCGTTTCCGAGGGGGTGCCCTCTTGTGGTGGGGCCGCTGGCGTTTGAGCGGGGGCGGGCTGTTGCGGTTGCGCCGGAGGCGGGGTCGCCGGCTTCGCGGCCTGCCCTGGGCGCGGGAACGGAACTGGCGTCTGAGCCGTGAGGATCGTCGCGAACGCGAGCATCACGATCCCTGCGGTCACCAGTACGGCACTCCCTCGACTCATGCTCCTATTATAAGGACGGCTGCGGCCGAGGAGTGCGATGGACGCGCAATCATTATTGACATACTGCGAAGCTCAGACGGCCTGGCTGCGAGACCAGGTTGAGACGATCGTGCGGCTCGAGTCGCCGAGCACCGACAAGGCGGCGGTCGATCGCTGCGGCGACGAGCTGTCCGCGCGACTCGCTCAGCTAGGCGCTGTCGTCACGCGCCTGCAGCAGCCGGACCGAGGCGATCACGTCCGTGCGGAGTTCGCGGGGACGCCGCAGCAGGTGCTGATTCTCGGACACATCGACACGGTCTGGCCGGTTGGGCAACTCGATCGCATGCCGCTGCGCGAGGAGGACGGCCGCCTTCACGGGCCAGGTGTCTTCGACATGAAGTCCGGGATCGCCGTCGCGATGCTCGCAATGCGCGCGATGCGCGAGTTCCACGCCTCCGAGGTGCCTCGGGTCGTCATGCTGTGGACGACAGACGAAGAGATCGGCAGCGGCACGTCGCGCGCGGCGATTGAAGAGGAGGCGCGGCGCAGCGCCGCCGTCCTGGTGCTCGAGCCGTCGCTGCCGGGCGGCGCGGCGAAGACGAGTCGCAAGGGATGCGGAGAATTCACGCTGACCGTCCACGGTATTTCCGCGCACGCCGGCCTCGATCCATCGAAGGGCGCGAGCGCGATCCACGAGCTCGCGCATCAGATCGTCGCGATCCAAACGCTGCAGGATCTCTCGCGTGGCATCACGCTCAACGTCGGTGTCATCGAAGGCGGAACGCGGACGAACGTCGTCGCTGAGCGTGCGGTCGCGCATATCGACGCTCGTGCGCCGGCGATGGCGGACGCCGCGCGCATCGAACAGGCGGTGCAGGATCTGCAGCCGCGGTTGGCCGGTACGAGGCTGGAGATTCGCGGCGGGTTCGGCCGTCCGCCGCTGGAGCGCGGGCCGCACGTCGCGCGTCTCTACGACGCGGCAAGACGTATCGCGGCCGAGCTCGGACGCCAGCTCGGCGAAGGCGGAACGGGCGGCGGATCGGACGGGAATTTCACGGCCGCACTCGGTGTTCCAACATTAGATGGTCTCGGACCGTCCGGCGATGGTGCGCACGCCGTGCACGAGCACGTGCTGCTTGCCGATCTGCCGTGGCGCGCCGCGCTCGTCGCCGCCTTGGTCCAACGGCTCGGCACGTTAGAATGGTGATATGGCAAACGGAGTGAAAACGGTACTGCTGCTCGGCGCGCTCAGCGGATTACTGCTGGTGATCGGCGATCTGCTCGGCGGCGCCAACGGCCTGGTGCTCGCGTTCGTCATCGCTGCGGCGATGAACATGGCGTCGTACTGGTTCTCGGACAAGATCGTCCTGCGGATGTACCACGCGCAGGAGGTTGGGCCGCAACATCCACTGCACGCGATGGTCGGGCGACTCTCGCGGCAGGCGAACCTGCCGATGCCCAAGGTCTACATCATTCCGGACTCCTCGCCGAACGCCTTCGCGACCGGACGTAATCCTTCGCATGCAGCCGTGGCAGCCACACAGGGCATCACGCAGATTCTCAGCGAGTCCGAGCTGGAAGGCGTCATCGCGCACGAGCTCGCGCACGTGAAGAACCGGGACATCCTGATCAGTTCGGTGGCGGCGACGATTGCGGCGGCGATCGTAATGGTCGCCCGCATGGCCGGCTACGCGGCGATGTTCTCGGGCCATTCGGGTCGCGACGATCGCGGTGGCGGGAATCCGCTGGCGCTGCTGGCGATGATGCTCGTGGCGCCGATCGCGGCGATGCTGATTCAGGCGGCGATTTCGCGTTCACGCGAGTTCGCGGCGGACGCTGGGGGAGCGGCCATCGCGGGAAACCCGTACGGCCTCGCGGACGCGCTTCGGAAGATCGAGGCGGCGTCGAAACGCGTGCCGCTCGACGCGAATCCCGCGACGGCGCACATGTTCATCATCAAGCCGTTCTCCGGGCACGGGCTGCTCTCACTGTTCAGTACGCATCCGCCGACTGATGCGCGTATTCGCGCGCTGCTGGGAACCGCCTGAACGGCCCGCGTGCGGCGGTCCTGGGTAGGTAGGTTCCTCCATCCCTGACGGCAGTCGCGGAGCGCGCTGCCGTCCGCCACTGCGGGAGGTCTCGCTGTGGCTCGATATCCACAGCCGCCTTTCTCATTCTCTTTCAACAGTTAAGCGGTATCTCTCCACGCCGTCGCACACGATCGTGATTGGCTTGGCTCTTGCTCCACAGGCGGTAGCCGCCAGCGATGGGCGGAGATGGTGGAGGGAGCAGTGGAGGATTTCGACATCCCGCAGAACAAGCTGGCTGAGTCGGCCGAACGCGTGGTCGACCGCGCGATGGAAGAAGCGCGGCGCCGCGATCACTCGCTGCTGACCAATGAGCATGTATGCCTTGCTTTCGCGCAGGTCGAGTGGGACATCTTCGGGCAGGTCATGCGCGATGTGAGCCTCAACCCGCACGAGATCCTGCAGGCGCTGGAAGAGCATCTGCGGCTGCTGCCGAGCGTGGCTGGGCGCGACCTTCGCGTCGCCCCGTCCACCAAGCTGCTCTTCAAGCTGGCGCTGCTGCACGCGAGCCGTTCCGGCCGGCACACGATCGAAGCCACGGACCTGTTCTCGGCGATCTTCGAGGAGACCCAGGGCATTCCGGTGTCCATCATCCGCCGTCACGGTATCGAGCCGGACGCGCTGGTCTCGCGCCTCGCGACGCGGATGCGCGATCACGAGCTGCGCGAGGAACGCCTGAAGAAGCGGTTCGAACTGCCGCCGTTTCTCAAGCACTTCGCAACGAACTTGAACCAACTCGCGCGTCAGGACAAGATCCCGCCGGTCTACGGCCGCGATTACGAGATGGATCAGGTGCTCGAGATCCTCTGCCATCGCGAGCGCGCCAACTCGGTGCTGCTGCTCGGCGAGCCGGGCGTCGGCAAGACGGCGATCGCCGAAGGTCTTGCACGCCGCATCGAGGTCGAGCCGGAGCGCGTCCCGGTTCGGCTGCGCGACTGCCAGATCGTGAACCTGCAGTTGAACACGATGGTCGCGGGCACGATGCTGCGCGGCATGTTCGAGGACCGCATCCAGAACGTCATCCGCGAGATCAAGGAGCGTCCGAGCCTGATCCTGTTCATCGACGAGGTCCATACGATGATCGGGGCCGGGTCGGCGCTGGGCGCCCCGTCGGACGCGGCGAACGTGTTCAAGTCCGTTCTGGCGCGCGGCGAAGTGCGCATCATCGGCGCGACGACGTTGAGCGAATACAAGGAGTTCATCCAGGAAGACGAGGCGCTCGCCCGGCGCTTCCGCTCGGTCCACGTGCAGGAGCCGACGATCGAGGAGACGCGCACGATCCTGTACAACCTGAAGCCTCGGCTCGAGCGCAACTATTCGGTTCGGATCCAGGACGAGGCAATCGAGACGGCGCTCGAGATGTCGCCGCGCTACATGCGCCACTTGCAGTTGCCCGATAAGGTGATCGGCTGGCTCGATACGGCCGCAGTCCGCGCGGAAATCAGCCGCCGTTGGGAGGTCACGAGCGGCGACGTCGTCAACGTCATCTCCAAGGTGGCGCGGATCCCGGAGGACATGGTCTTCCGCGAGGTGAACGATCGATTCCGCGACATCGAGTCGCAACTCGGCAAGCGCGTCGTCGGCCAGCGTGAGGCAATCGACGCCGTTGCGCGGCGACTGGTGTTGAACAAGGGACCGCTGAAGGACGGCTTCGATCGGCCGGATGGCGTGCTGCTGTTCCTCGGACCGACAGGGGTCGGCAAGACCGAGCTGGCCAAGGCCGTCGCCGAGTTCCTGTTCGGCGACGAGAAGAAGATGATACGCGTCGACATGTCCGAGTACCAGGACGGTGCGGTCGCCGTGGACAAGTTGATCGGCATGCCGCGCGGCATCGTCGGGTCCGAGCGTGGCGGCGTACTCACGAATCAGTTGAAAGACAACCCCTACTCGGTCGTCCTGCTCGACGAGGTCGAGAAGGCGAGTCCGAGCATGCTGAACCTGTTCCTGCAGGCGTTCGACGAAGGCTGGGTCACGGACGGGCGCGGCAAGCGCGTGTATCTGAGCGACGCGATTGTGATCATGACGTCGAATATCGGCTCCGAAATCTTCAGAAAGCTGAGCTCGCCGCTCGGTTTCCTGTCGACGCAGGTCGGCGTCGAACAGGTGCAGGGCGAGATTCTGCGCGAGCTGGAACGCCGCTTCACGCCGGAGTTCCGGAACCGCATCGACGAAGTGGTCCTGTTCCGGCCGTTGACCTCGGATGAAGTGCGCGCGATTGCGCTGCAGCAGATCGCGAAGATCGAGCGCTCGCTCGCAAAGAGTGGGCGCCACCTCCTCGTGACGCCCGACGCGCTCGAATGCCTCGTCCGCGAGGGCTACAACCTCGCCTACGGTGCTCGATTCCTGAAGCGCGTGATCGAGTCGAAGATCAAGCTGCCAATCAGCCAGCGTTGGAACGACGGACGACAGTTCACGCTCGATGTGCGTGACGGACAGGTCGAGCTCGCGGTGAAGCACGCCGACGGCAGACTGGCACTCGCCGCGACCGCGTGACGCTTACTCGGGATCTTCCATCCAGGTGAAGGCCGCCTGCTGCGGGGCGGCCTCTTTTGCTTCTTCAGGTTCGATCTGTCCGCTGCGGAATTCGCGGCCGCTCAGGTCGTAACGCAGGCGAAGCGCGGCGATGAGGCCGCGAACCGTCTTCACGTAGTCCGGCTTCGCGTAAGCGCCGGCGTACAACGCTCTGTAGCCCGCGACCATCTGCGGGAACTGCTTCGCCAGGAAGTTCATGAAGTGGTCCTTCGTGCCGCCCTTCAAGTACATCAGATTTGCGCCCATGAACGCCGCGCCGTGGTCGGCGATTGCCTTGATCGTGGCTTCCAGCTTCGAACGCTGCGTCGTGATCCCGGGGACGATTGGCGCCATGAGGACTCCTGCGTGAACGCCGGCGTCTCGTAGCTGTCGTACGGCTCGCAGCCGCTGCAGCGGGTGGGCAGTCCCTGGCTCCAGCGCCGCCCAGGCGTGGGCGTCCACCGATGGCACGCTCATACAGACGGTGCAGTCGGCGCGGCGTGCCAGCTCCTGCAGAACGTCGATGTCGCGCACGACCATCGGTCCCTTTGTCACGACACCGACTGGCGTTCGCGCTGCGGCAAGCGCTTCGAGCGATCGCCGCGTCAGCTTGTAGTGCCCTTCGATCGGCTGGTACGGGTCGGTGGCGGTGCCGACGGCGACCTGCTCGCGCGTCCACGACGCCTTGTCCAGCTCACGCGTCAACACGTCGACGATGTTGGTCTTGACGAGAATCACCGACGAGAAGTGATCGCCGGGTCCCAGCTCGAACTGGGTCTGGTATCGGCGCGCGAAGCAGTAGTGGCAGCCGTGCGTGCAACCACGGTAGACATTGAGCGTCCACCGAAACGGCATTCCCTTGACGGCATTCAGGGCCGAACGGCAGGTGACTTCCTGGTAATGCGCCGAATCGGCGCGCCGTTGCGCTTCGTCGAGAGCGGCTTCAGCGCCTTCGGCCCGCACACGCAGCGCGAATGTACGAGTGGTGGGCTTCGGCGTGCCGAGTTCGGGGAGTAGCGGTAGCGGTCGCACTACTTTCGCCTTTTATTCGCCACTCCCAAGTATGTCACAGAACCCCCGAAAACCGTGACACTCACCGTTTCTCGAAATGGAACACACCTCTGCTGCAATTTCTGCAAACGGTGAGTGTCACGGTTTTTCAGAAAAGGTAAGCGAGGGCGAAGCCGATCTGGGCGACGAACATCATGCGGTACATGTGCGCCCAGGAAACGTGGTTCTCTTCCACGGCCAGCTCCTCGGGCCGCCGCAGCATCAGATAGCAGACGTACAGGCCATAGGCGGTCATCAGAGCGGCGAGGATCTGGAGCAGCACGAAATTTCCGGTGAGGATGCCCGCGAACGTGCCGGCCGAAATCATGACGAACGGCAGCACGAACGACGGCGAGATCATCCACGCCGCCTTCGTGACGCCGTAGATCAGCGGCAACGTGCGGCAGCCGCCCTTGGCATCCCCCTCCATGTCGGCGAAATCCTTCGTCGTCGATGCGCCGAGGAGGAACAGGCCGAAGATGCCGCCGATGAACCACGGCTCGACGCCGACGATGGTCTTGACCGCCGACCAGCCCGCCACCTTCAGCAGCACGCCGCGCGGAATGGCAATCGTGACGTTTGCCCAGATGCCAAGACGCTTCGTCCGGAACGGCGGCACCGAATACAGAATCGTGATGATCGTCGCCGCGACGACGATCCAGAAGCACTGATGCCGCCCGCCTGGTGCGACGAGCCACGCAAGCCAGAGCGCGATCGCGTACGCCACGATGGTGAAGAGCCAGGCTTGGGACAGTGCCAGTCGGCCCGATGGGAGCGGCCGCTTCGGCTTGTTCACGCGATCGATCTCGAGGTCGTAAATCTGATTCAGGGCATTGGACGCCGCGTTCAGCACCGCTGCCATCGTCAGCCCGATGAGCGGGTAGGTCAGCAGGTCTGCGCTCCAGGGCTCGCGCGGAGCGGCGCCGGCCGCCGTGACGGCGCCGGACGCAAATCCGAGCGCAGGCGCAATGAGCGTGAACGGTCGAGAGAACTCGACCAATACCGACGCTCGCGACTGCGTCATCCGGCGGCTCCAATCAGGAGCACCGCCGCAAGCGCCGCGATGGCCGTGTTGAGGAAATTGAGGACGTCGTTGTTCACGATGCGCGCGCCTTCGAGCGTGGCGCCCATGACGCTTTCGGCGACGGATCCTATCGCAGTGCCGCCGATGATCGCGGGAACGGACCACAGCGGCGCGAGCTGCAGCGCCACGCCGGCAAGCGCGAGACCGGCGGCGGCAATCAGACCGGAGGCAGTGCCCTCGAGGGAAATCGCGCCAGCTGTCCCGGGCGGTACCGCTCGCAATCTCGTGATGAGATACGTCCTCCGCCCCCACGCCTTGCCGATCTCGCTTGCGACGGTATCGCTTCCACCAGCCGTCAGGGCGGCAACGAAGGCGATGAGCGCTGGCTCGTGCGCGTATGTCAGCACCGCCATCATTGCAGCCACGGCCGCGATGCCGGTGTTCGCGATGGCGTTGCCAGCTCCACGACGGCCGCCGCGCTCTTCGGCTATCCCGAGAACCGACTTGCGCGCGAGCCCCGCCCGCGAGCTGAGCGTCGCCAGCGCGAACGTAGCGAACAGTAGGATCCAGCCCCGCCACCCGGCGCAGGCAAAGATGATCGTGCCGATTACCGCACCGCTGACGGCGCCTGAGGGTGACACGGTGCCCGCGCGATAGCCAATCGCTGCGACGACAACATTGACCACAAGTCCCCAGGCGAGCGGCGGCAGTAGCGTGCCGGCAGCGACCGCGACCAGGTCCTCGCTCACGAGCGACAGCGCCCACAGGACGCCGGCCGCCGTCATCGGCACGCTGATGTTGTCGTCGAGTCGAATCGGAATGGTCTCAACCGCGGCTGCAACGGTCGCCGCGATGATGCCGCCAACCACTGGGAACCACGCGTACGCGGGGGGGACGACGGCAGGCGAACACCACCACGCAAGGAAGGAACCGGCGGTCCCGCCGGCGATGGCGAACGCCGCGCTGCCGGCGACTGACTTTTCCGCGTTCCACGGCAGGCGACGTCCGCGGCTGCGGCGGCCGACGATCGTCGCCGCGCCATCGCCGAACGCGAGGATGCCCCACGCACCGGCGACGATGTCGGGGCGATCGGGGAAGAGGAAAATCAGCAACAGGATGATGGCGGGGTAGAGCAGGATTCCGGGAGCGAACCCTCGCGACAGATCCGATGGACGGTGCAGGCGATGGCCGGTCACGGGGCCGAGCACGAACAGGTTGAACGCGAGCGCGGTCAGCGCGAGCGCTGCCGCCGCCCACCACGGGATGTACCGCAGGAGCAGCGCGAACGCTGCCATGGCCATGTGCACGAGCTGCCGCGCGTCCTCGGAGAACTGCGGCGAGGTGGTCATGACCTGGTGGTCAGGCGCTTGCTCGTTTCCTCACGCCAGTAGTCGAGGATATCCGCGAGCGTCCGCTCGATCGGAATCTGCGGCGTCCAGCCCGTTTCCGACTCGATGCGCGAGCGATCGCCGAGGAGCAGCGGGTTGTCGCTCGGGCGCATGCGTGAGGCATCCTGCTCCTGCGTCACGCGCACGCGCGTCAGGCCGATCAGCGTATCGAGGAGATCGCCGACGCGATACGCCTGCCCGGAACAGACGTTGTAGGGGCGGTGAGGGCGTCCCCGCTCGACCAGCAGCCGGTACGCGCGCACCGTGTCGCGCACGTCGGTGATGTCGCGGCGCGCCGAGAGATTACCGACGCGAAGTATCGGTTTCTCGAGTCCGAGCTCGATCTCCGCGAGCTGCTTGGCGAAGCTCGACGTGACGAAGTCCGGCGATTGCCTCGGGCCGGCATGGTTGAACGGGCGCGCGAGCAGCACCGGAATGTCGCCGTCGCGGGTGGCGAGCATCTCCTGCGCGAGCTTGCTGACTCCGTAGGGGGTCGTCGGCCCGATCGGCTTGTCCTCGGTCAACGCGCTGTCGGCGGGCCGGTAAACGAGCGCGGAGCCGGTAATGAGCACGGGGCATCTGTGACCGGCACGACGGAGTCCCTCTAGCACATGGTGCGTCCCGATCACGTTGATGTGCAGCGTGCGCCCCGGATCGTTCCAGGACCGTCCGACCTGTGGCGCTCCGGCGCAGTGGTAGATCGCTGAAGGGCGCAGCCGTGCCAGCGCTTCGGCGGTCTGGTCGGCGTCCAGCAGATCGATGGAGTGCCACTCGAGGCGACGGTCGGTGCCGCGCCACGGCGGGCGCCCCGACGGATTGGCGAACGCGATTACCCTCGGTTCGAGCTCGAGCAGGTGATCGAGCAGGTGACTGCCCGCGAAGCCGGTTGCGCCGGTGACGAGAGGGGCGGACGGCACTCGTCTCAATCCGTCCGGTTGGCGTACTGCTGCCGGTAGTACGATCGGAACGCGGGATCCTGCTCCTTGACCGGCCGCCACCACCATTCGTTCTGGCGATACCAGGCGACCGTTTCGGCCAGGCCCTGCTCGAACGGCACCTGCGGCCGCCATCCGAGCGTGCGGAGCTTCGTCGTATCCAGCGAGTAGCGACGATCGTGTCCCGGTCGATCGACGACGTGCCGGATCAAGGAGTCCGGCTTGCCGACGAGGCTGAGGATCGCCTTTGTCAAATCGACGTTGCGCACGTCGTTGCCGCCGCCGATGTTGTAGACCTCGCCCGACACCCCGACGTCGATCAGCAAATCGAGGGCGCGGCAGTGATCGAGCACGTGGAGCCAGTCGCGCACGTTCAAGCCGTCGCCGTACAGCGGCACCGGGATGTCGTCCATCGCGTTGGTGATGAAGAGCGGAATGACCTTCTCGGGGAACTGGTTCGCACCGTAGTTGTTCGACGCGCGCGTCACGATGACGGGGACGCCGAACGTCGCCGAGTAGCTGTAGGCGAGCCGATCCGCGCCGGCCTTGCTCGCGGAGTACGGGTTGCGCGGCCTGAGCTCGTCCGTCTCACGGCTGGAACCCTCGGGCACGCTGCCGTAGACCTCATCGGTCGAAATCTGCACGAAGCGCCGCAGCGTCGGTGCCTCGCGCGCGGCCTCGAGCAGGACGAACGTGCCGAAGACATCGGTCGTGATGAACTCGCCGGCGCTGAGGATCGAGCGATCGACGTGCGTCTCCGCGGCGAAGTGGACGACGATCTCCGCGTCCTTGACCAGCGGCGCCGCGACCGCCGCGTCCGCCACGTCACCTCGAATGAATGTGTGGCGCCCGTCGTCGAGGACGCCTGTGAGGTTCTCCAGCCGTCCCGCATACGTCAGCTTGTCGAGCGTCGTCACCCGCCAGTCGGGATGGGCCTCGAGCGCATAGCGGACGAAATTCGAACCGATGAAACCGGCGCCGCCGGTGACGAGCACGTTGGTCATGATCAGTGGGTGTTCACCGCCGCGTCGGCTGTCCCGTCATCGCGCCGAGGAAGTTCGAGAAGGTGCCGATGCCGGCAAGCGTGAACGAGATGTTGAAGCGGCGGTCCTGGGGAATGATGAAGTACCTGACACTACTTGGATAGTTGTACACCTGGTACTCGAATCCAATCCCGCAGCACTGCGCGTTGTAGTAACCCTGCACGCGTTGTTGAATGAGGACGCTGCGACCAAAATCATAGTTGAACGAATACGATGCGCCCAACGTGTTGCGGCTCGTCCGCACCGAACCAGCCGCACCGAGGAGATTATCGCTGAGGAACTGTCTCGCGCCAGTGGCAATACGGCGGTTGCTGAAGCTGCCCGAGGCATCACCGTATGTTCCCTGGAAAGAGCCTCCAATCGAGATGCTCTGGAGTGACGAAATGACTGGATCGTATTCGAGCCGTGACGTGATGCTCGAGTTCGCAGCCGGCTCGAAGGACGTCGAGATCGAGATCGGAGAATACGCACTAGGCGGCCGCCCAAGAAAACTCGTGCTGTATGACGGATCGACTTGCGAGGATTTAGGGTCGGTGTAATACGTCTGATGAACGGACACGGTGAGCAGGTTGCGCGACACGGCGTCTTCGCCGGCGGGTTTGACGAGCAGCCTGCTGGCGACGCCGTATCGAATCTGCGTGCTCCCCCCAATGAGGTAGTCCGCGCTCTCGTACTTGAAGATGCGATCGTAATTGTCGATCTTCGTCATCCGACTCCAGGAGACGCGCGGCTCGATGAGATGTTTCAGCCGGCGCCCACTCGCCTTGTGCCAGATACGTACGATGCTTGGCCCGGTGACTTCGGTGCCGAACCGGAAATAGTCGCGGAATATCGGCTCGGATACGAGACCGGCTACGCCGGGCTTTATGCTCCGCGCGTATCGCGTGCCGTTCCACGCCAGCGTCGAATTCACCGCGAGGAACGAGAACGTCGGAAAGGGCACGCGAATCGAGCCGAGCGTGTCGAACTTCGGCACGCTCAACTCTTGCGTGACCTCGCCGTTTGCACGCACTTGACGGATACCCTTCGAGTAATCGATGTTGCCGCCGACGTAGATGGGCGACCGGCCCAATCTGGTGCCAGAACGCGAAAATGAGAGCCGCGGCAACGATCCATACACCTGCGAATTGACGTCGTCGTAGTAATACTCCGTTCTGTCGAACGAGCCGAGCAGGGAGAAACCGGCCCAGCTCGATGTCGAGGAAACAGCCCATCGACGGGATGAGAGTGTCGCTTGATAGAGATCCTGTTGATAGAGTTGTTGCGTCGTCACATCGGAGAAATAGTCGACCGACGCATTCAGCCTGGTATTCAGCGGCAGCGCCTGCCGAATCGAACTCCTGACCTCATAACTGCGGCGATCGGGTGTCGTGACGGGACGGCCGCCGGAGCTGAACGTGGCGGCATGTTCGTTTATCAGATACACCCGTGCGGTCCCAGACGAACTGTTCGTGCCGACGTACCGGTATTCCCCTCCGTACCCTTGCCCCGTGCGCGTAAACCAGTCGTGCGCCAGCGTGAGATCCTGGCTGCGGCTGATGGCCCAGAAGAACTGGTTGCTGATCGTCTGGCCGCGATAGGTGGAGTTACCGTAGAGCGGCAGCAGAAACCCGGTCGACCGATCGTCTTCCTGAATCGGGTAGTAAAACACCGGCAGATACATCAGCGGCACGCCCTTCACCTTGAACACCGAGTTCTTCAGAATCGCGTGCTCGTCGAGCGTGAGCGTCACCGACCCGGACGTGATCTCCCAGCGTGGCGTGGGCTGCACGCACGTCGTGAAGCCGCCGTTCGTGATCCGGAACTTCTTCGGTCCGAGCTTGTGGATGAACGCACCGTAGAAATACGCGTAGGGCTCCTGCGTGCCGAAGAGGCTGCGGTCGACCTGATCGCCGAGCGTCGCGGTGCCGGTCGCGTCGTGAAAGGTGCCGGTCTTCGTCTTCGTGTCGAACTCGAGACGCTCGGCGGCGATGCGGTTGCCACCCGACACGTATACGACGTGACCCGTGGCGACGAGCCGGTTCGAATCCTTGAAGAAGTCCACCTGATCGCCGACGAGCTGCGCGTTGTCGCACTCAATGATGACGGGCTGCGCCGGCGTGCCGCTGAACCTGTAGACGTTCTCTTCGTCGACGGACACCGCGATCGCCTGATGGTTGAACTTCTTGCAGCCGGACACCTCGACCTGGGCGGCCGCGGGCGAGGCAGCGCCGAGCGCAATGCACGCAAGAACGGCCGCTGTGATTACGTGAGGCAGACGCATGTCATGACCGTGGGCGCAGGCAGGCCGGAATCACGGAAGAATACCACGCAGCGGACCCAACAGAAAGATTGAGCCGGCAACGACGATGCGCCTTCCGGCTTCGCGCGCGACACGCAATGCCGACTCCGGCGAGGGCACGGCGTCAACCGGCACGCTCGTCACGCCCGCCGCGATCCGCGCGAGCTCCGCCGCGTCGTACGCGCGCGGCGTCGCCGCCGTCGTACAGATGATGCGGCGGCAGAGCGGCGCAAGCTCCGTCAGCATGGCGGCGACGTCCTTGTCCTGCATCGCTCCAAAGATGAGCACACAGTCGTTCCAGCCAATCTCCCGGAGATACGACGCCAACGCCCTGGCGCCGGCCGGGTTGTGCGCCGCGTCGAGCAGCATCTCTACGTCGTCGGCCCTCACGTGCTCGAGCCGTCCCGGCCACGATACCTCCGACAGCCCCGCTCGGATCGCTTCGTCATCGGCATGTACGCCGGCGGCGTCCAGCACCTCGAGCAGGCACACCACGACGACCGCGTTTTGCACCTGGTGACATCCAGGCAGCGCAAGGCGTACGCGTTCCAGCGTTCGCGATCGCGAGATGAAATCGTACGAGCCGTCGCTGTTCGCGCGCACCGCCACTTCCTCGTGCGCCGGAAGCAGTCGGGCCTGCTGTGCCCCTGCAACTTCGCGGATGACGCGATCGGCTTCCGCAGGCACCGCGCCGCAGACGACCGGCACGCCAGGCTTGATGACCCCTGCCTTTTCGCGCGCGATTGCCGCGAGCGTGTTGCCAAGCTGCGCCTGGTGATCGAAATCGATGGAGGTGATCGCCGCGGCAACCGGCGTGACGACATTGGTGGAATCGAGACGTCCGCCGAGGCCAACTTCGAGCACCGCGATTTCGACATCCGCGCGCCGGTACAGCTCGAATGCTGCAGCCGTCGTGCACTCGAAGAAGGTCGGAGGAGCGGACAGCCTGCCGGAGCGCACGAGCGCGTTGACCGCGTTCTCGATGTGACCGAGCGCATCAACCAGATCGGCAGTCGCCACTTCACCGCCGTCGATGACGAACCGTTCCTCGAGATGAACGAGATGTGGCGACGTGTAGCGCGCGCTGCGATGTCCCGCCCGCCGCAGCGCGGTCTCAACCATCGCCGTCACCGATCCCTTGCCGTTCGTGCCGGCGACGATGACTGATTGGAAGCTGCGCTCCGGGTGTCCGAGCGCTTCGCACAGCCTCGAGATGTTCTCGAGGCCGAATTTCATCCCGAGCCGCTCGAGGCTGTAGAGGAAGGCGAGCGGGTCAGACAGACGGCGTGTCTCCTGGTGCGGCGGCGGCCGCACCGGCGGCGACCGGCTCCGCCGGGATCGGTGCCGTTTCGCGCAGCAGACCGACGCGGAGCAGCCGGGTGATGACGTCCTTCAGCTCGCGGCGGTCCACCACCATGTCCAGCATGCCGCGCTCGAGGAGGAATTCGCTGCGCTGAAAGCCTTCCGGCAGCTTCTGCCGGATTGTCTGCTCGATGACGCGCGGTCCCGCGAATCCGATGAGCGCGCGTGGCTCCGCGATGTTCACATCACCGAGCATCGCGAAGCTCGCGGTGACGCCGCCGGTGGTGGGATCCGTGAGAACGGAAATGTACGGCAGCCGGGCGCGATCGAGCCGTGCGAGCGCCGCGCTGATCTTGGCCATCTGCATCAGCGACAGCGCGCCTTCCATCATGCGCGCGCCGCCGGAGCACGAGACGATGACGACGGGCGACTGTCGCGCGATCGCCAGCTCGATGGCGCGCGTGATCTTCTCGCCGACGACGACGCCCATGCTGCCGCCGATGAAGCCGTACTCCATCGCCGCGACGACCGTCTCGACGCCGCCGATTCTGCCGGTCGCCGTGATCACCGCGTCCTTGAGGCCGGTCGCCTCGATGCTGGTGTCCAGCCGCTTCTGATATGGCTTGGTGTCGGTGAAGTGCAGCGGATCGATCGACATCAATCCCGAGTCGTGTTCCACCCACTCGCCGTCGAACAACGTCCGCAGCCGCTCGGTGGCCGACAGCCGGAAGTGATGCCCGCACTTCGTGCAGACGCTCAGGCTGTTCGCGAGATCCTTGTTGTAGATGACTTGTCCGCACGACGGACACTTGACCCAGAGACCCTCAGGGACACGGCTGCTCTTGTCCGGGGGCGATTCGATCGGCTTGCGAGCCTTCTTGAACCACGCCATAGGGGCAGCATACACCGGTCACGCGCGCGGCACGTAGTAACGGGTGCCCTTGCCCATCGTCTTCAGCAGCCGCTCCAGATCGGTGAGCGCCTCCTCGCCCCACTGGAGATCGAGCTGCGATGTTTCGACGACGAGCAGCGGTGTGGCGTTGTAGTGGAAGAAGAAATGGTTGTAGGCCTCGTTCAGCTCCTGGATGTACTCGTCCTGCGGCGCGCGCATCTCCGGATTCTTCGAGCGCTCGCGCAGGCGCCGGCGCAGCACGTCGGTGGGAGACTGCAGATAGATGACGAGATCCGGCGGCCGCACGTCTTCCGCGAGCAGCTCGTACAGCCGCTGGTAGATGAAGAGCTCGTTGTCGTCGAGGTTCAAGTACGCATAGATCTTGTCGCGGTCGAAGACGTAATCGGAGATGGTGAGCTGGCTGAAGAGATCGCTCTGTCGCAGCGCCACCTGCTGGCGATGGCGCGACAGCGTGAAAAAGAGCTGCGCCTGGAAGGCGGCGCCGGCCCGCTCGGCATAGAAGTCGGCGAGAAATGGATTCTCCGTCTCGTCCAGAACGACCGTGGCGTCGAGCCGCGCGCCCAGGCGGTCGGCGAGCAGCGATTTGCCCGAGCCGAGCGGTCCCTCGATCGCGAGGTAGCGGAAATCCAGGCTGGCGTTCAAGGTCGCGCGAAGTATAGCCAAACGCGCCGGAGGATTGCGATAGCATTGTCCGGTGCGCATCGAGCGGATCGAGCTGCGACTGCTCCGGCTTCCGCTCGTCCGCTTCTTCGAGACGAGCTTCGGTCGCGTGCACGAACGCTCGTTCCTGCTCGTGCGGGTGGAGGAGGACGGCGTCGAAGGCTGGGGCGAGTGCGTCGCGGACGCGAATCCCTACTACAGCTACGAAACGACGCGCACGGCCTGGCACGTCATCGCCGAGTTCATCGCGCCGCTCGTGCTCGGTCGCGAATTTGCGCACCCGTCGGCTGTGTTCGACGCGCTCCACGGCATCCGCGGGCACAACATGGCGAAGGCCGCCGTCGAAATGGCCGCCTGGGATCTGTTCGCGAGAGAGCAGCAGCAACCGCTCGCGGAAGTTCTCGGTGGTGAACCGGCGACGATTGCCGCCGGCATCGCATCAGGCGTCTCGATTGGCATCCAGGATTCGCTCGAACAGCTCGCCGAGCGCGTCGCCATCGAGCTGGCGGCGGGCTACCGGCGCGTGAAAATCAAGATCAAGCCGGGATGGGACGTCGCCGCCGTCCGGCTGCTGCGCGAACGATTCGGTGCGATTCCGCTGATGGTCGACGCCAACGCCGCGTACCACCTCGAGGCCGCGGCGCACCTTGCGGCGCTCGATCCGTTCGAACTGCTGATGATCGAGCAGCCGCTCGACTACGACGATCTTCGCGATCACGCGACGCTGCAGCGGCAGATCCGCACGCCCATCTGCCTCGACGAGTCGATTCACACGGTTCGCGCGGCCGTCGAAGCCATCGAGCTCGACGCCTGCCGGATCATCAACATCAAGCCGGGCCGCGTCGGTGGGCACGCGGAGTCGATCCGGCTCCACCATCTCGCGCGGCAGCACGCGATTCCGGTCTGGCACGGCGGCATGCTCGAAAGCGGCGTCGGCCGCGCGCACAACATCCACCTTTCGACCCTCCCGAATTTCACGCTCCCGGGAGACGTCGCGGCGAGCCGGCGCTATTACGCGCCCGATCTCATCGATCCGGAAATCGAGGTCCGGCCGGACGGCACGATCCCCGTGCCCTCGGCGCCCGGCATCGGTGTCCACATCGTCATGGATCGCGTCGAGGCCGCCACTGAGGAGCGACTGGAGCTGCACGCAGAGTGAACACGCGCATGAATCAGCGAACGAACACCGTGAGGTTCCTGTGCGGCGCGCTGCTGGCGGTCGCCGCCGCCGGTTGTGCGACCGCGCCGCCCGCTCCGCCGCCGGCACCTGTCATCACCTTCGAGCAGAAGATGGCGTGGATCCTCCAGCTCGAAGATCAACGGATCCTTCGTACACCGCTGCCGCCGCCCGTGGCGCCGCCCGTCGCGACAGCGAAAGGGCGCCCCACACCTCCGCCGCCGCCGCCCACATCGTCGCCCGACCTCGCGGTGCTGGTCACCGATTCGGAGCCGCGAGTGCGGCGCCGCGCGGCACTCGCTGTCGGACGCGTCGGCCTGCCCGACGGCGTCGCGATCCTCGTTCCACTGCTGGGCGACGGGGATTCAGACGTCCGGCAGATGGCGGCGTTCGCGCTGGGGTCAATTGGCGTTGCGCTCGAGGAAGGCACGCCCCGCGTGCACCCGTCGCTTGCGCCGGCCGTCAGTCCGCTCACGGGGGCGCTCGGCGACGGCGACCCGCTCGTGCGCGGACGTGCCGCCGAAGCGCTCGGGCAGATTGGCGCTCGCGAAGCGGCGGACGCCATCGGCCAGCTCGCCGCCGAGTACGGCAGGCTGCCGACCGTCACCGCGATGCAGCCGGACGACGAGAGATGGCCGGCGTCGCCGGAGGCCGACGCATTCCGGTTGGCGCTGTTCGCGCTGGTGCGCCTGCGCGCGTACGAGCCGTTGGCGGCAGCGGTGCTCGATCAGGGCGGCCGGCCGATCAGCACGTGGTGGCCGGTCGCCTTCGCACTGCAACGCATCGGCGACCGCCGTGCCGGACCCGCCCTGCGTCAGCTCCTGACGACGCCGGGACGATACACGGCATCATTTGCGGCACGCGGCCTCGGCGCGCTGAAGGATCCCTCGGCGGCCCCCTCGCTGCTGCCGCTGCTCGATACCGCTCGGTACCCTCTCGAAGTCGTCGTGTCGGCAATCCGCTCGGTGGCGGCACTCGGTTCGCGCGAAGCCGTCGCGCCGCTGAGCAAAATGGTGATGTCGGCCGACATTCATCCGAATCTGCGCCTCGAGGCGGTCGGCGCGCTCGGCGTGCTGCGCTCGGCCGATTCGCAGCCGGTGATCGAGGAACTGCTCAGCGACCCGTGGCCCACATTGCGTGCCGCGGCGTTGCGGGCGGCCGCGGCGCTCGACCACGAGGCATTCCTCTTGATCCTCTCCGGGCTCGACCCCGATCCGCACTGGACGGTACGAGCGGCGCTCGCGGAGACCCTCGGGTCGCTGCCGCCTGAAACGGCGGCGCCGCGCCTTCGGGAAATGCTCGCCGACGACGACAAGCGTGTCGTTGCGGCCGTCATCGGTGCGTTGGCGCGCGTCCGCGCGCCGGCATTGACGCCGATGCTGCTCGAGCGGTTGAAAGATCCCGATCCGGCGGTGCGCGAAGCGGCGATTCGTGCGCTCGGCGGCCTCAAGGCGCCGGACGGACAAGCCGCGCTCCGCGCCGCATTCGCCGCGGCGCAGGCGGATGCATCAGACGCAACGAGAATCGCCGCGCTTGGCGCGCTGGCCGAGTACGGCGCGGCGGCGGCCGACGTGTTGAAGCAGGCACTCGCAGACCGGGACTGGGCCGTCCGTCTGCGTGCGGCGGCGCTGCTGTCCCGCATCGATCCGTCGACCGATTACCGGCAGGCGATCCGGCCGGCACCGGGGCATCCGCTTTCCACCTACGCCGACCCGCAGCTCATTTCGCCATCGACATCGCCGCACGCGTTCATCGATACGTCCCGTGGCACCATCGAGATCGAACTGGCGGTGCTCGACGCGCCGCAGACGGCGCGCAATTTCAGCGCCCTCGCATCAAAGGGGTACTTCAACGGCTTCGCGTTCCACCGCGTCGTGCCGAACTTCGTGATTCAGGATGGCGACCCGCGCGGCGATGGCAGCGGAGGCCCCGGTTACACGATCCGCGATGAACTCAATATGCGGCCGTACGTCCGGGGCACCCTGGGCATGGCGCTGTCGGGCCGCGACGACGCGGGCAGCCAGTTCTTCATCACCCATTCGCCGCAGCCGCACCTCGATGGCCGCTACACGGTGTTCGGTCACGTCGTGCAGGGCATGGACGTCGTCGATCGGATTCAGCAGGGGGATGTGGTGGAGCGCGTGAGGATCTGGGACGGCAAGAACATGAAGTAGCGCGCGTGCGCACGTACAAAGCAAAAGGGGGCGACGGCCGCCCCCTTTTTTAGCGGGTGAGTGGGCTTACCGCTTCTTGCCGCCCTTCTTCTTCCCGCCCTTGGCCGTCTTCTTCGCCATTGCGCTTATCCCCCCCTTCATCGTGGGATCCGGTTTGCGAGGAGCTGTCACCGCAACCGCAGCGCCGCTGCCTCCTGGCACGCCGGCCTGCCTCTGTCGGCGCTCGTCGCCTCTTTGCGTTAACTCCCGCGGCAGTGTGTCGCGTGTGATGTCGTGAGCGCGATCAGGTGGGGCGGGAGATTCGGCATCAAAAAAGTGGGGGTGTCAGCTCTCGACACCCCCGGACCGGTAGGCGGCGCTTAGCGCTTCTTCCCGCCCTTTTTCTTGCCGCCCTTCGCAGTCTTCTTCGCCATTATTCCTCCTTGGAATGTGGCAGCTCAGCTGTGTTACCGGTTCCCCGAGGGTTACAACAGGTGGGCTGAGCGATCCACCCTCATACAAGATGTAGATTATGGATGAGAAAAATCGACTGTCAAGCACAAAGTGAACGAAATGTCAAAATCCTGCACACAAAAATTGTCGGTGCGAGCGTGTGAATGCTGTAGTGCGCGCGCGATCACGTCGCGCGTCGTGATGCGTGCGTGGAGTTACTTCGACGAGAGCCGCGCGAGCGCCCGCGACGCGGTGGTGCGCGTCTCCGCGCCGGCGCCGAACAGCGTCGATGCGGCGCGATAGCAGGTGATGGCGCGGTCGCGACGGCCCGCACGCTCGTGCAGGCGCGCGGCTTCGAGGTAGGCGGCGCCGACGATCGGCGGCGGAGCGCTGCGCGCGCCGCGCGTCGCCAGCTCGAATTGCGTCAGTGCGTCCGCATCGTCTTTCGCCGCCTGCAGCACGCGCCCGTAGCGATAGTGCGCGACCGGATCCGCGCTGTTCAGCGCGAGCGAACGCTCGAGCGCGGATGCCGCCGCGGCGTTCTCGTGCCGCTCGAAACGGCGCCAGCCCTCGAGTGACAGCCGGAACCCCTCGGCACGGCGCGGGTCGGGCGCGCGGCGCTGCCGTTCGTTCGCCTGCTCGCGGACGTCGAAGGAATCGATCGAGGGTGTTGCCGCGATCGCCGAACGATACGCGGCGACCGCTTCCTTCCTGTTGCCCAGTCGATCGTGGGCCTCACCGAGCTCGAGGTAGGCGAGCGCCAGCGACGAGTGCGGCGCCCGCGGCTTCATCGCGACGACGGCGGACAACTGATCGAGGGCGAGATCGGTCTGGTGCAGCGCGTCGAGCTGCCGGGCGATTCCCAGCCGCGCCTGCACTTCGGCGATCGCGGCAGCGTTCGTCCGTTTCTCGCGCGCGGAGGCGAGGAGCGAGCGCCACGTCGCGAGGCTTGCCGTGATGTCGTGCTGATAGCGCTCCTGGATGTCGGCGATCTGCATCGGGAACAGCGGATTGGCGGGGTAACGATCGTGCAGCTCCTCGAGCAGCTGAAGGGCGCGGTCGGTTCGGCGCTCGTACCACAAGTAGATGATGTGAAGCTGGTAGTCCGCCTCGCCTTGCAGCAGGCGCCCTTTGTTGCGGGCGCGCAGCATCTCGCGCAGCCCTTCGTCCTTGTCGCCGCCCGGCAGCAGCAGCAGGAAGCGCAGGATCCTCGCCGCCGTCGGCGCGACGTCGGCATAGTACTTGTACATCCCCAGGCCGAAGTAGGCGTCGTCGAAGGACGGGTCGAACTCGATGGCCGTCTCGAGCGCGTTCCGGATTCGCTTGCCGTCGCGCGCCGCAGCGAGCTTCTCGCCGCGAAGCACCCGCCACTGCACGCGCACCGCGTACGCGGCGCCGTGGTAGAACCACGCCTCGGCGTCACGAGGCGCTCGATCGGTCCAGGTCTCAGTCGACCGCAGCGCGCGATCGACGCCTTCCATGAAGGAGGCATCGAGCGCACGGCTCTCAGGGTCGAGCAGGATGTGCCACCAGCGCGCGGTCGCGCGCAGCACGTCGCATGCCTCTTCAGGCGCCGGCGGGCACGCTCGCTGAAGCTCCGCCTCGGCCTGATCGAATCGCGCGTCGAGAATGAGGTTGTAGACGCGCGACAGCCCTTCGACGCCCCGGGGACCTTGCGGAGAAGCGGCGGCGACCCGCGTCGCCGTCAGCAGGAGAACGGGCAGGCCCCAGTTCGTCATGGGGTGTGGACCATCAGGTGACGCTCGTTCGCAGGCTTTGCTTTTCGGCGTGGCGCTCGCGCGCGAGCTCGATCAACCGGTCGAGGAGCGCTGGATAGTCGAGGCCGCTCGCGTTCCACAGCTTCGAGTACATGCTGATGGTCGTGAACCCCGGGATCGTGTTCACCTCGTTGACGAACACCCGGCCGGTCGAGCGCGACACCAGGAAATCCACGCGCGCCATGCCGGCGCAATCGATCGCCTGAAACGCCGCGATCGCCAGCCTCCGAATCTCGTCCGCGAGCGATTCCTGCAGCTCCGCCGGAATAATGATGCGCGAGGCGCTATCGATGTATTTCGCCTCGTAGTCGTAGAACTCGCGCGACGGGATCACCTCGCCGGCCACCGACGCCTGCGGATCGTCGTTGCCGAGCACGGCGCACTCGATCTCGCGCGCCTCCCGGACCGCCGTTTCGACGACGATCTTGCGATCGAATTCCGCGGCGACGTCCATCGCCGTCGCCAGTTCCTCCGGCGTCTTCGCCTTCGAGATGCCGACGCTCGACCCGAGGTTGGCAGGCTTCACGAACATGGGGAACGGAAGCGCGGCCTGAAGCTCCGCGAGCACGCCGTCGCGCCGCCGCTCCCAGTCGCGGCGCATCGCGACGCGGTAATCGCAGATCGGCAGACCCCTGGCGGCGAACACCAGCTTCATCAGCGCCTTGTCCATGCCGACCGACGACGCAAGGACTCCCGCGCCGACGTATGGGACGTTCGCGAGCTCGAGGAGTCCCTGGATGGTGCCGTCCTCGCCGTACGGTCCGTGCAGCACCGGAAAGATGACGTCGAGATTCAGGCCCGTGACCATCGCCTGCCCGTCGTCATTGCGGCCGGCGCCGCGGCGTTCGATCGAGAGGATCGTCTCCTCGCTCGGATGCGCGACGAGATGCACTTCACGGCCGCTGCGTGCGGGGCGCGCTGCTTCGAGGCGCGCCTGCTCGATCACTTCGCCGGCCGACATCGCGGTCGGCGGGCGATCGACGATCGCCCAACGGCCGTCCTTGTCGATGCGGATGGGAATCGGGTCGTAGCGGCTCCGGTCCAGGTTCGCAATGACCGCCGCCGCGGACGCCAGCGAGACCTCATGCTCTCCGGAACGGCCGCCGTACAACACACCCACGCGGAGACGCTTCACACGTAAAGGATACAGGAGACGCCACGGTATGCTGAAGCGATGAACGCGTTCGGTTTCCGCATCACGCATCGCGACGGCGCGGCGCGGCGCGGCGAGCTGACGACGCCGCATGGCGTCGTGCAGACGCCGGCGTTCATGCCGGTCGGGACGCGCGGCGCGGTGAAGGCGGTGACGGCGCGTCATCTCGAGGAGCTCGGCGCCGAGATCATTCTCGGCAACACGTATCACCTCTTTCTGCGGCCCGGCGACGATCTCATCGCGCGCTGCGGCGGGCTGCACCGCTTCATCGCGTGGCCGCGGCCGATTCTGACCGACAGCGGCGGCTATCAGGTGTTCAGCCTCGCCGCGATGCGGCGCATCCGCGAGGAAGGCGCGGAGTTTCGCTCCCATCTTGACGGTGCGCTGCACCTGCTGACGCCGGAGCGGGCGGCCGACATCCAGGCACGGCTCGGCTCGGACATCGCCATGGTGCTCGACGAGTGCGTCGCCTCTCCCGGCGGAGTCGACGCCGCGCGCGACGCGATGCTGCGATCGGTGCGATGGGCACGCCGCGCCCGCGAGCGCCTGCAGCAGCTCCGGCACGATCCGGCGTCAGCGCCGGAGGTGACCGTCACGAACAGCGGTCAGGCGCAGTTCGGGATCATCCAGGGCGGTGTGTATCCGGAGCTTCGCACCGAGAGCGCGCAGGCCACGGCCGCGATCGGCTTCGAGGCGTACGCGATCGGCGGGCTGAGCGTCGGCGAACCGGTTGACGTGATGTATGAAGTCGTCGCGCACACCGCGCCGCAGTTGCCCGGCGATCGGCCGCGTTACCTGATGGGCACCGGCCTGCCCGACGACCTGTTCGAATGTGTGGCACGCGGAATCGATCTGTTCGACTGTGTGCTGCCGACGCGCAACGCGCGCAACGGGCAACTCCTCACCCGGTTCGGGCCGCTCGTCATCAAGAACGCACGCTATGCGGAAGATCTGTTGCCGCCCGATCCGGAATGCGGCTGCTACACGTGCCGCACCTGCTCGCGCGCGTATTTGCGCCACCTCTTCATCGCAGGAGAAATGACGGCAGCGACGTTGAATACCATCCATAATCTCTACTTTTACCTTGACACCATGCGGGGGATTAGGGAGGCTATAGTGTTCGGCACGTTTGAAAAACTCCGACAGGAGTTCAGGCAAACCTTCTCCCGCCGACCTCAGCATTGACAATGCCCGATCGATTCGACTGGTTCGTGATCGCGATGGGGGATCCCACTCAGGGCGGCGCCCTCGTGCAGTTCCTGCCCTTCGCGATGATTCTCGCGATCTTCTACTTCCTCATCCTGATGCCGATGAAGCGGCGTCAGAAGAAGGTCGCCCAGTTCCAGAGCGAGCTCAAGGTCGGCGACAAAATCGTCACGACCAGCGGGATCTACGGTCAGATCACGCGCATCAACGACAAGACGATTCAACTGCAGATTGCCGACAAGGTCCGCATCGAGATCTCGCGCGCGGCCGTCGGCGGCTACCAGGGGCAGGACCCCGTCGTGCCGGAATCGGGCACCGCATAATTCCATGAACAAGAATCTTCTCTGGAAAGTCGTGATCATCGCGACCGCGCTCGTCGCCTTCTTCGCGGTCGGCGTGTATCCGATGCTCGCGAAGCGCTACGGCCTGCCGCTGCCCAAGGTGCTTGCCGCCAAGCAGCTTGGCCTCGGCCTCGACCTGAAAGGTGGCGTCCACCTCGTCATGGCGGTGCACACCGACGAGGCGCTGCGCATCCACACGACGACCACCGTCGAGCAGCTGCGCGAGACGCTGAAGACGTCGGGCGTCACGCCGACAGCGCTCAACGTGTCGTCGCCCACCTCGTTCGAGGTCACCGGCGTGCCTCAGGATCGCGTCGCCGAGTTCCAGCGTGTGGCCGAAGAGCAGGCGGGCGCGAACTATCAGCGCAGCTCGGGTGCGGGCGGCACGTTCACCTTCACGATGCGCGAGAACATCGAACAGGACATGCGCGAGCAGGCGATCACGCAGGCGATGCAGACCATCGAGCGCCGTGTCAACGAGCTCGGCGTCACCGAGCCGACCATCTCACGCTACGGCGAGGGCGGCAAGCAGCTGCTGGTGCAGCTGCCCGGCGTGACCGATGTCGCGCGCGCCAAGGAGATCATTCGCAACACCGCACAGCTCTCGCTCAAGCTCGTCGAGGCCGGTCCGGCGGCGAGCCAAGAGGCGGTTCTCCAGCAATACAACGGGCAACTCCCGCCCGACATGGAGGTGCTGACCGGCGCAGCCACCACCGGGGACGCGGGGACCAACTACTACGTGCTGCGCAAGGTCCCGGCGGTCACGGGCCAGGACCTCCGCCGCGCGCGCCCGTCGCTCGATCAGAACAACCGTCCGGCGGTCAGCTTCTCGCTGACGCCCGAGGGCGCGCGGAAGTTCGGCCGGTTCACCGAGACCAACCTCAATCGGTATCTCGCCATCGTGCTGGACAACCGGGTCGTGTCCGCCCCCCGCATCGAAGGCCGGATCACGGATGAAGGGCAGATCTACGGCAGCTTCACGACCGAAGAGGTCGCCGATCTCTCGCTGATGCTCAACTCCGGAGCGCTGCCGGCGCCGCTCAGTTATCTCGAAGAGCAGACGATCGGTCCCACGCTCGGCCAGGACTCGATCCGCTCCGGCGTCCTCGCCTCGCTCGGCGGCCTGCTGCTCGTCATCCTCTTCATGGTCGGCTACTACAAGCTGTCGGGCATCAACGCCGTCATCGCCATGACGTGCAATCTCATCGTCCTGCTCGGCTTGATGGCGTACCTTGGCGCGACGATGACGCTGCCCGGCATTGCCGGCTTCATTCTGACCATGGGCATGGGCGTCGACTCGAACGTGCTGATCTTCGAGCGCATCAAGGAGGAGCTCGCCGCGCAGCGAGGTGTGCGCGCCGCGGTGAACATGGGATTCAGCCGCGTCTTCCTGACGCTGCTCGACACCCACGTCGCGTCGCTGATCGCCGCGGCCTTCCTGTTCCAGTTCGGCACCGGCCCCATCCGCGGGTTCGCGACCACGTTGTCGATCGGCCTGATCACCAACCTTTTTACGTCGATTTTCGTGTCCAAGACGCTGTTCGAGCTGGCGCTCTCACGCCGCCAGGCCGCCACGACGACGCTGAGCATCTAGGTCCATCATGCAGATCTTCAAGAACCCGAATTTCAACTTCGTCCGCTGGCGCTGGCACGCGCTCGTGCTTTCGCTGATTGTGATCGTCGCCGGCATCGCGCTGATCGCCAAGCGGGGCGGCCTGCAGCTCGGCGTCGAGTTCGCGGGCGGCACGGTGGTGATTCTGAAGTTCGATCGCAACGTCGAGATCGGGCAGATGCGTGATGCGCTGCGCACCATGCCGGGCGGCGGCGGCGACGAGGCGGTGGTCCAGTACTACGGCGCGTCACACGATCGCGTGATGGTTCGCGTGTCGCGGGTCGGCGCCGAATCGGGCGGCGCGCTGAGCGAGGTGGCCGATGCCGTCGCCGCCTCCGTCACGCAGGCGGGCATCGCCAACATCAGCGGCCGCTGCTCGTCGACCGTCACGGCGAACTGCATCGAAGGTACGCAGATCGTCGGACCGGTCGTCGGCGAGCAGTTGAAGAAGCAGGGGACGATGGCGACGATCCTGGCGCTCGCCGGCATCCTCGTCTACATCGCTCTGCGTTTCCAGCTCAGTTTCGCGGTGGGCGCCGTGGTCGCGACGATCCACGACCTGCTCGTGACGCTCGCGTTCCTGACGTTCTTCCAGTACGACATCACGCTCAACGTCATCGCCGCGATCCTGACGATTACCGGCTACTCGGTGAACGACACCATCGTCGTCTTCGACCGCGTCCGCGAGAACATGCGCAGTATGCGGCGCGACAATCTCGAGCACATCGTCAACGTCGCGGTCAACCAGACGCTGGCCCGGACGATCATCACCGCGGGCACGACGCTGCTGGCGGTGACCGCGCTGTTCCTGTTCGGCGGCGAAGTGCTGCGCGGCATGGCGTTCACGCTGATCGTCGGCATCGTCAGCGGCACCTACTCGACGATCTTCATCGCCGCCGCGATCGCCATCATGTGGCAGCGGGGCCGGCCGATAAAGGGGCAGGCGGCGCCAGCGACGACCGCCAAACCGGGCCGGCGCCGGGCCTCGTAGCCGTTGCTGCTCGTGGCTGCGCTGCTCGGCGTCGTGCAGGGACTCACCGAGTTCCTGCCGGTCTCCAGCTCCGCGCACCTGATTCTGGCGCGCGCGGTCTTCGGTTGGGAGGCGCCGGAGTTCGGCCTCGCGTTCGACGTCGCGCTCCACGTCGGCACGCTCGCGGCGATCGTGCTGTTCTTCCGTTCCGAGGTCGCGGCGATGGTCCTGGCGGCGCCGACGATGCTGTCGCCGGGTGCGGGCGCTCCGGCGCGGATGGCACGGCTCATCGTCGTCGGCACGATTCCCGCCGTCGTCGCCGGTCTGCTGTTCGACGACGACATCGAGGCGTACATGCGCACGCCGGCCGTGGCGGCGACAACGCTCGCAGCCGGCGCGGTGCTGATGCTGGCGGCCGAGCGCCTCGTGCTGCCGCGGCGTACCGAGGAATCGCTGACGGTGACGGACGCGACGCTGATCGGCGTCGCGCAGGCGAGCGCGCTCGTGCCCGGCGTCTCGCGCTCGGGTTCGACGATTGCCGTCGGCATGCTGCTCGGCATGCGGCGCGACGCGGCGGCACGGTTCACGTTCCTTCTCGGCATCCCGGCGATCGCCGGCGCCGGCGCGCGCGAGGCCGTCGAGCTGACGCGCATGGAGCCGACGGCGCAGATGCTCGGGTTGTTCGCAACGGGAATGCTGGTGTCGGCGGCGGTCGGCTACGTCACCATCAAGTACTTCCTGCGATTTCTCGCCGGCCACCGCCTCGATGTCTTCGCGTACTATCGGCTGGCGCTGTCGGCCGCGACGTTCGTCTGGCTGTTCCGGTCATGATTCAGTGGATCCGCCGCAGCTTCATCGCGGGGTTCTTCGTCACCGTGCCGCTCGTCATCAGCGTGGCGGCGATCGTCTGGATCTTCACGCTGATCGACGGGTGGGTCGGGCCGCTGTACTCGGCGCTGTACGCGGCGTGGGTGGGCGAAGAGCCGCCGATCGAGTTGCACGAGCCGCCGCCGGGGCTCGGCATCCTCCTCACGGCAGCGGTCGTGCTGCTGGTCGGCGCCTTCGCGACGAACGTGATCGGCAAGCGGCTGCTGCAGCGCGCCGAAGGCTACCTGCTGCGCGTGCCCGTGTTCCGCACGATCTATTCCCCCGTCAAACAGCTCGTCGTCGCGTTCTCGCCCGACAACGAATACGGCTTCAAGCGCGTGGTGCTCGTCGAGGAGCCCACGCGCGGCTTCCTGCTGGGGTTCCTCACCAAGGAGTTCACCGTCGATCGGGGCCAGGGGCCCGAGTCGATGATTGCCGTGTACGTGCCGACAAACCACCTCTATCTGGGCGACGTCGTGATCTGCCCGCGGGACAAGGCCTCGTACCCGGACATCACCGTCGAACAGGGCATCCGCATCTTCCTCACCGGGGGCATGGCGCTTTCGAGCCGGCTGCGGGCACGAAGCGGCGCCGATCGCGTGGGCGATTTCCGGGTATGATGCAGGATCGGCATCGGCCGTGCGGCTTGCACCGTCGGTCTTGTTCAGTTATGCATGGCCACTTCCGGAAATCCGGTGTCTAAACGGCAAGGACACTTCGTTGACAGTGCTTTTTGGGTCTGACTATAATTCGCGGTCTTTTGCCCGCAGTTGAGAGAGTTAGGAGGACTGAGCCGTGCCGCGTGACATGTTCGGCGATGTCGTCGATCCGTCCATCAAGGTCGGGTCACAAAAGTGGTATACCGTTCCGCTCTCGATTGCAGCCCACGTCATCATTTTCGGCGCTCTCGTCATCATTCCCTTGATGGCGGCCGACGTGCTGCCTACTCCGCCCACGATGATGGCGTTCGCGGTTGCTGCCCCGCCACCACCTCCGCCGCCGCCGCCGCCGCCCGCGCCCGCGGCTGTGCAGCCGAAGGTCGTGCCCACGGTGGTGAACCCCAACGCGGCGCCGGTCGAGGCCCCGAAAGAGATTGCGCCTGAGGCACCGCCGCCGGCGGCGGGCTCCGTCGGGGTTCCGGGCGGTGTCGAGGGTGGCGTGCCCGGAGGCGTGGTCGGAGGCGTCGTTGGCGGGTTGCCGTCAGCTCCGCCGCCGCCGCCCCCTCCGCCGCAGGCGCCGGTCCGCGTCGGCGGCGCGATCAAGCCGCCGACCAAGGTGAAGGACGTCCGCCCGGTATACCCGCAGATTGCGCAGTCGGCGCGCGTGCAGGGCGTCGTGATCATCGAGGCGACCATTGGAGCGGACGGACGGGTGAAGGACGCCAAGGTTCTGCGCTCGATTCCGCTCCTGGACCAGGCGGCGCTCGACGCCGTCAAGCAGTGGCAGTTCACGCCCACGCTGTTGAACGGCGTGCCGGTGCCGGTCATCATGACCGTCACGGTGAACTTCACGCTGCAGTAAACCGGAGCGGGACGCGGTCCCGCTCTGCACATCAACCCGGATCAGGCTGACTCATTCTGTCTGTCGTTTTATTGGAGGCATGGTAATGGGCGGAGAGATGAATTTGATGCACATGTGGGAGCAGATGGGATGGGTCGCCAAGGCGATCGGCGTCATCCTCATCATCATGTCGATGATTTCCTTCGGCGTCGCGATCGAGCGCATCTACACCTTCATGCAGGCGCGCAAGCAGTCGAAGCTGTACGCGCCGCAGGTGGCGAAGCACTTGAAGGACGGCCGCCTGAAGGACGCCATCGCCATCTCCTCCTCGAAAACGTACCGCTACAGCCACCTCGCGAAAGTCGTGCTCGCCGGCCTGCAGGAATATCAGTTCCAGCAGGAGACCGGCTCGAATCTGAGCCGCGAGGACCTGGTCGACACGGTGCGCCGAGCCATTCAGCGCGCCTCGGCGCTGACCGCCAACGACCTGAAGAAGGGCGTCGCCGCGCTCGCGACCATCGGCGCCACGGCGCCGTTCGTCGGACTGCTCGGCACGGTCGTCGGCATCATCACGGCGTTCCAGGGCATCGCGGCGCAGGGCTCGGGCGGCCTGGGCGCCGTCTCGGCCGGTATCGCGGAAGCGCTCGTCGAAACCGCGCTCGGCCTCGTGGTGGCGATCCCGGCGGTGTGGTTCTACAATTACCTTACCGGCCGCATCGAGTATTTCAACGTCGAGATGGACAACTCGTCGTCCGAGCTGGTCGATTACTTCATCAAGAAGACCTCGGCGTAGGAGTTTTTCGCCATGGCTATGGATGTTGGCGGCGCGGGAAGAGGGAAGATCAACTCCACCATCAACGTGACGCCGCTCGTCGACGTCATGCTGGTGCTGCTGATCATCATGATGCTGGTTGCGCCGATGCTGCAGAAGGGCGTCAACGTCATCCTGCCCGAGGCGCGTAATACGCAGGACAAGCCCGATCAGCAGGAGCAGACCGTCGTCGCGGTCGATTCGGCCAACCGGTTCTGGCTGAACGGGCTCGAGATCCCCAAGTCCGAGTTCGGCGATCGGGTCAAGGCCGCGCTCGAGGACAAGACCGAACGGATCGTCCTCATCCGCGGCGACCAGGACGCCTCCTACAGCGCCATCATGGCGGCGATGGACGACCTCCGTAAAGCGGGCATCGAGAACATCGGTCTGATCACGGAGCCGCCGAAGGACCAGCGCGCACAGGGAGGTATGTAATGGCCAGTCACAAGCACTTCGGCGCCGAACGCGTCGTCACCGGCGAGACGCCGCACGCCAGTGCGGACATGAACGTCACGCCGCTCATCGACGTGCTGCTCGTGCTCCTGATCATCTTCATGGCCGCCCTGCCGCTGACGCAGAAGGGGGTCGACATCAACCTGCCGCTCGAGACTCAGCGCGCCTCGAGCCCGGTCGACAGCCAGCAGATCGTGCTGGAGTACACCGCCGACCGTCAGATCTCGATCAACAAGCAGCCGGTGACGCTGCCGGAGCTCGAGAACCGGCTGCGCGAGATCTTCGAGACGCGCAATCAGAAGACGATGTTCATCGCCGGCGCGGGCACGCTGCGCTACGGTGACATCGTCGCGGTGATCGATGCGGCCAAGGGCGCCGGCGTCGACAAGGTGGGCATCGTCACCGAAGGCATGCGGCAGGCCGCCTCGGGCGGCAACTAGCGTTCGGGCGTCCCAGCAGCAGGTCGGGTACGGGGAAAGGGCGGAGTCTCACGACTCCGCCCTTTGTGCTTCCAGCGCCGCCGCGACCTTACTTCGCGGGGGTGGCGGCGCCGGCCGTCCGCTTCTTCATCAGGTCCTGCGCCTTCTTCAGCAGCGCGTCGGCGTCGGCGATCAGCCGCTCCTGCACGGCGCGGTCCTTCTCGATCCGGGCCTGGTGCCGCATCAGGATGTTCTTGTAGACCATCGCCTCCGCGTAATCCGGATTGAGCGACAGCGCCTTGTTCGCCGCCTCGATGCCCTTCGTGACGTACTCCCGCTTCTCCGCGTCCGTCCGGCGGAAGTCCTTGCGGACTTTCTCCTCGTAGTAGGTCGAGACCGTGTAGAAGCCCTCCGGGTTGTTCGGCTCGAGATCGGCCGCCTTGTGCATCGCTTCCATCGTCTTGGGGAAGTCGCCCTGCCGGTTGAAGAACGCCGCGATCGTCCGGTAGACCTGCGGATCGTTGGGTTTCGCCTCGCGCGCCTTGGCCAGCGTCGCCTCGGCATCCTCGTAGCGGCCGGCTTCTTCGTAGATCTTCGTCAACTGGAAGTAGCCCTCGGGATCGTTGGGATCGAGCTGAATCATCTGCTGAACGATCGGCTCGGCCTGTGCCGGGTCGTTGAGCTTGTCGGACCCGTAGGCGGCAATAAGATACTGCATCGCCAGCTTCTTCATCTGCGGGCTGGGGTCGCTCTGGGCCGCCTTCTTGTAGTACTCGATGGCCTTCTGCATCTGGGCGTCGTTCTCGGCCTCGCCCTGGCGGCTCGGCTTGTACAGGTTGTCGTAGCTGTTGCCCACGAAGAAGTAGATCTCGGCGCGGGTCGGATCCTGCTGGAGTGCGTACTCGTAGCGCTCGGCCGCCTGCTTCCAGTCCTGCGCCTTGTACCGATCGTTGCCTTCCTTGAACGCTTTTTGAGCCCTGAGGGCGCTGAGCGAGTACTTGCCGCAGCCGGCAGCCGCCACGCCCGATGCCAGGACCACCGCCACCGCGGCGACCGACCATTTCCGGAATGCGATTGTCATGCTGTTTCCTCAAACGCGTTTCGCGCGGGACGGCGATGTGGCCCGTGCCGACAGGGGCCGCGCCACCGCCGGTGGCGTAACCCTTTAGAATGGATACGAAGATCGCTGCTTTCGGGCGATTCGGCCGCGAGATTCCCTTGCGGGACGGTTTGCGGGCCCCCGAACCGGGCCAGTATAGTGAACCGAAAAACGCGGCGTCAACCGCACCGGCGCTGACCACGGCCGCCAGAAAACAGCACCTGTCTTTCGTTTAGACACCGCATTCATGATCCGGTTCGAGGACCTGGTGGAAAAAGTCCGGGCGAACAACCCGGACGCCGACGTCGAGCTGCTGCGGCGGGCCTACGTGTTCTCGGCCTTCGAGCACAAGGGACAGGTGCGCCATTCCGGAGAGCCGTATCTCGTGCATCCGCTGGAGGTCGCCGACCAACTCGCCGACATGCGGCTGGACGTCGTGGCCATTGCCGCCGGCCTGCTGCACGACATCGTCGAGGACACGCAGACCCCCATCGAACGCATCCGGGAGCTCTTCGGCGCCGAGGTCGCGCACGTCGTCGAAGGGGTGACGAAGCTGGGCGCCATCCCGTTTTCGTCGAGCGAGCAGCGCCAGGCGGAGAACTTCCGCAAGATGCTGCTGGCGATGGTCGACGACATCCGCGTCATTCTCGTCAAGCTGGCCGACCGGCTCCACAACATGCGGACGCTCCATCACCTGCCGGAGGAGCGGCGCCTGAAGATCGCGCAGGAGACCCGCGATATCTACGCGCCGATCGCCAACCGGCTCGGGATGAGCAAGATCAAGAACGAGCTCGAGGATCTCGCGTTCAAGTACCTCGAGCCGAAGGCGTACCAGGCGCTGCGGGCCAGCGTCGAGAGCCGGCGGCGCGCGACCGAGGGGATGATCGAGGAGCTGAAGAAGACGATCACCGCGAAACTCGCGGAAGCGCAGGTGCCGGTCATCTCGATCGACGGCCGCATCAAACGTCTCTTCAGCATCCACCAGAAGCTGAAACGCCAGAAGATCGATCTCGATCAGGTCTACGACCTCGTGGCGCTGCGCATCATCACCAGCTCGATCAAGGACTGCTACGCGACGCTCGGCATCATCCACCAGACGTGGGCGCCGGTGCCGGGGCGCATCAAGGACTTCATTGCGATGCCACGGCCGAACGGGTACCAGTCGCTGCACACGTCGGTCGTGAGCGATCGAGGGTTCCCGTTCGAGGTCCAGATCCGGACGGCCGAGCAGCACCGCATCGCGGAGGAAGGCATCGCCGCGCACTGGAAGTACAAAGAGGGACGCATCGGCGCGGACCGTGACGAGCAGCATTTCGTGTGGCTGCGGCAGCTGCTCGAGTGGCAGCAGGAGGTCCGCGATCCGCAGGAGTTCCTGCAGAACCTGAAGATCGAGCTCTATCCGGAAGAGGTCTACATTTTCACGCCGAAGGGCGAGGTGAAATCGCTGCCGCGCGACGCGACGCCGGTGGACTTCGCCTACGCGATCCACACCGACGTCGGCCACCAGTGCGTCGGCGCCCGCGTCAACGGCAAGATGGTGCCGCTGCGCACGCGGCTTCGCAACGGCGACATCGTCGAGATCGTGACGACACCCGGGCACAAGCCGTCGCGCGACTGGCTCAACTTCGTCGCGACCTCGCGGGCGCGCAACAAGATCAAGCAGTTCATCCACTCGGAGGAAAAGGCCCGGAGCCTCGAACTCGGACGCAAGCTGTTCGAGAAGGAGGCGAAGCGTTTCGGCCTGAACCTCAGGAACCTGTCGCAGCCGGAGGAGATGGCACGGGTTCTCGGCGAGTACGGGATGCAGAAGTCCGAGGACCTGTTCGCCGCAATCGGCTATGGCAAGCTGGCGGCGCGCACGGTCCTGACGAAGTTCGTGCCGCAGGAGCAGCTGAAAGAAACGCCGGAGACCGGAATCGCGTCGGTCGTGCGGCGCGTGCTCGGCACCGCCGAGGACAAGATCAAGGTTCGCGGCTTCGACGACCTCATGGTCTTCCGCGCGCGCTGCTGCAACCCGATTCGCGGCGAGAGCATCGTCGGCTACATCACGCGCGGCAAGGGCGTGTCGGTGCACTCGGCGATGTGCCCGAACGTCGTGAACCTCCTCTACGATCCGGAGCGGCGCATCGAGGTCGAGTGGGACAAAGGCACCGACCCGGCGCCGTTCACGGTGCGGCTCCACATCCACGTCGAGGATCGGAAGGGCATTCTGGCGGACGTCAGCTCGAAGATCGCCGGCATCAACACGAACATCCGCAACGTCGAGGCGACGGTCGATGATCAGGTCGGCCGCATCGACATGACGGTCGAAATCAGCGACGTGAAGCACCTGCAGAGGGTGATCAAGTCGCTCCGTTCAGTGGATGGCGTGGTGGATGTGGAGCGCGCGACGCGGTGAATGGTGAATGGTGAATGGCCAATGGTGAATACTCACCATTGACCATTGGCCATTCGCTACTCCAGCGTAGCCACCACGTCGATCTCGACGCGGGAGTCCTTCGGCAGGCGCGCGGCCTGCACCGTGGCGCGGGCCGGCGCGGGGCTGCTGAAGTACGTCGCGTAGACCTCGTTCATCGCCGTGAAGTCACCCATGTCGGCGAGGTACACGGTCGTACGAACGACGGCGTCGAGCGACGTGCCGGCGGCCTGGAGAATCGCGGTGATGTTCTGGAGGACGCGGTGCGTTTGGGCCGCGACGTCGCCGTCGATCATCGCGCCCGTCGCTGGATCGATCGGGATCTGTCCCGAAACGAAGAGCAGCGAGCCCGCCCTGATGGCCTGTGAGTACGGGCCGATCGCCTGAGGCGCGGCCGGCGTCGAGACTGCCTGACGCATGGCTCAGGCGGCCTTGACGACCTTGTTCGAGCGGAGGCAGCGCGTGCAGACACGAAGGCGGCGAATGCCGCCATTGACAATCGCCCGCACCCGCTGGAGGTTCGGCTCGAACCGACGAGCCGTCACGTTGTGCGCGTGGCTGATGTTTCGCCCGACGACCGGGCCCTTTCCGCAGAGTTCGCAGCGTTTTGCCATGGCAAGAAATCCGTAGTGCTGTGCGCAATCCGTTTGTTTGCAGGTACATCCGGCGCTCGAGCCCAGACGCACAAACCATGAATTATACCACGGGTCGGGTGCACGGCGTCCGCTAGCCAGGGATGATGAGGCCGCTTCCGGGTTCTTCAGCGGCATTTTCCGGCCGAGCCGACGCGTTCTGCTCGGCCTCGCTCATGACCCGGCCGAGGAACCCGAGAAACGCCCGCGCTCCATCTTCGGGAAATGCCGCGCCGGCCTCTTTCGCGCCGCGTTCGATCGTTCGCAGAACCGTCGCCGCGTCCCGGTCGAGCGAACGCGCCTGAGTCTCCCGCTCGATCTCCGCGAGCATCGATCGAATCTCGCCGGCAAGGCGCTGCGCCGGAATCGAAGCGGCCTGATGCTCGTAGATGATCCCCTTCCTCGCGGTCTCGAGCGTACTCGCCACCGTCGCGGCGGCATCGGCGACGTCGCCGTCGTTCGGCGCCGGCAGGGTCGTAGAGGCGTGCTTCAGGATGAGTGCCTGCAACGCAAGAAGAAGCCGATACTGACGCTCACCGAGTTGCGAGACGAGCGGCAGCAGGAAACGGTAGTCGCGCTCGCGGCGCCGCTGCACTGCCGCAGCCGGATGCGCGCGCGCGGAGGACAGGTACGAACAGTCCGGAGGACACGAGATTTCGAGCTGGCGTTTGGTGCCACAGCAGACGGCGCAGATCATCTGGCCGAGCGCGGGACAGTCACGCTTCACACGGCGCTGATGACAGAGAGGACAGATGGAGGCGGACATTGTGATCGGCTTCCATTGTGCTTGATCTGCGCGAAACGCGCTCTATAATCGCCGCACCAACAAATTACCGGCTGTAATCGCGCGATCCCCACGCGCGAAAAGGGTGGAATACGAGTTGCAGCCAGCGGGACTGCGGCGGCCACGCCGCCGCGCGGAGGAGGACCCAGGCTCATGGATCGTCCACTTCTACGCGAGCAGACGCCGGCCGAGTACTTCAAGGAGCTCGTCGACTCGGCGCTGGCACGCCAGCACGTCAACGCCGATGAGCTCACGGCGTATTACCTCGTCAACATGCTTTGCCAGTTCGTGCGACCCGACGGCCGCGGCGGCTCGGACGATCTCGAACAGCCGCTCGCGATCAGGCTGGCGCGTGCGCTCGAGAGCGGCGGCGTCGAGCAGCGCGCCCGCCTGCGCCACCTCGGTGACGTCTCGCTGTTCACGACCGGGTTCTTTTCCGACAGCCTGCAGCGCTGCGCCGTTGACGTCGACTACTACGTGTCGATGGGCGAGTACGCGTACGGCTCGCTGAGCCGCCACGACGGCGACGCATTCGCGGACGTGTTCGCCGACCTCGCACGTCGCTTCGTCGGCTACATGGATGTGCTCGCGGACATCAGCGAGCGCACGAGCATCGGCAGCCTGTCGCGGACCGACGTGCTGCGGCTCTACGAGAAATGGCTGCGCACTGGCAGCGCTCGCGACGGTCACAAGCTCATCGAGCGCGGCATCCTTCCAAATTCCTCGGTCGGTAAGCGCTTCCTCCAATAAGGCGCGGCTGTGGCTTTCAGGCCACACCCGAGTGCCCTCCCGCACCGTACCGGTGTCTAACCGCTTGGTCCTTGGCGACCCGAAAACCCTTGTCTGGAAGCGTGCCGCCAACGGCACGATTTTCGAACCAGACGAGGGGTCTTCGGCGTCTAAAGGACGACAGCAGGACGGACGAGCCGGGGAGCGAGGGAGAAACTGGCGTGTAAGCTGTTGATGAAGAACAAGATGAGCGACAGTCGCGAGTCGTGGCGCGGTGCGTGAGCGCGGCAGAGCGGAAAGAGCAAACCCCGCTTCAACCCTCCTCACAGCCGTTCCCGAACCAAGAAACCTTCACGACAGCGCGGCGCTCACGGTAAACTGATTAGCTTTCGAAGTGGCAATTGACTTGCATAACGGCCTGCGACTTTGAGGGCCGAGTGGAGAGACGGGAAAGGAGCGGAATTCATATGAGCGTTCATAAGTCCCCCGGTGGCAACATGAAGCGCGACCGTTACGACGAGCTGAAGGCGATCCTCGAGGAGCGTCGTCGCGAGATCATGGGCCAAGTGCATGAAAAAATGCGCGACGTCCGCGCCGAGGGTGCGAATAATCCCGACCAGGGCGTCCTCGACGCCGCCGAGAGTTCCGAGGCGGACATTCAGGACGAGATCGAGTTCGCGCTCATCCAGATGAAGGCGGAGACGCTGAACAAGATCGAAGAGGCCCTCCGGCGTCTGGACGAGGGAACGTACGGCCACTGCTTCGAGTGCGGCGAGGAGATCTCCGAGCGCCGGCTGCGAGCGCTGCCGTTCGCGGTTCGCTGCAAGGACTGCGAGGAGGCGCGCGAGCAGGTGCAGCAGCGCGAGCGCATGATGGCGCAGCGCCGCGGCGCGGCGTCGCTCTTCCTCGACATGCAGAGCTGAGCGCCCGATTCCCGGTGCGCCGGGCGCCCGCCCGTGCTAGAGTCCGCAGGCCCGCTCAGGGTGGGCCTGCGGTCCCACCCGCATCAGTTCCCTGACATCCACTGGAGGATCGCGTCCGATGAGCGATCGGTCCGAGCAAGACGAACGGCCCGAAGCCGACGCGGGTGAGGTGTTGGCGGTCGAACGGCCGCTCGACATTCCGCCGGAGCTGCCGGTGCTGCCGCTCCGCGACACGGTGCTGTTCCCGAATTCCTTCATGCCGCTCGCGGTCGCGCGCGAGGCGTCCGTGCGCCTCATCGACGAGGCGACCGCCACCGGCCGCATGATCGGCGTCTTCACGCAGCGCGAGGCCTCGACCGAGGAGCCGCTCCAGGAAGACCTCTATCCCGTCGGGACCGCGACGCACATCCACAAGATGTTCAAGCTGCCGGATGGCAGCCTGCGCCTGATCGTCCAGGGCCTCGCGCGAGTACGCCTCGACCGCATCATCCAGACGCGTCCGTACCTGCGAGCCCTCGTCAGCTCCGCCGAAGAGGTCCTGCGCGACGAGGACCATCTCGAGATCGATGCGCTGCAGCGCAACATCAAGAGCAACTTCCAGCAGGTCGTGTCGCTGTCGCCGCTGCTGTCGGACGACCTGCAGGCGCTGGCGGCGAACATCACCGACCCCGGCAAGCTCGCCGACTTCATCGCCTCCAGCCTGACGACGATCGGCACGCCGGTGAAACAGGAGGTGCTCGAGACGCTCGACATCCGCGCACGGATGGACTCGCTCAACCGCATCCTGATCAAGGAGCTGGAGGTCCTCGAGCTCGGCTCGAAGATCCAGTCGCAGGTCCAGTCCGAAGTCGGCAAGAACCAGCGTGAGTACTTCCTGCGCGAGCAGCTCAAGGCGATTCAGAAGGAGCTCGGCGAGGGGGACGAGCAGGCGAAGGAGATCGAAGAGCTCCGCGCCAAGATCGATTCGGCGGGCATGCCCGAACCCGTCAAGAAGGAGGCGCTGCGCGAGCTCGATCGCCTCTCGAAGATGCCGGTAGCGGCCGCCGAGTACACGGTCTCGCGCACCTACCTCGACTGGCTGGTCGCGCTCCCGTGGGCGAAGCGGACGGAGGATTCGATCGATCTGCGGCGCACGAAGGACGTGCTCGACGCCGACCATTCCGGCCTCGAGAAGGTGAAGGATCGCGTTCTCGAGTACCTCGCCGTGCGGAAGCTCAATCCGGATGTGAAGGGACCGATCCTCTGCTTCGTCGGGCCTCCGGGCGTTGGCAAGACCTCGCTCGCCCGATCCATCGCGAACTCGCTCGGACGCAAATTCGTCCGTGTGTCGCTCGGCGGGATGCGCGACGAAGCGGAAATCCGCGGCCATCGCCGCACCTACATCGGTGCGCTGCCGGGACAGGTCATCCAGGGGCTGCGCCGTGCGGAATCGAAGAACCCGGTCTTCATCCTCGACGAGATCGACAAGCTGGGTTCCGATTTCCGCGGCGACCCGGCGTCCGCGCTGCTCGAAGTGCTCGATCCCGAGCAGAACAACACGTTCCGCGATCACTATCTGGACGTGCCGTTCGATCTGTCCGAAGTCCTGTTCCTGACGACGGCGAATGTCCTGGATCCGATTCCGCCGGCGCTCAAAGACCGCATGGAAGTGCTCGAGCTCGCGGGCTACACCGAAGAGGAGAAGCTGCGCATCGCGCTCGAACACCTGATCGCCAAGCAGATCGCCAACCACGGCCTCTCGCCGGAGCACATCGAGTTCACCGAGCCGGCCCTCCGCACGGTCATTCGCGGCTACACGCGTGAGGCGGGTGTCAGGAATCTCGAGCGCGAGATCGGCGCCCTCTGCCGCAAGGTCGCGCGCCGTCGCGCCGAGGGCGATGAGGGCAAGGTCGTCATCACACCGGACACCGTCGTCGACATGCTGGGTGCGCCGACCTTCCTCGACGAGGAGATCGAGAACCGCACCAAGGACCCGGGCGTCGCGGTGGGTCTGGCGTGGACGCCCGCCGGCGGCGAGGTGTTGTTCGTCGAGGCGTCACGCATGCAGGGCGGCGGCACGCTCACGCTCACCGGACAGCTCGGCGACGTGATGAAGGAATCGGCGCGGACGGCGCTGTCGTGGTTCCGCGCGAACGCGCCGCGCTACAACGTCGATCCCGCGTTCTACAAGGATTCGGAGGTCCACCTTCACGTGCCGTCGGGCGCCATCCCGAAGGACGGCCCGTCGGCGGGCGTGACGATGGTGACCGCGCTCGCGTCTGAACTGACGGGCCGCTCCGTCAGGGGAGACGTGGCGATGACGGGCGAGATCACGTTGTCAGGACGTGTGCTGCCGGTCGGCGGCATCAAGGAGAAGGTCCTCGCCGCGAGGCGCCACGGCGTCACGGAAGTCATCATCCCGAAGCAGAACGAGAAGAACATCAAGGACGATCTGACCGAGGATTTGCGCAGCGAACTGACGATCCACTACGTCGCGCACATCGAGGAGGTGCTCGCGCTGGCGCTGACGCCCTCGGCTGCGCAGACACACTCGGGGCTGCCGATGAACACGGAAGCCGCGCCCACGCTCCAGTAACGTCTCAGATCATCGTCAGGGCGGCGACGGTCTTCATGTCGACGATGTCGCCGCTCCTGACCATGTCGCGCGCCTCGCGAAGCGTGAACGTGCGCGCTTCGATGTCTTCGTCCTCGTCCACCGCTGCCGGCGTCTCTCCCGCGGCCAGGCTCGCCACGCGGAAGAAGATCATCTCCTCGTCGCAGTAGCCGGGGGTCGGGTAGAGGGCGGCGAGGCGCACCACTGTCGCCGGGACCAGGCCGATTTCCTCGTGACATTCGCGGCGTGCCGCCTGTTCCGGCTGCTCTCCGGCGTCCACGCTGCCTGCGGGCAGCTCCCACAGCCAGCGATTCACCGCATAGCGGTACTGACGGATGAGAATGATGTGGCCGGGCTCCGGCACCGGCAGCAGCACTACCGACCGCGGATGCCTCACGACGTCGAGCGTCACCTCGCGTCCGTGCGGCAGCCGCACGCGATCGCGATCGACATCGAACACACGGCCCTCGAGTACGCGTTCGTGAGCGAGTCGTTCTGCGTCAGTCATCGGTCTTCTTCATGGGTCTGGATGTCGTCGAGCACCGTCTGCAAATCGGGCGGCAGCGGAGAATCGAAATCGACACGGCGGCCATCCGCCGGGTGAGTGAACGACAGGCGCGCGGCGTGCAGGAACGGGCGGTCGAGCCGCTGCACGGCGCGCAGATTGGCGGCGACGCGGCGATGAACGCCGCCGTAGACCGGATCGCCGACGATCGGGTGTCCGATGGCACTCAGGTGCACGCGGATCTGGTGCGTTCGTCCGGTCGCGATCGCCACCTTGAGCAGCGACACGCCCTTGAAGTGATGCGCGAACGTCACCCGCGTGACGGCGCTGCGCGCCCGCCGCGCCCGCGTCGACATCTTCTGCCGGTTTGCCGGGTCGCGCCCGATCGCCGCGTCGATGCGGCGTCCGGCCTGCACGACACCCCATACCAGCGCCACGTACTCCTTCTCGACCTCGCGATCGCGGAACTGCCGCGACAGCTCTTCGTGCGAGCGATCGCGCTTGGCGACGACCATCAGTCCGGAGGTGCCGCGATCGAGCCGATGCACGATCCCCGGCCGCAGCTCGCCGCCGATGCCGCTGAGATCCTTGACGTGGTGCAGCAGCGCGTTGACGAGGGTGCCGCTGCTGTGCCCGGCCGCCGGATGAACGACCATGCCTGCCGGCTTGTCGAGCACCACGAGATCGGGGTCCTCGTAAACGATGCGCAGCGGAAGCGCCTCGGGAAGCGGCTCCGCCGGCGCAGGCGGCGGGATCTCGATCGTGAACGTCTGTCCGGTGTGCACCGGCGTGCTCGGCCGGGCGGCTTTACCCGGCCCCTGCACGCGCCCTTCCTTGATCAGCCGCTGGATCTGCGATCGCGACTGATTCGGCAACAGTGCAGTCAGAAAGTTGTCGAGGCGCAGGCCGTCGTGTTCCGGCTCGACCTGCAGCCGCATCACGCCGCCTTGGCGCGGCGCGCCGACGTCTTCGTCGACGGATCGGGACGCCGCGAGAGCAGGAACAGCATCACGATGCTGAGCGGCACGATGAGAATCGACACGAACTGCGACGTCGAGAGCGGCCCGATCATGCCGCGCGTGTCGCCGCGGAAGAACTCGATCACGAACCGCGACACGCCGTAGAACAGCATGTAGCTCCAGAATGTGCGGCCGGGAAAGGCGCGTCCGCGCCGCTCGAGCAGGAGCAGGAATCCGAGGATCAGGAGCTCGGCGCCTGCCTCGTAGAGCTGCGTTGGGTGGAGCGGAATGTTCAGCGGCGTGCCGACGTTCTCCGCCGCATAGCGGTCCGTGAACGTAATCCCCCACGGCAGCGTCGTCGGCTTCCCGAAGCAGCAGCCGGCGAAGAGACAACCCATTCGCCCGACGACGTGGCCGAGCGCGATGCCGGGCGCGAACACGTCGGTGACGGTCCACATCGGCATGCGGTGTCGCCGCAGATACCACAGCGCCACGCCCACTGCGGCGATGAGGCCGCCGTAGAAAACGCCGCCGGATCGAACGAGCGTCATGAGCTCTCTCGGGCTGCGTGAGAACGTGTCGAAGTCGACGATGAGCAGCAGGAGCTTGGCGCCGACCAGCGCGCTGACGATGACCCAGATGCCGAGATCCATCACGCGATTCGGATCGAGGCCGAGCCGGCGCGAGCGCATCAGCGCGAACTGCAAGCCCAGGAGATACGCGGCGGCGAGCAGGACGCCGTACGTGTAGACCGGAAAGCCGCCGATTTCAAACAGGATCGGATGCATGTCCCCGCCGCAGGCCGATCATGTCGAGCAGAACGAAGGCGGCGCCCACCGTGATTGCCGCGTCCGCGACGTTGAAGGCCCAGAAATGTGTGGAGCCCCAGTACACGTCGACGAAATCGACGACGTGTCCAGCGATGGCGCGATCGATCAGATTGCCGAACGCGCCGCCGAGGATCAGTGCCAGACCGGAACGGGCCAGCCGCTCGTGGAAGCCCAGCTGCGCGGCGTACGTCGCGATGGCGACGAGCGCCAGCGCCGCGATGCCGATCATCACGACAGGCTTGTAGGGAAAGTCCGCGGTGTTGAGCAGCCCGAACGCTGCGCCCGTGTTCTGCACGTGCGTGAAATCGAGAAAACCCGGGATCACCGGGTGGCTCTCGCCGAGCGCGAGCGCCGCTCGAACGGCTGCTTTCGTGACCTGATCGGCCACCACGATCACCGCGATCATCAGCAGCTCGTACCCGCGCGGCCGTGGCCGCGGCGACGCGTTCGGCGTGGCGTCGGTCATGATGGACGCGACGCTGCCATCGCCGTGACGCACCGATCGCAGAGACCCACGGTGTCCATCCCGGTGGACACGCTCGTGACGATCCGCCAGCATCGCGGGCACTTCTCGCCGTCCGCGCGCGCGACCGACACCTCGAGCTCCGGCCCCTCGCCAGCGCCGCGCTGCAGCTCCACCTGCGACACGATGAACAGCATCGGGAGATCGTCGCGGTAGCGCTCGAGAAGCTCCGCGGTCGCGCCTCGGGCGGCGAGCGCAACGCGTGCGGCGAGCGACGTGCCGATCGTCTTGGCCTGCCGGGCGGATTCCAGCGCGCGGTTCACTTCGTCGCGCACGGCGATGAGCCGTTCCCACCGCTCGACCAGGCCGGCGTCCCTCAGCGCATCGACCGACTCCTTCGATGGAAACTCCGCGATGTGGACCGAAGGCCGGCGCTCACCGGGCACGTGCTTCCACATTTCGTCGGCCGTCACCGGCAGGATCGGGGCAAGCAGCCGCGCGAGACCGTCAGCCATGACGTGCATCGCCGTCTGCGCCGAGCGCCGCTCGCGTGACAGGGCCGCGAACGTGTAGAGCCGGTCCTTCGACACGTCGGCGTAAAACGCCGACAGGTCGACCGTCATGAGCTGGTTCAGCCGCTGGAAGATGACCGGGAAATCGTACGCGGCGTAGGCGTCGAGCACCGCCGATGCGGCTTCGGCGTATCGCGCCAGCGCGTAGCGATCGACTTCCTGCATTTCCCCGACCGCGACCGCATGGACTGCCGGATCGAAGTCGTAAAGGTTCGCGAGCAGGTACCGGCAGGTATTCCGGATCTTGCGGTACGCCTCGACGACCCGCGCGAGGATCTGCTGGCCGACGCGAAGTTCCTCGCGGTAGTCGCTCATCGCGACCCACAGCCGGAGAATCTCGGCGCCGCTCTGCTTGATGACGTCCTGCGGGCTGATCACGTTGCCGACGGATTTCGACATCTTCCGGCCGTCGACGTCGATGAGGAAGCCGTGCGTCAGCACCTGGCGGAACGGCGGCCGTCCGCGCGTTCCCAGCCCGACGAGTAGCGAGCTCTGGAACCAGCCGCGATGCTGGTCCATGCCTTCGAGGTAGAGATCCGACGGCCACGTCAGCTCTTCGCGGAACGGCAGGACGGCCTCGTGGCTCGATCCGGAGTCGAACCAGACGTCGAGGATGTCACGCTCCCGCTCGAACGCACGGCCGCCGCACGACGGGCACGTCAGCCCATCGGGGATGAACTCCGCGGCTGGCCGCTCGTACCACGCGTCCGCACCATGCTCGTCGAATACCGAGGCGGCGCGCTCGACCAGCTCTGCGGTCAGGACGGCTTCGCCGCACTTGACGCAGTCGACCGCCGGGATCGGCACACCCCACGCGCGCTGGCGTGAGATGCACCAGTCGGGGCGGTTCACGATCATGCCGTGGATGCGATCGCGGCCCCACGCCGGGATCCACGTGACCTGTCGATCGATTGCATCGAGCGCCGCCTGCCGCAGGCTCGTTCCCCCCGCTGTCGCCAGCGGCGCATCCATCCGGATGAACCACTGTGACGTCGCGAGGAAGATGACCGGATTGTGGCATCGCCAGCAGTGGGGGTACTGGTGCACGAACGTGTGCCGGTGCCAGAGCCGCCCGCGCGCGGCCAGCGCCTGCTCGATGTTCGGGTTCGCATCGAACACACGCTGCCCGTTGAACAGCTCGACGGTCTCGAGGAAATGCCCCGCAGGTCCGACCGGCGCGTAGATATCGAGGCCGTACTTGACACCCGTCTCGAAGTCCTCGCGCCCATGGCCAGGGGCGGTGTGGACGGCGCCGGTGCCGGCATCAAGCGTGACGTAATCGGCGAGCACCGCGACGGAATCGCGCGCGTACAGCGGATGCCTGAAGCGGATCCCTTCGAGCTGCGATCCCTTCAGCCGCGCAACCGGCTCGCCGAACGTGCGCCCGATCGCGGTCGCGATCGGCTCGGCCAGCGCTTCGGCCACGATGACAGTGCGACCGTCCGTCTCGTAGGCGCCGTAGTTGAAATCCGGATGGAACGCGATCGCCAGATTCGACGGGATCGTCCACGGCGTCGTCGTCCAGATCAGGACAGAGACCTGCCGGCCGGCCAGGGCCGGCACGCGCGCGGCGAGCTCACTCGCGTGCGAGTCGGCAAGCGGAAACTCGACGTAGATGGACGAGGATGCGTGATCCTCGTACTCGACTTCAGCCTCCGCGAGCGCCGTGCGGCAATGGATGCACCAGTGAACCGGCTTCTTGCCCTTGTAGACGAGCCCCTGCTCGACGAACCGGCCGAGCGCCCGCGCGATCGCCGCCTGATACCGCGGCGCCATCGTCAGATAGGGGTGCTCCCAGTCGCCAAAGATGCCGAGCCGCTGGAATTCCTCCGTCATCACGCCGATGAACCGATCGGCGTAGGCGCGGCAGGCGCGGCGGAAGTCCGCGAGCGACATCTCGCGCTTCTTCGGGCCGAGCTCACGATCGACTTTCAGCTCGATTGGCAGGCCGTGGCAGTCGTACCCCGGCACGTAGGGCGCGTCGTAGCCCATCATCGAGCGTGACTTGACGACCAGGTCCTTGAGGATCTTGTTCAGCGCGGTGCCGAGATGGATCTGCCCGTTCGCATAGGGCGGGCCGTCGTGCAGCACGAACCGCGGACGGCCGCTCCGGGCCTCGCGAATCCGGTCGTACAGGCGCATCTTGCCCCAGCGGGCGAGCGCCTCGGGTTCGACGGTCTGCAGGCTCGCCTTCATGGGGAAGTCGGTCCGCGGCAGGTTCAGCGTGCTCTTCCAGTCGGCCATCGCGTGATCCAAACATTGTAGTGTAGGCGCAAAAAAAACGGCCGGCGCCCTGAGGCGCCGGCCGTCGTGCTGTCGGATCGCGGTCGCGCTTCAGCGGCGGGTGCGCCCCCGCTGAATCTCCACGCGGAATTCGCCCGCGTTGTCGCCGACGTGATCGTCGTTGATGCCGAGGAACAACTGTCCGTTGTCCGGCATGCGGACCTGGCGCTGGTCGCCGATGGCGAAGACCTGTCCGTTGCCGACGCGGCCGATCAACGCTCCGGAGTACGCGTTCGGCAGCGGCGCTCCGGCGGCCGCCATGCGCTGGGCGCGCGAGCCCGCCGAGCCCGCCATGTCGTTGGCATCGCCGCTCAGGCGAATCTCGCCCGTGGTGTTGAACGTCAGAACCTCGCCGCGGCGAACGATCATGCCCGTCGACGTCCAGCTTTGATTCGCGGGAACGACGATGCCGCCGCCGGCGCTCGGAGTGGCGGCGGTCGTCGACGGCTGCTGTTCGCCCGTCGTCGCGACGCTGGCAGTGGTGCGCGCCAGCACGATGCGGCTGATGTCGCCGGAGGTAATCTGCCGCTCGCCGGAACCGGTTCGGAACACGATGTTCAGCGGTGTCGTGCCCGAGATGTCGTACAGATTGCCGGTGATCACTTCGCCGCTTTTCAACCAGATGACGTGGCTTCCGCCCGTCACCTTCTGCCAGTCCGCATCGGTCATCGGCGCTCCGCCGAAATCGATGATCGCCACGTCGTTTGTCGCGATCTGCCGCTCCTGGCCGTTGACCCGGACGGTAAAGCCGACACCGCCGTGGTCAACGAGATCCGCGGTGATGCGCTCGCCGGAGCGCAGCGTCAGCGTCACCTGTGCCTGCGCCAGGGCATATGCGCCCGCCGACAGGACGGCGACGAGCAATACGAGAAATGTCCGCTTGAGCATGTGAGGAGCCTCCCAAACTGAGCTATTCGTTTTCGTCACCTCGTCAACAATGCAATTGACAGGCCACGCCTACGGCGCAATTGAGGCGAACCGCGCCGATATAATCGGGGCATGTGTCCCTTGGAGGCGGCAGCATCTGCTGCAGTACGTCGGGAAATCCTGCCGAACGGACTCACGGTGCTCGTGCAGGAGATCCACACCGCGCCGCTCGCCTCAGTGTGGTGCTGGTATCGGGTCGGCTCTCGCGACGAAGGCCCGGGTCTCACCGGCGTGTCGCACTGGGTCGAGCACATGAATTTCAAGGGCACGGTCAACATCCCCCGCGACCAGATGAAAGGCATCGTCGAACGCTTCGGCGGGATGTGGAACGGCTACACCTGGATCGACCAGACGACATACCTCGAGACCGCCGGACGGCACGCGCTCGATCAGATGCTGTTCATCGAGGCGGAGCGGATGACCAACAGCCTGTTCGATCCCGCGGAATGCGAGTCGGAGCGGACGGTCATCATTTCCGAGCTGCAAGGTGGAGAGAACGATCCCGAGCAGTTGCTCGACATCGAGGTCACGGCGACGGCGCTGCGAGTGCATCCGTATCGGCACCCGACGATCGGCTGGATTGACGACCTCCGGTCGATGACCCGCGACGATCTCTACGGCCATTACCGCCGCTATTACGTTCCGAACAACGCCACGCTGGTCGTCGTCGGCGACGTCGATACGGACGACGTGCTGAAGCGTGCGGAGAAGCAATTCAGGAATGCGCAGTCCGGACCATCCATCACGCGGCCGCGCACGACCGAGCCGACGCAACTCGGCGAACGGCGCGTCCTGGTCGAGCGTCCCGGGACGACGGCGTATCTGAAGCTCGCCTACCCGGCCCCCGCTGCCGGCGATTCCGATTTCTTCGCGATGCTCGTGCTCGACGCGGTGCTGACAGGCGCGAAGGGGGTGAACCTCTGGTCCAGTTTTCGCGGCGCGCCGCCGCAACGCAAGGCGCGGCTGTATATGTCGCTCGTCGAGACCGGACTTGCATCCGCCGTTTCCGGCGCACTGCTGCCGACCGAGCAGCCCTTTCTCTACACGGTGACGTTGACGGCCGTTGACGGCGTTGATCTCGCGACGCTGGAGGGCGCGACGCTCGATGCGATCGAGCGCGTTCGCACTGAGGGCGTCACCGAGCGCGAGACCGAGCGGGGCCGGCGACAGCTCCACGCCCGGTTCGTCTTCGAGAACGACAGCGTCACGAACATCGCGCACCAGCTCGGCTATTTCCAGACGATTGCCGACCACGAGTACCTCGCCTCACTGCAGCAGCGCATCGACGCCGTCACGGCGGACCAGGTTCACGACGTCGCGCGACGCCGGCTCGCCGCGCCGAACCGCACGGTCGGCCGCTTCGTTCCGTTGAAGGGCTCCCGATGACGACCGCGCTCGCACCCGGCCTGTCGCCCGTCCGTACCGAGCTCCCCAACGGCGCCGTCGTCATGGTGCAGGAGACGACGACCACGCCCGCTGTCACGATCGATTTCACCTTCAGAGCCGGCGGCATCAACGAACCGCCGGATCTGCCCGGACTGGCGTACCTGCTCGCTCGCGTTCTCGACCGCGGCACTGCGACGCGCTCGGCAGATCGCATTGCCGAGGAGCTCGACGATCGCGGCGTCGCTCTGCGCATCGCCACTTCGCGGCATACGCTGTCGATTTCGTGCCCGTGCCTTGTCGAAGATTTCGACAGCGTGCTGTCCCTCGTGGTCGACGTCGCGCGCAATCCGATCTTTCCGGAGGATGAGATCGCGAGGCGCCGCGCCGAGGCGATCACGGCGATTCGACAGGATGACGACAGTACGGCCGTGCGTGCGGTCGAAACCGCGCTCGAGCTGATGTACGGCAAAGGACATCCGTACGCGCGGCGCGCCAAGGGCACGCCCGAGAGTCTCGAGCGAATCACTCGTGACGCGCTGGTCGCGTTCCATCGACGCGCGCTCGTCCCGTCATCGCTCTGCGTCGTCATTGCGGGTGACGTGCAGCCGGCACGAGCCATCGAACGGGCGGCAGCGGAGCTCGGTGACTGGCGGGGCGACGCGACGCCGACGCCGGACGTCCCGCCGCCAGTCCACGCTGCGCGCCGGCGGCGGACGATTCCGATGCCCGGCAAGGCGCAGAGCGACATTGCCTACGGCTTCACCACGATTCGGCGCCTCGACCCGCGGTACTACGCCTACTGGATGATGAACAACGTCCTCGGCCAGTTCGGCCTTGGCGGTCGCCTCGGGGAGAACATCCGCGAGCGGCAGGGGATGGCGTACTACGCGTTCAGCTCCTGCGATCCCAATATCGGGGAGGGCCCGCTGCTCGTTCGCGCCGGCGTCGATCCGAACAACGTCGAGCGCACGCTGGAAGCGATCGACAACGAGGTGCGAGACCTGGGCCGGAGCGGCCCGACGCCGGTCGAAGTCAACGAGACGCGCGAGTTCCTCATCGGCTCGATCCCGCGGATGCTCGAAACCAATCAGACCATCGCGACGTTTCTACAGAACGCGGAGCAGTTCGGCCTTGGTCTCGACTACGATCAGCGGCTGCCTGGGTTGATCGCCGCCGTCAGGATCGAGGAGGTCGCCGCCGCTGCGGCGGAGGTCCTGCATCCCGAAGCCGCCGCTATCGCCGTCGCCGGTCCGCACGAGGCGGAGGGGTGACGCGGGCCGTCTTCTTCGACGTCGATTTCACGCTCATCTACCCGGGTCCGATGTTCCAGGGCAGCGGGTATCGCGACTTCTGCGCGCAGTACGGCGTCACGGTCGATGCCGACGCGTTCGATCGCGCGGTGGCGGGGGCCTCGTCGCTCCTCGACGCGCGAGGCGGCATCTACGATCCGCAGATGTTCGTCGCCTACACGCGGCGCATCATCGAGGGGATGGGAGGCTCGGGCCCAGGCGTCGACGCCGCGGCGCGTGACATCTACGACGAGTGGGCGGCGTGCCACCACTTCGCGATGTACGACGACGTCCCCGATGTGCTCCGCACGCTGCATGCTGCCGGGTTGACGATCGGGCTGATCTCGAACACGCAGCGCTGCCTCGCGAGTTTCCAGCGTCACTTCGAGCTCGAAGGTCTCTTCGCCGTGACGCTCTCGTCGTCGGACCACGGCTACATGAAGCCGCATCCCAGCATCTTCGAGGCTGCACTTCGCGCCGCGACGGCGCGGCCGGAGGAAGCCGTCATGGTCGGCGACAGCCTCCCGCACGACATCGAAGGCGCCCGCCGCGCCGGCCTGCGCGCGGTGCTGGTCTCGAGATCCGGACGCGTCCAGAGTCCGCCGCCGGGCGTGCCGGTGATTACGACGCTCCGCGACCTCCCACCGCTGCTATAACACGCACATGCAGATTCGCCCGCTGAAGACGCTCGAGGAGTGCCTGCGGGTCGTCGACCTCGAAAAAGAGGTCTGGGACTACACGGATTCCGAGGACGTCGTTCCAGCGCCCATCCTGATCGTCTCGATCAAGCGCGGCGGGATCCTGCTCGGCGGGTTCGACGGCGCAGGTGTGATGAAAGGATTCGTCTACTCGCTGGCGGCGGTGAAGGACGGCAGGCCGACGCAGTGGTCGCACATGCTCGGCGTCACCGAGGACGCGAGGCACTCGGGCCTCGGCGCGGCGCTGAAGCACGCGCAGCGGGAGCATGCCCTGCGGATGGGGATCGAGCTGATCGAGTGGACCTACGACCCGCTGCAGGCGCTGAACGCGCACCTGAATTTCGCGAAGCTCGGCGTCATGGCTCGCGAGTACGCCGAAAACATCTACGGCGAGTCGAGCAGCCCGCTTCATCGCGGAACGCCGACGGACAGGTTCATCGCCGAGTGGCATCTCGCCGATCCGCACGTCGAGCGGCGCGTCACGTCAACAGGGAAGGCGCTCGTTCGAGACGCCTCGGTCGCGGCGGCGCCGCTCGTGAACCCGTCGGAGGCAACGGAGGAATGGCTCCTGCCGGGCACGCCGGCACTCGATCTGGATGAGCGTCAGTTACTCGTGGAGATTCCGACCGGCTTCACCGTCATGCAGACGGACAATCCGTCGCTGGCGCGCGAGTGGAGAATGACCACACGCGCGATCTTCAAGACCTATTTCGGCCGCGGCTACAGGGCCGTCGACTTCCTGCTGTCGCGCGAAGCGAGGCGTGGACACTACCTCCTCGCCCGCGACCAACGGTAATCAGCCTGGAGGCCAGGTCATCTTGCGTCCGCCGAGGACGTGCAGGTGGATGTGGAAGACCGTCTGGCCGGCGTCCGCGTTGCAGTTGAAGACCGTGCGATAGCCGCGTTCCGAGTGCCCATGCTCCTTCGCGAGCGCCGCCGCGCGGCGGACCATCTCTCCGACGAGCGCGTCATCCTCCGCGGTGAGGTCGTTCAGGCTGGCGATGTGCCGGCGCGGCACGATGAGCACGTGCATCGGCGCCTGCGGATTGATGTCCTTGAAGGCGACCAGCCGATCGTCCTGGGAGACAATGGTCCCTGGGATCCGCCCGTCGATGACCTTGCAGAACAGACAATCTGACATCGCTACCTCCCGAGGACGATGACGCGGGGAATCTGCTGTAGGTCGTGGCGGATGTCGAGTACACGCCAGCCAGCGGCCCGTGCCAACCGGACGATTTCTGCGTCCTGTCCGAATCCGAATTCAACAACGAGCCGCCCGCCACCGGCAAGATGCGCCGCGGCCCCATCGAGCAGGCGGCGGATGACCTTGAGCCCGTCCGGCCCGGCGAACAACGCGCTGTGCGGCTCGTAGCCGATGACCTCGGGCTGCAGCGTGCCGGCATCGACTGTCCGGCAGTACGGCGGGTTCGACACGATCAGGTCTGCCCCCCTTTCGACTTCGTCGAGCAGGTTGCTCTCGACAAACGTCATGCGGTCCTGCACACCGTGCCGTTGCGCGTTGCGCCAGGCGACGGCAAGTGCAGCAGCGGAGCTGTCGGTCGCAATGACGGAAGCCTCGTTGAACTCGCGCGCCAGCGCGACGCCGATGCACCCGCTGCCCGTTCCGACGTCGACGATGCGCCGCCAGGGACCGGATTCCCGCGCGAGATCGATCGCGGTCTCGACGATGAGCTCGGTTTCAGGCCGTGGGACGAGAACGTCAGGCGTGACCTCGAAGTCGAGGTTCCAGAACTCGCGATGACCGACGATCATCGCGACCGGCTCGCGTTGTTCGCGCCGCACGACGAGCGGTTCGAACGCCTCGTCGAAGTCGTCGGCCGCCGGCTCAGGTCCGCGCGTGATCAATTGCGCGCGATCCCAGCCGAGCACGTGGCGCGCGAGTACCTCCGCGTCGATCGCGGCCTCGTCCACGCCGATGCCTGCGCGCTCGAACCGGTGGCGCGCGTTGGCAACGCGGTCGTGGATCGACGGCATCAGCGCGACGGCTCGGCGGCGGTGGCTTCCTTGAGCTTCTCGCTCTGGTAGTGGGTGACGACGGTGTCGATCAGATCGCCGATGCCGCCGTCGAGCGCCTCGGTGAGCTGGTACATCGTGTAGTTGACGCGGTGATCGGTGATGCGGTTCTCGCGGAAGTTGTAGGTGCGGATCTTCTCGGAGCGCTCGCCGGTGCCGACCTGCGTCCGTCGGTCTTTGGCGATCGCTTCCTGCTGCTTGCGCATCTCCGCCTCGTAGAGACGCGAGCGCAGGACCTTCATGGCCTTCGCCCGATTCTTGATTTGCGACTTCTCATCCTGCTGCGACACGACGATGCCGCTGGGGATGTGCGTCAGGCGCACGGCGGAATACGTGGTGTTGACGCTCTGGCCTCCGGGACCGCTCGAGCAGAACGTGTCGATGCGCAGATCCTTCGGATCGATGTGGATATCGACTTCCTCGGCCTCGGGGAGGACGGCCACGGTTGCCGTGGACGTGTGGATGCGGCCGCTGGCCTCGGTGGCCGGCACGCGCTGGACGCGGTGGACGCCGCTCTCGTACTTCAGGCGGCTGTAGACATTCTTGCCTTCGATGAGCGCGATGACTTCCTTGATGCCGCCGCCGCCGGTCTCGCTCGTGCCGAGGACTTCGATCTTCCAGCCCTGGCGTTCGGCGTAGCGTGAGTACATGCGGAAGAGATCCGACGCGAAGAGCGCGGCTTCGTCACCGCCCGTGCCGGCGCGGATCTCCAGCATGACGTTCTTCTCGTCGTTCGGATCGCGCGGCACGAGGAGGACTTTGATCTGCGCGAGCAAGGCGTCGCGCCGCGCCTCGAGATCCTTCAGCTCCTCCTGCGCGAGCTCGCGCATGTCAGGATCCTTGACCAGTTCTTCCGCCTCGGCCATCTTCCCGACAATCGATTTGTATTTGCCGAAGTGCTCGACCAGCGGCTGGATGTCCGACAGCTCCTTCGAGAGCATCCGGAGCCTGGACGAATCCCCTTGCGTGGCCGGATCGGCCATCTCGGACATCAACTGGTCGTATCGCGCCGCGACGGCCGCCAACTTATCGAACATTGTTTGAATGGCGGGGTCCCCTGCACCCCGCCAAGCTCCCTCCGCTCCGGTCGCGCACGGTGTCACTCATCCGCCGGAAACCGGTGGCAGAAACGCAAGCTCGTCCCCGTCCTTCACAGGCGTCGACAATCGCGCGTACTCTTCGTTCACGGCGCAGGAAATCGACGATTCGTATGGCGCAAGCGCCGGGAACTCCGCGACGAGCGCGTCCCACACGCCGCGAGCATCAGTGCCCTCGGCTATCTCGCGGCGCAGGTCAGCCGCGCCTGCGATCTCCCGCAGCCGCGCGAACAGCCGAATCGTCACGAACACGCGCGTTCGAGCGCCAGCCGCTGCGCCGCTCCGTCGTCCGGATCCGCCGTCGCCCCTTCGATCCAGACGTCCCCGCCCTCGAAGTGCTCGTGCTTCCAGATGGGCGCGATCTGCTTGACGCGCTCGATCGCATAGCGGCACGCGGCGAACGCGTCGGCGCGATGCGGAGACGCGGCTGCAATGACGACGCTCGCGTCGCCGATCGCCAACCTGCCCGTCCGATGGTGAATCGCCAGCCGCACGCGCGGCCACTGGCCGGCCGCTTCCGCTGCAATCCGCTCGAACGCGCGCTCCGCGAGCGCCGCATAGGCTTCGTAATCGAGCCACAGCACGCGCCGGCCTGCGTTCTCGTCGCGTACCAACCCGACGAACGTGGCCACGGCGCCGCAGTCCGCGCCGGCCACGGCGGCGGCGACCGCCGTCGCATCGAGCGGTTCACTGGTTACGCGGTACGCATCAGGGCGCGCCTCGAACGCAGCAGCCATCCTGTCAGTATACCGCGCGCCAGAAGTGGTTCAGGGGGCCGTGGCCGTGCCCGATCTTCGGCGCGTGACGGATAGCACCTTCGAGATACGCCTTCGCCTTCTCGATCGCGGCGCGATCGTCGAGCCCGAGCGCGAGGTTCGCGGCAATCGCCGACGCCAGCGTGCAACCGGTGCCGTGCGTGCTCGTGCTTGCGATCCGCTGGCCGCGCAGCTCGAACGTCGTGGCCTTGGTGGCGACGACGTCGATCGCTTCCGGACCCTCGAGATGACCGCCCTTGACGAGTACGGCGCTGGGTCCGAGCGAGAGGATCCGCGCCGCGGCCTTGTGCATGTCGTCGACGCCGCGGATCTTCATCTCAGCAAGGATCTCCGCTTCTGCGATGTTCGGCGTGACCAGATGCGCGCGCGGCAGCAGCTCGGCGCGTAGGGCGTGGATCGCCGCCTCCTCGAGCAGACGGTCGCCGCCTTTCGCCACCATCACGGGATCGATGACGAGGTACGGCAGATCGAGATCCTCCATCGCCGCGGCCACCGCCTCGACGATCGCGGCGTTGGCGAGCATGCCGGTCTTCACCGCGTCGGCGCCGATGTCGCCGGCGACCGCTTCGATCTGCGCCGTGACGAGGTCGGCGGGAAGCGCCAGCCATCCGCTGACGCCCATGGTGTTCTGGGCCGTCACGGCGGTGATCGCGCTCGTGCCGAACACGCCGTGCGCCGCGAAGGTCTTCAGGTCCGCCTGAATGCCCGCGCCGCCACCAGAGTCGCTGCCTGCAATTGTCAGTGCCGTGCGCATACAGTAAGATTCCAGTCTTTATGACGGTTCACACGGAACGCACCCTGCTCGCAACCTTTGCCACCGACGCGCGCACCGCCCGCGCCATTCGCATCGCCGCAGTCGCGCTGCTGACGGCGCTGACTGCTGCTGCGGCGCAGGTGAGCATCCGGCTGCCGTTCACGCCCGTTCCGTTCACGCTCACGCCGATGATCGTGCTCCTCGGCGGCGCCGCGCTCGGCTCGCGCCTCGGCATGACCAGTCAGGTGCTGTACCTCGCGGCCGGCATCGCCGGCCTGCCGGTGTTCGCAGCGTCCGAGGTGCTGCCGCAAGGTCCGCTGCGGTTGCTCGGGCCGACGGGTGGCTACCTGATGGCGTATCCGCTCGCCGCGTTCCTCACGGGCTCGCTCGCCGAGCGTGGCTGCGATCGCCGTTACCTCACATCGGTCGCGGCCATGACCTCGGGACTGCTCGTCATCTTCGCCGGCGGCGTGGCGTGGCTCGCATGGTTCGCTCGTCCGTTCGCGGCGGGGCTCGATGCTGCAATCATGACCGGCTTCGTGCCATTCATCGCCGCCGACGTGTTCAAGCTGTTCGTTGCCGCGGGCATCCTGCCATCCGTCTGGCGGCTCGCCGGCGTCGCTGATCGCTGATCGCTGATCGCCGATCGCTGATCGCCGATCGCTGATCGCCGATCGCCGATCGCCGATCCCCTTACCCCTTACCCCTTACCCCTTACCCTTTCACCTCACGTACCCGAGACTCCTGAGCCGCTCCAGCATCGCATCGTCCAGCGGCTGACCGCTTCGCGGCGCCGTTGCGCCCGCTGGCGGCCCGTACGTCGTCACTTCGCGCACAGGATACTTCGCAACAAACACCTCGCTCAGCATCGGCAGGAGCGGACGCCCCGCGAGGTCGCCGCTATGCGGGAGGCCGAGTGCGTAGAGAATGGTCGGCGCCACATCGGTCGGCCTGGCGTCGATCCGTGCGCCGTGACGCGCGGCGCCGCCGGACAACGTCAGGCGCCCGGCAACCGGCTGGCTGACACGGCCGGGCGACGTCAGCACGAAGATGAGATCGCCGGGTCGCGCGGCGAGCATTCCCCCCAGCAGCTGGTCGAGGAACAGGTAGTACGCACGCAGCGCATCGACTCTGGCCGCGATTGAAGAAGTCGTCAGCGCTGCGCCGGCCCCGCCGAACAGCATGTGCTGCGCGACGTCGAGCCCAGGGAGATACACGGTCAAGAAATCGGGCGCGTCGCCCTGGACGGCCTCCGCGAGCGTCACCTGCAGCGCATCGAGCTCCGCGGATCGCCGGATCACGTCTCGGACCCAGCGATCGGTCACGTGCTCGGTAAGCGACGCAGGGATCCGGTTCAGCGCGCGCTGACGGATCGCCGTCCACTCGTTCTTCAACCGATCGTACAGCTCGACGGGGGCGATCTCGGCGTCGAGCGATCCGCCGCGTTCGAGACGCAGCGCCGCACGGTCGCTGAGGATGGTCGCCGTGCTGTGCACCGGTGCCGGCCACGTCGCCCACCAGTTCACGACGACGGTACGCAGTCCGCTCTCCGCCGCCACCTCCCACATCGTCTTTGCGCGGCGTTCCTCGCCGCTGGCTATTGCCGGACGCGTGAGACGTAGGAGATCGGTCGCGGCCTGGATCGCCGAGGCGACGGGCGATTGCGACACACCCGAAACGCTGCCCTGGACCCCGGCCACCCGGCGCGTTTCGAGACGCTGAACGCCATGAACGTCCGGCGGTTGTCCGGTCGCGAGCGTCGTCCATGCGCGTGCCGGATCCGTGGTGTCTTCAGGGGCGACATCCGCTCGTGCGCCGCCGAGTGCGGCGGCAAACGCTGGCGCGCGTCCCTCAGCGGCGAGCGCATCGAGGACGGCGGTGTCGAATCCGTCGATGGCTATGAGACGGACGCGGAAGCCGCTCGGCACGACGGTCAGCACCGGCCGGGCGGTGACCTGCGTCTCCGCCGGCGCGGCGAGCATCAACCGCACCGCGGCGCCGCCGAACGCGAGCACGCCCGCTGCGAGCGACGCCCGCCACGAAAAGATCGACGGCGCACGCGGCCCGGCGCTGTCAGCCGAATGCTGACCGCGCGCCATGATGACCGCGAGCGACATGACGGTCACCGCGTGGCCGAGGAGCAGGCTGATCGTCACGGCCACGACGAGCGCCAATGCCGTCCACACCGGCGCCGACCAGCCCGGTGCGTTCGCCGTTCGCCACCACAGCGTGAGATAGACGAGACATCCTGCGCTCACCACCGTGCCAAGCGCCAGCGACAGCGCGCGCGCCCGCTGGACGACGAATGCGCCGCCCGCGAAGAGCAGCAGCAGGCTCGCGACGAACGCGGCGATGGTGACGGCGGCGCCGAACAACACGCCGAGGTAAATTGCGAGTACGACGGCGTCGCGCGGTCCTGTGACGAGACCGGTCAGGCGGCTGCCGATGCCAATCGCCGCGGCGGGGCCGAGCAGCACTGCGGCGATCGCGCCAATGCGCAGGCTGGCGAGCAGCGCGATAGTCGCCGGCCGCCTCGTCTCGCGGGCCGGACCGAGAACGAATCGATCGACCCCGGCGTCGAGATACCCCAACGATCTGAGCTGTTGCCTCAGATCGTCGATTTTGATCGGCGGGGACCCCTGCACCCCGCCAAGCGCGTCGCTCGCGGGGACCCCAGGCCCCGCTCCGCTCCGCGCGCGCTGCTCATCAACGGAATCAGGTTTCACAGGCTCCGTCCCGCGACGAAGGCGGACAACTCCCTCAGGCGATCCGCGCGCCGGCCGAACGGCGTCAACGCGAGGTTTGCCGTGTCGCACAACTCCTTCGCGAGCTGACGCGCGCCGGCAATGCCGCTGAACGAGACGAACGTCGTCTTCTTGACGTCCGCTCGGATCGCTTTCCCTGTCTGGCCGGGATCGCCGGTGACGTCGAGGAGGTCGTCGACGATCTGGAACGCAAGCCCCAGGTTTTTCGCGAACGCCGCCAGCGACCCGATCGCCTCCGCCGAGGCGCCGGCCGTCAGCGCGCCCGCGGTTGCCGCCGCGCTGAACAACGCGCCCGTCTTGCCGCGATGAATGCGCTCGAGCATCTCGAAGTTGATTTGCTGGTCGGTCGCGAGCAGGTCGGCGCTCTGGCCGCCGATCAGGCCATCCGTGCCGATGGCGTCGGAGAGGAGGGCGGTGAGCCGGGCCGCGAGCGGCGCGTCATAGCCGCGGGCGATCGTCCCGAACGCGAGGTTGAGCAATCCAAACGCGGCCAAAATCGCGATGGCTTCCCCGAATTCGAGATGGTTCGCCTTCCGTCCGCGCCGCAGTGGCGCGTTGTCCATGCTGGGCAGGTCGTCGAGGATCAAAGAGGACGCGTGCACCAGTTCCATCACCGTCGCGGCGGCAAGCGCTCGGCCGATGTTCCCGCCGCAGAGCTCCGCCGAGAGTAGCGTAAGGACGGGCCGCACACGCTTCGACGGTGCGAGCGTCGTGTAGGCCATCGAGCGTTCCACCGGCTCGTGGGATGAGGGAAGCAGCCGCTGAAGCTCGGCGTCGACGTGATGCTGATACTCCCCGAAGAACGGCGGGACAAACGCCATCGCCTGCGCTACTTTCCGAACACCAGCATGTAGTGATAGCGCAGGAAATCCGAGCGAGCGATCAGCCGCAGGCCGGCTGCCGTGGCATCGCGGACGACGCGCTCGGGATCGACGCGCTCTTCCATCCGCGGACCGGGACCATGGCCTTCCTTCGTGAAGTTGACGATGCCGATGCGGCCGTTCGGTTTCAGCGAGCGCGCCAGGTTTCGCAGCAGTGCGACCGGCTGGGCCATCTCGTGGTAGGCATCGACGATCAGCGCGGCGTCGAGCACGTTCGGAGGCAGCTTCGGATCCGACGAGGTGCCAAGCTGGAAACGGACGCGTTTGCTGAGGCCCTCGCGTTCCACGCGCCGCTGCATCGCCTCGATCATCTCGCGCTGGACGTCCTCAGCGTAGACGATGCCGTTCGGTCCGACCCGGCGCGCCAGCCTGATCGTGAACCAGCCGCCGCCGGCGCCCAGGTCAGCGACGACGCTGCCGTCGTAGATGCCCAGCGCGTCCATGATTTCGCCGGGCCGCTGCCACGCGTCGCGATCCGGTCCCTCGAGCAGGCCGAGATCTGTCGGCGGAAACAGCCGCCCGTGCTGACGCGCGTCCGGCGCCGCTCCGGCGAGGAGCGCCATGGCGGCGATGATGATCAGTGTGATGCGGCTCACCGGCTTCTTCAGCGTTCGGTCGACTTCTTTGGGCGTGGGGCCCCACCCCCACGCGCGCTCGCTCGGCGGCGCCGCTTCGCGGTGCTGCCCTCCGGCGCCTCGCTCGGGCCGCGGGCGCTTTTTGGCGCGCGTGGGGCCCCACCCCCACGCGCGCTCGCTCGGCGGCGCCGCTTCGCGGCGCTGCCCTCCGGCGCCTCGCTCGGAGCCCCGAGCCCCGGCCCCCGGACCCCGGGAGTCGTCATTGCCTCGACCGACAGGATCTCGTCGAGTTGCCGCTCCGGCAGCAGTTCGCGCTCGAGCACGAGCTCGCGGATCGACCGGCCCGTCTTCACCGCCGTCTTGGCGATGTCCGCCGTGGCCGCGTAGCCGATGAACGGGCTCAGCGCCGTCGCCACCGCGGTGCTGCGCTCGAGCAACTCGCGGCAGCGTTCCTCGTCCGCGACGATGCCGGCGACGCAGCGCGTCTGCAGGACCGTCATGGCATTCGTCAGGATGCGCGTGGCGAACAGCGCATTCCACGCTATCACGGGCATCATGACGTTGAGCTCCAGTTGCCCGGCGTCGGCGGCGGCGAGGATGGCCGCGTCGCAGCCGATCACCTGGAAGCAGACCTGGTTGACCATCTCCGGCACGGACGGATTGACCTTGCCCGGCATGATCGAGGATCCCGGCTGCACCGCGGGCAATTGAATCTCCGCGATGCCGGCGAGCGGCCCGCTGCTGAGCAGCCGCAGATCCGACGCGACCTTACCAACTTCGACAGCGAGGCGGCGGAGCGTTCCCGAATAGGCGAGCACGTCGCCCATGCTCTGCGTCACGCGGAAGCGATCGTCCGCCGGCCGGACGGGCATGCCGGTGTAGCCCGCCAGGTTGGCAATCGCGAGTTCGACGTACTCCGTCCCTGCGTTCAGGCCGGTACCGAGCGCCGTGGCGCCGAGATTCAGCTCGAGCAACTGCGCCGATGCCGCTTCGAGATCCGCGGCAGCATGTTCGACGTTGAAGGCGTAGCCGCCGAACTCCTGGCCGAGCGTCATCGGCACGGCATCCTGCAGATGGGTGCGTCCAGTTTTCAGCACGTGCGTGAACGCCACGCTCCGCTCGCGCAATCCGTTGACGAGCGATCGCGCAGCACCGACGAGACCTGGCACCATCGCGAGAATCGAGAGGCGCGTTGCCGTCGGGAACACGTCGTTCGTGGACTGCCCCATATTGACGTGATCGTTCGGGTGGACGCGCGTGTACTCGCCGCGCTGTCCGCCGAGGATCTCCGCGGCGCGGTTGGCGAGCACCTCGTTCGTGTTCATGTTGTGCGACGTGCCGGCGCCGGCCTGATACACGTCGACGACGAACTGATCGTGCAGCTGGCCATCGAGGATCTCGTCGGCCGCCTGCACGATCGCTGCGGCGATGTCGTCCGGCAGACGTCCGAGGTCCCGATTCGCCTCGGCGGCCGCCTTCTTGATCTGGACTGTCGCGGTGACGAGCTCGGGCGGAGCCGTGAGGCCGCTGATGGGGAAGTTGTCGCGCGCGCGCTCGGTCTGGACTCCGTAATACGCGCCGGAGGGAACCCGTACTTCACCGAGTGGATCGCGCTCCACGCGATGCTCACCGGCGCGCGTGGCCGGAGCGACTCTGGCCATTAGGCTCAATTATACTTCTCGTATGCTGCCTCAATTTTTCGAGAGCGTCGTCGAACTCATCACGCATACGTCCACAGACCTGCCTCCCGACGTCCGTCAGGCCATGGCCGCCGCGCTGGCCGTGGAAGAGCCCGCCGCACGCGCGGGGCAGGCGCTCAACATCATCGCGCAGAACATCGATCAGGCTGCCTCGTGTGAAGGACCGATCTGCCAGGACACCGGCATGCCGACCTTCGAGGTGAAGGTGCCGGTCGGCGTCAACCAGATCTGGATGCGCACGAAGATCCGCGAGGCCGTCGCCGAAGCGACGCGGCGCGGAAAGCTCCGTCCGAACTCCGTCGACTCGCTCACCGGCGAGAACTCGGGAAACAACCTCGGACCCGGCATGCCGATCGTCCACTTCGAACAGTGGGAAGAGCCGGACGTCGAGATCAAGCTGATTCTCAAGGGCGGCGGCTGCGAGAACACGAACGCGCAGTACGCGCTGCCGATGGAACTCGATCATCTCGGCCGCGCCGACCGCACGCTCGAGGGCGTGCGCAAGTGCATCCTGCACGCCGTGTGGAAGGCGCAGGGCAAGGGCTGCAGCCCCGGCGCCGTGGGCGTCTGCATCGGCGGCGATCGGACGTCCGGCTACATGCACGCGAAAGAGCAGTTGTTCCGGACGCTCGACGACGTGAATCCCGATCCGCGGCTCGCGAAGCTCGAAGCGACGATCATGGACGAGGCGAACCGGCTCGCCGTCGGCACGATGGGGTTCAGCGGCAAGACGTCGCTCATCGGCTGCAAGATCGGCGCGGTGAACCGGCTGCCCGCATGCTTCTTCGTCTCCATCGCCTACGACTGCTGGGCGTTCCGCCGCCTCGGCGTCACGCTCGACGCGGAGACCGGCGCCATTCGATCCTGGCTCTATCGCAGCGCGGAGCAGCCGGCGCCGATGCTGCCTCCTGGAGTCGTGGCGGCGGGCTTCCCGCGAACCGGTCGCGAGATCGCCTTGCAGGCGCCGATCTCCGAGGAGCAGATCCGGTCGCTGAACGTCGGCGATGTCGTGCTCGTGTCCGGCCGCATGTTCACCGGACGCGATGCCGTGCACGCGCACCTCATGAAGCACGAGCCGCCGGCCGACCTTCGCGGATCCGTGCTGTATCACTGCGGCCCGGTGGCGGTGAAACAGGCCGACGGCGGTTGGAAAATCACTGCGGCCGGTCCGACGACGAGCATTCGCGAGGAGCCGTATCAGGCGGAGATCGTCAAGCGCTACGGCGTGCGCGCGGTGATCGGCAAGGGAGGCATGGGGCCGAAGACGCTCGCCGGCCTGAAGGAGAGCGGCGCGGTCTACCTCAATGCCATTGGCGGCGCCGCGCAGTTCTACGCGCGCTGCATCGAGAAGGTCGAGGACGTGTCCCTGCTGGAGTTCGGCACGCCCGAGGCCATGTGGCACCTGCAGGTGCGCAACTTCCCGGCGATCGTCACGATGGACGCGCACGGCAACAGCCTGCACAAGGACGTCGAGCGGGCATCCGCGGAAGTGCTGGCCACGCTGGCGAAATAAGACATACCCTGTTGGCGGTCTCTGTGAGGCTCTATGCTGACTGCGGCCGCCAGCAGGTCTTCCCGCATCACCTCCGTCGACATCGTCCGCGGCGCCGTCATGGTGCTGATGGCGCTCGATCACGTCCGCGACTGGGTGTCGGAGCTGCGTTTTCCCCCTGAGGATCTGAGCCGCGCATCCGCCGCGCTCTTTGCGACGCGGTGGGTGACGCATTTCTGCGCGCCGGCGTTCTTCCTGCTCGCAGGCGTTGGCATCGGCATCCTTCGCGATCGAGGGATGCCTCGGCCGGCGCTCAGCCGCTTTCTCGTCATCCGCGGCGTGTGGCTGCTGGTGCTCGAACTGATCGTTACGCCGATCGGGTGGCAGTTCGGCTTCACGCTGATTCCGGCGTTCGCGCTGGTTTTATGGGCGCTCGGCTGGGCCATGATCCTGATGGCGCTGCTCGTTTACGTGCCACGGACAGCGCTGCTGGTCCTGTCGCTCATCACGATCGCCGGCCACAACCTGCTCGACCCGATCCGCCCCGACACATTTGGATCGTTCGCGGGGCTGTGGATCGCCCTGCACCAGCCGGGCTTCGCGATTCCGAACGTGCTGTTCGTCGCTTATCCGCTGGTGCCGTGGATTGCCGTGATGGCGCTCGGCTACGTGCTGGCAGGCGTGTACACGTGGGATCCGCCGCGCCGCCGCAGGCTGCTCATCGTCTCAGGCCTCGCGGCGGCGGGCGCGTTCGTCGTGCTGCGCGCGATGAACGGATACGGGAACACGTTCCCCTGGTCGCCGCAGCGGACGTTTCCGTTGACGGTGGCGTCGTTCCTCAACGTCCGGAAGTATCCGCCGTCGCTCGATTTCCTGTTGATGACGCTCGGTCCGGCGCTCGTGGCGCTCGCGCTGTCGGAGCGGGCGCGCGGACGCGTCGCCGGCTGGCTCAGCGTCTACGGACGCGTGCCGCTATTCTTCTACGTGGTACACATCTTCGTCGCGCACGCGGCAGCCGTCCTGCTCGGGCTGGTCCAGGGCGGAGAGCTCCGGCGATTCCCGGTCGTCACGGATCTCGCGTCGTTCCCGTCGTGGTACGGCCTGCCGTTGTGGGGTGTGTATCTCGTGTGGGCGGGAGTGGTGTGTGCGATGTACGTCCCATGCCGCCGCTTCGCGCGGCTCAAGGAAACGCGGCGCGATTGGTGGCTGCGATATCTGTGATGGCTACCAGCCGAAGAACCGCCTGACTGCCGGCACGACGATCGCCAGCACGATCGCGACGACCGGAACCAGACCCAGCCACAACATCCATCGCGACTCCCGCTGAAAATGTCCGATCGTCATTTCAATGCCTCCGCGAACAGCCGCTCCAAGTCCGCCGGCGCCGTGGCGGCGCTCTCGAGGTGAACGCGCACCGCACGGCGCTGATGCGCCTCCAGCGTCTGAATGTCTCCCAACGCCTGTGCCCGCTTCAAGACTGAAAACGAGTAACCCGCGCCCGGCACCGGCGTGTCCGTCTCGTCGTCGGCCGTGAGCACGAAGGCGACCATCGTGTTGGGCCCGCCCTTGTGGTACTGACCGGTCGAGTGCAGGTAGCGCGGCCCGACTCCGTAAGTGCTCGCGGCGCGTGCGCGCGTCCGAATCGCGAGGCGCGCGTCGAGCACAGCGGCCTCGATTTCCTGGCCGGCCGGCAGGTATGACAGGAACGCGACGTAATCGCCGGGCTTCAGCGAATCGAGTGCCTCCCTGATGCGTGCCGGCGGCGTGTTCATGCCGTCTCTTTCCTCGAGCCGTCCCGTTCGCGCGAACACGTCGAGCTGCGCCTTCGTCTTCTGCTTGGCCTCGGCGACGTTCGGTTCGTCGAACGGATTGATCTCGAGCGCCGCGCCCGCCACCGCCGTCGCGAACTCCCAGCGAAAGAACTCGCTGCCAAGGCCGTCGAGGCGTGTCGAGAGACGCAGCACCGGATGGCCCGCGTCTGCGAGTGCCTTCAGCGCCTCGTCTTCTACCGTGTCAGCATCCGTGGAGATGGCGACGAACGCGCGGTCGTCACCGTATTCATCGGGCCGTCCGAGCGGTTCGTCGACGATCGGGAGCGATCCCTTGCCATGCTTGCCTGTGCTCTCGGCCACGAGCTGCTCGATCCACAAGCCGAGCGACGCCAGCGACGGCGGCAGGACGACCGTGAGCTTGTCACGGCCGTGCAGCGCGGCGGCGCCGATGAACGCGCCGAGCTCGAGGCCGGCGTTCGCGTGATTCTCCTGGCGGCATCCTTCGGCCATCGCACGGCCGGCATTCAGGATCTGCCGGACGGGCGCGCCGATGAGCGCCGCCGGCACCAGACCGAAGAGCGACAGCGCGGAGAACCGTCCGCCGATGTCGGCCGGATTCACGAAAGTGCCGCGGTATCCCCGCGATTTCGCCAGGCCCTCGAGCGACGTGCCGGGATCGGTGATGGCCACGAAATACTGGCCCGCCCGCGAACCGGCGGCCGCCGACATCCGCTCCCAAAAGAACGCTTCGAGCGACACCACTTCGACGGTACCGCCGCTCTTGCTGGCGACGAGAAACCACGTCCGCTCGGGATCCATCCGCCCTGCGGCGGTCACGATCGTCGCTTCGTCGGTCGTGTCGAGGACGAACAGCTCGGGATAGCCATCGGCGACGTGGTAGACGGATCGCAACACCTCGGCGCACAGGCTGCTGCCGCCCATGCCGAGGAGGTAGACGGCCTGAACGCCTTCCGACCTCGCTGCTTCCGCCAGCGCCTCGACCTGTTCGACGTGCGGCGTCATCGTCCCGGCGATGTCGAGCCAGCCGAGACGCGTCCGGATCGATGCGGCGGCCGGAGAATCGGCAGCCGCCTTCCACGCGGACGGATCGCGGTGCCAGATGCGTGAGACGGTGTGTTTGGCGAGCAGCGCGTCGGCGAGCTGCGCCGCAGGCTTCCATGAAAGCGTCATGTTGTCCTCAGCCGATCGCGCGATTGATGACGAGCAGTTTCGGTTCGGTCATCTCTTCGATGGTGTAGCGCGGGCCCTCCCGCCCCAGGCCGGAGTCCTTCACACCGCCGTACGGCATCTGATCGATCCGCCAGGTCGGCACGTCGTTGACGATCACCCCGCCGACCTCGAGGTCGTCGAACGCGCGCATCGTGTGTTCGAGGTCCATCGTGAAGACGCCCGCCTGCAGGCCGAACGACGACCGGTTCACCTCACGGCACGCATCCTCGAACCGGTCGAACCGGAACAATCCAACCAGCGGCGCGAACACCTCCGCCGCGCAGACCTTCGCGTCCGGCGGAACGTCGGCAAGGACCGTCGGCGCATACAGCGCTCCGGCGAGCCGCCGCCCGCCCGTGAGCACCCGCGCCCCCGCTGCCGTCGCTTCCTTGACCCACGCGTCGACGCGCGCCGCTTCTCCTTCGTCGATCATCGGACCGACGTCCGTCGATGAATCGAGCGGATCGCCGACCTTCAACGCCTCGACGAGCGCGAGCAGACGCCGGGCGAACTCGTCGAACACGCGATTGTGCACGTAGACGCGCTGGACGGAGATGCAGCTCTGTCCCGCGAGCGCGAAGCCGCCGGCGGCGACCCGCTTCGCGGCGAAGGGAAGATCGGCGCTTTCGTCGACGATCACGCCGGCGTTGCCGCCAAGCTCCAGGATCACCTTCTTCTTTCCCGCGCGGTTCTTCATGTCCCAGCCAACCGGCGACGAGCCGGTGAACGTCAGGAGCTTGAACCGCGGATCGGTGACCAGGCGATCGCCGACGCTTCGCGCCATCGGCAGCACGCTCACGGCGCCCTTCGGAACGCCGGCGGCGCTCAGCAGCTCGGCGAGATACAGCGCGCTCAACGGCGTCTTCGACGCGGGCTTCAGGACGATCGGGTTTCCCGCGGCGATTGCCGGCGCGAGCTTGTGGGCCGAGAGGTTGAGCGGGAAATTGAACGGGGAGATCGCGGCGACCGGACCGATGGGAAACCGCCTCGTGACGGCGAAGCGGCCCACGCCATGCGGCGCCAGATCCATCGGCACGACGTCGCCTCCGAGACGCCGCGCCTCGTCCGCGGCGACGTGAAACGTCATCGCCGCGCGCTCGACTTCCGTCAGCGCGTCGCGGATCGGCTTACCGGCTTCACCGGCCAGCGTGCGCCCGATCTCGTCGCGACGCTGCTTCAGGGCGGACGAGACGGACATCAGGATGGTGGACCGCTCGTACGCCGGCAGGGCGCGCATCACCGGCGCGGCCGCAACCGCGGCCTCAGCCGCGCGGTCGAATTCCACGTCGCCGGCGAACCAGGTGCGCCCGACGCTGCTGTGGTCGAAGGGATTGACGACGTTCTGCGGCTCGCCCGAGCGGCCGGGCTCGCCGGCGAGCCAGAAAGGATGGTCGGTGGGCATCGCTCTCCCGAGTATCCGTCCGCCTCCGCCCGCGTGACAAGCGGAGGGGCCCCCGTTTGAAGGGAATTGACGTAAACCGTTATAATCAAAAGGTCTCTGGGGAGGAGATTTCATCCATGATCAATGTCACACCGACGGCGGCCGCGAAGATTACGGAACTGCTGGCCGAGGAGAACAAGCTCGACGCGGGCTTGCGCGTGTTCGTGCAGGGCGGCGGCTGTTCGGGTTTCCAGTATGGCCTGATGATCGACGAGGGCGAAGGGGACGTCTCGACCGATGCCGTCATCGAGTCGAACGGCGTGAAGCTCCTGATCGACCCGATCAGCGCGCGGTATCTGCACGGCGCGGAAGTCGACTTCGTGGACAACATCACCGGCGGCGGCTTCACCATCAAGAATCCGAACGCCAAGTCGACCTGCGGCTGCGGCTCCTCGTTCAGCGTCTGAGCACGTCCGGGCAGATCGGCGGTGGCGAGCACGCGCACACAGCACGTAGCACGTTGCACGTAGGAGTCGCATGGAACCAACCACCGCCTATCTCGAGAGCCTCCGCCCCGCGGGCAGCAAGCGCTCGAGCAAGCGCGATTTCATCGTCAACGTCTTCCTCCGCCAGGAGGGCCACCTCACGGCGGAAGATCTGTTCGATCTGATCCGCCGCGAGGACCAGCGGATCAGCCGCGCGACCGTCTACCGGACGCTCCAGTGGATGGTCGACGCCGGCATCGCCCGCAAGGTCGATTTCGACGAAGGGCGGTTCCGCTTCGAGCATTCCTATCGACACCCCCGGCACTTTCACCTCATCTGCAAGAGCTGCAACCGATCGTTCGAGTTCCTCAGCTCGGACATCGAGGCGCTCGTCGAGGAGGTTGCGGCGGCCCGCGGCTTCACGGCGCGCCAGAGCGTGCTGCAGATTCATGGGACCTGCGAGGCCTGCCGGACGGGCAGACCGCCGGTGGCCGAGAGCGGCGGTGTGACGGAGCTGCTGTTCGCGCGCGATGCGCTCAGGATCGCGATTGCCACCGAGCGCAGCGGTCTCGAGTTCTACTCGCGCGCGGCCCGGATCACGCGTGACGCGCGCGGCCGGCGTGTGTTCGAGAAGCTCGCCGAAGAAGAGAAGGAGCACCTGGCGAAGCTCGAAGCGCGGTACCGCGAGTTGCTGCAGCAGGACCCGCAGCTCGAGGCGCGGCCGACGTTCCTGTTTTTCAAAGGCGCCGCCAATGGTCTCTTCGCGGCCGGCGCCGACCAGTTGTCGCGCGGCGTCAACGATCGCGAGGCACTGCTCATCGGCATCAAGTGCGAGCGCGGCTCGCACCGCTACTTCAAGCGCTACGGCACGAAGTTCGAGGACTCCGAGGGCAAACGGATCTTCCTGGAGTTCGCCGACGAGGAGCGCGCCCACCTCGAGCTGCTGATTCGGGAATACCGCGCCATTGCCGACCGCCAGCGCCGCCGTCGCGGGCGGCCGCCGGCGCGGCGCAAGGCTCGGGAGCGCGCGTCCGCCTGACGACCCATTGATCGATCTGCATCTCCACACCACGGCGTCGGACGGGACGCTGTCGCCGGCGGATCTCGTCGCGCGCGCGGCGCACGCCGGACTGACGACCATCAGCGTCACGGACCACGACACGGTTGCGGGATACGACGAAGCCCGCGATGCGGCTGCCCGCCTGAACGTCACGCTCGTAGCCGGGATCGAGATCACGGCGATCGAAGACGGTCGCGACGTTCACCTGCTCGGCTATTACTTCGATCCGCGGAGCGCGTCGCTCGCGGAGTTCCTCACACGGCAGCGGAGGAATCGCATCATCCGCGCCGAGCAGATCAGTGATCGGCTGCGACAGCTGGGATACGCCATCGACAAGCGCAGCCTCCTCGAACACGCCACCCGATTCACGGGGCGCAGCATCGGGCGGCCGCAGGTGGCAGATGCCCTCGTCCAGGCAGGCCATGTGGTCAGTCGCGATGAGGCCTTCGAGCGATTTCTCGGCGCCGGCCGCCCCGCGTTCATTTCGCGCTGCGGCGAGCCGCCGGAGCAGGTCGTCGACGTCATCCGCAGTGCCGGGGGCATCGTTTCTCTGGCACATCCGGGCTTGCTCGCGATGGACCACCTGATTCCCCGGCTTGCGCGGGCCGGCCTGGCGGCCCTCGAGGCCGTGCACAGCGAGCACTCGTCAGATCACGAACGGCGCTACCGTGAGCTCGCGTCCGCGCATGGCCTCGCGGTATCGGGCGGCTCCGACTATCACGGCGACCACGGACGGCGCGCCGCCGCATTCGGCGCGCTGACGCTGCCCGCGCGCGACTTCGACCGGCTGCGGGCGAGAGCCGCATGACTGCGGGCGTGCCCGTCCTCGAGATCACCGGCATCCGGAAGCAGTACGCGGCCCTCAGGCCGCTTCGCATTCGAAGCCTCACGCTGGGTGCGGCCGAACGGGTCGCCGTGATGGGATTCGACGCACCTGCTGCCGAGCTCCTCGTCAACTTGATCACCGGCGCGACGCTGCCCGACGAAGGCGTCGTCCGGATCGCTGGCGGGAGAACCGACGAGATCACCGACGGCGATCGATGGCTCGCTTCGCTCGATCGCTTCGGAATCGTCAGCGACCGTGCGGTCATGATGGAAAGTGCGACGCTCGAGCAGAACCTGGCGATGCCGTACACCCTCGATATCGACCCCGTGCCGTCCGCGATCCAGTCGCGCGTCGCCGCACTGGCGTCGGCGTGCGGGATTGCCGCCGGATCCGGCTGGCTGACGCACCGGGCCGGGGACGTGCCGCCTGAGATCCGGATGCGCGCACATCTGGCACGGGCGATTGCGCTCGATCCAATGCTCCTGGTGCTCGAACATCCGACCGCGGCGGTTCCGGAGGACGCGCGTTCGCTGCTCGCGGACGACGTCCGGCGCGTGACGGAGGCGCGCCGGCTGACGACCCTCGCCGTGACGATGGACGAGGCGTTTGCGACGCGGGTCGCGCACCGAACGCTGAGGCTCAACGGCGCCACCGGCGAACTGGCGCCGTTGAAAAAGAGGTGGTTCTTCTGAGGTTACTTGGTCACCACACCGCAAGCGACTCGCGGACCGCCGCTGACGCCGGACTTCGTTTCGCCGGTGATCCCCTGATCCGGATTGGCGTGCACGATGATCGCCGTGCCGTCGGCGTCGAACACGCTCAGCGGTCCCTCCGACAGCGTCACCCTCGTCGTCACCGCCTTCAGCGTGCCGGTGCCGTCCTTGCCGACGTTGAGGTTAGGGATGTCACCCATGTGGAACGGGTGGTTGGCGTCGGGGTCGGTATTGCCCGCAGGTCCTGGATCGAAATGGCCGCCGGCCGCCGTGAACGCCGGCGGTTCGCATTTGCCGACGGCGTGGAGGTGGACGCCGTGCAGCCCCGGCTTCAGCCCCTTCACCGTCAGCACGATGGTCACCAATTTTCCCGTGCCCTGAGCGCTCTCGCTCAGTTCGGCGGTTCCCGTAATGCCCTCGCCCTTGATTTCCACCTTCGCAGTCACCTTGGCCTGGGCAAACGCGACGGAACCAGCGATCACACCAACCGCCGCGGTGGCAAGAAGAGTCCTCACGGTCATACGCATCCTCCTGGCGCGATTGTAGATCGCGCGTTCGACAGTCCGCATGCATAACCTCATTCTGTTCGACGTCGACGGCACGCTCGTGCTCACCGGCCGCGCCGGGCTTCGCGCGATGACGCGCATGTTCCGCGATCGCTACGGCCACCCGGATGCGGCAGACGGTATTCCGGTCGCGGGCCGGACCGACTGGGTGATCTTCGAGGACGTTCTCAAACGTTTCGGCGAGGCGCTGGACGAGCCGCTGATGCGGCGTCTGCGCGACACCTACCTCGATTATCTGCGGGAGGAGATCCAGCGCCGCGGCGAAGGTGTGAAGGATGTGATGCCGGGCGTCCGGGACCTGCTCGCTCGACTCCACACGCGCGACGATGTCTGGCTCGGACTGCTGACCGGCAATTTCGCCGAAGCGGCGCGCATCAAGCTCGAGCACTTCGACCTGTGGAAGTACTTCCGCGGCGGCGCGTTCGGCGACGACGCCTCGGATCGCAACCGGCTCGTCCCGTTCGCGATCGAGCGCGCGCGCCGGGCGGGCCGGCAGCACGACGCCGACCGTCACCGTGTCATCGTCGTCGGCGACACGCCGCTCGACGTCGCGTGCGCGCACGCCGAGGGCGCGATGGCAGTGGCCGTTGCGACCGGCGGCTATTCCATCGAGCAGTTGCGTGACACGGGAGCGGAGGCGGTGTTCAACGATCTGCGGAACGTCGATGCGTTTCTCGAGCTGCTGGTGTGAGCCTGGCGGAAGCGCCTGGGAGTCGAACCCAGCCCGCCCGCTATCAGGCGGGCCGCGACCGGTTTTGAAGACCGGGAGGGCCACCGGGCCCCATTCGCTTCCTCTCTTGTCCGGGGGAATATCGCCCCTCGGGCGTAACGGAGTCCTCGGGGCGCTTCCCCCGGACCCCCTCGCTCGCTCCACTCGCGGGGGCCCCTCGCCCCGCTCCGTAGCGCTCGCGTGCAGCGATCGGGGAATATCGCCCCTCGGGCGTAACGGAGTGCTTGAGGCCCCTCCCCCGCTCCATTGCGTTCGCGTGTGACGATTGTACTCTCAGCGCCGCTATCCCCGGAGGCCGAGCGCGTAGAGAAGCAGCTTCTGGTATTCCGAGACGACGTAACGAATATCGCTGCGCGTCTTCCACCAGCGCTGTGGCGTCGAGTTGTCATGTCGAGACGTGCGGACGATCGTGCGGATGCCCGTGCCTGTCAGCTCCCGCCGAAACGCGAGCCGCGCGCGTCGGGCGTGATACTTGGACGTGATCACGATGACGCTTTTCCAGCCGCGCTCCGCAAACAATTCGCGAAGCGCTTTGGCTTCCTGAGCCGTGTTGTCCACCTCATGTGGCAGTACAGCGATCTGTGCGCTGGGCACGTTCAGTTGCGTCAGCGCGTCGGTAACGAGCTGCGTCTCGGTGGGAAAGCGGACACCTCGCGTGCGCAATTCTGTTTCCGCTCGTTCAGAATATCCCGGACTCAGAATGATGCGCCGCGCCCAGCCCTCCTTGTACAAGTCAGCTGCTTCGAGCCAACGCTCAACCCGTGTGCCGGCCAGCACGAACGCGGCATCCGCCTTCTCGAGCGGCTCGTTGACGACGAGGTAATTGCCGGCGTGTGGAAAGAAGAACGCGACAGCGAGGAGGGCGGCTACAAGAAGGATGAGAGCGGCACGACGGACGATCCGCCAAACGCGCAGCGGGCGGGCGTCTGGTGTCACGGGAGATTGACTGAGGGGGGATGCGGGAGCGGCGGGGTCAACGACCCCGCCCTCCGAGCTATGTGGTGCGTCAGCCTTCGATCAGGCGAACTTCGCCGGCGCGGGGGCCCTTTCCGGACTCCTCGGGCGTGAACTCCACCCGCTGTCCTTCCCGCAACAGCTCGAACACCGCACCGCGCACGGAGCTGCGATGGAAGAAGTGCTCGATGCCGCCCTCGTCGCGGATGAATCCGAAGCCCTTGTCGATCAACAGGCGAGCGATCGTCCCGGTTGGCATACCCCTGACCTCCGATGAACGGCGTCCCCCGAGCACATCTCAGGGGCTCTCAAGCCGAGTGGCCGAGCACGTGGCCGGAGGACGCGTGCCGTAACTTCCGGGAGCGCCGACGACCGTCTCTTGCCCGCGACTCGCGCCGCCGGCTTTCCGGCGACGCTGAGCTTGAAATCCGGGCCAGTGTAGGTAGTTCTTTTTCGGAAGTCAAGAAAACCGGGGGACTTAGGGCGTGCCCGCCTCTGCCGCAGCAGGCTTCGGCGGATTGGGGTACGTCGTCCAGAAATGGCGGCCGCATTGGGGGCAGACCCAGAACTGATCGGGCTTCCACGGGCCGTCGGGACGCGGGTCGCGCATCTCCATCTGCGCGCCGCACCGCTGGCATCGCATCTTCAACTCGGGTGGGGGCATGTCTTGGAATTGTAGCGGAAACGCCGCGGGCTCACACGCCGATGACGCGGAAGCGCGCGGTCCGGACGCGGTAGCGCTTGTTGATTCCCACTGCCAGAACGGTCATTCGCTCCAGCGCCCGCGCGGCGTCGAGGCCGCCGGCCTCGATCGGGCGGACGCCTGGGATCATCCGCAGCGTCTCCACGGCGGCGGTCGTCGCCTCCGGTGAATCGCCGCAGACGAATTCGTCGCAATCGAGCGGCGTGTCCGTGCGGAGGAGGACGGACGCGGGGATCGTCTTCAAGGTCGCCGCGACGCGGACCGCGGCCGGCAGTCGCGCGCGGATGAATTCCGTGGCCGACCCTTCGGCGAGCTCCTGCAACATCGGCCGGCCCTGCACGAACGTCATTGGCACCGTGATGTCGACCAGCACCGTGCCGGCTCGAAACCGCCCGCCGTAGGTCTCGAGAAAAGCCGTGGTGCTCGCGAACGGGACGGTGAGGAGGATGACGTCGCACCGGTCGATGACCGTTGCGTTGGTTGCCGGCTCGATCGCGCCCCCCTGAGCGAACGTCGCGGCCGCCTCACGCGCGCGATCGAGGTCTCGCGAGCCGAGCAGCGTGTGGACGCCGGCGGCTGCCAATCGCGCAGCGACCCCTCGACCTTCCGGCCCCGTTCCGCCGATAATCCCGATCTGCATAGGAGGCAGTATGGCCGAAATACCGGAGTCGCACCTCGATCTCTTCACGAAGAAGGCATTCGCGCACCTCGTCACCCTGCTCGCCGACGGCAGCCCGCAGGTGACGCCGGTGTGGTGCGACCTTCAGGACGGCATGGTCATCGTCAACACCGCGAAGGGACGGCTGAAGGATCGCAACATGCAACGGGACCCGCGCGTAGCCCTCGAGATCAGCGACCCGGGGAATCCCTACCGCTACCTGCAGATTCGCGGCCGCGTGGCCAGCCATACCGAGAACGGCGCCGACGCTCACATCGATCGCATGGCCAAAAAGTACCTGGGAGTGGACACGTATCCTTATCGCCAGTCCGGCGAAGTGCGCGTCATGTACCGGATTCAGCCGGAGCGCGTCCAGGCGTACGGAGGATAGGCGGCCGCACCAGATCTGCGTAGGCGCGTGGCAGGAACGCGATGCCGATCAGGCTTCGCGTCACGACGAACGTGAGATGCGCCGCCAGGCTGAATGCCAGCAGTCGCGGCGCGTCTGCATAGGCCGAGAACAGGAACACCCACGCCGCCTGCGTCGTGCCGAGACGCGCGATGGTGATCGGCAGCGCCGCGATCATGAAGATGACGGGCAGGAACGCAAGCAGATGGAGGAACGGAATCTCCAGGCCGAACGCCCGCGCGGCCACGGCGTGGAGGCAGAGCGATACGAAGAACATCGGCGAGCGAAGCAGCACGACCTGCGCGTAGCGGATGGCCGGCGCCAGCCGGAACGTCCGCAGCAGCGCCCACTCTCGCGGCATGAACAGCCATCGCACCGACGGCGGCGCCGCCCCCGCGCGCGCATAGAGGAAGACGACCAGCCAGACGAGCGCGACGCCGGGCGGGACGAGGAACAGCTCGCGCCTGACGTCGGCGCGGACCTGCACGATCCCGATCGTCGCCCACGCGACCAGGTGCAGGTACTCCGTCAGCACGAGGAACAGCACCGTGCTTCCCAGCTGGAGGAACGGCGACGACAGGCGGCGGCTCAGATACGCGGCGAGCGCGCCGCGTCCCGCGTTGGTGTTGAAAAACGCCACGACATACGAGGCGGCGCGCGCCGGCAGTAGCTCCCGGTAGGCCACGGCTCCATGGAACCAACGGATGACCGCGGTGAGCACCAGCGTGTCCCACAGGAAGTAGAAGACCGTGTTCGGGATCATGGCCGCGAGGAACAGGCCGAAGTCCGCCTGTGCGAGCGCGGATGTGAGCCGCGGCAGCGGAATGCGGCGGAACAGGACGGCGAAGATCGCGATCGTCACGATCGCCGCGGTCCACCGGCTGCGAAGGATGGATTTCAGCCGGCTGGTCATCGGAAGAGATCTTCTTGCGGACGCCGCAGCAAATCGCGGCCGCTGCCGTCCTCCACGTCGCCGATCTCGAGGCCGCTCCCCCTCACGATCGCAATCGGAATCCCGAGCGTCTTGCCCATGACGATCTCGGCCGCTGCCGCCAGTTCGTCCGCGACGGCGATCGCCGTCGAGCGGAGCACCTGTCCGTGACGATCGAGGCTGCCGCGGTAATCCGTAATTGGCCGCAGTCCCGCGACGCCGATCGCGACGTTCGTCTGACCTTCGCGCCACGGCCGTCCGAACGTGTCCGAGATGATGACGCCGACGCGCGCGTTGAACGCGGTGCGCAGCGCGGCTGTCAGCCGGCGCGCCGACGCGTCAGGATCGAAGGGCAGCAGCGCGGCCCACCCCGCACTGACGTTCGACGTATCCACACCGGAGTTCGCGCAAATGAAGCCGTGCCGCGTCTCCGCGATCAGCACGCCGCGCTCCATCCGGACGATCCGCGTCGCTTCCCGGAGCGAGAGCTCGACGACGCGGGGGTCACGGCTCCAGCGCCCGGCCCACTCACGCGCGTGCTGCGATGGCACGACGCTGTCGAGGCGAACGAGACGTGCCTCGGATTTGGAAACGATCTTCTGCGTGCACACCAGCACATCGCCCGAGGTCAGCGCGAGGCCCGCCCGTTCGATCGCGGTCGCAATCAGTTGCCCGAGGTCGTCGCCCGGCTGCACTTCGGGGAGGCCTGGGACTCCGACGACACCGAGCGCGGGCAGGTCGGGGGCGGTCACGCACCGTTCATCTTGCCATCCCTTTGGTGAGCGCCGGCAGGATTTCGCGGGCGTAGAAGTTCATGAAGCCGTCCTGGTCGGGACCAATTTGATGGACGTAGACGAGGTCGTAGCCGCCGTCGATGTAGCGGCGAACCGCGGACAGGTGCGGCTCAGGATCGGGGCCGATCGGCATGTCCTGGACGAGCCGCTCCTCCGCGACCATCTTCGCTGCGCTCGCGAAGTGCGAGGGAAGCGCCAGGTCCGTGCCCATGCCTTCGGAGAAGCCGGCCAGCGGCCAGACCTCTTTGACCAGCCGTTGCGCGCGTTGGATGTCGCGGTCGTAGCAGACCGGCAGTTCCCCGATGCGCGGCTTGCCCGCTCCGCCTTCCATGCTGAACGCTTCGAGGACTTCGCGGTTCGGCGGTCCCGAGACCAAGCCGTCGCCGATGCGCGCCGCCAGCTTCGCGGCTTTCGGACCCGAGGCCGCAACATACAACGGCGGCGGAGTCTCCGGCAGGCTGTAGAGCCTCGCGTTCTCGAGCGTGAAATACTTGCCGTGGTGGCTCTGCATGCCGCCGCTCCACAGTTGACGAACGATCGCGACCGCCTCCTCGAGCATCTCGTGCCTGATCGCCACGGGTGGCCACCGCGCGCCGACGATGTGCTCATTGAGGTTCTCGCCGCTGCCAACGCCGAGGAAGAAGCGCCCCGGCATCATCGTTGCCATCGTGGCCGCTGCCTGGGCCACGATCGCCGGGTGAATGCGGATGATCGGACACGTGACGCCGGTCCCGACGCGCAGCCTACTCGTCGTCTCTGCGATGGCGCCGAGCACGCTCCAGACGAATGGGCTCTGCCCCTGGCTGTCAAGCCACGGATGGAAGTGATCGGCGATCAGCGCGAAGGTGAACCCGTGTTCTTCCGCGGCTCGCGCCTGACGCACCAGCGCGCGCGCGTCGAACTCCTCGCTGGAGAGCTTGTATCCAATCTCCACGGCCATGCTCGACCTCCCGGCAGAGCAGGCGAAAGTGCAAGCGTGAGGCCAGCGGACGTCAGCGAAGCTGGGCGAGCATTTCGAGAACAGCACTCACGACGGCCTGTGGCTGGCTGTTCGCGATCACATGATCGCTGCCGGGCACCATGCGCCATGCGCCGCGCGTGGATCGGCGCGCGAACGTCCGGTGCACCTCACGCCGCAATGGAGAGAGCGACTCGGCGTCCACGCGGCTCGCGAGGAGTGGTGGAAGCAGATTGGCCGAGCGTTCGGCACTGAGGACGAGGAGGGGAAGATCCGAGCGCAGCGCCGGCACGCGGGCGAATTCGTCGATGCTGCTGCGCATGTTCCCGGCCAGCGAACAGATCGTCCGCCACGGCTGTGCGCGGTACATCAACGCCGCCGAGCGAGGGGCGGCTTCATGGCGGGACGAACGGAATCCGAACGGATCCAGGAATCGGACGATGCCGATCGATCCCGACACGTTCGCGGCGACGCATGCCAGCGTGACGTTCACAGCCTGAAGCCTCTGATCGAAGGCCGCGATCGCATCGCTGGTTGCGGCGTCGAGCATCACGAGGCCTGCGACGCGATCCGGGTGACGCCGCGCGACCATCTCCGCGACCAGGCCGCCCATCGACGAGGCCACGATCACGAACGGCGGCTGAAGGCCGGCGGCATCCTGCAGACGCACCACGTCGTCTGCAAGCGAGCCGACCGACACCGTGCCAGGCGCAGGCTCGCTCCAGCCTGCGCCGATTCGATCGTAGCTGCACACCTGCGCCGACTTCGCGATCTCGCGGCGGACCGACGACATGCTCGCGGAGTTCATGAACGCGCCAGGCTCGACGAAGATGGTTGGCCTGCCGCTGCCGATGCACAACAGATGCAGGCGTCGTCCTCCAACGTCGATCAGGCGTCCCGGCGGAGGGAACACCCGCGCGTCTCGACGTGCTGCGTACTTCTCGTAGGCGAATCCAGTCAGCGCCAGCGCCGCAATCGTCGCGGCCGAGAGGCGGACGAGCGTCCGCCACCACGGGCGGCTGAACGCGACGGGGTGTCCCAGGGTGACCATTGGCCTACCTGCCCAGCGATCGCAGCAGATCGCGCACGACGAAAAACGCGAAGAAGGCGTAGAACGCCGAGCAGGCCAGCAGCGCCGCCTCGCGCCATCCGGGTGCCCGCAATGCGCGGGGAAGGAAGCGGCGATTGACGATGAAGATCTGCACGCCCGCGACGGCGAGTACAACGCCCGCCATATTGGCGACCACCTTGAACAACTGGAACGGAGAGGCGGAGCGGATCACGATCGCGCCCCAGACGGAGAAGGCGATGAGGATCCCGTAATAGATCGTCCGAATCGATAGCGCCGATTCGCGCGCGCGTGGGCTCGACATCCAGACCGCGTCGGTGATCGTCCGCACCAGGATGTCGGTGTTGCCAAGCTGCGTCTTGAACAGAATCCAGAAGCCGTTGAACAGCGTGAGGAACCAGAATCCGGGCCAGATGCGGCTCAGGTACTCCGCCTGGTACGCGCCCGCCGCGAGGCCCTGAAGATCCGTGCCGTGCGGAATGAGCGCCGTCGCGAGGTTGACGTTCAGGTACATGCCGAGGAAGCAGAAGAGCGCCCACACCCAGACCTGGTCCGCGTGGACATAGCGCAGCCACTCGCGCCAGCGCGCGAGCGAGACGTCGGTGACATGGAAGATGCTGCCCACGTGCGAGAGACGGATCTCGTGGCCGCCGATCGCGCTCGGAATTGCGCCCACGACCGCGCCCATGCCGAAGCCCTTGTCGCGCACCCAGTTGGTGACAGTCAGGTTCCCTATACCACCGGATCCCGCTGTCGCGGCGAGCGCGCCAATCAAGCCCCAGTCAATCGGATGCGGCAAGCCGGTGAAGCTGAAGAAGCCGACGAACGTCTCGCCCCAATGCGGCAGCGGCACGAAGACGACGTTGACGACGATCAGGAAGAGAAAGACGACCGCGAGCATCGTCCAGGCGAAGAACTCGAGCATCCGCTCGATCGTGCCGCCGAACGACAGGATGAGCACGACGCCGCCGATGAGCGCGGTCGCGACCCACGCCTGCGTCGCCTGGTCGGGCGCGCCCGGCATCCGCCCCATCCACGCGCCGAGCAGCGTGGCCGCGGCGCTGCCCGCGAGCGCCGGCCAGCCAAGCTGGAAGAACCCGCCGATCGAGTAGAACGCCGCCCAGAAGCGCGGCCCCGGCTTCAGCCGCATGATGCCGCCGTAGATCGGTTCACCGGTGTACAGCGTGTAGCGGATCGCCTCGATGTTGAAGATGACCTGCAGGACGATCGCGATCGACGCGATGAGGAAGATCGCCGACGAGTACTTCACGGCGGCCGCCGGTCCGATCAGCCATTCGCCGCCGCCGATGGAGGTCGCCGCCATGATCGCGCCGGGGCCGATGACACGAAGTACGTTTCGGACGCCGAAGGGCGGCGGCGCCGGCAATTCGGCTACGCTCCACGCCGGCAGTTCCCCATGCTTCGCCATCGTCTGCTCGACGTGCGTATCTTCGCATGAGGACGTGCGGAGTCACGGGGACCGTTCGTGTCACGTCCGAGGCGGACGGTAATCCTTGAGCAGGTGGGGGACCTCGCTGTCGCCGTTCGTCTCGACGTAGAAGAGCCTCACCCGCAGCCGCGCCGCCAGCTCGTCGCCTGCAGCGGTTGCGTGCTCGAACGTGACGTAGCGTCCGCCGGTCGGGCCCGTTCCACGGATGCGGAGGCCGTAGATCTGCTGCCGCGGCATGTACTGTAGAGCGCCGGGAACCGCGACGATGATCACGTCGCCGTCCTCGAACAGCAGGTGACGCCGTGGGACGATCCGCTCCACGGCCTCCGCCGGGTCGTCCTGCGGTGGGATGGCTGTCGGCGGAACGTCGCGACGTTTCGGCTGAGTCCCGTCTCCCATGAGCCGGGGTAGTGCAAGCGATGCACCGAACCTCGACAGTCAGGTGACCTAGAACGGCGGAACTCGCGCCGTCTCAACTACATGTATTGTGGAAAGGATGAGAGGTCCGTCGGAACGGACGGGTTCGACGGTCCTCCGTACGTAACGCGCTACGTTCTTCCTAACCCGGCTGATAGGTTGCGCGAACCAGGGCGGGGACGGTTCAGGTCTCAACGCCGCGTTTCCGTTCCCGCACAATGAGCGTCGATATCCGGCGCTGCTCCCGCGCGATCACCAGCCCCGCATCGTCCCGCAACAGCTGTATGAGAGCTTCCGGCGTCGTCACGTGCTCCTTCAGCTCAAAGCCGTAGATCCCAGTTAAACCCGTCTCGTCGATCACCTGTCCGCCCAGAATCTCCTCGAGCCAATTCACCAGGAACACGAACGGCATTGAGTGCACGGCGAAGCCGTCAAGCGGGAACATCGGCGCGTCCTTCGAACGGCCGACGAAGACGGAAAACGCCACGTTCGAGAAGGCGGTGCCGGGCTCCGGGTCGGGATACCGCCGCAGCATCTGTCCACGGGCATCGGTGTTCGTCAAGACATACGCATCGCGCATCCGTCTCTCACGGCTGACGTGCACACCGAAGTGCTGCTCGATCGCAGATTTGAGCAAGCCGAGGCGCGTGGCCGTCGTCTCCTCCTGCGGCAGCACCATCAGGAAGTCGAAGCGCGCATCGTCGCGGAGCCCGGGTGTGATGTCGACGTGCCAGCGATTCCCCTCCCAGGCGCGAACGATGATGTCCTCCAGGGTGAAGCCGTAGGCGCTGAACACCGTGCCCGCATGGTTGATGACTGGTTCTTGTGGCCACCGCATACCGGAGTGGAGGATGTGCACCGTCCGCGATGGGACGAACGGGATCTGCGGCCATTCGTAGGTGTTTGCCGGCGTTGGCGGCGGACCGGGCGGTTCTGGTTGTTCGCCGGCACTGAGCAGCTCGACGATCGCAGCGCGGATCGATTCGATGGTCAAGCCTCTTGTCATCAGCACTTCGGCTGCGACGCTGCGTTCCTCGCGCAACATTCCGAGCAACAGGTGCTCGGTGCCTATGTACTTCTGCGACAGCCGGTCGGCTTCTTCGGCCGCATACTGCAGCACGCGCTCGCTGGATGCGCTGAATGGGATCTCCTGAGACTCAGGGACTTTCTCGCCGCGCGTGAGGCGGCTGACGATTTCGCTGCGCAATTCGTTGTGGGCGTTTCCAGTTCGCGCGAGGATCCGGTTGCCAAGTCCACGGCTTCCGTCCAGCACCCCGAGGAGGATGTGCTCCGGCTCGACGGCGCTGGACCCGAGGTGGCTGACCTGGGAACGAGCGAGGTAGAGGACCTGGAGCACTGGCAAGGTGAACCGATCGAACATGGTTCTCGAGGACCATCGTAATCCTCAGGCGACTTCAAGGCGCAAGCGCGCGGCGCGTACGAGGCGATCAGGGCCACGATGTGCGCTGCGCCGCTTCGAAATCCGCTTGCCTCATGCACGCGAATCGCGCTCGATGCGGTGGCTGGCGCGGGAGGCGCCCGGCAATTGTTGTTGCTGCGGCGCCCCGTCTTCCAGCGGCCGATTACTCACCGTTAACGACGTGCAGGCACTCGTAGTAGCCGATCCGGGATATGAACCTGTAAGGTCCGCCGGTCACCTTGCACGGCTGACCATGATAGAGGTCCGACCGAATCAGCAGGTTGGTGCCGAGCAACACGCCACTGTCGAATACGAGCAGCGTCAACGTGGCGGGCCGGTCAGCCGGGGGCGGCGGGCCAGGAAGCGCCAAAGGGTGGATCTGGTTGGGCGGGCTGCACCCCACACTTGTGAATGGGGCGGGTGCCGGGCGGCAGTCCCAGCCATGTGTCGCGAGATCCCCTGGGGACAAGCTTGCGGCCTCTGTCGTGAGGCCCAATTCCTCGGCGATCATCGCGCCGGCGATGGCCGGCCGCACCGCGGTGCGTGAGGGAGCGGCGGGAGTCTGAGTGCAGGCAGTCGAGATCAGCGCACACATCACCGCGCCGGCTGCCGGTCGGATGGGCAAAATCACTCGCATAACCACCTCCATCGAGGCGGTTCGCCAGCCGCCTGCTGCGTCGGGCCGCCTCCTGTCCGTTAGAAGCGCATTCGGCGGCTCGAACGTGCAATGCATCCTTGCGCGAGAACTGCGCCACCCTCATTCGTGGCGCGAGATGCATCCGCTCCGCACGGCTCCCGCTGATGGGCTGGGCGTTCAACTTCCTTGGTAGACTTGGCGCCCCGGACCGTATATGCAGCCCCGTTACCGGCTGACGACCGGCGACCTGACGCGCCTGCTGCGCACCTGGCATGCAGGCGATGCGGCCGCGTTCGACGAACTTGTGCCGCTCGTCTACGACGAGCTGTATCGCATCGCGCTGCGCTGTCTCGCGGGTGAGCGCTCCACCCTCTCGATGCAGGCGACGGCTCTCGTCAACGAGCTTTGCCTGCGGCTCCTGGGGTGGGACGGCATGCACTGGCAGAACCGTGACCATTTCTTCGGCGTGTCGGCGCAGATGATGCGGCGTGTCCTGGTCGACATCGCGCGGCGGCGCCGCGCCGAACGTCGGGGCGGGCCTGCCGCCGTCCGAGTGTCGGTCGACGACATCCAGCTGGCCGCCGCGGAACCGGACGCCGGGCTCGTGGCCATCGACGAAGCCCTGGAGGAGCTCGCCGCAAGGGATCCGCGAAAGGCGAGCGTGGTTGAATTGCGGTTCTTCGGCGGATTGTCCATGGAGGAAACGGCAAGGACGCTCGGCATCTCGCTCCGCACCGCGCAGAACGACTGGGCGTTTGCTCGCGCGTGGTTGTACCGATCATTGGCACACGAGGCGCCCAGTGAGCGCTAGCCGCTGGCAGACAACCGACCGCATCTTCGTGGAAGCGCTGGAGGCGCCGGACACGGCACGCGCGGCCCACGTGGCGCAGGCGTGTGGCGACGACGAGGAACTGCAGCGCGACGTGCTGTCGCTGCTCGCCGCTGCGGAGGGCTCAGCGGACTTTCTCGAGATGCCCGCTCTCAAGCGGCTGGCCGCCGCGATCGCTGCCGATGCATGGAGCCTCCGCCCGGGTCAACGTGTGGGTGCATATGTCGTCCGGGAGTTGCTGGGCGCCGGCGGGGTGGGCGAGGTATGGCGTGCGACCGACGAGCGGCTGAATCGTGACGTCTCGATCAAGGTGCTGCTTCCGCACCTGTCCAACGATCCCGAACGGGTTCGTCATTTCACGGAAGAAGCCCGCACCGCCGGATCGCTGAATCATCCAAACATCCTCTCCGTGCACGATGTCGGCGAGCACGGCAGCGCTCCATTCATCGTATCGGAATACGTCGAGGGTGAGAGCCTTCGCACGCGTCTGAAGCGCGGACCGCTGTCGGTTGAACTGGCCATCGCCGTGGCGGTGCAGATGGCACGGGGGCTTTCGGCGGCGCACCAAGGCGGGATCATCCACTGCGATCTGAAACCGGACAACATCTTTCTGCGCTCTGATGGCGGCGTGAAGATTCTGGATTTTGGCTTGGCGAAGCTGAACGTCGCGCCGTCCTCCCCGTCGGTCCAGCGCGACGCGGCGTCCGACGCGACCGTGGCACGCATCGCCGGCACCGCCGGGTATACGGCGCCCGAGCAGATTCGCGGCGAGGAGGCCGATGTCCGGAGCGACCTGTTTGCGCTCGGGGTCACGATGTATGAGATGCTTGCCGGCGATCGTCCGTTCAACGGAAACAGCGCCGTTGACACGTTGCGCGCGACCCTGAGTCTCGATCCGTCCGATTTACGGCTGGCTCGCAAAGGCGTCCCTCCATCGTTGGCGCTGATCGTGATGCGGCTTCTGAAGAAGTCTCCGGACGCACGATTTCAATCGGCAGACGAGCTGCTGCACGCTCTCGAACGCGTTCGCGCGCGCACCGCACGCAGCGCGGTCTGGGCCGGCGTCACCCTTACGACGCTCGCAATCGTCCTCGCCGTCGCCGGTTGGTTCTATCCGCGTGACGCAGCGCGCACGCCGACCGCGACCGCGACGATCGCGATATTTCCTTTTCACAGTGTGCCTGACAGCGCCGACGGTCAACTGCTGGAGCGTGGTCTTGCCGACGTCTTCATCAGCCGGCTGAACCAGGTCTTGGACATTCACGTGCTGCCACTCTCCGCCACTGAGCGCTTGCGCAACGCCAACCCACGGGAGGCGGCCAGGAGCCTGGGCGCCGATTACGTGCTGACAGGTACCCTGCAGCGGGTTCGCAACCGCGTTCGCGCGAGCGTCCAGCTCTTGGCGATCTCGGAAGACCGCGCGACCTGGACGAACACGTTCGACGTCGACGCGACGAGCGCTTTCTCGATCCAGGACGCCGTCGTGGCGCAGGTGCTGCAGGAGATCGCACCGCACCTGTCGTCCAGTGCCCGCGCCCGGCTCGTCGAGCCTGGCACGCGCAACAGCGAAGCTTACGAGCATTACTTGCGTGGCCGCGCGCATGCCGCGCAGGTGACGGGCGTCGACTTCGTCCGAGCCACCGGGTCGTTCCGTCGGGCGGTGACGCTCGATCCAGATTACGCGGATGCCTGGGCTGCGCTCGGGGCAGCGTACCGTCGCCTCCCGCTCGTCGGCGAGGTTGAGCCGAAAGGCGCCTTCACGGAGGCGGAGCGCGCAGCCACACGGGCGCTCGATCTCGCACCTGACCATCCGGAGGCGCTGTCCGTGCTCGGCACCGTTGCGTTCTGGTACGAGTGGGATTACCCGCGGGCGGAAGAATTGCTGAGGCGTGCCGCGACGGGTCAGCCGAGCTCGGCGGAATCGCACGTGTACCTGGCGCATCTGCTGTCGAATCTCGGGCGGCACGACGAGGCGCTCGTGGAGATCGGTCGAGCGCGCAGCCTCGATCCAAACTTGCCGATCGCCCGGTCGCTCGAGGGTCAGTTTCTCTTCATGGCGCGTCGATACGACGAGGCGCTCGCGCGCCTGGATGCCGCCGTGGATCTCGCGCCGAGGTTTATTCCGGGCCACGTCATGCGTGCCTACCCGTTGTTGGCCTTGCGGCGTTACGACGAGGCCATCCACGAATGCGAGGTCGCCCGCGAGCTGGAAGCCCGCATCCCGGATTATGGGTCGCGCGTGTTTCCCAGCGCGTTGCGTGGCTACGCGCTCGCCAAGCTGGGGCGACGGGCCGAGGCCGAAGCGACACTCGAACGAATCCGAAAACAGGAGCGCGAAGTGTGGGTGCAGCCGGCCTCAATTGCGCTGGTGTTGCACGGGCTAGGGCGCGACGATGAAGCAATTCGAGAATTGAACCGAGCGGTGGATCTCCGCGATGCCGCCCTGACGTTCCTTGGCGTCGACCCCAAATGGGATGAGCTCCGTACGTCGCCGTTGTTTCAGGGGGTGTTATCGCGCGTGAATTTGCTCGAGGTCTCCAATCGGTTGCTCGCGAACGGCGCACGGTCAGGCGGGCGGTGACCGTGCCGCGGGATCGGACTCACATCGCAGCGGGTGCCGGTCACTTCGTTGGCGCGAGGCGCTTCAACTCGTCGAACCAGTTGAGGACCGTCACAATCTGAGTCGGTGTCGTCTGATCTTGCCCGCTTCGTTGGACCATCAGAAAGCGCCGTCCGTCCGGAGAGACGTCATAGTTGGTAGGTCCCCCTGCCGACAGCACATAATGGCCGGCAAAGAGCACTCTGGGTCTGCCCGCCCGAAAGACCGGCTTGCTGGTCACGTCCACGGCCATCATCGAGTTCCCGCTTCGGTAGAACAGCTCTCGACCGTTCGGATTCCATACTGGCTCCGTCCCCCCGTCGGTGGAAATCTGCCATTTGGCTTCCTGCCTCGGGTAGGGGCGAACATAGATCTCCCAACGGCCGGACTCGTCAGAGGGATATGCCACCCACCGGCCATCCGGCGAGAACTGTGGCACTCCTTCGTAGAAGGGCGTTTGGACAAACGGTTGCGTCTCGCGCTCCGGAAGCTGCAACGCCATAATGTCCCAACCCACGCCAGCCGTCACGAAAAGCAGCACGTCTCCATTCGGCGACCACGAACCCGGCGCATGGTTCCCCTCCCCAGTCGTCAAGCGCTCTTCGGCTCCACCGCCGTCCGCCATCCGCCAGAAGATATTTCGGGTGCCGGTGCGTGTGGCCCGATAGGTGACCCGCTTCCCATCTGGTGTCCAGATCGGATACTGATTGCTCCCCTCGGAGACGAGTCTCGTGGCGTTCCCTCGCGCGAAGTCATAGACCCAGACATCGTACGTGGGTCCCGCCGTCATGAACGCCAGTCGCTCACCATTTGGGGAGAGACGCGGTGTCTCGTAGGGACGTCCTGGTGTATTCAGCGGGTCGACCTTCCCCTGCCGGTCCACCCAGACCAGCGTCCGATCCTGAACGGGGGAGCCGCCAGGAACATACGCCAACACCCCGTTGCCAGACACCGTGTAGTGCGAGCCTTCCTCCGTCAGGATACCCTTCGTAACGGCTACGGGCGGGTCGGCGCCGACCTGCAGGTGCTCGGGATCGAAGGGCACGGCCACGAGCGTACCCGTCGCGAGCTGCATGTAGACGAGATGTTCCGTTGGAACGTAGTAGCCGGGCCCTCCGTGCGCCAGGCGATGCCGCTCGCCGTTCGACACGCGCTGCACCTGCAGGTCCCATTCATCCCAACCAGGGCCGGTGCGAGAAGAAAACAGGACCGCGTCTCCTCCGGGCAGCACCTGCGGCCATCGATGACCGATTTCGCCTTTCTGCGGGTCGATCTTGGTGAACGGCTGAGGAGTGCCTCCCATCGCGGAGACCTGCCAGAGGCGAGAGGAACCGCCTGGTGAAAAATAAATCACGTCCTTCGATGACCAGCTTCCGCCGAAGGATTCACGGGCGTCACACACAGTCAGGGGGGCGCTGCCGGTGACTGAGATCTTCTTCAGCTTTCCGCCGGCGAAGAAACCGACCCACTGACTGTCGGGTGAGAAGAACGGCGCAGCGGCGCCGTCGGTGCCCACGAGCGCCGTGCTCTCCAGACTGTCCAGGGGGCGAAGATGAAGCTGCTGCACTCCACGACGGCGGGCGACATATACCAGATGCGCACCATTGGGAGACACCGCAAGCGAGGGGTACAACACCGCGAGCTGCTCTTCGGCCGGCAACGTGAGTGCCACCCGGGTCACCACTGATGGTGGAGGAAGCGGCACCAGTTTCAGGTACCATCCAGCAAGACCCGCGATCAGTGCGCTCGCCAGCGACGCGCTGACGGCCACACGCGCACGCGCGGGCCGGCCGCCCTGTGACACTGCCGACGCACTCCCGATCGGTGCGCTCAGCGCCTCCTCGATTTCGACACGCACGCTACCCGCATCTTGCATGCGCTGGCGCTTGTCTTTTCGTAAACAGCGTCGCAGCAGCAGCTGAACGGCTGGCGGCGTCTTCGCCGGTAGGCGATCCCAGTCCGGTTCGCGCGTGAGCACATTGGCCATCGTGGCCAGAACATCCGTGCCCTCGAACGCGCGTCGGCCCGTCAACATCTCGTACAGCAGGCATCCAAATGCCCAGAGGTCACTGCGCTTGTCTGCGGGCCTCCCCTTCGCTTGCTCCGGCGACATGTAGGCTGCCGTGCCGAGAATCACGCCGGCACCGGTCATCGCCGGCGCCGTCGATGTCGGCGAGTTGTCGAGCGGCTCGACGGCGGCGGTCGATCCCCCAACCTCGCCCGGCAATACCTTGGCGAGCCCGAAGTCCAAGACCTTGACGGTCCCGTCGTCGCGGACCTTGATGTTCGCTGGCTTGAGGTCGCGGTGGATGATGCCCTGCTCGTGGGCCGCCTCGAGCGCCTCGGCGATCTGCCGCGCGATCGGCAGCGCCTCGTCGAGTGGGATGGGACCGCGCACCAGCCGTTGCGCCAAATCCTGGCCTTCGACCAGCTCCATGATGAGAGCACGAACGCCGCCGCTCTCCTCGAAACCGTGTATGTGTGCGATGTTCGGATGGTTCAGCGCGGCGAGCGCCTGCGCCTCACGCGTGAACCGCGCCAGGCGATCGCGATCAGAAGCGAACAGCTCGGGCACGATCTTCAGCGCAACATCACGACCGAGCTTGGTGTCGTGTGCGCGGTACACCTCCCCCATGCCGCCGACGCCCAGGGGGCAAACGATCTCATACGGGCCGAGGCGCGTGCCGGAACTGAGGGCCACCAGGGTCGCCGCGAATTATACGCGCAGTGGCACCGCGCGGATGGAACAACTGCCCACGACTCTGCGTGCACCAACGTCAGTCCTGATGGCGTGCTGCATTGGCGCGGATTGCCTCGGCGAGAAACGACGTCAGGCCTTGTCCGTGCCTGTCGATATTCTGCCTGAACCGGTCGTCGCTTTCGTACATCGAGGCCAGTCCGCTATGCATGCTGTGGCTGCAAGGGCAGAACCAACGGTCGATCGACAGTCGATGTCGCTCGGCGATCTCCATCACCGCTTCGTCGGAAGGGCGCTGACCCGCCTGCAGGGCCGAATGGGCATCGTCGTAGACCGCTGCTTGTTCGGCCTTGAGCGCCTTCCAGTCGTCAGGCGTGTAGCACCTCGTACGCTGTTCCGACTCCAGAAACGCTTCCGACTTGCCCCACCGATGCCGTGCTTCGTCTTCGTACCGAGAAGGGTCGAAACCCTCGAACAGGTCCTCCATTTTCATCGCCCCTTTCTTGCGACTGTCTTGAAGAGCGTCCAACGCCGCATCGATGGCGCGGATCATGGCCTCGGTCTGCCGCACACGTTCGCTCAAGCGTTCCCTTTGGTCGAGTAAGGCGGTCTTCCGGTCAAAGCGAGGGTCATCCAGCGCTCGGCGGATTTCTTCGAGCGAGAGACCGAGTGCTCGGCCGATGAGGATCTGCTGCAGCCGAAGCAGGTCGGCGTCGGTGTAAAGTCGGTACCCGGCCGCTGTCCTGGCCTCGGGCACGAGAAGCCCGATGGAATCGTAGTGATGCAGCGTGCGGACGGAAACACCGGCCCGTTGAGCGACGTCGTTGATCTGATACGTGCGCGATCGAGTCACGAGAAGAGTGTGCGGCCTGACGCGACGAGAGGGTCAAGAGGAATCTTTTGTGGCGCCCTGGTCGACGGCGTCGAGGTGTCGTTGATGTCAGCCCTGCTCGGCGGTGGGTTTCCCGTCCCGCTCCAGGCCTGTCGCAAGCCACACTCGGGAAGCAGCGCCTCGACAAGAACGGGCATGGTCGAGGTCGAGACGGATCCCAAGGCAGATGGATTAGTAACGAGCACAGCCGAGCGGTTGAAACGCCAATGCGTCTTCATCGAAACGGCGTCAACATTCTCTCTTAGCGAGACCGGCGAAAGTTGTCGCAATCCTTAGCTGCCTCGCATTCAGCGTCAGATCACGATGAGGTCATCCCGCCCAAAGCGCGATGAAGGTGATGAAGGTCGTGACGCCCCCCTGAAGGTTATCGGAGGCCGTCGAACCCACCGGTGGGCCGCCGCTCGCAAAAAGATTCCCAACAGGGCGGACCTGCGACGCCCCGGACAGCAACCGCGCAGATTTGGCTTAAAACGGGAAGCGCAGATCGATCTGCGACTTGATCCAGTTGCGCACTTCCTTGCTGTCCACTCTGGCCCGCACGTCGGCGGACGCGCAGTCTGCGGCGCCATCCGATGCGATTGCGACCACTCGCCCATTGAAGAACGTCGGCGCGCCCGAGTCACCAAAGCAGACCGTGACGGGATCGCGATTGAACGTTACCCAGTTCTGATCGACCACCTGGTCCACCGCAGACGTCCCCCATCGACGGAGGCCATCGTAAAGCGACGTGTCAGTCGGACCGCCGGGAGGCGGCGCGGTGGTTCCATAGCCCGCAATCGTCATCCTGGTGGCGACGACACTCTCGTCGTCGAGGGTTTGGGTCGCCAGCTTGGCGGGCCGGATGCCGAGCACGGGCTCATCGAGAAAGCAGAGACCGACATCGGCGATACCGGGCTCGTACAGTCCATCGATATCGTCGAATGGACAGCTCTGCGGAGTACACCGCCTCGGAAAGGAGCTCTCGCGCTCGAGTCCCGACGTGCCGGCCGAACTGGATCGCATAGTGCGTAAGTGCCTCGAGAAACAGCCCGACCGACGTTATCAGAGCGCTAAGGAGGTGGCGATCGACCTCGCCGCACTGAGACAGACGCTGCAAAGCGGCGCAGAGCGCCGGCCGGAAAGGATGCCAAAGCACAATCTTCCGGCTGAGCTCACTAGCTTCGTCGGGCGGGAGCGCGAGCTGTCGGAATTGGCGCGCTTGATCGCCTCGTCGCGGCTGGTCTGCCTGGTTGGGGCGGGCGGGGCCGGCAAGGCAAGTTGAAGCACTGCGGAGCGCCGCTGAGATCAATCTTCGACTCGAAACCCACACCGCGCAATGAGCCTCTCGAAGCGCGAGTCACTCCGGTAGGGGTCCCATTTCGGATCGACTGTGAGGAACATCAAATGCACGTCCCGGACGTCGTACGCCTTTTCGAGCGAGTAGAACGCGCTGTCGCGCTCGCCGAGGCCGGCGTACACCAGGGCCTGTGCATAAGGCGGCAGGAAGCGCTCGCGTGAAACCGTTTCGAGCGTTCGCAACACCTCGCGGGCGTCGCTGGCACGTCCGGTCTTCGCCAGAATGTATCCCTCCAACGAGTGCGTCTTGCTGTTGCCACGCGAGTAGCGCGCGCTGGTCAAGAGTGCCTCTAGCGCCAGATCCGTTTGCCCTACCTGCTCGTATACCTGCGCCTGCTGCATGTAGCCGATCCAGAAGTCGGGATCGAGTGTGACAGCCCGCCTGGCATTCTCGATGGCAGCAGGATAGTCGCGCGCTTGAAACGCGACCTGTGACGCGACCGCGTGGTTCATCGGATCGAACGGGTCGAGGTCCACGGCGCGCCGCACGGCATCGCGCGCCTCGTCGTGCCTGCGCATCTGTGACAGGGTGTGCCCCAACAGTCGATGCGCGACCGCAAGGCCCGGATTGATCGTAATCGCGTGGCGGAAGGAGGCCTCTGCAGACTCCCAGTCCCAGTCGAAGTAGTAGCTGACGAAGCCGCGGCTGAACAGCACCTCGGCGAGGTCGCCGTCCGCGTCGAGCGCCCGCTGGACGGCTGCGCGCGCCTCAGGACCGACCGTCAGCGGCGCGACATCGGCGTTGATTGGCATGCCGCCATACACGTCTGCGATGCCAGCCCAGGCGAGGGCGTAGCGAGGATCGCGAACGGTTGCACGACGAAAGTGCTCGATGGCGCTCAGATTGGTGGCCGGCGTCAGCTGACGCCAGAGCGATCGGCCGCGAAGGTACAGGTCGTACGCCTCCGCATCCTGTGTCTGCCGCCGCGCCAGTGCGCCCAGATCCGCCGCCGTCAAGCGCGTCGTCACGTGCCCTGCGATCGCTGTACTCAGCTCGATCTGGAGCGCCACGATGCTCGACAGACGCTGATCATAGGAGTGCGACCACACCTGCACCTGATCGCCGACGCGAATGAGTTTGGCAGTAGCCCGCACTCGTTCGCCCTCGACTCGCACCGAGCCCTCGACCAGATAATCCGCATTCAGCTCACTGCCAATCTGCGCCAGCGACTTCGTAGTCTCTTTGTAGGCCAGCGTGGACCTGCGTCCGATGACGCGGAGACGCTCGGGGCTGATCTGCCCGAGCGAGGCGATGATCTCCTCGTGAAGCCCCTCGGCCAGATACTCACGGTCGGCATTCTCACCGAAGTTCTCGAATGGCAGCACCGCGATCGTCGTCGTGCGTGGAGGAGACTGCAGCGCCAGCCAACCGACAGCAGCGACGACCACGACACCTACCAGAAGAAAGCTGGCACGTCGTGCGGCAGGCGCCCGCCGCCACCATGCCTCGCCACTGGGGGAAGTCGGCGATACAGGCGCAGGCGCACCGCTCTGGGTCTCGCCATTCGGGTGATGCACAACTTGGCGGGCTGTCGGTTGTGCCACCGCCTCCGCCGTCGACAATCCCGCCGTACGCTCCTTCGACGCCAGTGAAGGCGATGCGACTGCGGAGACGATTTCGACCGATGCTATAAACCGGTAACCCTTGCCAGCCACGGTCTCGATGAATCGCGGTGATTCAGGCGAGTCGCGGAGGGCCGATCTGAGCTTCCAGATGAGGGTGTTGACCGCAGCCTCGGTCTCGACGAACACATCTTCGTGCCACAGTCGCGCCGCGATTTCCTGCCGTGTGATCAGTTCGCCGCGACGCTCCACGAACAAGATAAGCAAGTCCATCGGCCGGCGCTCGAGCCGCACCGACTGGCCTTGTTGGCGCAGTTGATAAGCGAGCGGATCGAGAAGGAAGGGGCCGAACCGGTAAGAGCTGGTCGTCGTTGAATCGGGCATGGGAGCTGGCAGCCCAGATCGAAAAGGGGGCCAAGTATAAGAGATTCAGAGCGTTGGAGGGAGAGAAAAGCTTGAGGCTTTCTTGATGCCCTCTCGATGGACCTGGTCGCGTCGTCGCCTCAGGATTGGCGCCGTGAGCGGATCTGAGGTCGCTTCAAAAGGAGTGGAACGATGCGATACCTGGTACTTGGATTCTGTGTCCTCACCGCAGCCTGCGCGGACACGCGTTTCAGTGCGCCGACGGCCCCCTCCCGCATCGTCGCCGGCGCGGCGTCGACGCAGGCCACTGGCGGTTCGGAGTTGCCGTTCAGCGGCACGCTGCAAACGAATGAAACAGTCGCCGGCGCTCTGCATCAGCTCAGCGGCACGGGCGAAGCAACGCATCTGGGGCGATTCACCCTGCTGTCGGAGTTTACGGTTATCCCTCCGCCGGTCAGTACGGCATCGGGTACGGCGACATGGATCGCAGCCAACGGCGACGAGATCTTCACGACCGTCGCCGGTCAGGCCGTCATCACGTTCCCAACGGCTGCCGTCATGGAAACACACACGATCACTGGTGGAACCGGGCGGTTCGACGAAGCGTCAGGGACACTCGTCGTTGAGCGTTCCCTGAATATCCCGACGTTGGTGTCCTCCGGCTCCGTCAAAGGGACAATTAGCTTGGTTCACTAGGCCGCGGATACCGCCGGGTTCGCTGCGTCCCGGTGGCGGCGGTAATCCATCCGGTCGTCTCGAGCCGGATCACCTTTCCCGTGACGATATCTTCGTACCCGGGATCAATCGCGTCCTCAACGGGCTCGCTTTATCTCGGAGACTTCGTTCCGCGCTTGCATCAGGGGGTTATGGACCTGACGGGAGTCGAACCCGTGACCTCCTGAATGCCATTCAGGCGCGCTCCCAACTGCGCTACAGGCCCACACGTGGCTGGACGGACCCCCAATTGTACCGGACGGTCGCGCCTCGGTCAAAGACGTGCTACAAGTCCGCTCCCCGAGCGCTCCCGGTCCTGCGCAGGTCAGGCGCATGGCACCGAAGCAGTCGAACCTTCGTCCCAGCGAATTTCCCGTTCTCGACTGGTCCGAGGCCAAGGGCTTCGAGTCCCTGCGAACCCTCTTCAAGGGCACCGACGATAACGCGCAGCAGGCGATCGACTGGATGGGCATCACCTCACCCAACATCGGCTACATCGCGGCGATGCTCGGCCTCGACCGCTTCTTCGGCTTCTCGTCGGCGTGGATGCGCTACATGACGTCGGCGCAGCGGCTGCAGGCGGTGCAGTCCGCGTTCCTCGATGGGACGAGAGTCGGCGCGCTCAGCGGCGGCTCGTGGCAGATGGCCCACGTGCTCGCTTCCGCTCGAGAAGCAGTGATGCAGCCCCGCATTACGGCAGAGCTCTGCCGGATCGGTCGGGCTGGGAAGTGGCACTTCGTCTGCTTTCTTACGGCATAACTGGGAGTTGGAGGAGAGTTGCAGCGCGAACGTCGGAGTATTGATCGGCATGTGAAACGCGCGCGGCAGTTGCAGTCCAGACTGGAAGCCGTCCTCCGCGATTCCCGTGAGCTGCGCGAGCGCATGACGGGCTCGGCCGATCTTCGTCCGCGCAACCTGCCGAGGCGTGAAGACCGCTGAAGTAGGAAGTCAGCTTCCCAGATCTTCGGGAAATTCCCCGCCAATCACCCGCTCGTAGTCGGCAGGCGTGTCGATGTCTGCCACGACGCCCGGATCGTCGACCTCGACATTGAGCACCGCTTCCGGATGGGCCCGCAATACCGCTTTAGCGCCAACCGCGGGATCGGCGTGTCGGATCGCGTCGAACATCGCGCGCGCGAAGATGACGGGATGGCCGTGGCGGCCCCCGGAGGCGGGCCGCACGATTGACGCGGACGTCCTGCCGAACTGACTCGTGAGCGTCGCGACCGTCCCGGCCGCGATCATCGGCGCGTCCACAGGCGTCACGAGCACCGCCCGCACGCCGGGCCGATCGGCGACGTTGAGCCCCGCGAGCAGCGACGACAATTGCCCCTCCTGGTGCCGCGGGTTCTCGACGAACCTGCCCCCGTGCGCCTCGACTTCGTCGCGCAGCGCATCGTCATCCGGGCGCGCGACGACGAGGACGTCGTCGATGCCGGCCTCGCGAAGCGTCGCGATCAGCCGCGCGACGAACGACGGCCCGTCCGGGCCGCACGGCAGCAGCGCCTTCGAGCGCCCCATGCGCGACGACTGACCCGCCGCCAGGATGACTGCCGGGATCATCGTCCGGCATTCTAACGAATCCGGACTCACGACTCCCGGTATACTGCGCGCACTCGACATGGAGGCACGCCTGTGAATCGCCGCGATTTCCTCGTGAGGGCCGCCTGCGCCGCCGCCGCACTGCCGGCGCTTGCATCGCCCGCCTTCGGCGCGTTCGATCTCGCCCAGCGCACGAAGCACAAGTTCAAGCTGAGATACGCTCCCCACTTCGGCATGTTCGCGAACTCCGCCGGCAAGGACCCGATCGATCAGCTGAAGTTCATGGCCGACGCCGGCTTCACGGCGCTGGAGGACAACGGGATGATGCGCCGCGCGCCGGAGTTGCAGCAGCGCATCGCTGACACGATGGCCAAGCTCGGCATGACGATGGGCGTGTTCGTCATCGACGGCGGCGACAACTGGAAGGTGTCGCTCGCGACCGGCAAGCCGGAGTTCAAGGAGACGTTCCTGAACACGTGTCGCGCTGCCGTGGAGGTCGCCAAGCGCGTCAACGCGAAGTGGCTGACGGTCGTTCCCGGCTATTTCGAGCGCACGCTGCCGATCGGCGTGCAGACGGGGCACGTCATCGACGCGCTGCGCGCGGGCGCCGACATCCTCGCGCCGCACAACCTGACGATGGTGCTCGAGCCGCTCAGCGACAATCCGGATCTGTTCCTGCGCACCTCGGATCAGACCTACGCGATCTGCCGCGCCGTCAACAGCCCCGCGTGCAAGATCCTGTTCGACATCTACCACATGCAACGGAACGAAGGTCACGTGATTCCTCACATCGATCACGTGTGGAGCGAGATCGCCTACTTCCAGATCGGCGACAACCCGGGACGCAAGGAGCCCGGCACCGGAGAGCTGAACTACCGCAACATCTTCAAGCACATTCACGACCGCGCGCTGAAGGAAGGGCGCGAGTTCGTGTTCGGCATGGAGCACGGCAACGCCTTCCCCGGCGCGGAAGGGGAGCGGAAGCTGATCGACGCGTACGTGGCGGCCGACAGCTTCTGACCTTCATCAATTCTTAGCAACCGGCTGGTAGGCTTCATCACAAGGAGCCTACCGATGCCCGCATATCACCAGCTGCTTCCGGTCGTCTTCGTCCTCGTCACCGCGGCCTCGGCCGCGCAGGAACGGAGGGCGACCGGCGGACCGCCGCCCGAGGTCCGGGCCCGCATCGACGCGGTCATGACCGCTTTCAACAGCGGCAGTCCCGAGCAGTGGCTGGCGATGGCGAGGGAGCACTTCGCGCCGGACATGTGGACGCGGCGGACGCCCGAGGAGCACGCCAAGCTGTACCAGCAGATGCGCAGCGAGTTCGGGACGATTACCAGCGACCGCATCACGCGGCGCGGTCCCGGCGCTCCGTTGATGATCTCTGTGAAGGGCTCGACCGGTGTCTCAGGTGTGATCACGCTCGATCTCGAGGCCGCGGCGCCGTTCCGGATCAACGGCATCGGCATCGACGTCGGCGGCGGTGCGGGCGGCAGTGCGGACGTCCCCCAGGTGCCAATCAACGCGACGATGTCAGCCGCAGAACTCGGCAAGGCCCTCGACGGCTATCTGTCGCAATTGACGGCGCGCGACGCCTTCAGCGGCGTCGTGCTGGTGGCCAGGGACGGAAAGCCGCTGTTCGAGAGGGCGTACGGCCTCGCCGATCGAGCGAACCGGATTCCGAACACGACAGCGCATCGCTTCTCGCTCGGATCGATCAACAAGTCGTTCACGCAGACCGCGGTCGCGCAGCTCGTGTCGAACGGCAAGCTGTCGTACTCCGACACGCTGGGCAAGCACCTTCCGGATTATCCGCAGGAGCAGTCGCGCGCGGCGACGATCGAGCAGCTCCTCGGCCACGCCGCCGGCATTGGCGACATCTTCGGCGAGACATTCGCCGGCACGCCGAAGGACCGGTTTCGCTCGAACGCGGATTATCTCCGCTTCATCTCTCAGCAGCCTCCGCTCTTCGCGCCCGGCACACGCACCCAGTACTGCAACGGCTGCTACATCGTCCTGGGTGCTATCATCGAGCGCGTATCCGGCATGCCGTACGAGCAGTACCTTGCCGGGCACGTGTTCAAGCCCGCCGGCATGACGCACACCGGCTTCCCGCACACGGACAGCATCGAACCGGACATCGCGATCGGCTACACGAGGCGAACGCCCGACGGGCACCTGCGCAGCAACGTGCTCATGCGTGGCGCGGCCGGGAGCGCCGCTGGAAGCGCCTTCGCCACCGCGGCCGATCTGCTGGCGTACGACAACGCTTTACGCGAGCGCCGGTTGCTCGACGAGCAGGGCACGTCACGTGTGCTTCGCACGGAGGCGAAAGGAACTGCACGCGTGATGGGTGGATACGGCATTGCCGGCGGCGCGCCCGGCACAAGTGCGGTACTCGATTCCGACGGCGTCTGGACGGTCATCGCCCTCGCGAATCTCGATCCGCCGTCAGGCGAGGCGATCGGCACGGCGATCATGCGAGCGCTCGCCGCCCAATGAAGGTCCTCGTCGTGGAAGACGACGCGGTGGTGACCGAGACGCTGGCCTTGTACCTGCAGCAGGCGGGATTCGAGGTCGCGACCGCGAGCGATGGCCGCCGCGGGCTCGAGCTTGCAGGTCAAGCGGACGTCTCGCTCGTCATTCTCGATCTCATGATTCCCGGCATGAGCGGACAGGAGGTGTGCCGCCGGCTGCGCGCGGCGTCGGCGGTGCCGATCATCATGCTCACCGCGCGCACGTCGGAAGACGATCGCGTCGCCGGCCTGGAGCTCGGCGCCGACGACTACGTGCCGAAGCCGTTCAGCCCGCGCGAGGTGGTTGCGCGCGTCCAGGCGCTGCTGCGGCGCGCCGCTGCGGGGCCTTCCGCGCCTCCACCGGCGGTCGCCGCCGGCGACCTGCAGATCGATCTCTGGTCGCGCCAGGCACGCGTGGCCGGTCGCGCCGTGACGCTCACGCGCACGGAGTTCCGTCTGCTCGAAACGTTGGCGCGGCATCCCGGCCGCGTGTTCACCCGCGAGGAGCTCCTCGCCCGCGTGTTCGGCCCGGACTTCGACGGCACCGATCGCACCGTAGACGTCCACATCACGAACCTGCGCCGGAAACTCGATCCGCGCCGCGAATCGCAGTTCATCGCGACGGTGCACGGCGTCGGCTACAAGCTCGCGGCGCGCGGCGATGGCTCGCCTGCCAACGAAGCTGCTCGGCGCCGTCAGCGTGCTCGCGTTGAGCGCGGTGGTGGCCGTCGGCCTCGCGGCGCGGCAGAGCGCGCGGCGGGAGTTCCGGCGGTTCGAGGAGACGGTGCGCAAGCCGCGGGTCGGCGGCCCATCGAGACCGGCCGCCGCGCTTCTCTCGCTCCTCGACGGCCGTTGTTGCCCCGACGAAGTGATGCGCGCTGCTGAAGCTCACCTCGGCGCCGCTGAGGCGCTCCTCGTCGTCGCGCCCGGCGGTGACGTCGCGACCGCCGGCGCCCCGCTCCGACGGCTTCGCAACGTGAAGGTCAGAGCCGACGGTGACGCGCTGGTCCTCGAAGCGACTCGCGGCGCGGGCGTGGCGGCCGAGGCCCTCGCATTGACGTTCCGCGATCCGGAGGCGCCGGTGATTCGGCTCGCCGACGGGCGGACGGCGACCGTGCACGTCATCCAGCTGCGGGATACGGCGCGCGATCCCGTCACCGGTCCGTTTCTCGTCTCGATCGACCTCCGGCTGCTGTTCGCGACGACATTCGTCGGCGCACTCGCCGTTGCCGCGACATGGTGGCTCACGCGAAGGATCGTTCGCCCCATCCGCGCGCTTCGCGACGCCACACGCGCGCTGGCCGCCGGCGATCTGTCGCGCCGCGTCGCCGCCACCGGAGCCGACGAAGTCGGCGAGCTCGCCGGCGCGTTCAATGCGATGGCAACCGAACTGGAACGCCAGCAGGCGCTGCGGAAGAGCCTGCTGCACGACGTCGCCCACGAGCTGCGCACGCCGCTCACCGCGCTGCGCTGCCGCCTGGAGACCCTCATCGACGGTCTGGCGGCAGATCCGGCGCAGGCGCTGGCGGGCGCGAATGAGGAAGTGCGGCACCTCTCGCGACTCGTCGGCGACGTGCAGGAGCTCGCGCTTGCCGAAGCGCATGAGCTGCGGCTGTCGATTGAGGATGTCGATGTCGTCCAGGTCGTCGCCTCGGCGGCGCGGGCAGCCGGGCTCGAAGGCGACCGCCGACTGCGAGTCGACGTGCCGGCCACGTTGGCGGTGCGAGCCGACCCTGTCCGCCTCCGTCAGGTACTGTTGAATCTGCTCACGAATGCGGAGCGGCACACCCCGTCGGGTGGAACGATCCTCGTCCGCGCGGAGCTCGATGGAAACGAAGTCGTCTTGGAGGTACGCAACAGCGGCGGCGTGCTGACCGACGAGCAGTTGGCGCGCGTCTTCGACAGGTTCTATCGCGCCGATCCATCACGTCAGCGCGCGACGGGCGGCAGCGGTCTCGGCCTCGCCATCGTCAAACACCTCGTGGAGACGCAGGGCGGCCGCGTGTGGGTGCGGCGCGAAGCCGACGGGATGTCGTTCGGGCTGGCGCTGCCCGCGGTCAGTGCTCGGTGAACATCCGCTGGAGGTCGCGGTCGGCCGTCCTTATGCGTGCGGCGTATAATCCTCGTCCGATCTTCGGGCACGTGCCTGCCTCCAGACGTCTGACCTCACCCGATGACTACGTACGTCCTGGCTCCCGAAATGGACCGCCCGATGGTCTCCGGGCGCATCGCAACGCTCGATATCCTCCGCGGCCTGGCGCTGTTCGGGATGATCCTCGTCCACTTCCACCAGAACATGCGCCTGCCGGCGTCGGGGCTCGAGGATCTGGTTGGCTGGGGCGTCTGGATGTTCGTCGAGCAGAAGGCGTGGGGCACGTTCGCGTTCCTGTTCGGCGTGGGATTCGCCGTGCTCCTGCGGCGCCTCGAGACGCGCGGCACGGCCGTCACGCCGGTGTACCTACGTCGGCTTGGCGCGCTGGCGCTCTTCGGCGTCGTGGCGGAAGCCGGCTTCGGTTTTCACATCCTGCTCGAGTACGCGTTCTGGGGCGTCGCGCTCCTCTTCGTGCGGCGGTGGTCTACGCGCGCGCTGCTCGTGACGGCCGCCGTGGCGGTCTGCGCGACATCGGTCGTCATGGAGGCGACGGCGCTGCACGCTTGGTGGACGGGCTCGGTCCCCGCTCGCGCACCCGCTCCGGATATGGACTTGCTGCGCGCACAGGCGAGCTACCCGACGCTGCTCGCCGCCCGGTGGGATGTCTTTGTGAGAAGGCTTCCGTCCACCTGGCGCGAGTTCGTGCCGGACATGAATCTTGCTCTATTCATCCTCGGCCTGCTCGCGCTTCGGCATGGCGTACTGGAGCGGCCGCAGCGCCACGTCCGCCTCATCGCCGGCTGGATGACGTTCGGCGCGCTGTCATGGGCGGCTGCCTGGCTCGTGCAGTGGCAGGTCGCGCCGAGGCTGCCGCAGATGCCGGTTCCCGCCATGATGTGGCCGCTCCTGGCAGCGTTCGGCTTCGTTCACGACCAGTGGCTGTGCCTCACGTACATCGGCGCCGTGACGCTGCTGCTGGCGTACCGACACCGCTGGATCGCGCGGCTGGCGATCTTCGGCCAGGCCGGACGGATGGCGCTCACCAACTACATGGTGCAGGTCATTGCGCTCGACGTTCTGGCCTCCGGGTATGGATTCGGCCTGAAGCTGCGGCCCTTCAGCTACGTGGCCGCCGCCGTCGTGCTCTTCTCCCTGCAGGCAGGATTCAGCCGAATCTGGCTTGCGCGCTATCGCTTCGGCCCGCTGGAGTGGATCTGGCGCTCGGCCACGTACCTGCGCCACCAGCCGCTCCGGCGTGAGCCCGAGCTGCCCGCGGTGGTCAGTACTCGGTGAACATCCGCTGGATATCGGCTGGGTCCTTGGTTCGCGTCAGCGCCAGCATCAACAGGATGCGCGCCTTGAGCGGCGCCAGATCTTCTCCCTGGATGCGCATCCCGCCACCGCGGCCGCCGGCGATGCGGCCGCTGCCGGCGCGCGTCGTGATGACGACGAAGACGCCCTTCTCCGCGGCATAACGGACGCCTTCGCCCTGCGTGCCGCTGAGCGCGCCGGCGCCCGCCGACGCGATGACGATGCCCCGGGCGCCCTGATCGACCTGCGCCTTGATCACGTCGCCGCTCGCGTCCTGGTACACCATCACAATGTCCACGCGCGGCAACTGGTCGATCGCGGACACGTCGAACTCGCTGTCCTTCGTGTGCCGCTTCACCACGTTGCGGTAGTAGACGACGCGATCCGAGTCGACGACGCCGAGGATGCCGTAGCCCCGGGTCTGGAACGTGTGCAGGCGGAGCGCGTCCGTCTTCGTCACCTCGCGCGCGGCGTTGATTTCGCCGTTGAGCACGACGAGCACGCCACGGCCGCGCGACAGCGGTTCCGCCGCGGCGCGGAAGCCGTCGAGCAGATTTGACGCCCCCTCGTAGCCGAGCGTGCTCGGGTTGCGCATCGCTCCGACGAGGACGACCGGCTTGTCGGACCGAACGGTGAGGTTCAGAAAATAGGCGGCCTCTTCGAGCGTATCCGTCCCGCTCGTGACGACAATCCCGGAGAGATCCGCATCCTCCTTCAGCAGCGCGTTGATGCGGCGCGCGAGCTCGAGCCATTGCTTCAGCGTAAGGCTGCTGCTCGGGAGATTCGCGAACTGCTCGGATTCCGCGCGGACGTACCGATCGAGGTTGGGGATCGATTTCAGCAGCTCCTCGGCGGTCAGCCGTCCGCCCGCGCGGTTCGAAATCGTGCCGCCCGTCGCGATCAGGCGTACCTTCGGCAGGGACGCGGACGCCTGCGCCGCTTCGGAATCCATCCGAAGGCACAAAAAGACCGTCAGAAGCAGGAAGAGAAGGCGTCTAGGCACGGGAGGCCGGCTGGCCGTGCGCGATCGAGAGCCAGCGGCTCAAATGGCTGGCGGCCTCGTCGGGCGTCTTGCCGTAGAAAGGCATGAGCGCTGCGGAACCGCCCGGGACCCTGGCGATCTGCGCTCGCCACTGGCCGATGCCGATACGCGAGACCTCAATCCGGTACTCGCGTCCATTGATCACTTCTTCGTAGCGATGAACGTTCACGGGACCGCCGAACGGAAGAAAAAGAGGTTATGAGCGACCGGTGAAAGCCTGAATTCTAGCGACTCGAAAGGCTCGATCAAGCGAAGGAAGAATCGAAGGCGCACACGGCGGGTGCACAGACGTGATTTTTGGAGCAATCGATGTGAAAATATTTTCCGCTGTCCGTCCGTCCACAGGACATGCACGGTTCTTCAACATGTTTTCCACAGCCGGTCCGCGCGCTGTCATTTTTGTCATCGTGATGCTCGTCGCATCGCTCGCCGTGTCCCTATCGGCGTCGGAAAAGGTTCTCTATCGCATCTTTCTCCAGGACGGCAGCGACATCGTCAGCTACGGCGAATACACGCGCGTCGCCGATCGCGTCGTGTTCTCGATTCCAATCGGCGCGCTGGAGCCCACGCCGCAGTTGCAGCTCGTGACCATCTCGGACACGGCGGTGGACTGGCGCCGCACCGAGGAATACACGGAAGCCGTCCGCGCGCGACGCTACGCTGAAACGCGTGGCGAGGAGGACTTCGCGATCCTGAGCAGTCACGTCGCGGCGGCGCTCAACGACGTCGCGCTGACGAAGGACCCCGTGCGGCGTCTCGAGATGGCGGAAGAGGCCCGCAGGAACCTCGCCGAGTGGCCGAAGCACAACTACGGCTATCGCGCGGCCGACGTCCGGCAGCTCCTGTGGATGTTCGACGACGTGGTGTCGCAGCTTCGCGCGGCGGCCGGGCAGCCGCGCTTCGAGTTGAATCTCTACGCTGTCACGCTGCCGCCCGCGCCTCCCGATCCGCTGCCCGACCCGGACCCCCGGCAGACGTACGAGCAGGCGCTGAAGATCGCGCGCCTGACGCCTGATCCCACCGAGCGGATGTCGTTGCTCGAGGCCATCACCAGGGCGCTGGAGCGCAAGGAACCGGCCGCGTGGGCCGTAAGCGTCCGCGAAGCGGCGGCATCCGAGCTGAACGCCGAGTTGCGCACCACCGGCGCGTACGCCGATCTGGTGAAGCGGATGATGGCCGCGGCGGACGCGCGCGCGAACGCAGCGGACGTGACCGGCATGCAGACCTTGATCAAGCGTGTTGACGCGGAGGACGAGCGTCTCGGCCGCCGCCGTCCGCAGGAAATTGCCGCCCTCGTCGCGATGCTGGACCTGCGGCTGGACGACGCACGGCGGTTGCGGCTGGCCCGCGACGCCTGGGCGGTGCGCGTCGGAACGATCAAGGCCTACGCAACGCTGCTCGAGACGGGAATCGACCATCTCCGGCGCTCGCGTCGCTGGCTCGAAGCGATTCGCGAGCTGGCCGGCCCGGCGCCGAAATCGCTCGAGTACCTCGAGTGGCGGATGACTGAAGCGAATCGGTCGCTCGCCCGCATCAAGCCGCCGGCGGAAATCGCGCCGATCCAATCGCTGCTCAGTACCGCGGCGGCCATGGGCCTTCGCGCAGCGGGCACGCGACGGAAAGCGATAGAATCCTCTGACATGGCGGTGGCGTGGGAAGCATCCTCCGCGGCCGCCGGCGCGCTGATGATGTTCGAGCGCGCGCTCGACGAGCTGAACAAGCTGACCTCACCACCTCAACTCAGGTGATTACCCCACGTATCACCCGCCTGGTGCGGGTGCCGGACCTGCGCGCGATGCACGCGTCCGTCGCGGCGCTGGTGTTTCCGGTCGCCGACCCGCACGGCACCGCCGTCGTCGTGCCCACGCGCGGGGCCGCCGAGGAGCTGCGCCGCACGCTCGAGAAGCGATTGCTGACGGCTTCTGTCGCGCCTGCGCTGCCCGACATCATCACGCGCGACGAGCTGTATGCGCGCCTTTACGAACGATTGCCACGCGCGCCCGGGCTACTGACCGAATTCGACCGCGAGGTGATGCTGCGGCGCGCGGCAGGTGACGCCGTCGCTCGCGGCGCCGCCCCGCCGTTCCGCCTGCGCCCCGGCCTCCTCGTCGAGATCCTCGGCCTCTACGACGAGTTGCGGCGGAACAACCGCACGCTCGACGACTTCGACCGGCTGATGGTCGGTACGCTCGAACCGGTCGCGGATACCGATCGCGGCGCGGAGCGGATGCTGCGGCAGACGCACTTCCTGTCCGCGTCGCTGGCGGCGTTCGAGCAGTACGTGTCGGCGAGCGGGCGCGTGGACGAGCATGGCCTGCGCACGCTGCTGCTGACGCACGCCACCGTCCCGGCCTGCCGGCACATCGTCGTGACGGTCGCCGATCAGGCTGCGGATGCGCGCGGGCTGTGGCCCTGCGACTTCGACCTGCTGACACGGCTTCCACTACTGGAGCGCCTCGACGTCATCGCCACGGAGGCATTGCTCGCGTCAGGTTTCCACGAGCGCATTCGGACCGCGCTGCCCGGTCTCGACGAGGAGCGGTCCGGCGAGGCGTCGGCGCCGCCGACGCTCGCCGTTCCCGAGCGGCCCGCCGGCGAGCCGCAGGCTCACTGGTTCACGTCCCGCGATCGCGAAGAAGAGCTCGTCGCCATCGCTCGGACCACTCGAACGACTCGGACCACTCGGACCCTCGGAATCGTATTTCAGCGTCCGCTGCCGTACCTCTATCTCGCGCGTCAGGTGTTCACGGACGCAAAGGTGCCCTACCAGGCACTCGACTCGCTGCCGCTCGCCGGTGAACCGTTCGTTGCGGCGCTCGACGTTCTGCTGACGTTCGTCATTGGAGAAGCGACGCGCGCGTCCACCATCGCGCTCCTGCGCTCGCCGCACTGGAGGCTCGAAGCCGACGGAGCCGGAATCGATTCCGACAGCATCGCGGCGGCCGACGATCTGCTGCTGGATCTCAAGTACGCCGGCGGATTCGATCGTCTGTCGGCGCTCGCCGCCGGGCCGTCGCGTGACCGGTCCGACGGAGAGCGGCGGCGGCGGTCCTCATTGTGGAGACGCGCAGCTCCGGCGTTGAAGGGGGCCGATGCCGCGGCACGATCGCTGCGTGCGATCGTCGATGCTCGTTCAGCCTCGAGCCAAATCGAGACGCTCCTGACGTTCATTCGGAATCACGAGCGACTGCCGTCGCCCCCCGACGAGTGGTACGCGCGGCACCTGCGCGCCCGTGAGGCGGTACTCGGCGCGCTCGAACGCCTTCGCGACGCCCACGCGCGTCATGAAGACGAGCCGCTGCCGCTGCCCGAGCTGGCGGCCGCGATCCGCCGATGGATCGAGGGGCAGACGTTCTCGCCGGCGACAGGCGACGGCAGCGTGCGGCTGCTGGACGCCGCGGCCGCGCCGTATGCGGACCTCGACGAGTTGTGCCTCGTCGGCCTCGTCGAATCCGACTGGCCCGAACGATCCCGGCGCAACATCTTCTATCCCGTCTCGCTGCTCGGGCAGCTTGGCTGGCCGGCGGAGAACGATCGACTCCCCGCGGCACGGGCGCGGTTCCAGGATCTGCTCCTGCTCCCGCGGACGCGCGTGGCCGTTTCGACGTTCACGCTCGAGGACGACGCGATCGTGCCTGCGTCCGCGTTGCTCGAGGACGTTCAGGCAGCAGGACTCCCTGTCGCGATCGTCGCGCCGCCACCGGAGGCGCGCGTGTTCACGCACGAAGCGCTGGCGGAGGAGCCCGTGATCGCCGATGCGGTCGAGGGCAGCGCGGCCGAGTGGCTCGCGATGCGCCTGTCACGCTCGCGCGCGCCCGACGCCGTTGGTGTGAGCGCGGGCACCGTCTACGCCGTCAGCCACGTCGAGCGCTACCTCGAATGTCCGTTCAAGTACTACGCGGCGCACATCCTCCGGCTGCCGGAGGAGCGTGACGACGAGTCCGGGCTGACGCCGCAGGAGCGCGGGCAGTTTCTCCACGAGGTCTTCCGCTTGTTCTTCGAGCAGTGGCACGCCGCCGGACGCCGCGCGATCACCAGCGACACGCTCGAGGAAGCGCTGGCGCTGTTCGAGCGGGTGACGGAGGAGCAGTTGCTGACGCTCGCCGAGGCGGATCGCGCGCTCGAACGCACGTGCCTTCTGGGATCGGCCGCGGCTGCGGGGCTGGCGGCGCGGGCGTTCGCGTTCGAGATCGAGCAGGGAACCGAGGTCGTCGAGCGGCTGCTCGAGTACGAGCTCGAGGGCGAGTTCGAGTTCCGCCGCGGCGGGACGAGCCGGATGGTGGCGCTGCGCGGGAAGGCGGATCGCATCGACCTGCTCGCCGACGGCACGCTGCGGGTGATCGACTACAAGCTTGGCCGGGCGCCGAAAATGTCGCGGGCGCTGCAGTTGCCGATCTACGGCATCTGCGCGCAGCAGCGGCTGAGAGGGCGGCACGGACGCAACTGGGCCGTCTCGAGTGCCGGGTACGTGGCTTTCAAAGAGAAGGACGCGTTCGTCCCCTTCGGCGGCAGGACGCCGATCGCGGAGGCGATCGCCGCCGGCGAAGCGCGCTTCCTGGAGGCGCTCGACGGCATCGAGGCGGGGCATTTCCCGGCCGACCCCGACGAGCCGTATCGCTGCAACTGGTGCCCGTACCCGAGCGTCTGCCGGAAGGACTACGTGGGCGATGAGTGAGCACGGACAACGCTCGCTGTTCGACGACACGATCGTCCCGCCGGCGGCGGACGAAGACGCGCGGCGGTTCGCCGTCGATCCGCGCCACAACGTCGTGCTCGAGGCATCGGCGGGAACGGGAAAGACGTCCGTCCTGGTGCAGCGTTACATCAACCTGCTGAAGGCCGGCGTCGATCCCGCCAACATTCTCGCGATCACGTTCACGCGCAAGGCCGCGGCGGAGATGCGCGAGCGCATCGTCCACGACCTTCGCGACGCGGCGTCGCGATCGGACATCGACAAGGCGCGCTGGCTCGATCTGCGCGACCGGCTGGGCGAGATCGCGATCAGCACGATCGACGCGTTCTGTCTCTCGCTGCTGCGCGAGTTCCCGCTGGAGGCGGACCTCGATCCGGGGTTCGGCATGGCCGACGAGACGGAAGTGCCGCGTCTCGTGGAGGAATCGCTCGATCGCTCGCTGCGCATCTTCCTGTCGCGCGCGGGGTCGGACGCCGACATCGCGCTCGTGCTCGCGCAGCTTGGCGTCTCGCGGACACGGCAGGGACTCGCGGCGCTGCTCGATCGCCGCCTCGTCGCCTGGGACGCGCTGAACCGGTTCCTCGTCCGCGGGCCTGCCGATCTGACGAGCGCCGAGGCCTGCCGGAGAGCAGCGATTGCGCTCGGCGATGCGCTGCACGGCGTGCCCGGCGGGCTGGCTCGATTTCTCGCGGACGGCCCGCGTGACCACCCGCGCTACGCCATGTTCGTCCGCGCCATCGAGCGCTTGCGCGATGCCGGTTCGCAGGACGAGGCCACCATGCGAGCGACGCTCGAACGCGTCGCGTCGCACTTCCTCACCGAAAAAGGGCAGCCGCGAAAGGGTGGGACCATTGCTCCGTATCGCGCGGAGCATTACCCATCGGCCGATGCCGCGCGACGGCATCGGACGGCCGTGTTCGAGATCGCCGACCGCATCCGCGACGTGGTGTTTGCGTTCAACCGCGATCTCAACGTCGTGCTCGCTCGCGGCGTACGCCGCATGTTTGCGATCGCGCTCGAGCAGTACCGGCGCGCGCTCGACGAGCGCTCGGTCCTGGACTTCTCCGATGTGCTCGCACGGGCGCGTGAGCTGCTGCGGCAGATGGACGAGTTCTCACAGAGCCGCTATCGCCTCGAATGGCGGTATCACCACGTCCTCGTCGACGAGTTCCAGGACACCAGCCGCGCGCAGTGGGACCTAATCTCCCTGCTGATCGAGGCATGGGGCGAAGGCGCGGGTCTCGCGGCCCAACCGTCTATCTTCATCGTCGGCGATCGCAAGCAGTCGATCTACCGATTCCGGGATGCGGAAGTGGCGGTGCTGGAAGACGCCGCGAGATACATCGACGCGCTGCGGCCCGACGGCGGGTCCCGCCGCGCGATCTCACGGAGCTTCCGTGCGGTGCCGGAGTTGCTCGCATTCGTGAACGACGTGTTCACCGAAGCGGCACAGCCCGCGGGCCGGCCCGACGACTTCACCTACGGCGAGTCCGATCGGTTTCCCGTCGAGGCAGCACCCGCGTCACGCCGCGAGCCGGCACTCGGCGTCGCCGTGGCCGGAGAGCCCGACGCGTGCGCCCGCTCCGTTGCCTCTGAAATCGCGCGCATCCTCGCGGAGGAGTCGGTGCGCGACCGCAAGACCGGCATCCCGCGCGCCGCGAAGCCCGGCGACATCGCGATCCTGTTCCGATCGCGGACGACGCATCGTGAGTTCGAGCGGGCGCTCGAGGAGCAGCAGATCCCGTGCTACGTCTACAAGGGGCTCGGCTTCTTCGATGCCGACGAAATCAAGGACGTGACCGCGCTCATGCGGTACTTCGCGAATCCCGATTCGGATCTCCGAGCCGCCGCGTTCCTGCGATCGCGGTTCGCGGGGCTGTCCGATGCGGCGCTGGAGCTGCTCGCGCCGCGGATCGCCGCGGCGCTCACCGATCCTGACCCGCCCGCGGCGGCCGCGCGGCTCGCGGACGACGACCGCCGGCTGCTGGTGCATCTGCGGGCGTTCCTCGCCGGGGCGCTCGCGCGCGTCGATCGTGTGCCGCCCGCCGATCTGATCGAGCAACTGCTTCCGGAAACCGCGTACGCGTACGAGCTGCGTGGTCCGCGGCGATTGCAGGCCTGGGAGAACCTGAAGAAGATGCGCGGGCTCGTGCGGCGTATCCAGAACCGCGGCTACGCGACGCTGTCCCGGATCGCCGACTACATCGACGCGCTCAGCGCGGGCGACGAGTCCAACGCGGTGATCGAGGCGCTCGACGCGGTGAACCTGATGACCGTCCACGCGGCCAAAGGGCTCGAGTTCCCAGTCGTCTTCGTGGTCAATCTCGCACGCGGCGCCAGCGGTCCGCCCAAACCGGTGCGCGTGATTGCCGATGGGCCGGACGGCGAGCCCGCGGTGTCGATCGGGCCGTTCGTGTCGGATACCGACGAAGCCGAGCGCGAGCGTGAAAAGCAGGAGACGCGACGGCTCCTCTACGTCGCGCTCACACGCGCGCGCGACCGCTTGTACCTCTCGACGCTGCTCAAGAATGGCGAGCTCGCCGCCGGGCGCGGCAGCCTGGCCGAGGTGCTGCCGGAGTCGCTCAAGCGAGTCTTCCCGGCCGCGGCAACCGCGCCAGGCGATGCGGTCACTTGGACCGGCCACTCGGGACGCGAGTTCGAGTTCCGCGTGTGCCCCGCCCGGCCGTGATTCTCACGATCGGACACTCGACGCGGACGGCGGAGGAGTTCGTCGCGTTGCTGCGGGCGCACGGCGTCGCGCAGATCGCCGACGTGCGGACGGTTCCGCAGTCGAGACGGCACCCACAGTTCAACCGCGAGGCGCTCGCGAAAAATCTCGCAGCGGAAGGCATTGGCTACCGGCACTTTTCCGCACTCGGCGGCCTCCGCAAGCCGCGCCCGGATTCAATCAATACGGCGTGGCAGCACCCGGGCTTTCGCGGCTATGCGGACCACATGCAGAGCGCCGAGTTTCAGCGCGGGCTCGCCGAACTACTACAGTTTGCGTCGTCCGCCCTCACAAGTGTGCTTTGTGCCGAAGCCGTATGGTGGCAATGTCATCGGCGGTTGCTTTCGGATGCACTGGTCGCTCGCGGGACGCCGGTCCACCACATCCTGTCGATGGCGGCGCCTAAGCCTCACGAGTTGAGCGAGTTCGCGAAAGTCGAGGACGGGGCAGTCATCTATCCGGGTCTGCTGTAGCCTCCAGGGGTCGGCGGTGGCGGGTTTTCGGCACGTTTTGCCGCCTCGCCGCGAAGGCTAATTTCTTCAACGTTTTCCGCCGAAATAGGAACCAAAGGGGTCCGGTGGTGGTCTAAACGGGTAACTGGATCCTGAATTGCATTGGGTGGCTCCGACGGGAGGTACGGTATGCCGGGAACAGCGGGATCGCTGACCTACGTAAGGCCGACGACAACGGTATTCGAGCTCGAAGCGCTCGAAAGCCTGCCGTGCGGCTGCGTCGCGGCTGCCTACCGCGCGCGCCCCTGGGACGTCGCAGTGGTTTCGCTGGAGGCCAAAGGCCCGCACTGCATTCTGGCGGGTCACAACGTCGGGCAGATTCTGCGACTTGGGGATCCGTCAGAGTTCGACGAGGACGGGGAGGGGGACGAGTAGGACGCGCGAACCGCACTTCAGCGCGCCGCCCGCCCCTCCGCCCACTCTCTCGCCCGTTCTTCAGCTTCCTGCCGCGTCTCTCCCACCAACACGACCGAGCGTTCCGGCTTGCCGTCAGTGCCCTCGACCCAGGCGACCCAGTGACCGCCGCGGGCCTCGCTGCGAATCGTGCGTCCGCCATCCGTTGTGCGATCCGCCATATGCGTCGATCGTACATCGATTGCCTGGCCAGAAGATCTTGATTGCGTTGCCGAAAGCCGTTCCCGTACAATCCTGAGGTTTATTCGATATCGAGCCCCGAGAGGAGTGCCTTCAGAGATGGCTTATACCTGTCCGAGCTGCGGGAACGATCGGAACTTTCTGGTGAAGACCCTGCAGATGCACGTCGTCCAGTTGCGCGATTCGCGCGTCGAAGCGAACGAAGAAGGGCGTCCCGCGGTGATCGAGGTGCTGTGTGACGAGTGCGAGACGGCGTTGAACTTCTCGGATTTCGAGGAAGACGTCCGCAACGAGATGCTGCTGACGCTCGGCGCCCGCTGAGCCTTCGCTAACCTTCGTCCCCCTCGGCCTCCTCGAAGTAGTCGCATTCCGGGCACATCCACTCACGGACGCGTCGCGGCGCCTGCCGGCTGCTGCCGGGGACCCGTTCCTGGACCTCGCGCTCGCTGAGCCGCATGAGTTCTCCGCACATCGGACATTCTTTCGCCATGGGCGTCACTTCAGCACAGGCCCTGTGGGTTGACAAGGCCCCGATCGGCTCCTAATCTTGGCGGCAGGCCGTTCAGTCGGCACTCTTTCTGCACGGCTGTAGTTGTTCAGGAGCGGAATGGAGCCGCCGGCGAAGCGGCGGCGCAATGGAGCGACACAAGCGAGGGGCCGGAGGGAACCGCGGCGAAGCCGCGGCCCCGAGCGCCAAATAATGCGCGATTACTACGACGTGCTCGGGGTTGCACCGGACGCCGGCGCTGCTGAGATCAAGCGCGCGTACCGGCAGCTCGCGCGCCGATACCATCCGGACATTTCCGGCGACGACCGAGGGACGGCGTTCCTCGAGGTGTCGCGCGCGTACAGCGTCCTCAGCGATCCCGACCGCCGCCGCTCCTACGACGCGCGGCTCGCACGCGACTCGGCGTCGGGCCATGGCGGCGACTGGCTCACCGATGAGGTCGCGATCGACTTCCCGTCGGTGGCGAGTGTCCTCGACCGCATGCGCTCCTCCTTCTTCGGCGAGTCGCACGCGACGAACCTGTCCGCCGAGATTGTGCTCACGCCGCAGGAAGCCTTCTGGGGCACGTCCGTGCCGCTCGACGTCCCGCTGCGCCGGACCTGCCCGCGCTGCGGCGGGCGCGGAGAGACCTGGCAGGAATGGTGCGCGCTCTGCGGCGGCGGCGGAGAAGTTTCCGCGCGCCACGAGATGCAGCTGCGCGTTCCGGCCGGCGTCCGCGAGGGCTCCCGGTTCCGATTCTCCGTCATGCCGCCAGGCGCGCCGCCGACGCTCGTCGAAGTCCGCGTGAGCATCCGTTGAAGGCGCACGTCCACCTCCTGAGCATCCTTCAGTTCGTCTGGGGCGCGATCGGCCTGCTGCTCGGCGTCTCGACGCTGCTGCTGGCGCTTGGCGCCGTCGCCATCGGGGTCTCCGCGTCCGACGATCGTCTCGCCGCCGGCATCACCGCCGCGGCGTTCGCGATCTGTGCGGCCGCCTTGATTGCCGGCGGCGCGGCAAATGCGTGGGCCGGCGGTGCCCTGCGCCGGCAGCAGCCGTCCGCGCGCGTGGCCGTGATGGCGTTCGCCGTCCTGAACCTGTTCGTCCTGCCGTTCGGCACCGCGCTCGCGATCTACGCCTACTGGGTCCTGCTGCACAACGAAGCACGGACGATGTTCGAGGGACCAAGCGGCAGTGGCGCCGCCCGGCCGGGAATCCAGCTTGGCTGACGGCCAGAAGACGTCCAGCGGACTCGACGAGAACGTCGCCGCGACCTTCGCTTACGCGCTCGGCTGGGTCACGGGCATCGTCTTCTTCTTCACCGAGCCGACGAATCGTTTCGTGCGGTTCCACGCGCTGCAATCGATCATCGTCTTTGGTGCGCTCTCGGTGCTGATGATCACTTTCCGCAGCGTCCGTCCGGTCGGCATGCTCGTCAACACGTTCGTCCTCGTCCCGCTGTCGGCGGTGCTGTGGCTGCTGCTGATGTACAAGGCGTATCAGGGCGAGCGATTCAAGCTGCCGGTCGTAGGGGATATCGCGGACCAGCGGGCCTGATCGCCGATCGCTGATCGCCGATCGCTGATCGCAGATCCCCGTTCGCGGTTCGACAAACCGCAGCTCGAACGGCGACCAGCCCTCAGCCGTCAGCGGGCGATCAGCGATCGGCGATCAGGTCGATCAGCGATCGGCGATCAGCGATCGGCGATCAGCGATCGGCGATCAGGCCCGCTGGTCCGCGATATCCCCTACGACCGGCAGCTTGAATCGCTC